>JAPPHY010000016.1 GCA_028877205.1 Chloroflexota bacterium | reverse complement strand
TGGGGTGAGCGGAGGGATTTGAACCCTCGATCTCCAGGGCCACAACCTGGCGCCTTAAACCTAGCTTGGCCACGCCCACCACGGCCTGCGACAGGCCGAATCCGATTCTAGCACCTTTGCCCGCGGCTGGGCAATGGCGATTGGGAGTAGCGGAGCGTTGCCCGCTCACCCTGAGCCCGTCGAAGGGCGTGAGCGGGCTTGGAGTGCTGCGGCAATCTGAAACTTCCATGGAATCGGCCGGAGGCTTACAATGAAGGAGAGCAATATGAAACGCCTACTAGCAGCGACACTCATCATCCTGACCCTTGCCTGCACGGCAGGTCCTACACCTACGTCGATTCCCACTCCGACCCCGACCCCATCGCCCACACCCATACTTACACCTACCCCGACTCCTACTCCGACTCCCGTGCCAACCGCAACTCCCCTGACCTTAGAGGGCGATAGCGTTGTTCATTATCCCTACTCAACCCCACCACCCAATAGCATCGTATCTCGCAGGATAGTCGTAGGTACAAGGGTAGGCGACGATGGCTGCAGCTACACCCATTCCGGCATGGGCGGTTCAGGAACAGTCATAGAGCGGGAGCTTGCCTACAATCCGGAGTCCTGTGAGTCTCTAGTGGAGACCATACTTATCCCGGCCGGCACTCCATTCCCTACGCCGACTCAGGACCCGGCTCACACCCCGGATCCAACCCCTACTATCGACCCAGCATTCCAAATGTACATGTCCTGGATGGCCGACCTCATTGGTGGGCAAATAGAGGCAGCCCGACAAAACGGGATGCCCGAGGTGGCAGATTGCCTTGAGCAGCTACAGCAAGCCTACATCCAGGGGTCGACTGTACAGCAGACCGTGGAGGAACGTTGCGACCCGATCCTGTCAGAGCACGGATTTGAGTTTGATCGTTAGCCGCTGTGACGGCTCCGGCAACCGCCAAGCTTCCGGCACCCTGCCTCGTACGAGCCAGCCGCACCACTAGCGCACTACCCCTGCGCGGCTAGGTCCTCTGCTAGGCGGATGAGCGTGCGAGTCGGCACTCCTGTTGCGCCTCTCACCTGGTAGCCGGACTCTCTGTCCGTCATGGCCGTGCCTGCGATGTCCAGGTGCACCCACGGCGTGTCCTCGCTGAACTCGGCCAGGAACTGCGCCGCGGTGATGGAGCCGGCCCTGGCGCCGCCCGTGTTCTTCACGTCGGCGACCTGGCTGCGGTTCTGCTCCTTGTACTCTTCGTACATTGGGAGTTCCCAGATCCGCTCGCCGCACGCCTCGCCGGCCGCAATTACCGAGTCGAGAAGCTCGTCGTTGTTGGTGAACGCGCCGATGCACACGTCGCCCAGCGCCGTCACGATGGCTCCGGTAAGTGTGGCCACGTCCACCAGCCGCGTGATGCCCATCTGCCTTGCGTAGGCGAGTGCGTCGGACAGGGCCAGCCTGCCCTCTGCGTCCGTGTTCTCCACCTCCACCGTTTTGCCGCTCATGGTGCGCAGCACGTCGCCGGGCTTCTGCGCCGAACCGCTCGGCATGTTCTCGGTGCAGGCGGCGATGGCGGTGACGTTCAGCCGGGGCTTCAGCTGAGCGATTGCGCCGATTGCGGACACGACGGCGGCCGCGCCGGACATATCGCTCTTCATGCTGAACATGGCGGCGGAGGTCTTGAGGGAGATGCCGCCGGTGTCCATGGTGATGCCCTTGCCCAGCAGGCCCAGGTTGTTGTCAGGGTTGTCGGGGTCTCCCTTGTAGGTGAGCACGATGAACTTGGGAGGCTCGACGCTGCCCTTCGCCACGCCGAGCAGGCCGCCCATGCCGAGCTCCTCCATCTGTGGGCTGTCCAGAATCGTGGACTCCAGCGCGTGCTCGGACGCCAGGCCCGCGGCGATGTCGGCAATGTGGGTTGGCGTCATGTGGTTGGGCGGCTCGTTGACCATGTTGCGCGCCAGCATTGCCGCCTCGGCGAAGATGCGTCCGCGCTCCAGGCCGCTTTCGATGTCGGCCAGGCGCGATGCGTCCTGCTCGACCACGCTCAGTTCGTCGAGCGTTCTGTCGGCGTCCTCGTTCTTCGAGAAGTAGCGGCGGAAGGTGTAGAGGCCCAGCAGGCCGCCCTCGGCGACCGCCTGCGCGGCATCCCGCACGTCCAGGCCGCCGATTCCGGCGCCGTGCACGATAGTGGCGGCTCGCCTGACCCCGGCCGACCGCAGGCGGCGGCACACTGCCGCAGTAACCCGACGCGCCGCCTCCGGCGTGAAGCTCTCGGCCTTGCCCAGGCCGGCCACCACCACGCGGGCGGCGGGAATTCTGCCCAGCGTGTGGATGATGGTGATCTCGCCCTTCTTGCCGCGTATCTCGCCGTCGGCAATGAGGTTGGAGATTGCCCCGCCGAGGGCCCTGTCGGCCGCGCCCGTCGCGCCTCCGGGAGCCTCGACGCCTTCGAACAGGTTGACGATGATGGCCGGCGACTCGACCTGAGTGATGTCGCCTGCGATGGCCTTGATCTCCACGATTCTCCTCCTTTCGTGAACGGGCTGCTCAGCCCCTGAACCACCGGTCAAGCTCTCGGCATACCTTCCCGATAACCGGTGCGATTTCCCTGGAGGTGTCCACGGCGTAGTGATTGCGCCGGATAGGCTCCGTCAGTTTTGCCATGCGCTTGTAGACGTCCAACCCCGCGGTGGAAACGTCCTCTGAGTCGCCGTTGCCCGCCTCGCGCTGCGCCAGCCGGTGTGCAATCACGTCCTCGGGCGCCTCCACTCGTACGAGCACCAGCTTCGCGCCGGTACGCTCGGCAATGCTGTACAGCCTCTCCCGGAAGTTCTCGATCAGGTTGGTGGCGTCGAACAGCACGGAGATGCCGTCCCGGAGGAGGTCCCCGATGAGCGCGTGGCACGCCCTGAACAGGCGAGCGCTCTCCGCGCCGCTGTGGGTGGGACTTGGGAAGAGCGCGGTTCGCATCGCGTCGGACTCCACTACGGCGAGTGGAGCGCGGCCGGCCAGGCGCCGGCTGAAGAACGACTTGCCGCTGCCGGGCAGACCGCTGACCATGACGAGAGCCACGCGCGCCTGCGGCTCCGGGAGCGACGCCAGGGCGCGCCTCAACAGCGCGGCGTCTTCCTGTGTGCGTGTGCGATTCTTGACTGCAGTTGGATTCATGCGGATTGCGGCCCGATTAGGCTGATGTCCATTATATGTTGCGGACGTGGATTGGGCAAAACGCAGGCATTATACGGAATTCGCTCGTGTGGTATATTGGAGCCATTCTGCATCAGGCGCAGACGGCAATGTACAACCTCGGTATTCTGACCAGCAGCGATATGGGCGCGGAGGGCCGGCGCGAGGACACCAGCGGGCAGGCTATCCGCGAGATGCTCCTGGGCATGGACTTCACGCTGGCACGCTACGAGATCGTGCCGGACGAGCCGTCGGTAATTGCCTCCAGGCTATCGGAGTGGGCGGACAGCGGCGAAGTCGACCTGCTGGTCACCACGGGGGGCACCGGCCTTGGGCCGCGCGACGTGACGCCTGAAGCCACGCTGTCCGTCATCGACCGGCAGGTGCCGGGCATCTCCGAGGCGATGAGGCAGGCAGGGCTTCGCCACACGCCGATGGCCATGCTCAGTAGGGGCGTGTCCGGCCTGCGAGGCCACTGCCTGATTGTCAACCTGCCCGGCAGCCCCAGGGCCGTAGAGGAGTGTCTTGAGGCAATCGTGGACGTTCTTCCACACGCCCTGGAAACCCTGACGAGCGCGCGGGTGGAGACCCATCCTCCGCACTAGCATGGACGTGCACGTGCTGACGCTCTTCCCGGCCATGCTGGAAGGGCCCTTGCGGGAGAGCATCGTGGGCCGCGCGGTGGAGAACGGCGTGGTGCGCATCCGCATTCACAACATCCGCGACTACGCTCATGACAGGCACAGGACGACGGACGACTACCCCTACGGAGGCGGAGGCGGCATGGTGATGAAGCCCGAGCCGCTGTTCGAAGCGGTGGAGGCGGTGAGGTCGCTGATAGGTGAGGAGAACGGACGTGAGCGAGCGGAGGGGGCGCACGTCGTCCTGATGACTCCGCAGGGTGAGGTGCTCACGCAGGCGTTGGTCGAGGAGCTCGCGTCGAAGAGTGACCTGGTGCTCATCTGCGGCCACTATGAGGGCGTGGACGAGCGGGTCGTGGAGCATCTCGTCGACCGCGAGATAAGCATCGGCGACTACGTACTTAGCGGCGGCGAGATTCCGGCCATGGCTGTGGTCGATGCTGTGGTGAGGCTGCTGCCGGGGGCCGTGGGAGACGGGCAGTCGATCGAGGACGACAGCCACTCCACCGGACTGATCCAGTTTCCGCAGTACACCCGTCCGGCGGAGTATCGCGGCCGGCAGGTACCGGCGGTCCTGCTCTCCGGGAACCACGAAGAGGTCCGGCGATGGCGGAGGCGGCAGTCGCTGAGGCGGACGCAGCAGAGAAGGCCCGACCTGCTGGAGAAGGCGGACCTGAGCTCAGAAGATAGCGCGCTGCTCGCAGAGCAGGAGGGATAGTGGTGGAAGACAAGACTCTCACAGTGCACCCGCAGGGCAAGCGAGGCGTGAACATCAGCACGCAGAAGTACGAGACCATGCGGAGTGCGATCTCCGAGGCGCTGCGCGGCAGCGAAGGCCTGACGTACACGGCGCTGGTCTCAGAGGTGGGGCGGCGAGTCGGCGCAAGTTTCGAGGGATCGATCAAGTGGTACACGGTGGTGGTGAAGCAGGACATGGAGGCTAGGGGGTTGCTGCGCCGCGTGCCAGGCACCAGGCCGCAGTTGCTACGGCTGGTGAGCGACGAAAACCCGCCTGGCCGGTAGTTCAGCGATCGCAAGACGGTTGGTATAGTCAGTCCGCCTCATGGTTCGCCACCAAGCGATGATTTCCTCGCACTGAGCTTCGTCGCCCTTGCGCGGTGATGCCCGTGGACTGCAAACGTCCAGCTAAGGCCCACAACCACCCGGGGTACTTGCCCTAGCGCACGACAGTCCTGGCGTTGCACGCCGTGTCGCAGGCTGTTTGCCGTGGCCGCAGGCTTGCGACCCGCCTCCCGCGGGCTCAATTGTTGACTGAGGCAAAAATCCCAAAAATTCCCGAAAAATAGTCTTGCACTTGTGGATTTCTGGTGGTATTCTAGGTGCTGTTAGGAAAGAATAGGTGTGAAATGGTGATGCAAGGTGGAGCGTGACACACTTTCATTCATCGGGGAGCAGGAGATTCGGGTGGACCCCCAGGGTCGCATCGCCGTTCCGTCTCGCTTCCGCGACGCCTTCAGGGGCGGCCTTGTTCTCGCCAGGGCATACGATCGCTGCATCGCAGCCTACTCTCACAGCCAGTGGCAATCCCACGTAAGGGACGTCGCAGACCTTCCGACCCAAAGGGCCAAGAACAGGAGAATGCGCAGATTGACCTTCTCAGCTGCATACAACCTGCAACTGGATCGCCAGGGAAGGGTGATGCTGCCCACCGCGTTGAGGGAGTACGCCGGGATTGGAGAGTCGGTGGTGGTGGCCGGCATGGGAGACTTCCTGGAGATCTGGGATCACGACTCGTGGCAGCAGGAGAGAGCGTTGCTGGACCAGGAGGCATCGTACATCGCCGAGGTTTCGGAGGGAGCGCGGTGACCGTCTTGACCATGCCATATCACACGCCTGTGCTTGTGGACGAGGCCGTTGAAGGGCTGCGGGTCACGCCCGGAGGCTCCTACATCGACTGCACCGTCGGCGAGGGCGGGCACGCCAGGGCCATCCTGGAGGCTGCCTCTCCCGAAGGCCGGCTCCTGGGCATCGATATGGATCCCACGGCGCTTGAAACCGCCGAGGATCGGTTGAGCTCTTACCGGGACTTCTTCGCGCCGGCCAGAGGCAATTTCCGAGACCTTGAGGCCATCGCGCGAGGCCGGGGTTTCGGTTGTGTGGACGGCATTCTCATGGACTTGGGCCTCTCTTCGCTTCAGCTTGAGGGGGAGGGAAGAGGCTTCAGCTTCCGGAACGAGGAACCGCTGGACATGCGCTTCGACCCGAGCCAGGAACTGTCGGCGTGGGACGTGGTGAATCACTACTCCCAGCCGGAGCTGGCCGGGATATTCCGCAGCTACGGCGAAGAGCACAGGGCCGGCCGGATTGCGCAGGCGGTGGTGGAGAACCGGCCCATAGATACTGCGCTGCATCTCGCCCAGGTGGTCTCCGGTGTCGTCCGGCGACCCTGGAGTCGGGTGCACCCTGCAACGCAGGTCTTTCAGGCCATTCGCATGGAAGTGAACGGCGAGCTGGATAATCTGTCAACTGCGCTGGATCAGACGTTGCACCTCCTGAAGCCGGAGGGCAGGCTCGTGGTCATCAGCTACCACTCTCTGGAGGACAGGCTGGTCAAGGGCTTTCTGAGACGGGAGAGCCGAGAGGTTGGCGCCTTGCGCATTGTAAACAAGAAGATAATTTCCCCCTCCCGTGAGGAGGTCCGTTTCAACCGTAGGAGTCGAAGCGCCCGAATGCGGGTTGCGGAGCGAGTTTAGAGGGGCGGATCCCTCTAATAGATACAGCTGTGGTCTGGGGGTAAGGTCGCGTGGAACGAAATACAACGCCGTTGAAGGCAGGATACCCACACGATAGATCTTTGCGATTGAACCCCCTCCTCCACGCCGGCATGCCCCCGGACCTACAGCAAGGCAGAAAAATACCGCGGCCAGGTGGTGCAAGATGAAGAACGAGAATATACAAGTAGCCATAGACGTAGGGACAACCAAGGTCTGTACCCTCATTAGCAAAGCCGAGGCCACTGGCGCCCTGCGGGTCATCGGCTCAGGCACTGTCCCGTCAAGGGGCATGCAAAAGGGCATAGTAAGCAACCTCTCCGAGGTACAGCAGGAGATACAGGCCTCCCTTCGAGAGGCGGAGGTCCAGGCCGGTGTCAAGGTCACGTCTGCATACGTAGGCATCACCGGCAGCCACGTCAGCTACGTGAACTGCAGAGCCTCTATGGACAACCGGCCCAACGGCACGCCCATAGGCTCCGAGGACATCGCCCAGGTCGTCAAGGCTTGTTGCGCCGAGCGCACCGGCCCAGAGGACAGGGTCCTCCACGTGATCCCCAGGGACTACGGCATTGACGGCAACTGGGGAGTCCACGATCCCATTGGCATGTACGGCTCCTCCCTTGAGGTGGAAAGCCACGTTGTCATGGCGGACCATACGGCTGCCGAGAACCTTGTCGAAGCGCTGCGAAGATCCGGCGTCAGTCTGAGAGGCCTGGTGCTCGAGCCGCTGGCCAGCGCGGAGTCCACCCTCTCCCGCGATGAAAAGGAAATGGGTGTCGTGCTGGTGGACATTGGCGGAGGCACCACGGACGTATCGATATTCCTTGAGGGAAGCATATGGCACACCAACATCATCCCGGCGGCCGGCTTCCAGGTCACACGAGACATCTCGATCGCGTTCACCACGTTCTCCCTGGCGGCTGAGGAGGCCAAGCTCAGGTTCGGCCATGCCATGCCAGACGAGGTGGACGAACGAGAGCAGGTCAGGCTGCCCGGCTTTGGAAACCAGTCATACACGCAGGTGAGCCGCAGGGACTTCTGCAGCGTGATCAGCGATCGCGTTGGCGAACTGCTGCGGATGGCTCGCGCGGAGGTGGGCAAGGCAGGACTCGAGAACGCGCCTGCCGGCGGGCTTGTGCTCACGGGAGGGACCGCGAACCTGCCGGGGATTCGAGACCTGGCAGGGGAGATCTGGCCCGGTCCGGTCAGGACGGGAATGCCGGCCTCCTACACGTGGGTACCGGAAGAACTCGACGACCCGGCTTTTGCCACCGCCCTTGGGCTTCTGCTGTGGGATGCAAGGCACTCTCATGCAGCGTTCCCGGCGGTCGCCAAGGCCAAGCCTGCAAGAAACGGATCCCTCGTGGGGAGTTTGTTCAACAGGGTTACCCTGAGATCCCAGGCATAGCACAGGAGGAACGGTAATGAACAGTCTAGGGTTCGATAACGACGGTGTCGCCAAGATCAAGGTGGTTGGAGTTGGCGGGGGAGGATGTAACGCCGTGTCGCGCATGTTTCGCGAGCGGATTCAGGGCGTGGAGTACGTTGCCGTAAACACGGACGCGCAGGCCCTGATGCGGTCGGAGGTCCCCCTCAGGATCCGCATGGGCGAGAAGCTCACCAGGGGTCTTGGCGTTGGCGGAGACCCCGACAAGGGGAAGGAGTCCGCCGACGAGAGCCGTGAGGAGCTGCTGGAGGCCATGGCCGGCTCCGACATGGTCTTCGTGGCCGCGGGAATGGGCGGCGGCACCGGCACTGGCGCAGCTCCTGTTGTCGCCGAGATAGCCCGTGAGGTGGATGCCCTGACCATAGGCGTGGTCACCAAGCCCTTCGGCTTTGAGGGCAGCAAGCGGCGAAAGCTGGCCGAGGAGGGAATCGCTCGCCTGAAGGACAAGGTGGACACGCTCATCATCATCCCGAACGACCGCCTGTTTGCCGTCTGCGACGAGAAGGTGACAATGGAGAACGCCTTCAAGCTGGCTGACGACGTGCTCAGGCAGGGAGTCCAGTCCATCGCGGAGCTGGTGACGGTACCCGGCGAGGTGAACCTGGACTTTGCGGACATCCGGACTGTAATGAGCAACGCCGGCCCGGCCTGGATGGCAATCGGGCATGGCGTGGGCGAGAACAAGGCCGTGGACGCCGCCAGGGAAGCCGTGTCAAGCTCCCTACTGGACGTGTCCATCGATGGAGCCAAAGGAATCCTGTTCAATATCACCGGCGGTTCTGACATCTCCCTAAACGAGGTGCAGGAGGCCGCCGATGTCATACGCTCTGCAGCGGACCCGGACGCAGGTATCTTCTTCGGAATGGTCACCGACCTGAAGATGGAGGACGAGGTCAAGATAACCATCATCGCGACCGGATTCTCCACGGAAGACGCCATAAGTCTCAGGGAGGACGACCATCACATCTCCCAGCTCATCATGTCCGTGGTTGGCGAGGAAACGGAACTGGATGTACCTCCATTCCTCCGCAGGCAGTACGCCCCGCGGAGAAGGACGGGCACCTACTAGGACCTCCATCCGCTTGCAGAATCGATCCCCGGTCGGAGCGGGGCCGTCTTACAGGCTGGCGGCCCCGTTTCGCGTGGCGGCGAAATCGCGGCGGCAGAGGTTGCAAAATTCGCACGATTGATATACCTTTCCGTTCTGTCGGAAGTAACGTAGAATGAGGCGTACAACTCTTGAAGGCAGGTAGATGCGCAGGTTTCCTCTGCGGCTCTTCATACTGATTGCAGTCATCACGGTCCTTGCCGGGGCGTCGCTGGCGGCGCAGGAGATCGATCTCGCTGTGGGCGGCGTCAGCCTGAAGCGCGGCGACGACACGATTCTTGGTCTCCAGCTCGGCCTTGACCTGGAGGGCGGCAGCCGCCTGGTTTACCAGGCTCTACCTACGGAAGGCGAGTCGCCCACGCAGGACCAGATGGAAGGCGTGCTCAAGACCATAGAGCGCCGAGTCAACGCGTTCGGCGTGGCGGAGCCCGTCATCCAGACTATGGGTGGCGACCGCATCCAGGTCCAGCTTCCCGGTGTAGGCGCCACGGAGGCCACCCTGACCTTCCAGCAGGACGTCCAGGTCAATGACATACGCGACGTACTGGCGGCGCATGGCCGTCAGGACGCAACGATTGATCAGCAGGACAGCCGCAACTTCGTGGTGGAGGTACCATCGCTGCGACCGGCAGAGCTGGACGCACAGGGTAACGAGATCAGTCCCTCGGAGCGGGATGCGATAGAGCAGGCGCTTCGAGAGCGGTTCCCGGTGGTCACGTTCAGCCTGGTGCTGGGTGACGCATCCAGCGAAGACGACGTCCGCGCCGCGATGGCGGCCGCTGGCCGTGAGGGTGTGGCGGTTCGCGCAGTCACGGACACGCGCTTCGCCGTGGATGTTCCCGGCCTGCGTCCTGCGGAGCTGGACGGCCAAGGGAACGTGGTGACGCCCTCGGAGGAGGATGAAATACGTGCGACCCTTCAGGAGGAGCTGCCGTCGCTTCAGTCCGTAGAGTTGCTGGAAATGTCCATGGTGGTATCGGGAGGCGTTGAGGAGGCCAAGCGCCTCATCGGCCAGACCGCTCAGCTGGAGCTGTTTGAGCGTACGTGTACCAACGACCCGCTCGACATCACGCAGGACTGTGACGATCCGCAGTACCATGTGGACAGCCCGCTCAACCTCACCGGCGAGGACCTGGTGAGAGCATACGCAGGCACGCACCCCACGTTGGGCCAGCCCGTAGTGAACCTGGAGTTCGACTCCGAAGGCGCCCGCATCTTCGCGCAGCACACGCAGCGAATCGCCGGAACCGGCAACCGTACGGCTTTCTTCCTGGACGAGGAGTTTCTGATCGCCCCAATAGCTCTGCAGGCCATCACTGGAGGGCGGGCCTTCATTCAGGGCCCGGACTTCACGATTGACCGCGTTCGCACCATCGCAATCCAGCTGGAGTCGGGCCGTCTGCAAGTGCCGCTGGTGCTCATCCAGGAGCAGGACGTGGACGCCACTCTTGGCGAGGACTCGTTGCAGAAGAGCGTGGTTGCGGGCGTGGTGGGCCTGGGCCTTGTACTGCTTTTCATGGCACTGTACTACAGGCTACCGGGTTTCATGGCCTGCGTAGCGCTCATAATCTACTCCCTGATAGTCCTTTCGATACTGAAGCTGTGGCCCGTCACGCTGACCATCGGTGGGCTGGCAGCCTTCATCCTATCAATAGGCATGGCCGTGGACGCCAACATCCTGATATTCGAGCGAATGAAGGAGGAGCTGCGCTCCGGGCGGACGCTCATCGCGGCCATCGAGACGGGGTTCAACCGCGCCTGGCCGGCCATACGGGACAGCAACGTTTCCACGTTCATTACGTGCGCCATCCTGTTCTGGTTCGGCACGCGCCTTGGCACGGGAATCGTGACCGGCTTTGCGATCACGCTGTTCATAGGCGTGGCGGCCAGCATGTTCTCGGCGCTCACAGTGACCAAGACGTTCCTCAGGATCGTGGCCATATCGCCGTTCGGGCGGTTTGGTGGGCTGTACACGCCTGTTCAGAGGGTAGAGAGGCGCGCGGCACCGCCCGGGGCCGCGGTAGGAGACAGGGGGTAGGGCGGACAGATGGACTTCGTAGGAAAGCGCAACTGGTTCTTCGCCATCTCCTTTGTGGTGATGGTAGTCAGCGCCGTATCACTGCTGCTGCCGAACGGGCTGAACGCGGGCCTGGAGTTCACGGGCGGCTCCTCCATGACCATGGAGTTCCAGGGCGAAGTGAGTCAGGAAGACCTGCGCACGCAGCTGGCGGACCTGGGCCACCCGGAGGCGGTGATACAGCGCCTGGGCGATGGCAGCTACTTCATTCGCACGCGCACGCTGGAGGAGTCCCAGGGCGACGAGCCGTCTGAGCGCGAGGTGATTGCGAGCACGCTCTCCACGAACCTGGGGGCAGTGGCGCAGATAACGGAGTTCTTCTCCGTGTCGCCGAGCATAGCCACGGAGACGGTCAACAACGCCATCCTGATTGTGTTCATCGCCTCGATAGCTATCCTAATCTACATAACTTGGGCGTTCAGGCGTGTTCCGTCTCCGTTCAGGTACGGAGTCTCGGCCATCGTGGCGCTCATTCACGACGTGATCGTTGTACTCGGCGTGTTCTCGGTGGCGGGCCGGGTCTTCGACCTGGAGGTGAACGCGATGTTCATCTCCGGAGTGCTCACGATCATCGGCTATAGCGTCCACGACACGATTGTGGTGTTCGACCGGATACGGGAGAACCTGTCGCGCAGTGTTGGCAGGGGACTCGCCACGACCATCAACATCAGCATCCAGGACACCATCAGCCGGTCGCTCAACACCAGCCTTACCCTGATGTTCGCCATCCTGGCGCTGCTGCTCTTTGGTGGGCCCACCATACAGGACTTTCTGATCGTGCTGCTTATAGGAATCACCGTAGGTACCTACAGCTCGATATGGATAGCCAGCCAGGTGCTGATGGTGTGGGAGACGGGAGACCTGGGCCGCATGACGGGACGATTGCCCATTCCTTTCCGCTCTCGCAGGAGGAGCGCCGCGGCCTGAGGCCGAGGACCTTCCGGTCCCGCACGGTGTACGGCAGTCCCGTAGTCGGCGAGGAGGCAGCATGAAGCTGGGAGCCCACGTATCGACATCGGGTGGCCTGGACAAGGCCATCGACCGTGCGCAGGAGATGGGCGCTGAGGCGGTGCAGATATTCGTATCATCGCCGCGAGGCTGGGCGTTCAAGCCGATTCCGGAGAACGTGGTGACGGCCTTCCGCGAGAAGGCAGAGGCCGCCGGCATTGATTCGGTATTCTTTCACGCCATCTACCTTGTCAGCCTGGGCGCACCCACCGAAGACCACCTCGCCAAATCGGAGAAGGCGCTGACCGACTACATGCAGGCGGCGGGCGCTCTCAGCGCCACCGGAGTCATCTTTCACGCGGGCAGCCACAAGGGCGCCGGATTCGAGGGCGTGTTCGACCAGGCCGTAAGGACGATGGATCGAGTGCTATCGGCGTCTCCGCAAGAAGCTTGCCTCACGCTGGAAAACAGCGCGGGCATGGGCGACCACATCTGCTCCAGTTTCAGCGAGATCGGCAAGCTGATGAAGGCGCTCGAAGCCCCGAACGTGCGCGTGTGTCTGGACACGCAGCACCTATTCGCCGCGGGGTACGACGTGGCAACCCGCGACGGGCTGGAGCGCGTGATGGAGGAGTTTGACAGAGAGATCGGTCTGAACAACCTGGTTGCAGTCCACGCCAACGACAGCAAGACGCCGTTCGGCTCGGCTGTGGATCGCCACGAGAACATCGGGCAGGGCCACATGGGTCTGGACGCCTTCCGGGTCATCATGGCGCACCCGGCCTTCCGTGACGTGCCGTTCCTGCTGGAGGTGCCGGGCGAAGACGGAGATGGTCCCGACAAGGCCAACCTGGACGTCCTCAAAGGACTGCGCGAAGAGCTCGGACTGCCTGCGTAGCCGCCTTGAAAGAACGGCGGAGCATTGGTGGCGCATTGCAGCTAGAAGAGTTCGAGGAGTTGGTGCTCGATGCAGTGGAGGCGCTGCCGGTGGAGCTGCTCTCGCACCTGGATAACGTGGCAATCGTGGTGCAGCAGTGGCCCAGCGCGGAGCAGATGGCAGAGCACGAGCTGGAGAGCCGTGACCAGCTGATGGGCCTGTACGAGGGCATCCCCCTGACGGATCGGGCCGGCTACAACCTGGTGCTGCC
Organism: Chloroflexota bacterium; assembly: GCA_028877205.1. Lineage (GTDB taxonomy): Bacteria > Chloroflexota > Dehalococcoidia > Lucifugimonadales > UBA2985 > JAPPHY01. The sequence goes on along the minus strand of JAPPHY010000016.1, from coordinate 333,014 downwards.
GGACAAGATCACGATATTCCAGGGGCCGCTGGAGGCGATGTGCTCCACGTCGGAGGAGATCGCGGCCGAAGTCCAGAAGACAGTTGCTCACGAGATCGCTCACCACTTCGGTATCGATGACGACCGGCTGGAGGAGATGGGCCTGGGTTGAGGCAGGCGTCGGCAGTGGTCCACTCTGACGCTCGATGCGGTTACAGGTAGATGCGCTTCACCCTGCGCACGGCCTCGATGCGCTCCTCCGCCAGGCGGTCGGCGGCCTGGGCAGTGGTGATGTCCCGGCTGCGGGCAGTGTCCATGACCTGCTGAAGCGTGTCGTAGATTCGGCCTGTGCGCTCGGCGGCAAGGGTCTCGTCGTACTCGCCCTCCATCTCCAGCGAGATGTTGATGACGCCGCCCGCGTTGATGATATAGTCCGGTGCGTAGAGAATGCCCTTGCTCTGAAGGGTGGAGGAGTGTCGGTCCTCAAGGAGCTGGTTGTTGGCTGCGCCTGCCACGATTCGGCAGCGGAGGCGCGGGATGGTGTCGTCGTTGAGGATGCCGCCTAGGGCACACGGGGCGAAGATGTCGCACTCCTGGTCGTAGATGGCGCTTGGGTCGTCCAGCGTCTCCAGATTCGCCTGCCTCGCCCGCTCCAGGCCCGCGGGGTCTATCTCGGAGACGACGAGGCGCGCTCTCTCGTTCGTGAGGTGGCCTGCGAGCCGCGTGGCCACCTTGCCGAAGCCTTGGAGCGCAACGGTGCGCCCCTCCAGCGACTCGCTGCCCCAGACGTCCAGCGCGCAGGCCTTCATGCCGCGGTAGATGCCGAACGCCGTCATGATGGACGGGTCGCCGCTGCCTCCTTGACTGACAGGGAGACCCACGACGTACTCAGTCTCCTGCGCAACGTGTTCCAGGTCTCTCAGGGTGGCGCCGACATCCTCGGTGGTGACGTACCGGCCTCCCAGCGTGTCCACGAACCGCCCGAAGGCCCTCATCATCGCCTCCGACTTGTCCTGAGCAGAGGCGATGATCAGCGCCTTGCCTCCGCCCATGTTCAGCCCGGCGGCCGCGGACTTGTAGGTCATACCGCGCGCCAGCCGCAGCACGTCGACGATGGCTTCCTGCTCAGTCCTGTGGGGCCAGATGCGCACGCCTCCAACGGCCGGGCCGAGCGTGGTGTCGTGGATGGCGATGAAGGCGCGCAGGCCGGCCTCCGGGTCCGTGTAGACGGAGAGCTGCTCGTGGCCGTGGGCCTCCATGTAGTCTGTGACGTTCATGCTTTCGCTCTTGGGCTCTAGTCAGTATAGCGGTTTATCTGCTGATATGACTAATGGGGGCAGCGAGGATAGGGGTCTCCAGCATCTTCCAATGCTTGTGCTATGACCCCTACAACCGTGTCAGTCTCAGCAAGCACCGTGTTGTTCCAGAATCGGAGTACCTTGAATCCAACGGACACCAGATAATCGTCGCGTATAGTGTCACGTGTTAGTTGTTGAGCGCGCTGGCCACCGTCTACCTCTACAATTAGGCGTTTCTCCAGGCAAATGAAGTCTACCACGTAGGGGCCTACAGGTCGCTGGCGGCGAAACTTGGATCCGTAGACTTGGCGCTTTCTGAGGTGGGACCAGAGCTTTCGCTCTGCATCCGTGGGGTTACTGCGGAGTTCTCTGGCTCTTTTGGTGGTCACGCTCCCATCCTGGCCTTTCCCGGCGAGGTGGGGATAAGGATTTCTCTTCCCCCTTGAGGGGGAAGATTGAGATGGGGGTGAATCGTACGTTGCCACGCTGCTCTTTCCAAATTGCCTCTCATCGAGGTTTGCCCCCATCCTGACCTTCCCCCGCACGGCGGGGGAAGGGATTTCTCTCCCTCTAACAGGGGGGAGTTAGAGAGGAGGTGAGTCCGTTGCCTCAGCGGCTCTACTCCCACTCTATGGTGCCGGGCGGCTTGGACGTGACGTCGTAGACGACGCGGTTGACCTCGCGCACCTCATTGACGATGCGATTGGATATGCGGGCAAGCAGGTCGTAGGGGAGACGTGCCCAATCGGCGGTCATAGCGTCCTCGCTGGTCACGGCCCTCACTGCGACCATGTAGCCGTAGGTGCGGAAGTCGCCCATCACGCCCACGGTGCGGGTGTCGGTGAGCACAGCGAAGCTCTGCCACAGCTCGTTGTAGAGGTTGGCTTCCTGTATCTCGTCCATGACGATGCGGTCGCAGGCCCGCAGCACCTCCAGCTTGTCCCACGTGACCTCACCGATGATGCGGATGGCCAAGCCAGGCCCCGGGAAGGGCTGACGGAACACCATCTCCGGCGGAAGGCCCAGAGCGAGGCCGACCTCCCGCACCTCGTCCTTGAACAGGTAGCGCAGCGGCTCGACGAGTGACAGCCTCATGTTCTCCGGCAGGCCGCCCACGTTGTGGTGAGTCTTGATCACCGCGGACGCGCCGCTCTCCACAGCCTGGCTCTCGATGACGTCCGGGTAGAGGGTGCCCTGCGCCAGGAAGTCTACCGTGCCCAGCTTCGTGGCTTCTCTCTCGAAGACGCGTATGAACTCCTCGCCGATCTCGCGGCGCTTCTGCTCCGGGTCAGTCACCGCGGCCAGGCGGGTGAGGAAGTCCTCTGTGGCGTCGATCTGAAGCAGGTTCATGCCCAGGTTGCGCTCGAACGTTTCCCCAACCTGCTGTGCCTCGCCGTAGCGCAGCAGACCGTTATCGACGAAGATGCACGTGAGCTGCTCACCGATTGCGCGATGGACAAGTGCAGCCGTCACGGAGGAGTCGACGCCGCCGCTGAGGGCGCAGATGACCTTGCCGTCGCCGACCTGCCCGCGAATCCTGGCCACGCTCTCCTCGACGAAGTTGGAGGGCGTCCAGGCGCCGCGACAGCCGCAGATGCGGTACAGGAAGTTCTCGATTATGCGCTTGCCGTCCGGCGTATGAACCACCTCGGGGTGGAACTGCAGCCCGAGCAGGCCGTCGTCGTTGCCCATGACGGCCACGGGCGAGTTGTCCGTATGCGCCAGGGGTCGGAAACCCGGCGGGAGATCCAGTACCTGGTCTCCGTGGCTCATCCACACGGTGAACGATGACGGCAGGGAGTCGAAGAGTGGGCTTTCGCTGTCGTTGCGGTGCAGCAGGGCGTGGCCGTACTCGCGGCGGGCGCCGGGCACGACGCGGCCGCCCAGCTGGTGCGCAAGGGCTTGCAGACCGTAGCAGATACCCAGCGTCGGGAGCTCCTGCTCGAACACCCAGGCCGGTATGGTGGGAGCGTTGGGCTCGTAGACGCTGGCGGGGCCTCCGGACAGGATGACGCCACGCGGCCTGAGTGGGGCCACCTGTTCCCATGTCGAGTCGCTGGGCAGGATCTCGCAGTAGACGCTGCACTCGCGCACGCGCCTGGCTATGAGTCGGCTGTACTGGGAACCGAAGTCGATGATGACGACGGCCTCGGCGCGCGCCTGCCTGGAGTCTTCCTGTGCGGGGTGAGGGTCGAGGCCTTCCGCGGCGCTCAGGTAGGCGGACACCTCAAGGTCGCCGCTGATGGACGTTCGGTGAGAGCCGGCGTCGCCGGTGCCGGAGGGCATGGTCTCACCGTCCGCTTGGGCCATCGCCGTCAGGTTAGCATCTGTGCTATACTCCGTCAAGGAATGCCATGACCAGCCCGAGAGGAATCCAGACCGCCGATGGCCTCCTGGAAAGGGCGGTTTCCGTTCTTCTGGAAGGGGGGCTCGTGGCGTTTCCCACGGACACCCTCTACGCGCTCGGCGCTCACGGATTCACTCCGGCGGCGGTAGAGCGAGTCTTTCAGGCCAAGGACCGGCCCTCCGATATGGCGCTGCCACTGCTGCTGGCCGGAGTTGAGGACCTGGAGAAGGTGGCGGTTGACGTTCCCCCGCAGGCGTGGGACTTTGCAGAGAGGTTCTGGCCTGGAGGACTCACCATGATCCTTCGAAAGGCGCCGTCCGTTCCGTACGAGGTGACGGCCGGCGGAGAAACCGTGGCGGTGCGAGTGCCCAATCACTCCGTGGCGCGTGAGCTGATCAGCGCGGTGGGCGTGCCTCTGACCGGAACAAGCGCAAACCGTTCCGGCGAGGCCGAGCCGGTCACAGCCGATGAGGTCAGGCGTCAGATGGCCGGCAGGGTGGACATGGTGCTGGACGACGGGCCGTGCCAGCTCAGCGGAGCCTCAACTATCATCGACGTGACCGGCGACTCGCTTCGCATTGTTCGAGAGGGCGTGGTTTCGCCGGAACTTCTGACACGAATCTGGCCCGGTGAAGCCGGAGCAATGCAAACGGATAGAGCCTAGCGCAAAGGGCGTGGGCAGCTTCCCTCCGCATAAAGACTCATGAGCCAGCATACATCATTCGACCGCCACGTTGAGAGCATCGAGACTGAGCTGAAGTCCGCAGTCATGGGGCGCGGCGACCTGGCGCTGTACCGGATGATGGCCCAGCACATGGGCTGGGTGGACGAGCTCGGAGAGCCGGTCGAGACAAGACCGGACCTTCGCGTCCACCCTACGCTCTGCGTGATGGTCTGCGAGGCCCTCGGAGGCGAGCCCGCGCAGGCACTGCCGGCTGCCGCGGCGGTGGAACTGGTGCTCCGGTCCTCGCAGGTCCACGGCGACATACAGAACGGCGTGCCGGAGCGCAACGGCCGTCCAACCGTGTGGTGGACGTGGGGCCCTGCGCAGTCGATAAACGCGGGCGACGGCATGCACGCGCTGGCCCGGCTCAGCCTCCTGCGTCTTGCGGACGAGGGCTTGACGCCGGAGCGGGCATTCCGTGCAGTGTCGACGCTGGATGCCGCCGCGTTGCGCTACTGCGAAGGCCAGTTCCTGGACCTGACCTACCAGGACCGCGTTGACATCACGGAGGAGGCCTACTTCGAAGCGCTGGAGAGCAGATGGGCTGCTCTTTTGGGCTGCGCCGCGGAGTTGGGCGCGCAGATGGCGTCGGCAGGGGAGGGGGCTGAGCAGGCGATGGCCCTATACGGCCGCAAGCTGGGCGCGGCCTCACACGTACGGGACGACGTGATGCGCCTGTGGGGATCGGCCTTTGAGCTAATGCCGCAGGCCGGCGATCTGCTGAACAAGCGGAAGTCCCTGCCAATCGTGTATGCGCTCCGCAACGCAACCGGCGCGGAGCGGCGCACGCTGGGCGACGTTTACTTCAAGCGAGTCATGGAGCCTGAGGATCTGGACAGGATTCTTGAGGTTTTGGAAAGGCTCGGTGCAAGGGAATTTGCGCAGGAAAAGGCCGACGCGCTATGCCGGGAAGCCATCGAGGCGCTGAACGACGCCGGTGTGTCCGCGCAGGGGCTTGAAGAGCTGGCCAGCTACGCACGCTACCTGTCGGCCGGCGATTCGTGACCAGCGGGGGTGATCTTGGACAAGCGAACGGTACGAGACATCGATGTGGCGGGCAAGCGGGTGCTCGTGCGGGTGGACTTCAACGTTGAGTTTGACGGCGGCCGCATCAGCGACGACTCCCGCATACGCGGCGCGCTGCCGACCATAGAGTACCTGCGGGAACGCGGGGCCGTGGTGGTGCTATGCTCGCACCTGGGCAGGCCGGGCGGTAAGGTGGTGGAGGAGATGAGGCTCGCGCCGGTGGGCGAGAGGCTGTCGGAGCTGCTGGGTGCGGACGTGACCTGTGTATCGGACTGCGTGGGCCCGGAGGTGGAGGCGGCCGTAGCAGCGGCCAAGCCGGGCGACGTACTGCTCCTCGAAAACCTGCGGTTCCACCCGGAGGAGGAGAAGAACGCCCCGGATTTCGCCAAGGCGCTGGCGTCCGTTGCGGAGATATTCGTGGAGGACGGCTTCGGCGTATCACATCGGGCGCACGCTTCCACGGAGGGCGTGACGCGCTATCTGCCGTCCGTGGCCGGTTTCCTGGTGGAGGCCGAACTTGCCGCTCTGGGCGGGCTGCTGGAGTCGCCCGCACGACCGCTTGTGGCCGTGCTTGGCGGCGCGAAGGTGAGCGACAAGATGGGCGTGCTGGAGAACTTCATCGAGCGGGTGGACTCGCTGCTGATCGGCGGCGGCATGGCCGCGACATTCCTCAAGGCGAAGGGACTACCGGTGGGCGCGTCGCTCGTGGAGGACGACCGGCTTGACCTGGCGCGGGAGGTGATGGCAAGAGCGGAGCGTGGAGGCGCAAGGCTGGTCATACCGACGGACGTGGTGGTCGCCGATGAGTTCTCTGCGGAGGCGCAGAGTCGCACGGTTGACGTGGAGGACGTGCCGGACGGCTGGCGCATCATGGACATTGGACACAAGACGCTGGACACATTCAGGGCAGAGGCCGCGAACGGGAAGACGATCCTCTGGAACGGGCCGATGGGCGTATTCGAGATGCCGGCGTTCAGCCGCGGCACACGAGAGTTTGCCGCGGCGCTCGGCAGTCTGGAAGGCGTGACTACAGTGCTGGGCGGCGGCTCCACCGCGGAGGTGGTGCACGAGCTTGGCATCACGGACCGGATCACACACGTTTCGACCGGCGGCGGCGCGTCGCTGGAGTTCCTGGAAGGCAGGACGTTGCCCGGCGTCGCGGCGTTGCTCGACAAGGAGGCATAGGACCATGATCGATTTTCCCCATATCGCAGAGGTATGCCAGTCAACCCCGTCCAAGCTGGTTATGCTGGTCGTGGACGGGCTGGGCGGCGCGCCTCACCCCGATACGGGCCGCTCGGAGCTGGAGGTGGCCAATACCCCCAACCTCGACGCGCTGGCGTCACGCAGCGCCTGCGGTCTCACGCTGCCGGTGCTGCCGGGAATCACGCCGGGAAGCGGGCCAGGCCACCTGTCGCTGTTCGGCTACGATCCGATCAAGTACACCATAGGCAGGGGAGTGCTAGAGGCCCTTGGAATAGACGTGGAGATTCGTGAGGGCGACGTGGCGGCCCGCGGCAACTTCTGCACCGTGGACGACCAGGGCAAGCTGGTCGACAGGCGGGCAGGGCGCATCAGCTCCCAGGAAAGCGTACCTCTGTGCGAGCAGCTTGACCAGATCGAGGTGCCGGGCCTGGAGGTACACATCCTTCCGGTACAGGACTACCGTTTTGTGGCGCTGTTCCGCGGCGACGGTCTGAGCGAAGACGTCACCGAGACCGACCCGCAGATCTTGGACGTGCCGCCCAGGCGGGTTGAGGCGCTGAACGCGGCTGCGGCGAAGACGGCTGAGGCAGCCAACGCACTCATCGAAGGCGCGCAGGAGGTCCTGGGCGACAGGGACAGGGCGAACATGGTGCTGCTTAGAGGCTTCTCGCAGCTACCGCACCTTCCTCAGTTCGGAGACAGCTACCGGCTCAACCCGGCAGCCATAGCCGCCTACCCTATGTACCGCGGGCTCTCCACGGTGGTAGGCATGACTGTCATACCCACCGGCTCCACGTTCGCAGACGAGGTAGCCACGCTGGAGGAGCACTTCGCGGAGCACGACTTCTTCTACATCCACTACAAGCCTGCTGACGCGGCGGGCGAGGATGGCAACTTCGAGGCGAAGGTGCAGGCGCTGGAGGCGGTTGATGCCTACATCCCACGCATCCTGGACCTGGAGCCTGACGCGATGGTTGTGGCTGGTGACCACGCTACGCCCTCGATCCTGGCCGCCCATGGCTGGCAACCCGTGCCGGCTCTCGTCCACTCGAAGCTCACGCTGGGGGAGGGCGTGCCTGCGTTCACCGAGAGGGCCTGCGCAGGCGGGTCCATCGGCAGCATCCCGGCCACGCAGCTGATGTTCCTGGCGCTGGCTCACGCCGGCAAGCTGGTGAAGTTCGGGCCGTAGGACAACGGAGTCGTCGCCTGCGAGATAGCGACGCGCTTCGGTCTCAGCGGCAGAGTACGATTGACCTCAGGAGGTATGACATGCCGACGCCCATAGTGGCCGGGAACTGGAAGATGAACACCACCGTAGGCGAGGCCGTGACGCTGGCCTCCGCGCTTCGGGACCCGCTGGACGCCATCGAAGGCGTCGAGAAGGTGGTCTGCCCGCCATTCGTGTCCCTTCTGGTGGTGAAGAACGCGCTGGGTGACTCTTCGACCGCCGTTGGGGCGCAGAACATGCACTTCGAGGAGCGTGGCGCGTACACCGGCGAGGTGTCGCCGCCCATGCTCGCAGACCTTTGCTCGTACGTGATCATCGGCCACTCGGAGCGCAGGCAGCACTTCTGGGAGACGGACGAGGTTGTAAACCGGAAGGTGCGCGCTGCTCTGGAGGCGGGTCTGAGGCCCATCCTGTGCGTGGGCGAGGGCCTGGAGGAGCGGGAGGAGGGCTACGCCGAGTCGGTGGTGACGTCCCAGCTTCGGGGGGCGTTGAGGCGCGTGGACTCGATTGCAACGCTGGCCGTGGCGTACGAGCCGATATGGGCGATAGGCACCGGCATGGCGGCGACTGGCGAGGCCGCGGAGGCGATCATGGTGGCGATACGCAGCACGCTTTCGGAGCTGTATGGCGACGCGGCCGCCGGCGAGACGCCTCTGCTGTACGGTGGCAGCGTTACGCCGGACAACGTGGCGGAGTTTGCCGGCCAGCCCAACATCACCGGCGCGCTGGTGGGCGGCGCCAGCCTGGACGCCGGGCGGTTTGCTGAGATAGCGCGGCAGTTCGCGGGAGGGTAAGGAGACGACCAGTGACTTACTGGCAGGTAGCAGCGGGAGAGGGAGCACGGGATTACTCCAGCTTATTCCTTCAGTACGGTGTCATTGTCATGGGGAGCGGGCATCTCGGCTCGTATCGCGAGCACCCGGAGAGGTTTAGGGGGCACAAGGACTGGCGCAAGAAAATCGTTACCCTTGCCGATAGGATGAAGCAGGGAGACGTCGTAATCCTGAAGAGGGGACACAGGGCTAAGGGCCGGATAATCGCGGTTGGACGCGTCGCGAGCGACTACGAGTGGCTTGAGCCGTTTGGAGACGTGGATGGTTGGGATCTGCGGCATGGCCGCCGCGTGGAGTGGTTTAGGGCCGATTCAAACAAGCCCGCAGAGGGACTTGCGAGGGGAACAATCAGCAGGGTGCAAAAGCACGATCTAAGGAAGAAAGCTGATGATCTGGTGGGTCGAGAGTGTGCCCGCGCTGATGCCATCGGGATACCTCCAGCCGCTGGAATCTTGAGCGATGATGACCTCATGGATAGACTATCTGTGGAAGGCATTATCGGGCCGGACACCTCTACGCTCAAAGCAACCATACAAAGCGTGAGGAAACTCGCAGCATGGTACATTCCTCACATGAGCCGGATCAGCGAGCACGAAGTACGTACCTTCCTCATAATTCCGTTGCTTCTGGCTTTGGGCTGGAACGAGAAACAGATACGCATTGAATGGAGCATAGGAGGAGCCAGAAGCGACACCGCTCTATTTCAGGGGGAGTTTGTGAAGGATGCGAAACCGTATCTGATAGTTGAGTCCAAGAGATTTGGCATGGGCCTAGACGGGGCTGGCCGCCAAGCGGTCAAGTACGCCGGTGAGTGCAACCGCATTGTAACCTCCACCGGTGATCGCTACTGGCTGTTCGAAAAGCACCCCTCCGAGAAGTGGGACAGGGGCGCTATGAAGCAGACCCACCTCCGTGCCTACATGAACCTATTTCGGCTCAAGGACCGCCATCCTTACCTGCCCAACGTGGGCGGCGCGCCCGACTTGCTCAAGAGCCTGATGCCGGGGTAGACGCCATGCAATCACAAGCACAATCGCCACTCGTAGCCATCGTTGGGCCTACGGCCGTGGGCAAGAGCGAGCTCGCCCTCCGCCTAGCGCAGCGCTTCGACGGGGAAATCGTCAATGCCGACAGCCGCCACGTCTACCGCGGCCTGGACCTAGGCACAGCCAAGCCCACGCCCGCGGAGCGCGCCGAGGTTTCGCACCACCTCGTGGACGTCGTCAACGTTGACGAGACGTACAGCCTGGCCCTGTACCTGGAAGAAGCCAACCGCGCCATTCAGGACGTCCACAGCCGCGGCCGTCTGCCGCTTCTGGTAGGGGGCACCGGGCAGTACGTGTGGGCGCTCCTGGAGGGGTTCCGGGCGCCGCATGTGCCGCCCAACGCCGCGCTGCGTGAGCGACTGGAGGCGCAGGCCAGAGACGAGGGACACGATGCACTGTGGAACCGGCTGCATGAGGTGGATCCTGCGTCGGCCGAGAGGATCGATGCGCGGAACGTGCGTCGCGTGGTGCGAGCGCTGGAGGTGACGCTTGAGTCCGGCGTGCCGTTCTCCCAGGCCAGGAGGAGAGAAAGCCCGCCATACCGCAGCCTCGTCATCGGCCTGACGCTGGAGCGGGCAGAGCTGTACCGCCGCATAGACGAACGGGTGGATGCGATGATTGTGGCAGGCTGGCCGGGAGAGGTCGCCAGGCTGATGGCAGCGGGGCATTCGCCGGAGTTGCCCGCGATGGCCGCCATAGGCTATCGCGACATGGTCGAGTACGTGACGGGAAAGCTATCGCTCCAGTGGGCGGGAGACGCCATAAAGGTGGCCACGCACCGCTTCGCGCGCCGGCAGTTCTCCTGGTTCCGGCCCGGCGACCCGCGCATATTGTGGCTGGACGCGGCGTCGCCGGACGCGTTCGAGGCGGCCGCTGCGCTGGTGAGCGGCCACCTGGCCGCGGCGGGCGACGGCCCCTGACCGTCGCCTCGTTTGTGTATGAACAGGCCCGCGTGTGGTAGAATCTTGTCGTCGGGGAGGTGACAAGTGATAAGGCTCCTCATGGGTCTGGCACTGGGAATCTACGTGGGATTCAACGCGCCGAAGCTGGCGCGAGCTTGCCGTGACATGGGCGAGTGCTGCTTCCGGGCCTGGCACGATGAAGCCCACAGGGAGGATACGGAGTGAGATTCACAAAGATGCACGGCGCGGGCAACGACTACGTGTTGATGGACGCCCGCGATCTGGAAGAGGACTGGGCCACGCTTGCCCGCGCCATGTGCGACCGACACATGGGCGTCGGCGCCGATGGCGTGCTCCTGGTCCTGCCTTCGGACGAGGCAAATGTGCGCATGCGCATGCTGAACCCGGACGGCTCCGAGGCGGAGATGTGCGGCAACGGCATTCGCTGCCTCGCCAAGTATGTGCTGGAGCGTGAGATTGCGGAGAACGGGAAGGATCCGCTGTCGGTTGAGACCTTGAACGGCGTGCGCCTGATCGAGCCTTTGTGGAGCGGCGGTCTGGTGGAGCGCGCACGCGTGGCGATGGGCGCGCCCGAGCTGAGGCCGGAGCGCGTGCCTGTAGCCGTTTCGGATGACATGTCCGGCGGGCCGGTGCTGGACTTTCCGCTAGACGTGGACGGCCATCTGCTCAACCTGACGTTCGTCTCGATGGGCAACCCCCATGCAGTCGCCTTTATCGATACGCTGGTGGCCGACTTCCCTCTGGCTCGCATCGGGCCGCAGGTGGAGCACCACAGGATCTTCCCTAAAAAGGTGAATTTTTCGATTGTCAACGTCAGGGACAGCGGGGCAGTGGTGGCAAGGGTGTGGGAGCGCGGGGCAGGCGAGACACTGGCGTGCGGGACGGGCGCCTGCGCCATTGCGGTGGCGGCCCGGCTGCACGGCTTCACAGGCGAGGATGTTGACATAACACTGCCTGGAGGAACTCTGTCTATCTCATGGGACGGCTCCGGAGAGGTGTACATGGAGGGGCCTGCCGAAGAGGTGTTCGAGGGCGTCTGGCACGCCTGAGGTCGAGGTTACGCGAGAACCGGATGAAGCTCTCCTACCAACACGGCACGACCAAGGCGCGGGCGCTTGAGCTGCTCAAGGCTCGCGGCGATCTGATGTCGCAGAACCTGGGGCCTCAGGTCTCGGAGGTGCATCAGGAGTGGCACGCCGACGGACTGGACCTCGCCATCAAGGTATTCGGCTTCACCATCAAGGGCCGGATGCTGGTGGCGGAGCAGACCGTCGACATGGAGGTTGACCTGCCCTGGATCGCCAGGTCCAGAGAAGATGAGCTCAGGAGCAGGGCTCTGAAGACGCTGGACGAGTTGTTTCGAAATGCTGACGAAGGCAAGGAGCAGACCGTATGAGATTTGCGAGGCGAATTGAGCAGCTGCCGCCGTATCTCTTTGTGGAGATAAGCCGCAAGATAGCACAGAAGCGGGCAGAGGGCGTGGACGTGGTGACCTTTGCCATCGGCGACCCGGATATGCCGACGCCGTCCCACATCCTGGACCGGCTTCACCGGGCCAGCCAGGACCCGCCCAACCATCGCTATCCCGAATCGGATGGGCTGCCAGAGCTTCGCAGGGCGGTTGCGCGCTGGTACGACAGCCGGTTCGGCGTGTCGCTTGACCCGGACACTGAGGTGCTTCCGCTCATAGGCGCCAAGGAGGGCATCGGCCACGCCGCGCTCTGCTACATTGACCCCGGAGACATCGCGCTCGTGCCTGACCCCGGCTACCCGGTCTACTCGGTCGGCACGATGTTCGCCGGCGGCGAGTGCCACTGGATGCCGCTGCTGGAGGAGAACGACTGGCTCCCGGACCTGGATGCCATCCCTGCGGACGTGGCGGACAAGGCCAAGGCGATCTGGATAAACTACCCGAACAACCCCACCGGCGCCGTCGCCGAGGAGGCGTTCTTCGAGAAGGTGGTGGAGTTCTCCAAGCGTCACGAGGTACCTGTCCTGCACGACGCCCCGTACACGGAGGTGGCATTCGACGGCTACAGGCCCAGCAGCTTCCTTGAGGTGCCGGGCGCCAAGGACGTGGCCATCGAGTTTCACTCTCTGTCCAAGAGCTACAACATGACGGGTTGGCGCATTGGCATGGCCGTTGGCAACGCCGAGATGATCAACGCGCTGATGCGTGTGAAGTCCAACCTGGACTCCGGCATTCCTCAGGCCATCCAGTACGCGGCTATCGAGGCGCTGGACGGTCCGCAGGACTGCATCGATGAGCACAATGCGGTATACCAGTCCCGCAGGGACCGCGTGGTTGCCGCGCTCAGGGAGTTGGGTCTGGAAGTGGTGGTGCCCAGGGCAAGCCTCTACGTGTGGGCAAAGCTGCCGCCGGGGTGGAAGTCCGGCGCCTTCTGCGCCATGCTGATCGAGGAGCAGGCCATTGTGGTGACGCCTGGCGCAGGCTATGGTCGCTACGGCGAGGGATACATTCGCCTGTCGCTCACCCTCCCGGACGCGCAGCTGGAGAAGGGAATTCAGCGTCTCTCGTCCTGGAGGATACCGGAACCGCCGGCCGGAGAGGCATGACGCGCGAGGAGCCGGCCCGGTGCCGAAGACAGCGGTAGAGACTCACCTTCGCCCTGAGCGAGCGATCCTGGTTGGTGTCGAGACCAGAGGTGGCCGCAGCCTCTGGCCCATTGAAGACTCGCTTGAGGAGCTGGGGATGCTGGCCCGCACTGCGGGCGCCGAGGTGGTCAGCACGCTCAGCCAGCGGCTTGCCAAGCAGACCAACACCTATCTCGGCAAAGGCAAGCTGGACGAGCTCAAATACCTGCGTGACACCACTGAGGCCGACGTGGCTATCTTCGATGACGAGCTCACGCCCACGCAGCAGCGCAACCTGGAGGGTGCGCTCAGCACCAAGGTCATAGATCGCACCGCGCTGATCCTGGACGTGTTCGCCGGACGCGCACAGACCCGCGAGGGGCGCTTGCAGGTGGAACTGGCACAGCACGAGTACATGCTGCCGCGGCTGGCGGGCCAATGGTCGCACCTGGAACGCCTTGGCGGAGGCATCGGCACGCGTGGCCCCGGCGAGACGCAGCTGGAGACCGACAGGCGGCTCGTGCGGAATCGCATCCAGAAGCTCAAGCGAGAGCTGGAGCAGGTCCGCACGCACCGTTCGCTGTACCGCAGGCGCCGTGAGCGCGAGGGCGTGCCGGTGGTCGCCCTGGTCGGATACACGAATGCGGGCAAAAGCACGCTGCTGAACGCCCTGAGCGACGCCGGCGTGGCCGCAGAGGACAAGCTGTTCTCCACGCTGGATCCCGTCACGAGGCGGATCAGGACGGCGAACGGTCGGGCGTTTCTGCTGACGGACACCGTGGGATTCATCCAGAAGCTTCCGCCGGCGCTGGTGGCCGCGTTCAGGGCCACTCTGGAGGAGCTGGAGGGAGCCGACGTTGTGTTGCACGTGATTGACATAACGCATCAGAATGCGGCCGAGCAGGTCCAGGTGGTGAACGAGATGCTTGCGGAGCTTCAGCTGGACGACGAAGCGAGCCGTATCCTTGTGCTAAACAAGGTTGACCTGCTTTCGAACGACGAGATGACGGACGGATACACCCAGCGCCTGCAGGCCGTGGTTGACCACGACCGGGTGGTCGTGGTTTCGGCGGCGCGGGAGTGGGGCCTGGAGGGGCTTCTGAGTGCCACGGTAGACCTGCTGGACTACCGGAGGGGCCAGAGGGGCCTCTGAGAGCGATTTTGAGCCTATACCAGAATCCTGTTGGAGAGGAGACCAATGACGACGGAAAACGAGGGACTGCCGGCAAGACCGTTCTTCAATTGCACGGCAGAAGGACTGACGATACTGGACGCCGCCAATGCCAGCAGCCTGCTGCGGGCCGAGTCGGTGGTGCCGTGGATGGTGTTCACGAACGGCCCTGGCAACATGATCGACTCGACGCCCAGGAAGGCCGCGTCGCGCGGCGGCTCTCTTGTGGCCGTGGAGTGCGACGGCGGCACAGTGCACATCGACTTCGACGCCGGTACCGCGCGGAAGGTCACAGCGGACGGCGAGTTCGTGTACATGGGATCGCTTGAGGACCGCAACGACGGCATGGGTTACATAGCCGTTTCCTAGGGGGCAGGGGAAGAGATCTCTGACTTCGCCCTATAGTTGTTATGTCGTGTGCTGAGCACAGAAAAGGGCTTCAGTTTACATAATGTAGCTCTCTCCCGCGGCATTCGCCTCTCCTCCGCGAATACCGGAGGCTCCATCCTGGCCCCTGGAGGCTTGACTTTGGCGCGAGCCGGTGCAAGACTCTGACGCGACGTCTCCACCGCGTCCGGCGGTTCTATTCCGGCGACAAGCCGAAGCGCTATCACGAGGTTGAGCAACTTGACAACGAATATCGCGAGCACTGAGCCCACTTCACCAAAGCGAGAAGTCCTCCGCGTTGAGGACCTACACACGTCCTTCTTCACCAAGGAGGGCGAGGTGAAGGCCGTCAACGGCGTGAATCTCACGCTGAAGGAGGACAGCATTCTCGGAATCGTTGGAGAAAGTGGCTCCGGCAAGTCCGCAACGGCGCTCTCGATTCTGCGCTTGCTGCCCTATCCGGGACGCACCGTATCCGGCGCCATCTACTTCGAAGGCCGGGACCTCTTGAAGATTGACAACGAGGGCCTGAGGCAGATACGAGGCAAGGACATCGCCATCATATTCCAGGAGCCTGTCGCCGCGCTGAATCCGCTGATCACCATCGGCACGCACATGGAGGAGGCGCTGCTTGCGCACGGCTACATGGGCAAGGCCGAGGCCAGGGATCGCTCCGTGCAGCTCCTGACCGAGCTGGACCTGCCGTCGCCGCCTAACGTACTGAAGCTGTATCCCTTCCAACTCAGCGGTGGCCAGGCGCAGCGGGTCATGATCGCAATGGCGATGGCCTGGAACCCCCGCGTCATCATCGCCGACGAGATCACGTCAAACCTTGACGTCACGCTGCAGGCGGACGTCATCGACAGGCTGAAGAGGCTCCAACGTGAGCGCCACTCTGCGGTCATGCTCATCACGCACGACATGGGCGTCATAGCGCAGGCGGCCCAGGAGGTCGCCGTCATGTACGCCGGTAACGTGGTGGAGTACGCAGACACGATCTCCATCTTCCGGCGTCCGTTCCATCCCTACACCTGGGCACTCCTTCAGTCGATTCCCAGGCTGGACAGGCCAATGCAGGCTCTCCAGCCGATAGAGGGCTCGTCTCCCAACCTGATCGACCTGCCGGACCAGTGCCCGTATCTGCCGCGATGCCCCAAGGCTTCCAACGAGTGCCGGCTGAGCCCAAAGCCGGAGCTGGTGGAGGTTGAGCCGGGCCATTTCGTCGCCTGCTACAACCGTGTCGAGCACCCTGAGTAGCTGCCGGAGACCGGCCTGCGCGCGGCCGCGGCCCTTGCCGGATACCTACCCCTAACCAGGTCCCGTCGCTGCTTCGACGCGCCGCATAATTGCCTTAAGGCAAACACTCTCTGGATAAGGCAAATGCCTTATGGCAACGCACGCGGCACTCCGTTGCACTGGCATATTGACAAGGGTGTTGCCTTATGGTACCTTATGGCAATCATAAGGCAATTCATGGCAGTCATCAGGCGGTCGATATGAATATGACGGAAGGCGCATTGGATCTTCAACAAGAGCTGGAGGCAGAGGTACGGGACTTTGAGATCAGGATGGCCCGCCTCGAGGGCCAACTCGATGAGAAGCGCAGTCTGCTGGCGCGGCTGCGACAGTTCACTCACGAGTCGCCGGCGCCCGTTGAACCCCCTCCGGTTCCCTCCCACTCCACAGCAGGCACGGCGATCGTCGCGTCAGGCGCAGGCCGGCGCACCATCTCGGCCCTGGGCAGGCACCACTACGAGGTAAGCGGGCTGCGGTTCCACAACGCCGGCCAGATGCTGGACTACCTGGACGTCCCCCACTACTTCTCCCGCAAGTACCCCAAGCAGGGCGACGCGGCGGCTCGGGAGGTCATGCGGTGGGCCAAGCGGAATCCATCGCTTGCGAGCACGGTGACCGTCGTTCTGTCAGATGGAACGCGCATGGGGCTGGACGCAGCAGTCAGCGAGATATGGCCCTAGAAGCCTCGGACAGCCCGCCTGAGCTCCGTCCGTGTCTCTGAGGTCAGACGCGGGCGCTGCGGCCCACGCTGGTGAACTGCTGCACAAGGTGCTCGGCAACGCTGCTCTCGGTGATTCGGCCCGTCTTGACCGCGAGGTCCGTCTCCAGTAGCCCTCCGTGCAGGGTCTCCAGTCCGGCCGCGGAGAAACGGCTCGCCTGCTCCCTCAGCTTGCCCAGAACCCAGTCGGATGCCACGCCCATGCGAGAGCCCATCTGCGACTGTGGTACGCCGGAAGCCTCCAGATCCTTGGTCAGTAGCAGCAGGCGGACCTGCCTCGCCACCATCGCCACGATGTAGGTGCCGGTAGCTCCGCCGTCCATCAGGCGCCTCATGGCCCGCAGAGCGTCCGGGTAGCGCCGCTCCATCATGGCGTCCACGGCGTTGAACACGTTGACCTCGTTGGCGAAGGGAACGAGCAGGCGTACGTCATCGGCGTCCACCGTGCGTTCGTTGCAGTAGAGGGAAAGCTTCTCGATCTCGCTGCTCAGGGTCCACAGGTTGCCTCCCACCAGCTCCGACAGTAGCCTCACGCCTTCGCCCGAGATGGCGCATCCGGAGGCCGCGGCCCTGTCCTGGATCCAGCGGTTCAGCCTTGGGCCGCGGAGCGCCGGAAACTCCGTGGCCTGGCCCAGAGGCGACAGACTTGCCAGCAGCGCGTTGCCCCTGCCGATAGCCCCGTCGACCAGCACGAGGTCGGTGGACGGAGGCATGTCCGGAACGAAGTCGGCCAGCGCGAGCCAGTCCGAGGCTGCGTCCCGGGTTCCGCGACCGCGCCGCGATGTACGCCGTCCCTCGAACAGCGACAGCAGCCCGTCGACTATCACGAGCCTCCTGTCGGCCAGAAACGGAACGGTGCTGCACAGCGCTTGGACCTGCTGTGGCGTGAAGGCAGAGGCCGGGCCGCGAGTGACATTGGCGTCCAGCACGTCAGGCGGCCCTACCTGGGACTTCAGAACCTCCAGCGCCTCATTCGAGGAGAAGTCGTCTGCGCCGTAGAGAATGTGTAACATTTGGCCCTCTGTAATGCGATTCCCAAATGGACTTTGCCCAAGTATAATATACTGTCATCAGGATTCGACGTAAGTCGAATCAGGTGCCGGGAGGTTTGAGGAAATGTCCCTGCCGCTGATGCTTAGGTTGGCCATCCCGCTCGCACTGGCCCTTGCGTCGGCCACTGTGTTCTTTCGCGCGCTGGTGCTCCTGGTCGTGGCCACGGCCTTTCTCGCGATTCTCGCGTTTCTTGTGCGGATGGTGGGCAGTGGAAAGACCGGTGCTACCGGATCGGATGGGCAGTCAGGGCGCGGCGGCAAGGGGTTCGTCGAGGGCCGTTACAAGATTGTTGACGAAGGTGATGAGTCGTCCCGATAGGCGACGACCTACCATGCGAATGAAGAGGAGTTTGGAAGAATCCGCGAGGCGCGGCTCAGTTGCAGGCAAGGAGGGGCCATAAAAGGGCCTGAGGGTCAGATGCAAAGAACAATTAGCAAGTACGTTCTTCTGGAACAAGTGGGCAGCACCGGCTTGGCAACCGTATACCGGGCGCAGGATCCCGGTCAAGAAGGGTTCGTCGCGCTCAAGGTGCTGCGTCCGTACGTCTGCGCGGACGAGGCACTCATGGAGCGGTTCGCCCGCGAGATGGAGAGGGCCACCGCACTAAACCATCCCAACATCCTTCCCACCTACGGATACGAGACCGACGGAAGCGTCCACTGGGTAGCGATGCAGTACGTTTCATGGCCCACGCTGCGGCAATGGATGCAGCATCCGGTTCCGGCCGCACAGGCTATGACGATACTGAGGCAGGTGGCGGCGGCCGTAGAGGCCGCCCACGCTGAAGGGATCCACCACGGCGACATCCGGCCGGGCAACATCTTCGTGGACCCGGAGACGGGGCAGGTGCTGCTCAGCGACTTCGGTATAGTCGTGCTGGGTGAAGGCGCGCCGGCCGGCGTTCGAATGTCTCTGAACACCCCCCTGCCCACCTACACGGCGCCCGAGATGGGACAGGCCTCGCCGCCCAACCTCCTCTCGGACGTATACTCGATGGGCGTGCTGGCCTACGACATGCTGACCGGCACGGTGCCGTTCAGCGCCCTGGAGCGCGGCGCCGTCCAGGTCAGGCAGCTGACGACGTTTCCGCCGTTGCCCAGCAACGTGAACCCCAACCTGCCTAAGCACCTGGACTCCATCATTCTCAGGGCGCTGGCGTCCCACCCGGAGCGCAGGTATGCGACCCCGAGCGACTTTGTCAACGCGCTGGCGGCCGCCGCGCCCACCTCGGAGACCGAGAGTGTGCCCTTCGACATGGCCGAAGAGATGGAGCACCAGAGGGAGCTTCCGGGCATGGAAGGAGTGGACACCGTGGACGTTCCCGCCGAAGAGGGACCGCGAATAATGTGCACGGTGTGCGGGCACAGCAACCCCGCAGGCTCGGGCTGGTGCGCCGGGTGCTGGGGTGAGCTGAACCGTGTCGCCGCCG
The DNA here is from genome assembly GCA_028877205.1 of Chloroflexota bacterium. Taxonomy (GTDB): domain Bacteria; phylum Chloroflexota; class Dehalococcoidia; order Lucifugimonadales; family UBA2985; genus JAPPHY01. Next base: position 313,755 of record JAPPHY010000016.1, on the reverse strand, counting down.
CTCCCGGCCAGGACGTGAGAACCTCCGAGGAGCGGGCGGCCAGGAGGAGCAAGGTCATCAGGCTGAGGAAGAGCCTGGCGGGCGCAGCCATTGCCGCAGTTGTCACCGTAATGGTGATCCAGTACATGAACATCCTCCTTCCCCTGCCCGCGGCCGCCTCCGACATCACGGCAGTATCCGGCCCGGGCGAGTGGGCAATGATCTACCGCACTACCGAAGGGCCGAGCCCGGTGCCCGGCGAGAGCGCGGACATCGCGGGTGAGGTCAAGTGGGTGTTCGAGACCGAGGACCCGATCGAGTCCACACCCGCACTCAAGGACGGCCGGCTCTACCTCACCACACAGGACAACCGCGTCGTGGCGCTGAACCCCGACGACGGCAGCATCATCTGGGAACACCCCACGGTTGCTCCGCTCGACTCCTCCCCCGCGGTGGCCGGCGGCATGGTCTTCCTGGGCCTCAGGAACAAGAGAGTCATCGCCCTGGACGCTGAGACCGGCGCAATGCGATGGGAGTTCAAGACCGAAGAGAACCCCACGACCGGGTCGCCCCTGGTCAAGGACGGCGTGGTGTACATCGGCTCGAACGACGGCCACATCTACGCCCTGGACGCGCTCACCGGCGAGAAGCGATGGTCGCACGAGACGCGGGACTGGGTGGACAACACGCCCGCTCTTTCGGACGACCTACTGGTGCTGTCGTCGTTCGACGGTCGCGTGACCATCTACGACACGGACACCGGCAAGCGCAGGTTCTCCTTCCGCGGTTTCAACCGGCTGGTCATGGCCTCTCCCGTGATCATGGAGGACATGGTCTATGTCTCTTACCGGAACGGCCTGGTCACCGGCATCAACCTCCGCGAGGAGGAGGTGCTGATGTACAGCCGTTGGTATCGCTTCCGGCTGCAGCTGTGGTTGTGGGGCATGACCGATCACCCCGGGCTGCCCAAGGGCGTGGAGTGGGTGTATCGCACGGGGACAGTTATCGAACATACCCCCGCCGTCGATGCCAACGTGGTGTACGTTCCCGTTGAGGGTGGCAGGCTGCACGCAATCGACAGGCTGACCGGCAAGCGTGTGTGGCTGTACAACTCCGAGTCCGATTGGCTCTCCACGCCCACCCTGGTGGAGAACACGATCCTGCTCACCGACAGCAAGGGCAATCTCCACGCCATCGACAAGGACAGCGGGCAGCAGCAGTGGTTGAAGCCAATCGCCGAGAGCATCACCTCAGCGCCCGTGCTTGCCGGAGGCACGCTCTATCTCGCCTCTAAGGACGGCAATCTCTACGCCGTAGAGTGACACCACTCGGCGCAGAGTGAGCCTTTCAGGTGGAAGTCGGACTCGTAGGCCTTCCGAGCAGCGGCAAGACCACGCTCTTCAACGCGCTGAGCCGCGGGTCTGCCGACGTAGGCCCGGCGGCGGCGTCCGCCAGAAAGCCCAACCTCGGCGTGTCCAAGGTGCAGGATGCGCGGCTCGCGCCGCTGGTCGAGATGTTTCGACCCCGGAGGACGGTGCCCGCGGAGGTCCGGTACGTGGACTCCCCCCGTGCTCCGGAAGGCCTCGCTCGTTCGCAGGGCATCGCCGGAGAGCTTCTGAACCTGCTGCAAGGGTCGGACGCACTCTTGCACGTGGTCAGGGCTTTCTCCGACCCCACCGTGCCTCACGAGGAGGGTGAGGTCGACCCGCACCGGGACCTGGCCGCAATGGACCTAGAGCTGGCCTTCGCAGACCTGGCCATTCTCGAACGGCGCGTCGAGCGCCTGGAGACCGAGCTAAAGGGCGCCAGGGCCGGCGAGCGGGAGGCACGGATGAGGGAGCGCAACACCCTGGACAGGCTCAAGAGTGAGCTGGAGCAGGAAACGCCCATCCGCGAGCAGGAGCTTTCTGAAGCGGAGCGCAGGTTGCTCGCAAACTTCGGGTTCCTGACGGCCAAGCCGCTGCTCATCCTGTGGAACATTGGTGAGGAGGACGCGGCGCGTGCGCCCGAGATCGAGGCGGAGCTGCGGGAGCGGTATGGGAGGCCCGGCGTCGAGGTTGTGGCGCTGTGCGGCAAGCTGGAGATGGAACTGGCGGAGATGGACGACGAGGACGCCGGTGAGCTGCGCGACGCGATGGGGCTCCAGGAGCCAGCACTAGATCGCGCCGTCCGCGCCTCCTACGCATTGCTGGGGCTTGTGTCCTTCTTCACCGTCGGCCCCGACGAGGTGAGGGCGTGGACAATCGACATGCACACGCCTGCCGTGCGTGCCGCCGGCAAGATCCACTCCGACATCGAGCGGGGGTTCATTCGCGCGGAGGTCATCTCCTACGACCACCTGATCGAGTGCGGCGGGCTTCCGGAGGGACGGAAGCGCGGCCTGCTGCGCCTTGAGGGCAAGACCTACGAGGTCCAGGACGGCGACGTGGTCAATTTCCTCTTCAACACATAGCGGCGGGAGAGAGCCGGCACAGATGAACACACTGCCCGCAACTGCAACCACTTCCCTGCCCCACAGCCTCTCGCTGTACGTTCACATACCCTTCTGCGAGACCAAGTGCCCCTACTGCGACTTCAATACCTACGCAGGCATCGAGCAGATGATGCCCGCATACGTCGAGGCGCTGGTGTCAGAGATCGAGCGGTGGGGCGCAGCGCTGAGCAGGCCCGCCGTCACGACGATCTTCATGGGCGGCGGAACGCCGTCCTACCTGCCCGCTCATGACCTCGAAGCCGTTCTCGCAGCCGTCCGGCGGGCTTTCGGCGTCATGCCGGACGCGGAGGCGACAATGGAGGCTAACCCCGGCGACCTGCTCCGCGATCGCCCAGCGTCGCTCTCGCGGCTGGGCTTCAACCGGCTGAGCATCGGCGTGCAGAGCCTTGACGACGGATTGCTGCGGCTTCTCGGCAGACGTCACACGGCGCAGGAGGCGGCAGACGCTTACCGGGCGGTCAGGCGCGCCGGATTCGAGAACGTGAACCTCGACCTGATGTACGGCCTGCCCCATCAGAGCATGGCGCAATGGCGAGACACACTGGACGGCGCGCTGGCATTGGGGCCGGAGCACCTGTCGCTGTATTGCCTAACGCTGGAGGAGGGCACGCCGATGGAGCAGCAGGTCAGGCTCGGCGCGCTGCCGGAGCCGGACGGCGACCTGGCGGCGGACATGTACCTGCATGCGGAGGAGACGCTCGCGCGGGAAGGATACCGCCACTACGAGATCTCCAACTGGGCACGGCCGGGCCTCGAAAGCCGGCACAACCTGACGTACTGGAGGAACGGCCCGTTTCTAGGCGTCGGGCCGGGAGCGCACTCCTATCTGGGACGATGGCGCTTCCACAACCTCGCCTCGCCGAGGGAGTACGTGAGGTCCATGGCAGCCGCGGAGCTTGCGGGAGCGGCGCCTGCAACCCTGTCCGAGGAGACTTTGGCAAGCTTCCCGGTCATGGGCGGCGTGGAGTTTCTTGACGTTTCGCTTGAGATGGCGGAGACCATGATGATGGGGCTTCGCCTCGACGAGGGTGTGAGCCTTGCGTCGTTCGAGAGCCGGTTCGGGCGGCGCATGGACGCGGTATTCGGGGAGCAGCTCGCGGAGCTGACGGGCCTCGGCCTGCTGGAGCGCGATGATAGCGTGGTGCGCCTGACCGCTCGCGGCCGGCTGCTCGGCAACGAGGTGTTCCTGCGGTTCTTCGGCTGAGACTTGCCCCGCTTCAAATTGCCCCTGCCCTGCCCTTGTGCTATCCTGACTTCAGCCCCGTCGGGAGCTTCCCATGTTCGTTATCGGCACGGCAGGACACGTCGACCACGGCAAGTCCACGCTCGTAAAGGCCCTCACCGGCATCGACCCGGACCGGCTCCGCGAGGAGAAGGAGCGCGGCCTCACCATCGAGCTGGGGTTCGCGTGGCTCACACTTCCCAGCGGCCGCGAGGTGAGCATCGTCGACGTTCCAGGTCATGAGCGCTTCATCAGGCACATGCTCGCGGGCGTCGGCGGCATCGACCTCGCGCTGCTGGTGATCGCCGCCAACGAGTCTGTGATGCCGCAGACCCGGGAGCACCTGGCGATACTGGACCTGCTTCGCGTCGAGAGAGGGCTAGTCGTCGTTGCAAAGCGTGACCTGGTCGACGCCGAGATGGTGGAGCTGGTGATGGCGGAAGTAGAGGACGTGCTTCAAGACACCACGCTCGAGGGCGCGCCGATGGTGGCCGTGTCCGCGGTGACCGGCGAAGGCGTGCCGGAGCTGCTGTCGACGCTGGACGGAATGCTGGACGCCGCCGAGACGAGACGAGACACCGGCAGGCCGCGCCTGCCCATCGATCGCTCGTTCACCATGCCGGGCTTCGGCGCCGTGGTCACGGGCACGCTCATCGACGGCTCACTGTCGGTGGGCATGGAGGTGCAGCTCCTGCCCTCCGGTCGCGTGTCCCGCATCCGCGGCCTGCAGAGCCACCAACAGAAGCTGGAGACGGCGACGCCCGGACGACGGCTCGCCGTGAACCTGTCCGGCGTGTCCCACGACGACATAGAGCGCGGCGACGTGCTTACCATTCCCGGCTGGCTAAGGCCCACCATTGCCGCGGACGTGCGACTGCGCCTCCTGGACAGCGCGCCGCGTGGCCTGCGCCACAACAGGCCTGTGACGTTCCACACCGGCTCCACGGAGAGCGTCGCACGCGTGCGCCTGCTGGAGCGCGACGAGGCTGCCCCCGGCGAAGAGGTGTGGGCGCAGGTACGGCTCGACAACCCACTCGCCCTGGTCAAAGGCGACTACTTTGTCATTCGTTCGTCGGACGCTACTCTCGGAGGCGGTGCTGTGGTGGAGCCGCATGCCAAGCGACACCGCCGACGCCACGCGCCGACGCTGGAGCGCCTGGAGGTGCTGGAGCGCGGCAGCCTGGAGGAGGTGGCCTTGCAGGCCATCCGCTCCGGGGAGCCGTGCACGCTGGAGGCGCTGGCCGGGCGGGCCAACCTCTCGGTGAAGGAGGCGGAGGGCGTCGTGGAGCAACTCGCACGAGAAGGCGGAGTCGTGACGCTTCCGTTGGGGCCTGTCACTCAGAGGTCCCAACTCTACACCGCGGCTGGCTGGAGCACGCTGGCGGGCCGCGCCAACGGTGCGCTGGGCCAGTACCATCGGGAGCACCCGCTGCGCCGGGGAATGCAGAGGGAGGAGCTGCGCAGCAGGCTTGGACTGTCTGTCCAGGAGTTTCCGCACGTCGTTGCGAGGCTTGCGGAGGACGGCGCACTGGCCGAGGATGCCGGAGCCGTGCGGCTGCCGGAGCACAGCGCCGCGCCCAGCATGGAACAGACGAAGCTGGTGGAGGCGTACATCGGCCGGCTGCGCTCCGACCCCTTCTCGCCGCCCACGGGCGAGGATCCCGACGAAGACGTACTCGCAATGCTCATCGACCAGGGCCGGGTCGTGCGCGTGAGCGATGCCGTGGTGTATGAGGCAGCGGCGTACAAAGAGATGGTGGATGCCGTCGTGGCCGCCATCAGGGACAACGGCACGATAAACGTGGGCCAGGTGCGAGACCGGTTCAACACCAGCCGCAAGTACGCCCTGGCTCTCCTGGAGCACCTGGACCAGCAGCGCATCACCCGCCGCGTCGGCGACGACCGTGTACTGCGATAGGCGGATTCGAGGTCATACGTGTCACTAGACCTGCACAAGATAGCCGGCCAGATTGCGGACATGGCGGCCGGCTTGGGCGAACGCCGGGCGGAACGCGATGCGCATCTATCGCTGGCCCTGGACACCCTCTCGACCGCACAGAGCGACGTTATAGAGGAGAAGCGGGCCCTGAGTCGCACTACGTTCCTTGTGGCTGGTCTCCGTGGCTCGTTGACAGGCCGCCACCCCTCCCCTGCCCTGCCGCCGGCCTACGCCGCGCTGGCCGTCGACGGGTCCCACATTGACGTCGACAGACACCTGGCGGCGAGATGCTACCTGATCAACCTAGGCACCGTGCACATCAGGTACGGTGAGCAACCAGTGGCGGAGCTTGGAAGCGAGCCGCGCCTCTTCACTGATGAACAGGACATGTACCTGCGCGATCCCGGCAGCGGACGCACGCAGGCGCTGGAGGGAAGCCTGCTGGGCGCGCTGCGCGCCGTGGAAGAGCTCAGGACACTGGCCGCGCTCGCGGAGCAGTCTCCTGACAATACGCCCACGCTGGCCCTCATCGACGGCTCGCTGATTCTGTGGTCACTGGCCGGGCAGGCGTACCAGGACTTCGTCCGAAGGGCTCTGATCGACGACATGTTCCTGCCCGTAATGGACAGACTGCGAGAGCTAGCCCGCTCCCGCCCGCTGGCCCTCGCGGCCTACGTGAGTCTTCCCCGGAGCGCCGACGTAGTGAACGCTCTGCGCCTTGACAACCGCCGGTGCCCCTACGAGGCCGCCAACTGCGATATGCACTGCGGGTCGCTTGCGTTGGGGCAGCGCCCCTGCGACGCCATCGCGGGCGTCATGGACCGGGACATATTCGGCGAACTGCTGGGCGGCGGCGAGCGTTCGGACGTGTTCGCCACCACCTCGTCAATCGTGGAGCGCTACTACGGCGAGCACGAGGTGCACTTCTACTACCTGAACTCAGGCGAGGAGATTGCGAGGGTGGAAATCCCGGCGTGGGTGGCCGACTCAACGGAGTTGCTGTCCTTGACGCACGCCGGCCTTATCGACCAGTGCCGCAAGGGGCACGGTTACCCCGTCGCCATTTCGGAGGCCCACGAGCAGGCGGTGGTCACCGGAGGCGACCGCGAGGAGTTTCGCGTGATGGTAGAAGCCGCACTCGGAACGCAACGGCTGCCTGTCTACACCTCGCTCAAGGACCGCAGCAAGAGGGTGAAGTGGCTCTAGGCGGAGACGCACGGGTGGGCGAGGTCGTGGAGAGCAGCTCCACCGGCTTCGTGTCTCAGAGCTACCGGCTCTATGGCGCGCCGCACCTTGGTGCGCTCGTGAGGACGGGAGGCCCATGCCCCGCGTACGGTGTGGTGCATGAGGTTGCCACCCGCGGCATCGACCCCAGCCGCAGGCCGACCGCGCGCGGCGAGGGCGAGGCCTCCGAAGAGGACGTGTACCGCAGCAACCCGCAGCTCGAGCACCTGCTGCGCACGGACTTCCGCGCCGTGATTGTGGGACACGCCAGCGAAGGTGGAACGCTGTACCACCTGCCGCCATCGCCGCCTCCGATATACGCGTTCGTTCACGTGTGCGTCGCAGACGAGCTATCGGCATTTTCGGCGTCGACCGATTGCCTGCGGCTGCTGGCCGGCTCGGGAATCGCCGCACTGGAGGAGGTCGTGGCCGCGTTCCTCAGGCACGCAGTGGCCGCGCAGCCTGACCCGCAAGCGTTCCTGGCAGGAGCTGGAAGGCAGCTTGCCGCTCTGATTCCGGGCGACTTCCGCACCGTCGAATCCATCCTTCTGAGGGCCGCCCCGTGACGTATCGAGAGAGCAGCGGCCGCTATCTCGGCGTCGTGGTCGGCGGCTCCATGACCCGCGGCGTGGACGTTCGGCTGTCTCCGGACTGCCCGGTGGAGGAGATGGCGCTAGGCCAGCACGTTGTGATTCAGGGGCAGAGCCGCCGCTTCTACGGGGTGATCACCGACATCGCGCTGGAGTGGTCGGACGACTCTATCCGCGCCAATCCGCCGGACACGTCCAACCCGCTCATCGCAGGGGTGGTTGCGACCTCCGCAGCCTACGCAATGCTCAGGGTTCTGCCCATGCTGGCCATTGAGGGCGAGTTCGCCATGCTGGACGGCCCTGCGCCTGCGCGAACGGTGCCGCCGCACTTCGCGCCGGTGCGCCTGGCCTCTGAGGAGGACGTGCAGGTGGTGTTCGGCGCGGAGGACAGCCGCCACTTCTGGGTCGGCAATCCGCTGGACATGGAGACGCGGGTATGTCTCGACCTGGAGGAGTTCGTGACGCGCTCCAACGGCGTCTTCGGCAAGAGCGGCACGGGCAAGAGCTTCCTGACGCGGATACTGCTCGCCGGCATTCTACAGAAGAGCGCCGCCGTCAACCTGGTCTTCGACATGGAGAGCGAGTACGGGTGGATGGGAACGTCCGAGGGCACGGGCATGGTGAAGGGCATCAAGCAGCTGTTCCCGTCGCGGGTTGGCGTATTCTCGCTGGACGAGGACCACAGTCGCAGGCGGGGCGTTTCGCCGGACTACCTGCTGCGTGTGGGCTACAACCAGATCGAGCCGGGGGACATCGACCTGTTGCGGGAGAACCTCGGGCTGTCGGAGGTGGCTGCGGACGCCGCCTATAGTCTGGCCCGCCACTACGGGCAGGAACGATGGGTCAGGAGCTTCCTGGACGTCAGCGGACCGGAGATGCGAGAACTGGCTGCGGATCTGAACGTCAACGAGAGAGCGCTGTCCACGCTCCACAACCGGCTGAGCAGGTTCCGGCGGTACGACTTCATGACCGAGAGGGAGTCGGACGAGTCCGTTGAGGAGATACTCCGCTACCTGGACAGGGGCATTCACGTGGTGCTCGAGTTCGGGCGGCACAGGCACGATCTATCGGCGTACATGCTGGTGGCCAACCTGCTGACGCGTCGCATCCACGAGCGCTACGTGCGGCGGAAGGAGGAGGCGATGGGTGACGCCTCGCGGGAGCCGCGCCCGCTGGTGATCACAATCGAGGAGGCGCACAGGTTCCTCAGCAGAGAGGTCGCGTCGCAAACCACCTTCGGGAACATCGCCAGGGAGATGCGCAAGTACAACGTGACGCTGCTGGTCGTCGACCAGCGCCCCAGCGGAATCGACGAGGAGGTCATGAGCCAGCTGGGCACCAAGCTGGTGTGTCTGCTGGACAACGAGCGCGACGTCGACGCTGTGACGGCGGGCACCTACGGCGCGCGTGAGCTGCGCTCAGTGCTGAGCAGGCTGGACAGCAAGCAGCAGTCGCTGGTGTTCGGCCATTCGGTGCCGATTCCCGTTGTGCTCCGCGTCAGGGACTACGGCACGGCGGAGTCGTACCGCGAGCTGGGCTTTCTGGAGGCGTCTGAGATGCGGCGGCAGATGGAACGTGACGCCGACGACCTGTTCGGCGGACGGGACTGAGCGACCCCGCGTGGTCGGCCCGCGGACGCCGGGAGCAGTCGTCGCCGGTGCAGGGCCGTGTGATATAATCGCCCACGGGCTCCTACCACGCCGGCAGCACGGCCGGCACGTCCTGCACATTCGAAAGCCGGGAGCGAGGCGTGTCTACCGAGGAGAACAAGGCGACCTACCGGAGGTTCTTCGAGGGCGTCATGAACCGGAAGGATATGACGCTGCTGGACGAGCTGCTTGCCGAGGACGTTGCCAGCCACGCCGAGCCGCCGCCCGGGTTTCCCGACGGCGCGGAAGGCTACAAGCTGATGGTGGGCGTCCTGCATGGTGCCTTCCCGGACATGCACGTGGAGATAGACTCGCTGGTTGCGGAGGGTGACCTGGTAGTCGGGCATCACACCACGACTGGAACGCACACCGGCGAGCTCATGGGAATGCCGGCTACGGGGCGCAGTGTGAAGGTGGAGGGGCTGCACATGGTGCGCTTTACGGGAGGCAGGATTTCGGAGTACTGCTTTCAGACGGACATGATGGGACTGATGCAGCAGCTCGGCGCGCTGCCGTCTTCCTGACGCCGGCACGATTCACATGACCAACGATCCCTCCGTACAGAGCGACCTGGACGCAATGCTCATCCCCTGGGGAGACGTATCAACGCGCAGGATGTTCGGCGGACTTGGGTACTTCGTGGGAGACCGGCTGTTCGCCGTCTACCACAGGGGTGAGGTGGCAACGAAACTCCCCGAACCTGACCGCACACAGGCGCTTGAAAGCGGGCGCGCTGCTCTCTTCTCCCCCACTCTTGGGCGTCGTTTCGGCGACTGGGTGTCGTTTCCCGTCGATGAAGACGGCGGTGTCGATGCGCTTCTGCCCTGGCTGAAGACGGCCATTGAGTACGTCCGCGTGACGCCGCCAAGCGGGCGGAAAACCTCGGGGAGGTCTCAATGAAGGTGCTCGTAGTTGGAGGGGGCGCGCGGGAGCACGCCATCGCCTGGAAGCTCAGCACTAGCCCGCTCGTCGATGCGCTGTTCGTTGCGCCCGGCAACGCCGGCACCGCGGCGGTTGCCGAGAACCTGCCTGTGCGTGACACCGACCTGGACGGCCTGGTGCGCTCGGCGAAAGAACTGAACGTGGACGTGACCTTCGTGGGGCCGGAGGTGCCGCTTGCAATGGGCATCGTGGACCGGTTCACGGAGGAGGACCTGCGCATCTTCGGGCCAACTGCTGCCGCCGCCCGCATCGAGAGTAGCAAGGTGTTCGCAAAGGAGCTCATGATCAGGCACGGCATCCCGACCGGCCGCGCGGAGGTGTTCGATTCGTACCAGGACGCCGATCGCTTCGTCCGGAAGCTATCCCCTCCCCTGGTGGTGAAGGCGGACGGGCTGGCCGCCGGCAAGGGCGTGACGGTGGCACGCACCCAGGACGAGGCGCTCACGGCCTTGAGGGAGTGCATGGTGGAAGGCGTATTCGGCGAAGCCGGAGAGCGAGTGCTGGTGGAGGAGTGGCTGACGGGCCTGGAGGTGAGCGTCTTTGCGTTCGTGGCCGGCGAAGTGTTGTCACCTCTCGCGGCCGCCTGCGACTACAAGCGCGCGCACGACGGCGACCGCGGCCCGAACACGGGCGGCATGGGCGTGTACAGCCCGCCGGAATACTGGAACGATGCTCTGGAGCGCGAGATTCGAGAGAGCATCATGCTGCCGGTCGTGCGGGCGATGGCGGAGGAAGGCTGCCCGTTCAGCGGCGTGCTGTACGGCGGCCTCATGCTCACGGAGGACGGCCCCAAGGTCATCGAGTTCAACTGCCGCATGGGCGATCCGGAGGCGCAGGTACTGATGGCGCGACTCAGGACGGATTTGGCGGAAATCGTGCTTGCCACGCTTGATGGAATGCTTAGCGAAACGCCAATTGAATGGAGCGATGACGCCTGCGTGGGAGTTGTTCTGGCCTCGGGAGGCTATCCCGGGTCGTACGTTACGGGGTTCCCGATAGCCGGGCTATCTGAGGCGGCTGAGTTCGGCGAGGTGTTCCACGCCGGTACAAAGGCCTCGGATCGCAGCGGCGCGGAGACGGTGACCGCCGGCGGCCGCGTGCTCACCGTCGTGAGCAGCGGCGGGAGCCTGGCGGATGCGCGGCAGCGCGCCTATGGCGGCGCCGCGAAGGTCAGCTTCGACGGCGCCTTCTATCGCACGGACATAGCAGCGATCCATAAATCTGAAGAGGGGGCATGAAATGCCGTTGGTAGGAGTCGTAGTAGGCAGTCGGTCGGACGAGGCCATTGTGCAGGAGACAATAACCGTCCTGAACGATCTTGGCATCCCGAACGAGATGTCGGTGCTCTCGGCGCACCGAACGCCGGAGAAAGCACGCGAGTACGCCAAGAGCGCGTCTGAGCGCGGCCTTGAGGTCCTGATAGCCTGCGCGGGGGGCTCGGCGGCCCTACCGGGCGTGATGGCATCCTGGACTACGCTGCCCGTCATAGGCGTTCCCCTGCCCTCCAGCCAGCTGGAAGGTGTGGATGCCTTGTATTCCATAGCCCAGATGCCTCCGGGCGTGCCCGTGGCGTGCGTGGCCGTGGGCTCTTGGGGCGCGCGCAATGCCGCATACCTTGCGGCGGCCATCCTGGCCCTCAAGCACGATGACGTAAAGAAGGCGTATGGCGAGTACAGGGAGAGGCTGGCTTCGGGCTAGCCGTTCGGCAGCGCTTGCGTTTCTCGCTTCGCTAATCCTGCCGCTGCTCTTGGTATCCTGCGCCGGCGCCGAGGAGCCCGCCGACGTGGTCGAGGCATACCTGTCGGACGCCGTGAGCGGCGATGCGGAGAAGGCGCTCGAGCGATGGGAGCTGTCGGAGCTTGGGCCGGCCCCGGCTGATCTGGCCCCTGAACAGTCGACTACTCGCCTTGAGGGCCGCAGGGAGCTGTCGCAGGCGCTGACGAACGCCCTGGCGGCAGCCGGCGGTCACCTGAGTTGGGAGCGCAGTGGCGTAGTGCTCTACAACCTCTCCGATGGCATCCCCGCCGTCACCGAGAGCGCAGACGAAGCGCAGGTCGCGACCGTGGAGGTGGTGCTGACGCTGGAGAGCAGCGACGAGACCGCCGTGACGGATACTCTGGCGTTCACGCTGTGGCGGCGAGCGGACGGCGGCTGGCTCGTGACGGGGCTCGACAAGGGCCTGGCGGTGCTTCAAGAGTTCCTGGAAAAGCTGAGGGCTTCCGGGTAAGGGGTCTCTCCCGCTCTCAACGACTGAGTCGCGGCGACCGGTGCGTGGCCATGGCCGCGCCGCTCACTCTTGTGGTGAGAGACTGCACCTACGAGCGCGTTATGACACCGCAGGCTACGCGGTCGCCGGTGTCCGACTCCGTTTCTCCGTAGGCGTCCGGCTTCTCGTGCACGATGATCGCGGAGCCGTTAGTGTCGAAAATCGAATGTTCCGCGCCGCGGTCCAGCGTGATGCCAACTGCGAAAAAGTCGGCGCGTGCAGAACCGTCTGAGGCGGCGTAGATGTTGGGCAGGTCGCCGCTGTGGCCTCCACCTGGCTCGCCGCGCTTCCAGCCCTCGTGGACAAAGCCGTGTTCCGAGTCAGAGGGGTTGAAGTGGTCACCGGCGGCTCTAAAGTCGGGAGTGCAGGTGCCGACTTCGTGAATGATGAAGGCGTGGCCGCCCGGCGCCAGTCCCTCCACGTCGGCCATCACCAGGACCCCTGCGGTCGTTTGGCGGAACGCAACGGTTCCTATCGGGTCTCCGTCCGGCGATACCAACTCGGCTGCCGCTGTCAAACCCACGGTGGGTTCGTATGCCTGACCCGATCGGATGTTCAGCAGGACCAGGGTTCCGGCAATAAGCAGGGCTACGATTCCCAGAGGCGCGAGAAGGATAACCATCTCCGGTCTCAATGTCATTCCGGGATACCTCCCCAACCGAGGAATTCCGACTGCAGTTGAGCTCCCTGCTTCCTCACCTTCTCACCTTGCACTCGAGGCCCGGATAAGTCCTTCCGGGCAAGATACGAGGAGTTCTTGCAACGATGATGATAATATATATCACTAAGAGCTGCCTGTCCAGCCCTGCCCTGCTATGTGAACCTAGCACTCCCGTGACCTGGCGTCTATAGACGCATTGCCTGTCAGTGCGTAACCACAGGCAACGGCGGCAAGCTCCTCGGCCGATTGATTCGGTTGTGAGCACAACCCAGTATTGAGACCAGATACCGAAAACAAACGAGCATACCTGGATGACATGAGATGCAGCCCGGCGTTTCACTCTGTAGACCCGCTTTCCTGTGACGAGTCGCGCAATCTATTGGATCCCTGTAGACACCTGAAGGCTGCCGGACTTGCCAATGACATTCCCCTCCAATGGCGCGGTGTCTATCTTCTCAACGCCCCTTCTGGCTGCACCAGACATTTGCCTTCTTTCAGGTGTGAAATACCTTGTTACCAGCGGGAAGACTGGGTATGATTTGATGTTGTGGAATCACAATTCCGCAGAGGTGCATAGTGATTGACAGATATGCCCGGCCCGCCATGAAGCGGGTGTGGTCGGACGAGAACAAGAACGACAAGTGGCTCCAGGTGGAGCTGGCCGTCTGCGAGGCGTGGGCTGAGGAAGGCACAATCCCGCCGGAAGACATGGCCAAGCTCCGCATGGCGCGCTACGACCCCGTCCGTATGAAAGAGGTGTTCGAGCGCACGCGCCACGACATGACGGCCTTTCTGCAGTCGGTGACGGCCGGGCTTGGCGACGAGGGTCGGTGGCTTCACATGGGCCTCACATCCCACGACGTCCAGGACACAGCGCAGAGCCTCCAAATGGTGGAAGCCGCCGACATCCTGCTGCAGGACGTGGACGCCCTCATGTCGGCGATTCGCAATCTGGCCGTAGAGCACAAGCATACTCCCATGATGGGCCGCACCCACGGCGTCCACGCCGAACCAACCACCTTCGGCCTGAAGATGGCGCTCTGGTGGGACGAGATGCGACGGCAGCGGGAGCGCCTTGAGGAGGCCCGACGCACGGTTGCAGTGGGCAAGATATCAGGAGTGGTCGGTACGTACGCAACTGTGCCTCCCCAGATTGAGGAGCGGGTTTGCGCCCAGTTCGGAATAGCGCCCTGCCCCGTTTCCAACCAGGTGGTACAGCGCGACCGCCACGCCCACTTCGTCACCACGCTGGCGCTTGTCGCCGCTTCCCTTGAGAAGTTCGCCACGGAAGTACGGGGCCTGCAGCGTACCGAGGTCAGGGAGGTCGAGGAGCCGTTCGGCCAGGGACAAACCGGCTCGTCCGCAATGCCGCACAAGAAGAACCCGGAGCTGTCGGAGCGGGTCTGCGGGCTGGCGCGCCTTGTGCGCGGCCACTCGGTGACGGCGCTTGAGAACGTGGCGCTGTGGCACGAGAGGGACATCAGCCACTCATCGGCGGAACGCCTGATACTCCCCGACTCCTGCATGGCACTGGACTACATCATGGACATCTTTACCGGCGTCATGCGCGGGTTGCGAGTGTACCCGGAGCGGATGTGGCACAACATAGAGATGACTAAGGGCCTCGTGTTCTCCCAGCGGGTGCTGATCGCGTTGCTGGAGAGCGGCCTGAGCCGCGAGCGGTCCTACGAGATTGTGCAGGCCTGCGCGATGAGGTCATGGGACGAGTCGGCGGACTTCCGCGATCTGCTCAGGCAGGAGCCGGAGGTCACTGAGCGGCTGCCCGGCGAGTCGCTGGAGTCCATATTCGACTACAACTACTACATGAGATACGTCGAGGACTCGTTCATGAGGCTGGGTCTCGACGGCTAATGGAGGTGCGTAAAGCTATGCCGCAAGACGTCATCATTCAATCGGACCTGCCGGATCTGCTGCACCGCGGAAAGGTGCGTGATACCCACGACCTCGGAAACGGCTGCCTGCTGATGGTGGCCACGGACCGCATTTCGGCGTTCGACGTGGTCCTGCCAACCGCAATCCCTCAGAAGGGCCTCGTGCTCTCCCGCCTGTCCGCCTACTGGTTCCAAAGGACGGGTCACATCGTGCCCAATCACCTCATCGCAATGGCGGATCAGGCAGAGAGGCTTGTATCGAATTCGTCAGGTGTGTCCCTGCCGGACGAACTCCCACAGGATATCGCCGCCAGGGCGATGGTGGTCCGGAAGGCGGAGCGAATCGACATCGAGTGCGTGGTACGCGGCTACATCACGGGATCGGCGTGGGCGGAATACCGCGCAAGCGGCACCGTGGGCGGCGGCGCCATGCCTGAAGGCATGAGGGAGGGCGACATGTTCCCGCAGTCGCTCTTCACGCCCACTACCAAGGCTGAGACGGGCCACGACATGCCCATGAGCATGGACGAGGTACGCGACATGGTTGGCCCCGAACTCGCCGAGAAGCTGGAAGACACGAGCAGGCAGGTGTACGAGTTTGCCCGCGACGAGGCCAGAGCCCACGGCATCATCATTGCCGACACCAAGATGGAGTTCGGGCTTCTGGACGGCGAACTGATTCTCATCGACGAGCTTCTCACGCCGGACTCAAGCCGCTTCTGGGACGCCTCAGGCTATGAGCCGGGCAAGTCTCAGCCCAACTTCGACAAGCAGTTTGTTAGGGACTGGCTCCTGAACAGCGGCTGGGACCGGGAGCCTCCCGCACCGGAGCTGCCCCCGGACGTAGTCAAAATGACAACCGACCGGTATATCGAGGCGTTTGAGCGCATAACCGGACAGGCCTGGGCCGGCGTTGCGGAGCAGGCAGGCTGATGGCCGCAAGGGGGCGTGAGCGCCGACGCAGGGCGCTGGAGCGACACGAAAGGCGGGAGTCGCGCCGTGTGCGCCAGCGCTCTCGCAGGCGGTTCAGAAGATACTTCTTCGGGGCCATTGTCGGATTCGCAGGCGTGATCATCGTGCTCTCTCTCGTGATTCCCGGTTCGCTGGGCCAGGTGGGCATAACGTCGGACTCCTCCGCCGAACAGGGCATTCAGGTGGCAATTCAGGGCAACGAGGTGGTCGAGCCGGACCAACCCCATCCGGCGTACAGCACCTCGCCGCCAACGTCTGGCTGGCGCTATGACATTCCGCTGGAGGAGATCGACTGGGGTACGCGCGACGAAGAGGTGCCCAACGAGGAGCAGGTGTCATACCTGGAGCGAGGGGCCATCATGGTGCAGTACAACTGCCCGGAGGAGGAGTGTCCCGGCCTGGTGGACAACCTGGAGATGGTAGTCAACCGCTATCCGGAGGGAGTCGTGCTTGCGCCGTACTCCGGCATGGACGAGCAGATCGCTTTGACCGCGTGGGGCAGGATAGACACCTTCGAGCTTTTCAACGATCCACGCATAGACGACTTCATACAGGCCTACATTGGGCAGGGGCCGTCCGCGTTTCGCCAGGAGTGACGATGTATCTCGCCAGGGTGTACGTCACCCTAAAGCCCACCGTGAACGATCCTCAGGGCCGTACCGTACTGGGCGGATTGAGGAGCCTCGGCTTCAGCGGCGCCGAGGACGTGCGAGCCGGCAAGTACCTGGAGATCAGGCTTAGCGCAGGCGCGCGGGCGGAGGCTGAGGCGATGGTGGACGAGATGTGCCAACGGCTGCTGGCCAACCCGGTCATCGAGAGCTACCGCTACGACGTGGAAGAAGCGGACGGCTAACGGACGCCAACGGGCCGCGCCGCACTACTACTCGCTGATGGTGCCCTTGGTGCTGGGCACCTCGCCTGCCGTCCTTGGATCGACCGCTACCGCGGTCCGCAGCGCCCTGGCCAGCGCCTTGAACAACGCCTCGGCTCGGTGGTGGTCGTTGCTGCCGGCGAGCACCTGCGCGTGCAGATTCATCCTGCCCTCCAGCGCAAAGACCTCCAGGAAGTGGCGCACTAGGTCGGATGGCAGGTCGCCTATGGTTGGGCCGTCGAATGCGGCCTTCACCACCGCATAGGGCCTGCCCCCAAGATCGAGCGCAACCATGACAAGCGTCTCGTCCAGGGGTACCACCTGGTGTCCCATGCGAGTTATGCCCTTCCCTTCCCCCAGCGCACGGTGGAGGGTCTGCCCAAGCACGATACCCACGTCCTCCACCAGGTGATGCCACCCCGGCGAGAGGTCTCCTGTGGCCGTGACGCTCACGTCCATAAGGCCGTGGCGTGCCAGCTGCTCCAGGAGGTGGTTCAGCATCCCGTTGGGGGTATCGACGGAGGCCTGACCGGTGCCGTCGAGGTCCAGAGTAACCTCAACCTGGCTCTCTCGCGTATCCCGCCGGAAGGTAGCCCTGCGATCGTTCAAGTATATCTCCAGTAGTTCGATGAGGCGCGACGCGCGTCTAGCGCCGGCCGCCTACGGCTCTCCGAGAATCTCCTCCAGGGCGCTGACCAGCGCGTCGGTGTGCTCAGGCCGGCCCACGGATATCCGCAGCGAATCCCGGAGCCGCGGCGCGTTGAAGTATCGCACAAAGATGCCCCTGCGCGCCAGTTCCCGGAACACGGGCAGCGCTTTTCCGTTTTCTATCTCGCACAGCAGGAAGTTGGCCGAGGACGGGAGCGGGTTGATTCCGGGCATGGACGACAGCCTGGCGTAGAGACGCTCCCTCTCCTCCACAATCGCGGCCACATTGCCCATCAGGTAATCCAGGTCTGCCAGGGAGTTCAACAGCGCCACTTCAGCGGCTGCGTTGATGTTGTAAGGCTGCTTGATGTCCATGAGCAGGTCCAGCAGCCTTGGCGCCATAATCCCGTAGCCGATGCGCAGCCCGGCCAGACCGGCCCACTTGCTCAGCGTGCGCAGGACGACCAGGTTGGGATGCTCCGGAACCAGGTGTGCAAACGTCTCACCGCTGAACTCGAAGTAAGTCTCGTCTATCACCACCATTATGGGAGAATCCAACAGGCTCAGCACCATGTCCTCTGTGATGGAGTTGCCCGTGGGATTATTGGGCGAGGTCAGGAACACGGCCTTGGTCATAGTGCCTACTGCGTCCTTCACCTTGTCGATGGCCACCTGGAAGTCATCGTCTCGCGGTATGTTTATCAGCGTGCCGCCGTTGACCTGAGTGCTGAACGAGTACATGCCGAAGGTGGGTGGGCAGCTGATTACCCTGTCGGCGGGTTCAAGCGTGGCCCGCAGCACCAGGTCGATAAGCTCGTCCGCACCCGCTCCACCCATGATGAGATCAGAGGGGATGCCGGTGTACTCCTCCAGCGCTCTCCTGCAGGCGGTCTGTCTTGCGTCCGGGTAGATGTGGTATCCCCGGTGGCTCGCAAGCGCTTCCAGCACCCGAGGAGATGGGCCGTAGGGATTCTCGTTGGCGTTGAGCTTAATGATGCTCTCCGGCGGTATTCCGGCGGTCTGAGCGAGCGCGGCCGGAGAGTCCACGGCCTGGTACGGTCGCAGCTTTCGCAGATCTGGGCGAAACAGCCTGGTTATGTCCAAAGTCAGCTCCTAGACGCGGCTCAGTCTGCTCCCCTGCCGCTGCGCTCCAGTCTAATCTCCACCGCCCGGGCGTGGGCGTCGAACTGCTCGGCGCGGGCGATGGTAGCGGCCGCTCCGGTCAGCCTTCGAGCCATCGCCGGGTCCAGCGCAACCACAGGCGTGCGTTTGATGAACTGCGATACGCCAAGGCAGGAGTTGAAGCGGGCCGTGCCTCCGGTGGGCATCACGTGGCTGGGCCCTGCAACGTAGTCGCCCATGACCTCCGGCGAGTGGTCGCCCAGGAAGACTCCCCCGGTGTGGCGCACCTTTCCCACGGCGCTCCAAGGGTCGCTGATCATCAGGCAGAGGTGCTCCGGTGCATACTCGTTCGCAAGCTCGATCGCCTCATCGAGACTGTCCACCACGACAAACGCGCCGCGCCGGTCGATGGAGGACGCGGCCGTATCGCCGCGAGGCAGGGCGGCCAGCTGGCGCTGTACCTCCTCCTGGATGGGGGCGAGAAGCTCCTCGCACGTTGTGATGAGCACCGGAGTCGCCAGCAGGTCGTGCTCGGCCTGGCCCAGCAGGTCGGCGGCGCAGAGGGCCGGGTCCGCGGTCTCGTCCGCGACGATGAGAGTCTCAGTGGGGCCCTCCAGCCCGTCTATGCCTACCTGCCCGTAGACCATCTTCTTGGCAAGCGTCACGAAGACGTTGCCGGGGCCGCAGATCATGTCCACCTTCGGTACAGTCTCGGTGCCGTAGGCCATTGCGGCGATGGCCTGGGCGCCGCCGATCTGAAACACGCGCCTCACTCCGGCCACTTGGGCCGCGGCCATGACGGCGGCGGGCGGCCCCTGCTCTCCGCGCGGCGGCGTTGCCAGAACAATCTCCCTCACGCCGGCCACGCGGGCGGGTACGGCTGTCATCAGGACGGTCGATGGATACGCGCCGCGTCCTCCGGGTACGTATACGCCGACGCGCTCCACGGGTGTGATGATCTCGCCGAAGCCGTTGTCCATGTCCATCCACGGCTTTGGCATGGTCGCGGCGTGGTACTGCCGAACGCGGGATGCGGACGTGTTCAGGGCATCCAGGACCTCGCGAGGCACCTCCGACGCCGCATTTCTGACCTCATCGCGAGTCAGCTCCAGCGACTCAGGCTCGGCGCCGTCGATGCGGCGTGTGTACTCGCGAACCGCCTCGTCGCCGCGCTCCGCGACATCACGGACGATGCGCGCGACGGTCTCCTCGGGAGTCAATGGCTCCCCGAAGACTCGCTCGATGCCCGCAGCCATCTCCGGCGAAGCTGCCTGCTCCCGAAGAAATGCCTCGCGGTCCAGCGCCCTCCTGCCCTCCTCCATTCCCCGGACGATCCTCATGACAGGTACCCACGAGAGAAGTCTATGAGGTCGCCGATGCTGCGCTCTCGAAAGTCCTCGAACAGCTGTCGGTCGATGGTTTTGTAGATTCGCTCAAGACCCCGGGGAACGGACTCCAGGAACTCGTCCACCATGTCCCGTGTCCTATCGGTCTCGTCCGCCCGGCGAGCCACGACGCGGCGGGCCATGAATCGAAGGCGCTCCCAGCTGAAGCTCCAGCTGAGCGTGCCCTCGATCCACTCGCGCCAGTCGCACATCGTGTCCGGCGAAATGAAGCCGACGTCCACGTCCCTTTCAGCCTGCGCAATGCGCGGGCGGAGCGTCTCCAGGCCGCCGAGGGCGACCTGCTCCCTCCGATCCAGCTCTAGCTGCAACGCCCTGTCCATCAGGTCGCCTTCGTGCGCGTCCTCGTAGACCTGGCGGTTGCCGAAGTACGGGCGGTACAGGCCGAGGATCCACAGCTCGTCGGAAAGCAGGTGCGAAGCATAACCGACCACGAAGGCCGCGGTGGCTTCGGAGAGGCCGTCCGGGCTCGCCAGGTGGGGATGCAGCCGGAACATGCCGTCCAGGCCGTCTCCCATGTGGTGGAAGTCCAGGTCCACAAAGTGGGTGTCGTCCCGCTTGCCCTTGGTGATAATGCGGATGTCGGGAGTCACGGAGCCAAGCAGGAATGCTCCGAGGTTCCTGTCGATGACGGGGTGCTCAAGCCGCGAGGCGGCTTCCTTGGCCATGCCCAGGTGGGCGCTGAGGTTGGGCATTGCTGCTCCCTGCCTCAGCCCGCCCGTCCAAGCGCCTGCAGGAGCGACTGGTAGGCGTTGCAGCGGTCCTGGAATACGTAGAGGGCCTGGGAGACAGTCACGCTCCCGGCTCCTATCTCGCGCAGATGGTCGACGGCCTCAAGCAGCCGATCTCTCGGCACGACCAGCGTCACAGCGAACCATGTCCCCTCGTCCTCGCTGTACACCCTCGCGATCGTGGGGCCCTTCAGGCCCGACACTTCCGGCCGTCGCGTGACCTGCTCCGCCACGTCCTCCGGCGAGCTGCCGAGTATGTTGGCGGTGATGCTGAAGAAGTCCCTTGCGCGCAGGTGCGCCTCAGCCTGCTCAAGCAGGATGCGCGTCTCGCGCAGCGCGTCAGGTTCCTCAGCGAGCCGTCGCCCGTTGCCGATGATGCACGCCTGCGACGCAAGTATGGTGCCGTTCTCCACAGTCTTCAGCCGGTTCTCGCGCAGTGTCGTGCCGGTTGAGGAGATGTCCGCGATGATGTCGGCGAACCCCATGGCCGGCGCGGCTTCCAGCGTGCCACTGGACTGGACGAGGGAGTAGTAGCTGACGCCGTGCCTGAGCATGTGGCGCTCCACCAGCCTCGGGTACTTGGTGGCGATCTTGAGGTCGCGGCCGTGCTCTCGCATGTCCACGGAGAGGTCTGCGAGGTCGCTCATGGAGTCCACGTCCAGCCACGAGTCCGGCACGCCCACCATGAGCTTGCAGCCTCCGTAGCCCAGGTCGTCCATGACCAGGAGGGCGTCGCCACCCTCCGGGCACATCTCCATGTACCGGTCCAGCCCCGTGATGCCCAGGTCCACACTGCCATCCTCCACCTTCAGCGGAATGTCCGCGGTGCGCTGGAACAGCACGGTCGCGCCGGACCCGCCGCCGATGGTGCCGGTGTAGCGGCGCGAGCTGGCGCGCTCCACAGGCAGGCCGCTGCTGCGCAGGAAGCTGAGGGTGGACTCGTAGAGCTCACCGTCGCTGGGAATAGCCAGGCGCAGAATGCGACTCCTCCAGGCTCCGGGGCGCGTCCTCCGGGAGCAGCCCCAGCAGGTTCTCAAGCGTGTATGCGAAGCCGAGCGCGGGCACGTCCTCGAGCCCGCCGATGGCCTTGACGAGTCCGTCGTACCGGCCGCCACCGCACACGGCGACCTCACTGCCGCTGCCGCCGGCGCGAATCTCGAACACCATGCCGGTGTAGTAGGCGATCCCGCGAACCAGTCCGACATCCACCATGACCGGCGTATCCGGCCTGCGGATGTGGAACGCGGCCAGCGCCTCCTCCAGCGGCGAGAGACACTCGCGGCCGATGCCGTGCTCACGAAGCGCCGAGGCAAGCCGCGACATGGCCTGCTCCTCATCCCCTGCGGATGACGCGACTCGCGAAAGCAGTGAGACGCCCCGTTCCACGCTTGCCGGATCGTCTCCCTGCTCCTGCTTGCTCATAAAGCGGGCGAGTATCTCGTCCGTGGAGCGGCTGCCCTGTATGCCGCTGAGGGAGTCGTGGAAGAGGTGGCGAAGGGCGTCGATGGCGTCCTGCCTTCCCCCGCCGTTCGTTGGCAGGACGGGGGCGCGACTGCCGTCCTCGCCCTTCACCAGGCCCCGCGAGCGCGCCTGCTCCAGCACGTCCGCAGCGTTCACCGAGCTTGCCCTGAGCCCGGGCAGGCAGCCGATGAGGAATTCCTGCGCTCTCGACGATATACCGAGCTCGCCCAGCATCAGGTGCAGGACGCCCACGTGTCCCACGACACACTGCGGCGAGGGCGCGCCCAGCCGGGAGAGGCCGTCCATCGCCAGCGCGAGCATCTCACCGTCGGAGTCGGGCGACGCAGCGCCGATCACCTCCGCGCCGGCCTGGTGCGCTTGGTTGAAGCGCCCGGCCTCGTCGTAGCGGAACACCGGGCCGCTGTACTGGAGTCGCAGGGGAAGCGGCTCCTCCCCGGCCCGCTCCAAGTAATAGCGTATCACGGATGGCGTGAACTCCGGCCGTAGGCTGACGCGATTGCCGCCCGGATCGTTGAAGGTGTACATGCGCGTGGCAAGCTCGCCACCCGACTTACGGAGGAACAGCTCCGTGGGCTCCAGGAGCGGCGTGTCTATGGCGCGGTAGCCGTGTGCGGACAGGTGCGCCTGTAGGATGTCGCGGGCGGTGGTCCTGCGATGGAGCTCCTGCGGAGTCTCATCTCTCATTCCCGGCAGCGGCCGGACGGGTGGCATGGCGTAATCAAACCTCTGATTCGGGCTGGGGCTATTCTACAACAGGGACAGGCGCGCTTCAATGCGGCGGGGTGGTGGGCACGTGGATTCGTCTGACTGCCGGGAGGCCGCCACGCTACACGCGGGCCACGAACTGCTGGAAGATGCTCAGCAGGATGATTGCCACCATGGGGCTGAGGTCGATCATGCCCATGCGCGTGAAGCGGCGTATGGGCGCGAGCACCGGCTCCGTGATGTAGATCAGCGCGTCGCGCACGCGGAAGAGGCCGTTGTCGTAGCGCAGCAGCCCGCCAACGACCAGCCAGTCCAGGATGACGCGGCCGAGAATGGCGAATATGAGCAGGGTTATGAGGTAGCTTAGTAGCGCACCCATTGTTTCCCTTAGCCCAGCTCCATCGCCTTCTCGTGTGCTGCAATGACCGCGTTCATCACGGCCGCACGGAAACCGGCGTCCTCCAGTGCCAGCAGCGCCTCCGCCGTGGTCCCGCCCGGCGACGTCACCATGTTGCGCAGCTCGGCAGGGTGCCTCGCGGACTCCCTTGCGAGCGCCGCGCTGCCCTCGATTGTCTGAAGCGCCAGCGTCTGCGCCATCTCGCGTGGCAGTCCCATGTACACGCCCGCGTCGATCAGTGACTCCAAGAACAGGAACACGTAGGCCGGGCCGCTGGCGCTCAGGGCAGTCGACATGTCCAGGTACTTCTCCTCGGCCACGTAGGTGGCGATGCCCAGTGAGTCGAACATCTCCCCTGCCGCCTCGCGGTGTGCCTCCGGGACCTCCGGCGACGCCGTCCACACGGTCATTCCCATCCCGACCTGCGCCGGCGTGTTGGGCATGACGCGTATGACCGCCGCGTGGTTCGCGCCCTCCGAGATGGATCCCATCGAGGCGCCCGCGACGATGGACAGGAGGCTCTGCGAGGCATTCAGCTTACCGGACAGTTCCTCGAGCACCTCCGGCAGCTGCTGGGGCTTGACTGCGATGACCACGATGTCCGCCCCGTCGATTGCGCTGTGGTTGTCGGCGACGGCTCGCGTCCCGTAGCGGCCGCTCAGGTACTCGCGCCGGCGCAGCACCGGCTCGCCGACGACGATGGAATCGCCATCCGCCACGCCGCGCGACACCACGCCCGCGATAATGGCCTCGGCCATGGTGCCCCCGCCGATGAAGGCCAGTTTCAGCTTTCCGTTTCCCGGTCCGGCGTTTGAAGTCGACATGGCGCTACTCCGGCAGGCGCCCGGTCGTAGCTATGTGGGCAGCGGCGAGCACGGCTTCCCGCATGCCGGTCTCGTTGGCGATTCCCTTGCCGGCGATGTCGAAGGCGGTGCCGTGGTCAACGGACGTGCGTACGAACGGGAAGCCCAGGTTGATGCTGACGCTTCCCTCGAAGTCCTTGACCTTGATGGGGATGTGCCCCTGATCGTGGTAGTGAACGAGCACGGCGTCGTAGCGGCCGGCGATTGCCTGCGGGAACACGGAGTCCGCGGGCACGGGGCCGGTCACGTCCATGCCCATGCTGCGCGCTTCCTCCACCGCCGGCGCGATCTCGTCGATCTCCTCGCGCCCGATGAGGCCGCCGTCGCCGCCGTGCGGGTTCAGGGCGGCCACGCCGATCCGCGGCGGGTCGAAGCCCCAGGCGCTGAAGCAGTCGTGGGTCAGCTTCAGCTTTGCGAGGATGTGGTCCTTCGTGACGTACTCCACCGCGCGCATGAGCGACCGGTGCGTCGTGAGGTGCACAACACGGAGGCTGCCTGCGGTGAGCATCGTCGCAACCTCTTTCGCGCCGGTGAGGCTCTGGTACAGCTCCATGTGGCCTATGTCCTGGTAGCCGGCGGCCCTTGCGGCTTCCTTGTGAATTGGAGCCGTTGCTATGGCCTGCACGTCGCCGGAGAGGGCCATCTCGCCGGCCTGCAGTATCCACTCCACGGAGGCCTTGCCCGCGGCGGCGGACACCTGCCCGTGCGCCACGTCCTCCGCGTTGAGGTTGCCGGAGTCCAGTATGGACACGGCGTGTTCGGGAGCCTCCGCGGCCGAGGATACCTGCTTCACTTCGTAGGACAGGCCCAGGTCGCGAATCGTCTTGCCGAGGAGGGGCGCGTTGCCGATGATCAGCGGGTGGCAGGATGCGACCACGTCGGGATGGGACAGGGCCTTGGCGATGACCTCCGGGCCTATGCCTGCAGGATCGCCCATTGTGAGGGCAATGATGGGTCGTTCGCTCATGGCGCCCCCTTTGCGGAGTCGTTTAGGGCATTATATTGGGTGAGGGGCTGTGGTACAATATCAGCGGCCCCGTGGGCCGGGGCCGCTGTGATGCACGCTCCTTCGAGGGGAGCGCCGCTCCGTGGATCGATAGACGCCAAGCGTCTAGTCCAGCCTCGCACCGTCCCCGTCCGAGCAGCAGCCGGGTCGGTGCGTGTTTCGACTCTTTTGGTGTGTCGCGCTAGTTTTCCTTTCTCTTGCCGGGGACCTCAACGTACGATAAGGACAGTACAAACCGGTTCTGGTACGAGCCAAAGCCCATCGACTCCGTGGGGAACCTCACCCAATTATGCCTTTCCCCATCCCTACTTCTGCGCGAGACTAGAAGCGTTTCCTCGGTTCGAACGACATCGGTTGTTTGATGAGCCATGTAGGGGCCTTCCCTCCCCGTCTCCCGCGCTCTGGTCCCCTTGGGTATGCCGAAACTGTAGGGCCTGCAATGGCCATTGGCGTGGCGCCAGCCAAATTTGAGTTGGTCTGCTTCAGTTTTCCATACGCTCAGCACGGCTGGCATGGTCAATAGGTCGGTATACCGGATGGCTGTTGACAGAATTGAAGCATCAAATATCTGCGCCAGAGTCGGGACAGCCGCCAGTGTTCCGTGTGAGCGCTCCATATGTTCCCTGAACTGTTCCTTGGGCATCAGGATCTCGGCAGCGATCCTGTCGCACAGGTCCTCAGTTTCCTTGTAGCTGCGCACCGCTCGGCCGGCCCGAGGCCCAGTCAAGCCCCCCGATTGAAGAATGATGTGACCCAGTTCGTGTGCCCATGAGAAGCGAACGCGCGACGGCCTGTTGGAATTCAAGACTATCTTATAGCCCGCCTCCAAAGGAAGAACCATGCCATCCAGCCGCAAATTCTTCCTTTCAACATTGGCTACCCGTGCGCTCCACGCAGAACCGTAGGCCCTGATATCATCCACCCTCAATTCCTTGATTTCGATCTCAACCACGCCTAGTGCCTCGCTGAGTCTCGCAAGGTCCGTAGGTGGCACCGAGGCCTCCTGTAGCTTCTTCCCTGTTACCTGATTCAGCATTGAGTCAGTTAGTCAGTAGCGGAATCGACGGGGAGGAGGACGAACTGGAGTCCGTATCGAGGTGTAGGATTCCCCTCTATCAATTGATCGATTAGGTCATCTGGCACTTCAATCAAGTCGGAAGCACCACGCAGTCCAGTCAGATTCGCTAGCTTTGGCCAGAGTTCCGGGAAGCGCCACTCCTCCAATCTTTCCACTAAGCGCACCCAAAGCTTCTTGGCACCGTTGTTCTGCAGAATGGCCTCGTCCACGGACATTGCCTTTGCCAACTTGGTCACTTCTGAAGCCTCGGGGCTGGCCTTGCCGTTCCACAGATTTGACAACCTGTTTCGGTTTATGTCGACTTTCGACTCTAGCTCATCAAAGGATAGACCTCGTGTTGAGGCTACCACTTGGATGCGTTGCGAGTAATTGCTTGATGTACTCATTTCGTAAGACCTTTCTAGCTGCACTTCTCGTAGCCGCAACTGGGGCAGCTAACGCAGCCCTCTTGGTGTACCAGGAAGCCATTACATTCGGGGCACTTGGTTCGGCCGTTGAAGCCATTGCCGTTGGCCTCCGGCTTCAGGAAGAGCGTGTGTTGTACAGCGACAGGCGCACTTGTAGCGTTGGTCTGGCCGTGCACGACCTCAGCGGGCTGGTAGTCAGGGTGGGCCGTATGACGGCCCAGTACCAGCGCAACGGCATCCGGGGCGGATTTCACCTGCACGCCGCCGTCCCACTGCGGGCAGCAGGTAATGCCCCGCAGCTGGTCAACCACGTGTGTGGGGTCGATGCCCGAGCGCAGCGCCAGCGAGACCAGCCGTGTGATGGCCTCGATCTGGGCGGAGTCGCAACCGCCGGCCTTGCCCAAGTTGGAGAACACCTCGAAGGGCTGGCCGTCCCTGGAGTTGATGGTGACGTACATGTTGCCGTGTCCGGTGCGGACGCGGTCGGTGATGCCCTGGACCTGCGCGGGTCTTTCCATCGGCACGGGCAGGACGCCCGTGGCCGGGTCGGCGGCGGCCGCTTCCAGCGCCGCGGACTCGGTCGCGCCGGAGGTGAGAACCTCCGCTTCCCTGCTGCCCGAGCGGTACACCGTGATGCCCTTGCAGCCCAGCTCCCAGGCCATCAGGTAGGCGGTGCGCACGTCCTCGCGAGTGGCGGAGTTGGGGAAGTTGATGGTCTTGGATATGCCCGCGTCCACGCTCTCCTGGAAGGCTGCCTGCATCCGCACGTGGTCCTGAGGCGAGATGTCCGCAGATGTGACGAACACCTCCTTGATCCACTCCGGCACGTCCTCCCTGTCCTGGATGGAGCCGCCGTTGGCCAGATACTCCATGAGCTCGTCGCTGTAGAACTCGTCCTCGACGGCCATGCGCTCGAAGTTGGAGTCGATGTACAGCAGGCTCTCCCCTTCCAGGATGTTGTGCTTACGGTAGCAGAGCGAGAAGAGGGGCTCGATGCCGCTGGAGCAGCCCGCGATCATGGAGATGGTGCCCGTGGGCGCCACGGTGAGTCGGCAAGCGTTGCGCATGAGCCGTCCCTGCATCTGGTGGGAGCTGCCGGGGTACGCCGGGAAGACTCCGCGCTCGTGGGCCAACTCCTCGGAGGCGGCGTCCGCCTCTTCCATTACGAAGCGCATGATGGAGCGACCCAGCTCCAAGCCCTCCTGGGAGTTGTATGGTATGGCCATCATCACCAGCATGTCTGCGAAGCCCATGACGCCTAGCCCGGTCTTGCGCGTGAGCTTGGTCATCCGCTCAATCTCCGGTACGGAGTAGCGGTTGGCGTCGATGACGTTGTCCAGGAAGCGGGCTGCAACGCGGGTCACGCGGCCCAGGCGGTCCCAGTCCACGGTGGGTTGGCTGGTGCCGTTCTCGACTACGAACCGGGACAGGTTGATGGAGCCCAGGTTGCAGGACTCGTATGGCAGTAGGGGTTGCTCGCCGCAGGGGTTGGTGGCGGTCATGCGGCCGATGTTAAGCGTGGGATTGTCCTCGTTGACGCGGTCGAGGAATATGGCGCCGGGCTCACCGTTGCGCCACGCCCCTTCGATCATGTGCCTGAACACCTCCCCCGCGTTGAGCCGGCCAACCACCTCGCCGGTGGTGGGGTCTCGCAGGTCGTAATCTTCGCCCTTGACCGCGGCCTGCATGAACTCCTCGCTGGCTCCCACCGAGATGTTGAAGTTGTGGATCTGCCCCTCCTGCGTCTTGCAGGTGATGAAGTCCATGATGTCCGGGTGGTGGACGTCCATGACGGCCATGTTCGCTCCGTCGCGCTTGCCTCCCTGCGTGACCAGTGTGGACACGGAGGACAGGTGGCGAAGGACGGCGACCGGGCCGCACGCCCGGCCGTGGGTCGTGGAGATGTTGGCGCCCTTGGGGCGGATCTTGGAGAGGGCGAAGCCCGTGCCTCCCCCGAACTTCTGCACCATGGCGGTCTCCTTGGCCGTCTCCATGATGCCTTCCATGCTGTCCTCGAGGCCAATCACAAAGCAGGCGGAGAGGGTGCCGGCGCCCGTGCCCGCGTTCATGAGCGTGGGCGAGTTGGGCACGAACTCCAGGTCCGCCATTATGCTATGGAACTCCTCCTCCCAGTGGGCCACGTCCGCACTGCCGTTATAGAGGATCTCCGCCTCGGCGATGGCGCGTGCCACGCGTCGGCACACGTCCGACCAGGAGTGCTCGACGGTGTTGCCGCTGTCGTCCTTGAGATAGTAGCGCTTCGCCAGGACGACCTTGGCGTTCTCGGAGACGTCAGGCCTCTCCGCGGTGGCGGCGCCGCCCGCGGACCCGGACGCTCTCCTCGATGCGAAGCTGCGCTCCCAGTGGTAGTCTTCGCCGCTGCCGCCGGCCACCGACAGCGCGGCCTGCTGGGCAGCGGTGGGCACCTCGATTCCGGCTGCCTCCAGGGCTGTCACCAGCTCCCTCATCAGCGCCTTCCTGTTGGTGCTGCCGTTGTGTCCGTTGCCTACGCTCTCGATGGTCATGGTTCCCTCTCCGGTTCCTGAATGGTCTCTGCTTCCCCGCTGCTCCGTATCACCGGCTTGCGGGGATGGAATCCGTTGCTAGTCGCTTCCTCCACCAATGTCCATGGGAAGGCCTGCAGCGCTGCTCCGCGGCCGGCGGCCCCGGCGTCTCCTGGGTGGCTCCTCGCTCATCAGCGGAAGCTGTGGCGAAGGATCGCCGTTCTCCAACGCCTGCTTCGCCGACTCCAGCGCCTCTACGGCGTCCCGGAAGCGCTCCACGTCTGCGAAGTCCCGGTACACGCTGGCGAAGCGGATGTACGCAACGGGGTCGAGTGCGCGAAGCCGCTCAATCACCATCTCGCCGATTGCCACGCTGGGAATCTCGGCGCGGCCGAGCGCCTGCAGCTGCGACTCGATGTCGTCCACCAGCTTGTCGATGGCGCCGGTTGGCAGAGGCCGCTTGACGCAGGCCATCTGGACGCTGCGAGTCAGCTTGTCCCGGTTGTACTCCTCACGGCGGCCGTCACGCTTGGCCACCATGAGAGCCGTGGTCTGGATTCGCTCGTAGGTGGTGAAGCGCAGGCCGCACATGGTGCATTCGCGCCGCCGCCGGACGCCTTCCGGGGCGTCCCTGGAGTCGATGACCCGCGAGTCCGGGTGATTGCAGTATGGGCAGCGCACGACCTGTTTGCTCCGCTTCTGTGCTTGAAGACACCAGATGTGGTGCCGTGGAGTTTTCCGAATACCAGCGCCTGTGCAAAAGACGCAGGGCTATTCTATTGCTGCGAGACGGGGCTGTCAATAGCTGCCCACATGATTTTGTAGAAATTCCCGCGCCCTGCACAAGATGTGGGTGTCAGTGTCGTGCAGCCCTTCCACACACCGCCGCTTTGCGTAGTCTTGTCCAGCAAACTGTGCAATAATCCGAATGTGGCGACGCGTTCAACAAGCTCCCCCGTGGTTCAGGCGGCTGGTCTCCGGAAGAGGTTCGGCGACCTGGTGGCCGTGGAGGACGTCTCCCTATCGGTGCGGCCCGGCGAGATCGTCGGAATTGTCGGCCCAAACGGCTCAGGCAAGACCACGACGATACGCATGCTTCTCGACATCATCCAGCCCGACGAGGGTGAGGTCTCCGTGTTCGATGCCGCCATTTCCCCCGCCGCCAGGGAGCGTATAGGCTACCTGCCGGAGGAGCGAGGTCTCTATCGCACGCTCCGCGTCATCCCGAACCTGCTGTACCTGGCGGAGCTGAAGGGAGTCTCGCGGGAGCAAGCCCTCCGTAGGTCCGACCAGCTGCTTGATCGTCTGGGCCTGGAGCCGCACCGGAACAAGAAAGTGCAGGAGCTGAGCCGGGGGCTGGGTCAGCTGGTGCAGTTCGCCGCCACTCTTGTCCATGATCCTGAGTTCGTGGTGCTGGACGAACCGTTCAGCGGGCTCGACCCCGTCAACGTGCGCGTCATGAAGGATGTGGTCGCCGAGTTGCGCACCGCGAACGTCGCCATCATGTTCTCCACCCATCAGATGTCGGACGTCGAGGAGCTCTGCGACCGCATTCTTATGATTGACAACGGACGGGTCGTGCTCGATGGGCTCGTGACCGAGATAAAGCGCCGGTTTGCGGGAAGCGAGATATTCGTGGCCTGTGACCAGGTGCCGGAGGGCGTCGACGGTGTGCTGGAGTGGCGGCGGGAGGGTGTGGGGTACGTCCTCAGGCTCTCCCCCGGCTACGCAGCGGAGGACATGCTGCGGTCGCTGCTCGACCGCGGCGCCAGGATCGACCGTTTCGAGCTGGCGACGCCAAGCCTGGAGCAGATATTCCTGCAGGTGGTGGAGAGCCGCAATGCATAAGACCTGGCTTGTGGCGCGGCACGAGTTCTCCGTCACGCTTGGCCGCCTGTCCTACCGCATCTTCGCCGCTTCCGTGCCTGTGCTTGCGATTGTGGCTCTGATAGGGTTCGCCGTCTTCGAGGCCGTGAGGTCCGACAACACCGCCGCGGAGGGCGCATCGTACGCAACCGGCGAGGCGGAGTCCACCTACGGCTACGTGGACCTCACCGGCGGTCAGGATGGGCCTCTCTTCACCGACCACCAACTGCAGGACGACACGCGGTTTGTACCCTACCCGGATCAGGAGCGGGCAACCCAGGAACTCCTTGACGGGCGCATAGACCGGCTCTTTGTGTTCCCCGCGGAGTACCTGCAGACTGGCGCCGTTGTCGAGGTTAGGAAGGAGCGCGCGGGCGTGGTAGACATCGACGGCGGCGGTCGAACCGGCGCCCTCCGCGGATTTGTTCTGGAGAACCTCTTTGAAGGGCGCGTCGACCCGGAAGAGTTCGAGCGCATCAGGATTCCCTATCGACTGGTGACCGTCGAGGTGAGTGAAACCGGCACTCCCGCCGAATCAGACATTGACACCGGCAATGCATTGACCTTCATTGTTGCCGGAGTCCTGCTCCTGGTATCCGGGTTCACCGCCTCAGGCTACCTGTTGCAGGGATTGACGGAAGAAAAGGAGAACCGCATCATGGAGGTGCTGCTCTCCTCCATCAAGCCGGAGCACTTGATGTTCGGCAAGCTTGCGGGGCTTGGAGCGGCGAGCCTGCTGCAGATCGCCCTCTGGGCCGTGACGGCAGTTGCGTTCCTGCTCGTCCTGAACCTCATCGTCGAGCTGCCCTTCGAGCTGAACAGTGAATTCATACCCTCGCCCGGCAGCCTCCTCACAGCGTTCGCCTACTTCCTGCTGGGCTACGCCCTGATAGGAACGCTGCTGGCTGCCATTGGGGCGGTTACCACCAACCAGAGGCAGGCGGGTAACATCAGTGCCTTCGTCATCGTGCCTGCCATTGCTCCAATGTGGTTCATGATAACTTTCCTGGAGAATCCAGAGGGGACGGTAGCCAGGGTTCTCAGCTTCATTCCGTTCACTGCGCCGGTGGCAAGCCTGACGCGGCTCAGCCTGGGCGGAATGGGTGGAGTTGAGGTGATTCTGAGCCTGCTGTCACTGGCGATCAGCGTCGTGATTGTTGTTGGGCTGACGGCCCGCCTGTTCAGAGCCTACCTGCTCGCCTACGGACAGCAGCCCAGTCTTGGCAATCTGGTCCGCACCCTCCGAGGCCGCTAGCCGCTCGCGTCGGGCTGCGTGCTTCCGTAGGCGGTCGGCAGCTCGCGGACGGCCATTCCCACCTTCCGCTCCGCGACAGCGAGGTCGAACTGCGACTGGAGGTTCAGCCAGAACTGCGGATCTACGCCGAACCAGTGCCCGAACCGCAACGCCGTGTCGCCGGTCACGGCGCGCTTGCCTGCCAGTATCTGGCTCACGCGATTGGGCGGCACTTCAATCTGGCGGGCGAAGGCCGCCGGCGAGACGCCGCGCTCCAGCAGTTCATTCTCAAGCACCTCTCCCGGGTGAACGGCACGCCTAAACATGTGAAATCTCCTCAGTGGTAGTCTACTATCTCTACGTAAGTTGGGCCGGGGCCGTCCGGCCACTCGAAGCAGATGCGCCATTGGCGGTTAATGCGGATCGAGAACTGCCCTTGCCCTTCCCCTCTCAGTGCTTCCAGCCGGTTGCTGCGCATTGCCCGCAGTGTGTCCAGGGATGTTGCCGCGTTCAGTATGGACAGCCGCTTGGCCGCCTGCCTCTCAAACCCATCGAACGCAGAGACGTACTCTCCGGCGGCGAACCGTTCGGTGTCCCTGTCTCCGTAGCTGAGTATCACTGCATCACTAGCCTGGAGTATAGCTCAAATGACGCTTGACGTCAAGCGTCATTCAGTCGAATTTCCCAATGACTTTAGCCAGCCTACCCCCCTACCCCGCCTCAACCAGTCGCCGCGCCAGCTCAAGCGCCTCCTCGGGCGTGGTCACCTCGCCCGCGCCCTGAGCCTCAGCGACGGCCTCCAGCAGCCGCCCGACCTGCGGCCCGGGCGGCAGCCCAAGCGCCTCCATCAGCGCGTGGCCGTCCAGCAGCTTCGGAGCGGCCCGTGGCGCGCCCTCCTGGTCCAGTCCACCGTCCAGGATGTGGGTGATAAGGCGGCAGTGGCCGGCCCAGTCCCCCGACTCAACGGCGTGGCCCTTGGCGGCAAGGTAGTCCGCCATGTTCAGGTACAGGGTGTCCACGGCTGCTTCGCCCAGGTCTCGGAAGAAGCGGTAGATGGCGCGTGGCGTGGGCAGCTCTACGCCCTGGCGCATCTGGGTGGGCCGGAGGTGGTGGCGCACCATCGTGTCCACAAGGTCGACGCCGCGGCTGCTGATTCGCAGGCGGCGCAGGATTGACTGGCACATATCAGCGCCCCTGGCGTCGTGTCCGAAGAAGCGCATCCGACCGGTGTCATCGACCGTCTTGGTGGCGGGCTTCGCTACGTCGTGGAGGAGGCCGGCCAGCTTCACTATTGTGCGGCGCGTATGCCCGTCGCTGACCTCTTCGTCGAAGTGGGCTTCCAGCTGCGGCCGCCACGGCGAGATCGCAATGATACTGTCTTCTGCCTCTCCCCTGCCCTCGGTGAGCCGCTCAACGTGTGAGGGAGTCTCCAGGCAGTGATAGAAGACGTCCCAGTAGTGCTCTCTGGGCTGCTCAACGTCTCTGGACTCCTCGAGCTCCGGGATGAGCCGGCACAGGAGGCCGAGCTCGTCCATGAGGCGTAGACTGGCCGTGGCATCCGGCTCCCCGAGCGTCTTCAGGAACTCGTCGCGCAGGCGCTCTGCGGCGACGCCCGTCAGTAGGTGTGCGTCTCGCCCGATTTGCAGGCGTGTGGGTTCATCGATCGTGAAACCCAGCCGGGCTGCCAGCCTTACGGCGCGCAGAAGGCGAGCCGCATCGCTGCGAAAGGCATCGACTGACACTACGCGGATGCGTCGGGCGCGAATGTCGTCCAGGCCGCCGCACAGGTCGAGCAAACGCAGTTCACTGGCTGCGTCGGACGGAGCAGCGGCCGCGTCTCCACATGCCAGCACGTCGTCGAGGGACGCTGCCATGGCGTTTATCGCAAAATCGCGGCCGGCCAGGTCCTGCTCGATACCGCCGGAATACGAGGTCAGGTCCAGTGTCCAGCGAGGCCCGTCGTCGGGTTCACTGCGTGGCAGCACTATGCGGGCGATGGCGTGTTCCTCGTGCAGCAGCACGAATGATGCGCCCAGGGCCTTCGCCGCGTCTCTGGCGATGGCGATTGCATCGCCCCTGACGGCCAGGTCTATGTCGGTCGCGGGGATACCCAGGATGAGGTCTCGGAGGAAGCCGCCCACCACGTAGGCTTCCGCGCCGCTGTCCGCGAGGTTGGCGCGCAGCTGCCGGAGGGGCGCGACCGCCGGATTCGGGAGTTCTATTCGATGGGCCGCGCCGTCCGACCGGGGAATCAACTCTCCTCGGAGCGTGCTCCGGCCTCCTGCGGCTGCAGTTTCCAGAGCTTGTCCGCGCTCTCCAGGTGGTCGATGTAGAGAGTGCCGTTTATGTGATCAGTCTCGTGCTCCAGTGCCTGGGCCAGCAGCCCCTCCGCCTTGATCCGGACCGGCTTGCCCTCCCGGTCCAGCGCGCGCGCGCGCACCTTGAGCGAGCGGACTAGCTCGCCACGGTAGCCCGGAATGCTGAGGCAGCCCTCATCCACCACGCGCTCCCCTTCCCGGCGCACGATCTCCGGGTTGATGAGCACCCGCACCTCTTCCTCCTCGGGAATCTCGATGACCACGACCCGCTGCAGCACTCCAACCTGATTGGCGGCCAGCCCGACGCCGTTGGCCTCCCGCATGGTGTCGATCATGTCGTCGATCAGCCTCTGGAGGGCGTCGTCGATCTTGGTGACTCGCCTGGCCTTCTGGCGCAGCACGGGATCGGGAATCGTTCGTAGATGCAGTAGAGACAAGCTCCGCCTCCTGGCGCAGTGTGTGTCGGTAACCCGCCGGCGCGCCGATGGCGACCGCCCACGGGCCGATTGCTGGCCCAATTATAGTGTGGCCTTACCGCCCTGTAAATCCGATGCGGGTGGCTACATGACGGACATGGGATCCACGTCCACGGTCCATCCCGATGGGACCGTCACCTTGTCCAGCAGCTCGCGAGGGTTCTGGCCTCTCAACACGATGTGCCAGCGGTATCGACCTCCCACGCGAGGTGGGTATGCCGGCGCAGGACCCAGCACGTCAGCTTCCGTTATCCCCCAGGCTAGCCGCTCGCGTCTCAGCGACTCGCCAAGCGCGACGGCTTGCTGCCGGCAGTGGTCAGGGCCGGTGTGCGCATACACAAGGTGTATCAGGTTGGAGTAGGGCGGCAGGTCCTGTTCGTCCCGGTAGGCAATCTCCTCGCGGAAGAACCACTCGTAGTCCTGGTCAGCGGCGGCCCTGATCGCGTAGTGGTCTGGCGAGTATGTCTGCACCACGACCTGGCCTCCACGCGGTCCCCTGCCCGTTCGCCCGGACACCTGGCACAGCAGTTGGAAGACCCGCTCCGATGCGCGGTAGTCCGGCAGGTACAGGCCTATGTCGGCACACATCACGCCAACCAGCGTCACGTCCGGGAAGTGGAGGCCCTTGGCGATCATCTGCGTCCCCACAAGTACCTGGGCGTCGCCTTTAAGGAAGCCGGCCATCGCGTGCTCGTGGCCGCCCCTTGCGGAGACCGCGTCCCTGTCCCAACGCAGTGTCTTTACGCCTGGAAAGGCCTTCTCCACCTCTTCCACAACCTGCTGAGTACCCAGTCCAAGGTACCGGATGCGGGGCCCGCGGCATCGCGGGCAAGACTGCGGATAGCTCTGCCTGTGGCCGCAGCGATGGCAGAGCAGGCGCTCCGACTGTGCGTGGTAGGTCATGGGCAGGTCGCAGCGGCGGCAGCGCATGGAGTGGCCGCAGTCGCGGCACTGAACCAGGCTCCCGCTACCCCTGCGGTTCAGGTAGAGGATCGCCTGCTCGCCCTCTCGGAGCGCAAACTCCATTGCCTGGCTCAAGGCCCGGCTGAAGATGCTGCGGTTGCCCTCCTTCAACTCCCGGCGCAGGTCCACCACGCGCACCCTGGGCAGCAGCGTCTCGCCTGAGTCCGAGGCCCGTATGCGATGGGGCAGCTCCAGCAGCTCGAACTCGCCCTCGATGGCCCGGCTGTTGGACACGACGTCCGGCGTGGCGCTGCCCAGGATGACCACGGCGTTCGCAAGCTCCGCCAGCTTGATCGCCACCTCGCGGGCGTGGTAGTGAGGCGAGGTGTCCTGCTGCTTGTACGTCCACTCGTGCTCCTCGTCGATGACAATGACCCCCAGGTCAGGCTGCGGTGCAAAGACGGCGCTTCTCGACCCGATCACAACCCCGTAACCGCCTTCCCGGATGCCCCACCACTGGTCATGGTGTTCCCCCCGCGAGAGGCCGCTGTGGAGCACCGCCACTTGCTCCGGAAAGCGCCTCCCGAACCTGTCGATAGTCTGCGGGGTGAGCGCCAGCTCCGGCACCATCACGATGCCTCGCTTGCCGCGAGACAGCGCGTGAGAAAGTGCCCGCATGTAGACCTCCGTCTTGCCGCTTGCCGTGACGCCTCGCAAGAGGAAGACACGCGGCGACCCGGTGTCCATGGCCCGGCGAATGCGGTCAACGCACTGTCTCTGTCGCGGTGTCAGGCTGGGAGGTTCCTCCTGTGTGAACGTCCTGCCCGCGAGGGGGTCCCGGTCCTGCCGTATGCGCACGATACGCAGCAGTCCCTTGCCTTCGAGTCCCTTCACGGCCGACGAGCCGTATGCCTTCGTTGCCTCGGACAGGCGCATGGGTGCCCCTGAGCCCTCGATGTGATCGAGCAAGGCTGCCTGCCTGGGAGCGCGGCTGCCCAGGCGTTCCTCCCGCTCCTCCAGCGTGACCGAAGGTTCCGCGGCCTCGACGTAGGTGATATACAACGGCCCAGCTGCGGGCTTCCGGTCCTCGCTCCAGCCCTCGATGATGCCGCGGGCGGCAAGCGAGCTAAGAGCTCTCTCTGACGAGGCGCCCAGGTTCCTGACCAGTGTGTCACGCCGCACGCGCCCTCTGCGCTTCAGGTACGCCACAACCCTTGCCTGTGCCTGCGTGAGCCTGCCGGGCTCAGCGTCGGGCCGGCTCAGGGATACGTAGCTGTTCGCGCGGAGCGAGAGGCCGGGGGGCGCGAGGAGCGCCGCGCAGTCGAAGAGCGACCCCATGTAGTGCTCACTGGCCCAGCTTGCGAGGGCAAGGTCTCGGTACGAAAGCACGGGCTCGCGGTGGGCCAGTCGGTGAATGTCGCGCGTCTGCGTGACCTTCGATTCGTTCGAGATGTCGAAGACGAAGCCGGACAGGACTCTGCGTCCGAACGGCACGCGTACGAGGTGGCCATGTGCAACGGACATGCCGTCCGGTATGGAGTAGGTGAAGGTGCGGTTGTATCCCGCAGGGGCGTCTACGGCCACCTCGGCATACTTGGTCATTCGCGCGGAATCTGCACGCGGGGACGGCCGGCTTAGTTCCCCCGCTGCTGCCTGCCCCGGTTCCTGTCTTCCTTGATGCGAGCGGCTCTGCCGTAGCGGCCGCGCAGGTAGTAGAGGCGCGCGCGCCGGACCCGGCCGTGCCTCACGACTTCGACGGACTCCACGAGCGGCGAGTGAAAGGCGAACGTGCGCTCAACCCCGATGCCGTAGGAAACGCGCCTCACGGTGAAAGTCGATCCGGCTCCACGGCCCCTGCTGCGAATCACCGTGCCCTGGAACGCCTGCAGGCGCTCCCTGTCGCCCTCCTTGATGCGGATGTTGACCTTCACGGTGTCCCCTGGCCGGAACTCCTGGATCCGGGGGTTGGGAGCTAGCGTTATGACGGTGTCTAGGTCCATTGAAGTATCCTTCCGAGACGGGTGGATTCATCGTATCCCCGCCAAATGCGATTGGTATTTTACATGCCGCGTGGCGGGAGGGCAAGCCGTCCAGGGCGAGGCTCAGGCCGCCGCTTCCACCTGCACTCCGAGCTCGCGCACCTGCCGGCTGGCCATTGTCATGCCCAGCGCGAACAGGATGACCGCCGCGCCGCCGACTCCCACAGCGACAGCCGCGCTCGTGTACTCCGCGATCGCCCCCGCCTGCATTGCGCCCAGCGGCAGCAGGCTCCACGTCATGCCGTAGATGCCCATCACGCGTCCCCGCAGCTCGTTTGGCACCAGCAGCTGAAGCGTGCTCATCACGGTGATCATGTACAGCGACGTGCTCAGGCCCGCTAGAAACACCAGGCCGAGTGCCAGAGGCAGAGAGGCAAAGATTTCGCTTGTGGCAGCGAACACTATGAGGAACACCCCGAACAGCACTGCCCCGCCCAGCAGGAGTAGGCCCTTGCGCTTGAAGTTTCCGAGGGACGCAGTGACAAGCGTGCCCAACAGCGCGCCCAGGCCGGTGGCGGCGTTCAGGAAGCCCAGGCCGGTTGTGGGGGAATCGAAAGTCTCGCTGGCAAAGACCGGGAACATGAAAATGTAGGACATGCCGAAAACACTGTTGAAAAACGTCATGCCAATGAGGAAGGTGAATATGCGGTTGGAGCGGACAAATTCGATGCCCCGGCCCATGTCCCGGATGACTGAGCTGCCTTGAGACCGGGCTGCCGGCGCCAGGCGCAGAGTCGAGACCATGACGGCCATCAAAAGGAAGCCCACGAATGCGGCGTAGAATCCCGGGGACGCGCCCAGCTGTGTGCTGATGATTATGCCTCCAATCGCCGGTCCAATGACTCTTGTGCCCTGCCACACCATAGAGTTCAGAGCGACGGCGTTCATCATGTCCTCGCGTTCGATTAGGCGCGGGAAGAGGGCCTGGCGAGTGGGGCCGTCGAATGCCTGAACGGAGCCGATGAGGAACGACGTGACCATGACGTGCCATATCTCCACAAGGTCAGTGAGCACGAGAGTGGCCAGAGCTAGCATGATCAGGCTGGAGAGGGTCTGTGTGACGATTAGCAGCCTGCGCTGGTCCACCTTGTCGGCCACCACTCCCCCAATGAGGTTGAGCACGATTGCCGGCAGGCCCGCGGCCAGTCCGACGTAGCCCAGGTACAGTTCCGATCCCGTCAGGTCGAACACAAGCCAGCCCTGGGCTACCATCATGATCTGGAAGCCCATCACGGACGCCACCATGCCTGTCCAGAATCGGCGGAATCCGGGGCGCCGGAGGGCCGTGAAGACGCGCAGCCGTGAGGTTCGCTCGACAGCTGTGGTGGCTTGCATGCGCTTGATGCCTCTCGCTACTGCGTCGACGGGACGAATTGCCGGAGGAGGCATGGGGGGCCGCCCGCCGGCTGACCTACATTGTCGCAGAAAACGCGGGGTTCACCAAGGGGAATACTGATTCACGCGCGGTTGTCGTCGCCGTGCTCCCAATTGGCGGCCGCTCATGCCACCGGGAAGCGAAATGGCGCCAGCACCGCGTAGCGACGAGGAAGGTGAATCTTGCGAGGCAAGTGAGACGCGTCGGTTACTGGCCCTGCAGGTCTCGCAGGTAGTACACAAGGCTCCACCGCTCCTCTTCGGTCAGGAGCTTGTCGAACACCGGCATGGTTGGAGCATTGGCTTCCTGCCCGGCAGACCGGAGTGCGTTCCCGATGCGTCCTCCGCCGCCTATGAATGTCAACAGGTCCACGTCTGAGGCCGCCACCGATCCTGGACCGGTCAAATCAGCCGGCGCGAGGGCCTGAGGTCCATCGAGCCGCTCCAGGAAGCGGAGCATGGGGCCGTCGCCCGTGCCGACCTCTCCGTGGCAGAACGCGCAGTTCACGGCGTACAGGGCCTTGCCCTTCTCCGACGTTGCGGTGTTCATCGCAGGCGACACGTCCGGGACTACGAGAGCTCCATCGCCGACCATCTTATACGGCACGGCGCCGGGCGCCGGATACAGCCGCGGCGGCTCCTGCGACTTGTACATCTGCGTATAGTGCATCTCAGCGAAGACGTCGATGGGGTACGCGCCTCGCCCAAGTGGCAGGCAACCTGCTGCAACGATAGTCAGCAACAGGGCCGCCATCGCAATGGTCATGCGCATTCTGAGTACGCTGGACATTGGCTTCATCATGCGCGGAACGACCGGCCTCCCTCGTGAATAACGTCAACCGCCTTGCCGCGCCGGAGCGCCTGATCGACTGCGTCAAGCCGCTCTTCCGGGCACGTAACCAGCAGGCCGATATACCCCTCCGTGATGCGCGGGTCGTAGGGGTCGAGCCGTGCCCTGGGCAGGCGGGACTCGAAGATGATGCCCAGGATGGTGAATATGACCGCGCCCAGGAGAGTGCCCTCGTAGGAGATGATGGTCATGGCTGGGAAGGAGAGGATGGGCTTGCCGCCGGTCACAATGGGGTATGCAATCTGCGTTCCGGAGGTCAGCAGGAAGGCCACGCTCAGGCCCATGAGCGCGCCGATCAGTGGGAAGACGTAGATGTGGTGCACGGGCGTCTTTTCGCCAAAGGCACCCTCCGGGTACGGGCTGCCGGTCAGGACGTCGAAGTCCTCCTGGTTGACGCCGACCTCCATGAGCCCGTCGGTGGCGTCGGCCGCCGTATCCGCGTTGTCGAATAGTCCTAGTACGTTCTTGTTGGCCATTCTGGACCTCCGGGGATTAGTCCTCCCGCATGATTGCCGGGACTTTCACCTTTCCGATCTTGATCTCATCCTCGAGCACCACGCCTTCCTTGGCGTCTCCAATGGGTATCAGGGGGAACACCTTGGCGAACAGGAGCACCAGCATCGACACCATGCAGAACGTGGCGAATACGATGATGATCTCCACAGCGCTGGGCGTGTACCCGCCCCAGGTGAACGTGAGGCCCTGCTTGCGCGCCAGGCCTGGCACGATGATGATGAACCGCTCCAGCCACATGCCCACGTTGACCAGCACCGTGGTGAAGATCATCAGCGGGATGCTGCGGCGCACCGAGCGGAACAGCCACATCGGCACCGGAATGAAGTACGAGCACACCAGGAAGGCGACGAAGAACGCCGCCCACGGCATCTCGAACACCTGCATCTCCCTCAGCCGGATCTCCGGCCCCTCAAGGCTGTACAGCCCGAACAGGAACTCCAGCACGAAGAAGAAGAACCACGTCGTCGCAACGACGATCAGGAGCTTCGCCAGCGCGTCCAGGTGCTCCAGCCGGATGTAGTCCTGCCACTTGAACATCGAGCGCAGGATGATCATCACGGTGACAACAGCCGACACGCCTGAGTGGACCGCGCCGATGACGAAGTACGGCGCGAACACGGTGCTGTGCCAGCCTTCGACCGACACGGCCGCGGCGAAGTCCCATGAGACTATGCTGTGCACCGAGACGAAAATGGGGAGGATGACCGCCGAGAGCAGTATGCCCGCTATCAGCTGCAGCTTCCACTGGCGCACGCTCCCCCTCCAGCCAAGCGCCAGCACCGAGTAGAGCACGTGCTTCCAGCCCGTGGTCCTGTCCCGGGCAACCGCGATGTCCGGTATCAGGGCGATGAACACGAACAGGATGCTGCTCGTAAGGTAGGTGAATACCGCCGAGGGGTCCCACACCAACGCCGACCGCACGTTGGGGTACACGCCTCTGGCCCAGTCTAATGGGAACACCCAGTACATGACGCGCCAAGGACGCCCCGCGTGGATCAGAGGCATGGTCATGG
Source organism: Chloroflexota bacterium (assembly GCA_028877205.1). GTDB lineage: Bacteria > Chloroflexota > Dehalococcoidia > Lucifugimonadales > UBA2985 > JAPPHY01. The sequence goes on along the minus strand of JAPPHY010000016.1, from coordinate 272,119 downwards.
CCGTCATGAGCGAGAACACGGTCAGCACCTCGGCTGCGCGGGTGGCAGGACGCCGCCACTCGGCCTGAACCAGGCGCAGGATGGCCGAGAGCATCACGCCTGCGTGGCTGATTCCGATCCAGAACACGAAGTTGGTGATGAAGAACCCCCACATCACCGGCCTGTTGAGTCCGGTGACGCCCAGGCCGCGGTTGAACATGTAGGCCACGGCGGCAAAGGCCACAAGGACCGCCAGGCCAAGCGCTCCCACCAGCAGCCAGTACCAAAGCGGGTTCTCCTCCATAGAGCGGAGAAGGTCCTTGTTGATCTGGGCGTCGGTTAGCTTTACTCTTTCCTGCATTAGCTTCTGCTCCAGCCTTCATTGCGGCCGGTCGTTCCAGAGCCTACTCCGGCTTGGCCAGCACCTTTACTTCGATCTTCATCAGCTTGCGAACCCGCTGCAGAATCTGTCCTTCTCTCAGCTCCCACATCGACATGATGGGGAACACACGCGCCGCCAGCATGTACGTGAGCACCGCGCCGGACAGTGCCCCTATCACGACCAGTATGTCAATGAAGCTCGGCAGGTTTGCGGTCGGGATGTGCTCCAGCGAATGGAGCGACAGTTCCTCCACCGCGAAGGCCGGCACGTAGTAGCGCAGGACGTTGAAGAACGTACCCACCAGCACAATGGCGCCTGCGAGCGCCGGGCCCCACGTGGTCTTGCGCACTATGTTCCACATGAGGATGAAGAACGGCAGCGCAAAGCACATCACGAACGCCAGGAAGAACGGCACCCAGTACGTCTCGAACATGATGTACCTGAGTACGCCCTGCTCGGCCGGAGTCCGGCCATACCAGTAGACGAAGAAGCCGGACCACCAGAAGTAGAACCACAGAAGCGAGATTGCCAGCAGGAGCTTGCTGAGGCCCCAGAACTGGTCCACCTCCAGGTACTTCCTCAGCCCGGTGGTCTGGCGCAGTATGAACATCGTTACGAGAATGAGCGCCACGCCCGACTGCAGTCCATTGAGCGCGTGGAAGGCCGGGAAGATGGAGTCCTTCCAACCCGGAATCAGGCTCATTGCGAAGTCAACGCTTATCAGCATGTGTACAACTATGAGGAGCATGAAGTAGAAGCCGCCCAGCACGGCCAGTCCCCTGTTGAGCACTATCCACTGTTGCACATTGCCGCGCCACTTCGTGGATGGCTCGCTGCCGGCTTGGTCGCGCACCGCGGCCCTGTCCGGAATCGAAGCGAAGTACAGAATGGCCAGTCCCAGCACCACCAGCGTCCCCATCGCTATCGTGTCCCACAGATGAGGGCTGCGTCCCGGCCAGTCGAACCAGATGCTCCGCCGTCCGTCCGTGGGGGGCAGGACCCACAGCAGTGGAATGAGCAAGAGGAAGTTGAACAGGCCCACGGCGGCGAACATCTCGGAGATGCGGGCCAGCGGCCTGCGCCAGTGAGCCTTGGCCATTCGCAGCGCAACCGAGACCAGCACCGCCGACTGGGCCGTCACGAAGATGTAGGCGAACGCTGTCGCGAAGTACCCCCACTCCCTGCGGTTATCGACTCCGTGCTGCGTCAGCAGCAGGATGAAGCCAATCACGCCCAGCGCGAAGAGTCCGGCCAGGACTCCGGCTATCGCCCAGAACTGGCGGCCCGGAGACGCGTGCCTCTGCACCACGTCCTGGGTCAGCTCCTGCGCCGTCATCCCCCAGTAGACCGGGGTCGGCGGATGGTGAAGCTCATGCATGGCCCTTGACCACTTCCTTGGCGTGGATGTCCACCTTCTTCAGGTAGATAACGTTGGGCTCGGTGCCCACGTGCTCCAGCATCTTGTATCCCCTGCCGTGCCCGTCCAGGTGCTCCTCCTTCAGGTGCGACACCTGGCTGTCCGGGTCCAGAAAGTCGCCGAACACGAGCGCGTTGGTGGGGCAAGCCTGCACGCAGGCCGGCAGATAGTTGCCTTCCTTGAGCTTCTCGTCCGTGAGCCGCTCGCCCTGCTGTCCCTCGACGACTCTCTGGGCCTTCTGCAGGCGCTGGACGTTGAAGCTGCACTTCTCCATGATCCCTCGGCTTCGCATGGATACGTCCGGGTTCAGCTGGTTGCGGAGGCTCTCCGGCCACACCGGCTCCCAGTAGTTGAAGAATCGAACGTTGTAGGTGCAGTTGTTGGCGCAATAGCGGGTTCCCACACAGCGATTGTAGACCTGCACGTTCATGCCCTGGTTGTTGTGGTAGGTGGCGTACACGGGGCAAACCGGCTCGCAGGGGGCGTTCTCGCAGTGCTGGCAGAACACGGGGATGAAGCGGGCCCTCACATCCGGGAACTCGCCCTCCCAGTACCGCTCCACGTGAATCCACTGGATAGCGCGTCGCTGCCGGAACACGTCCTCCGTGTTGATGGGGATGTTGTTCTCCGCCTGGCAGGCCACCACGCACGACTGGCAGCCGGTGCAGCGGTCAACGTCAACCACCATCCCCCACTTGTGGCTAATTCGATTTGTGGTCATGCCATTCTCCTGCTTGTCCCCTGCTCCGGCACTGCTACTCCGGCTTGGTAATCTTGATAATCGCCTGTTCGTCGGCCTCTTCGGCGAACTGGTTGCCCTCGAATCTTGGTATGTCAATGCTCAGGTTCGACTTCACCACGCGCACTCGTGTGGCCGCCCACGCCAGCGCGCCCGTGGAGGAGTCCGTCAGCCCTGCCAAGAGCGACAGGGTGTTCACTCCCACGCCCTCCGCATACTGCCCAAACGCCGTATGGCCCTGGCCTATGGGCATGGACACCGTGTCCGGCGGTACCGCAGGGTGAGGGTAAACCGGCGCCTCCACAGTGCGGTTACCCTCCGCAGTGACCACAACCATGTCTCCCTTGCTCAGCCCCATCTCCTCCGCTGTTCGGGTGTTCATCTCCACCCACGTGTGCCATACGATGGTCGTGATCGGGTCAGGCGTTGCCTGCAGCCACGGCAGGTGTGCTAGGTGGCCGTCGCCAATCGAGTTGGACACGAACGGGACCAGGTTGAAGGCCCGCCCGCCAGGAGCGTCGCTGATTGAGATGTCCGGCCAGGCCGTGTCCAAAGGCGAGATGTTCCTGATGCCGCTGTTGTCGACTGTTCCGGTGTCCCACCAGCCGCCCCTCTGCAGCACGCCGTTCCAGAAGCCATCGAACGATGATGCCCTTACCGAGCCGCGATCCACCTCCCACAGCTTCTCCGCGCCGCTCTTGAGCAAGTCTTCCATCGTCGGATCGGTCACGTTTGCCAGGCCAAGCCTGGAGTCAAGGTCCAGGCCAAGCGCCCTGCCCAGGGCCATCAGCTCGTCGGCGAAGCCGCGAGTCCCGGCGTGGAAGGGGCTTACGACCGGCTGCTGGAAGCCTATGACCTGGTAGCCGGGTCCGGGATCCGGTACGTCGTCGCCCCAGTCCTCCAGGTAGGTGTGCTCTGGTAGAACGAGGTCGGCCATTGCCGTGGTCTCGTCCATGAAGCTTGAGAATGCCACCACGAATTCTGCGCCCTCCACCGCTGCGCGGAAGTTGGCATCCGCGGGCAGTCCGTGGACGGGGTTGACTCCCCGGATCATGAGCACCTGTGGGCGATCCATCTCCTTCCACTCGCGGTAGGATGCGGGTACGCCCATCGCCATCACGTCGGTTGTTGAAAGCTCCGGCAGCGGAGGCGGCGGGTTGAACTGGATGCCGCCCGGGGTGTTGACGCTGCCCACGAGCACGTTGAGGGAGTAGATTGCACGCAGGTTGAACAGGCCGCTAGTGTGGGCGCCTGCGGAGCCGCCGCCGATGGCCATGACCGGCCGGTTGCGTGGATCGGCGAATGCATGCGCTAGCTCCTTGATGCGGCCGGCCTCCACGCCGGTGGCGTCGCGCACCTGCTGGCTGTCCGGGCTGAATGCCGAGAGAGCCTCGTGGCCACCGCCTCCTGTTAGGGCGTCTGCGGCCGCCTGGTCTCCCAGGCCGTCCCGCATGATCACGTAGGCCATGCTCATAGCGAGAACGCCCTCGCCGCCGGGCTTGACGGGCACCCACTCGTCAGCGTTGGCTGCCGTCATGGAGAAGCGCGGGTCGACCTGAACGTGCAACCCGCGCCGGGAGCTGCCCTGTCGCAGCTCGCCGTACCCACGCGAGTACTTCACCGGCGAAACCCACGTGGACAGGAAGTCCGCTCCGAACGACAGCAGGTACTTGCACGCCTGGATGTCAAATACGGGGAGCCTCTCCTGTCCGAACACTTCGAGAATGGACCGGCGTAGCGTCACCTGCTCGAGCGTCTCGTACGCCATAGATCTGCCGCCGTATGCCTTCACGAACTCGCTGGCGAGCAATGCCTGGTGACCGCGCAACGGCTGCGTCACCAGGAGGAACTTGCTCCTGTCCGACATGCCGGCCATGCGGTCGACGATGCGCCTGCGCGCCTCGTCCCACGAGATGGGCACGTGAGCGTCCCCTTCGCGGGCGAGAGGCTCGCTGATGCGGTCCGGGTGGTACAGAGCCTGCAGCCCCGCCTCGCTTCGGGCGTGGTGCTTGCCCTGGTTGATCGGGTAGTCCGGGTTGCCTTCAACCTTCTTGGCTCGGCCTTCCACAACGCGGATGATGATGCCGCAGCCCTCCGGGTCCATCCGGCAGAGCGTGGCATACCAGTTGTCTATGCCGTTGACCAGGTCCTCGGGCAGGAAGACGGGGCTCTCTATCTGGAGCTCCTGTTCCGGTATGAGACATCCGTTGAAGGCTACGGCCCCTACGGCCGAGACTCCTGACCACTTGAGGAACTGTCTTCTGGTGATTCCCATGACTCTAGGCAATCCTTAGTAGTGACACGTAGTGCAGTCTGTAGGGGCTGAGTAATCCCTGTGGCAGTCCAGGCAGTCGCCCATCTTGAGGCTTCTCACCTGCTTGACCTCCGCCATTGCGGCCACGTCGCCGTGGCACGTGGAGCACGTGTTGGCGGCCACCGTGGCCTGCTCCCCCGACGGCAACAGGTTGCCCGGCTGTGTGAAGTACCGAATGTGGGCCTCATGCACAAACCGGACACTGTCCGGCAGTCTGTGCACCCGTTCCCACACCACTGGCTCCTTGTTCTCCCATGCGCTGATGAGGTTGGCCAAGCCCGGCAAGGGGTTGTCTTCTCCCTCCTGTACCGCCTTGTGACAGAAGATGCACTGCTCGACCGGCGGGACGGAGGCGGACGCGCCCTTGTCCACATTGCGGTGGCAGTAGGTGCAGTCGAGGCCGAGGGCAGTCTTGGGTTGCCCATCCGCGTAGGTCACGACGTTGCCGTCCTCGTCGAGGAGATCGCCGACGCCCGCGTGCACGCCGTGGGGGAATGGAATTGGCTGCTCAGGCGGGCCGCCGAATCCGAGCACCTCGAAGGGAGTGCTCCACCATGCGCGCAGGACGAATATCAAAACTATCGTCGTAACGAGGCCCCCGGCCGCCAGGCCTCCCAGCAACGCTATAAGTGCAGCAATTCTTATCATCGATGCTTAGCTTCTGCTTCCGTGTCGTATGTCAGTGGTCACTCGGTGTCACCGAAGCCGGCAGGGTGCCCGGCATCAGATCCACCAGCGCTCCCATACGGACTTCAGGATGTGGGCCTCCTGCACGATTCTCAGCAGGAAGAAGAGGACGAGACCCAGGGACACAAGTGCGCCCATGTAGAAGAGTCGTCGGGACTTGCCTACGCCCTCCGGAAGGTGCCTGGTGCCAATGAGGGAAGGGATGATGGCGTGCGCCATGAGGAAGTTGAAGCCGAATCCGATTGCAAAAAGCAGTACAAACCAGTAAAAGTGGAGCAGGTTTCCGATCTCTCGCCAGTCGGCGCTGGTGATGAACTCTGGATCCATCTCTAATCTCTAATTCATTCCTTCCTCACCGCAGCTCCCTCCCCGCTTGGCCGGCTGCATCAATTGACCCTCCCCCGCTCACACTCGCTGCCCCGCAGATGGGACTTTGCAACAAGCCTCAGGTAGTGTACAATCGGCTCTGCTGGTAAGTCAATAGGAATTCCCCAACTTTGCGACAAAACTCACAAGCGGTTCAGGAGGCATACATGACGGACAGCTCAGAGAGGACCGGCCGGCTGCTCAACAGGCGCGAGTTTCTGACACGGGCCGCCATTGCCCTCGGAGCCGCGGCCGCCGTTGCAGCCACCAGCAGAAGGCTGTCCCTGTCATCCCGAACGGGCGCCGCCGGCAGTCCCGCCTCCGACTCGCTCTTCACGCCAAGGCCCGGCACTCGACTGCGGAACTGGCGAAGCAGGCTGGAGCAGTTCAGGCTGAGATAGCCCTGTGCGGAAGCACCAGTCTTTTGATTCATCACTGATCCGTGCAGGGCGCGCCGGCCGCCTGCTCCGGTCGTGGACTTTGCCGGTACTGCTGGTCGTTCTACTGACCTCCGGCACGGCCTGCGTCGCCGACGAGATCGCGGAGAACGCGGAGCTTGTCCTGGCCGAGATGGACGCGTCGTCCGCTCCCAGCGGCCCCATCGAAGTTGAAGGCGAAGTCCTGGTCTACTCGGATGACCTTCCCGACCTTGTGAGCAGCGTCAGGTCCGTAGACCTCCGGGAGAGCAAACTCGAAATCGTCAGGGACTACCTGACGCTTCAAGAGCGCATCGATTGCATCCTGGACAACGTAGAGCAGTCCGCCCAGGACGACACTACGATCCAGTGCCAGGGCAAAGTGCTGGTCTGGGAAAAGGGAGAAAACGGGCTCTTGGGCGTTTCCCAGATCCTCGATGAAGTTACGGCCAGGGACGGCGGGCCGCCCCAGCGAGTCTACCTCGCTGACTACCTGGCCTTCTGGGACGAGGTGCAGCGCATAGAGCGGGTTGTGGAGAGCCTGGGCCAGATGCAGCGCAGCAACTCCATTCCGCTGTTCGGGGCACTGCTGAAGTCCATACACCGCTTCCCCATACTGTACGAGGGCGACGAGCTTGTGCCGTACTCGGACGTGCCCGGCCTCCTCGAGCAGTACCGCGCGCGTGACACCGATGATGCCCGCCGCGCAATGGTCATGGAGTACCTGGAGCGTTAACCGTCTTCCGCTTCCCTCTCCCCTCCCCGTGCGAATACGTGTCGCGGCACGGCTGACGCGCGGCCTTCCCTAGTTCGAGCACTAGCCTCGCGACTCGGTTTGGTGAGCTATCGCCGGCCGAACTCCCGCTGCAGGTGCGCAGCGCTCAGATGCACCATCGTCGGGCGTCCGTGCGGGCAGGTGTTGGGTCGCTCGCACGCCTCAAGCTGAGCCAGCAGGCTCTCCATCTCCTCCTGCTGCAGGACCTTTCCCGCCCTGACGGCTCCGTGGCAAGACAGGGAACGCGCCATCTCCTCCTCCCACTCCGCCGCGTTGACTCCTCCGCTCACGTCCTCCAGGATGGCGAAGAATGCCTCCTCCGGGTCGGCGTCTCGCAGCGATGCAGGAAGCGCCCGCAGCAGGTAGGTACGCTGCCCAAATCGCTCCAGCTCGAACCCGTAGCGTGACCACCGCTCCAGCCCGGCCTCCAGCGATTCCTCCTGCGAGGCGCTCAGTTCGATGACCACTGGTTCAAGCAGGCCCTGCACCTGCGTCGCCTGCTCCTGCAACTCCGATTGCACCTTCTCGTACAGCACCCGCTCGTGAGCCGCGTGCTGGTCCACCAGGTACATGCCTCCGGGGCCCTCCGCCACGATGTAGAGGCTCTGCACCTGTCCAAGCACGCGGAGCGACGGCACCACCTGTCTGGGCGTGGACTGCTGAGCCGACCACCCCTCCGGCGCGAACATCGTTATCGCCTGCTCAACCTGCGCCTGCTGTGGCGCGGCAGCGGCCGGAGGCCTGCCAAAGGGCTTCGGCGGCTCCAGGCCGCCCCGCACTGTGGGTACCGGCGACTGCGCCACCAGCGCTCCTCTGACCGCGCGCTGCACCGTCGAGAAGACCTCCCGCTCCCTGCGGAACCGCACCTCCAGCTTGGCGGGGTGAACGTTGACGTCCACATCCTGGGGCGGTACGGCTATGTGCAGGACGGCAAGCGGGTGGCGGCGCTCCATGAGGAAGCCCTGGTAGGCCTCTTCGAGAGCGAATGTGAGCGCGCGGCTCTGGACCCATCGCCGGTTCACAATCAGGCTTATCTGGCCCCGTGTGGACCGGCTGACGTCGGGCGGGCTTATGAGGCCGTGAACCGACGGCGCTTCCGGGCCGGCCTCGTCCGGGGAGTCGGCCTCCAGAAGAGACTGCGCCAGCCTTGCGCCGTAGACGGCCGCGCAGGCGTCACGCAGGCTTCCACGGCCGGGCGCTGAGAACGCCGCCCTGCCGTCCACCTCCAGGCGGAATCGTACCTCCGGAAACGCTAGCGCGAAGTGCTGCACGAGAGTCTGCACGCGCCCCGCCTCCGCAGTCGCTGATCTGAGAAACTTGAGGCGAGCCGGCACGTTTCTGAACAGGCCCCGTACCGATACCGATGTACCCGGAGGACTTCCCTGCGGCGACACACGAACGGTCTCCCCGTCCTCCAGCTCCACCAGCGTGCCTGCAGCCTCGCCTGCCGTGCGTGTGACCAGCGTGACTCCCGACACCGCGGCAATGCTGGGCAGCGCCTCGCCGCGGAAGCCCAGGGTGGTGATGCCGTCGAGGCTCCCGTCCGGGGGCAGCTTGCTTGTTGCGAAGCGCTGGAAGGCGAGAGGCGCCTCATCAGCCGAAATGCCGCTGCCGTCGTCTACCACGCGGATGAGCTCCAGGCCTCCGCCCCTGATCTCCACCGTGATCGAGTCCGCACTGGCGTCCAGCGCGTTATCGACCAACTCCTTCACGACGGAGGCAGGCCGTTCGACAACCTCTCCCGCGGCTATGCGTGCGGCTTGCTGCGGTGGGAGCACCCGAATCGGCATGGCGACCCGCCTATGCGATTCCCCGCGAGGCGTAAGGGGCATCGGGGTCGTAGGGCGAGCGATTTTCGCAGAGGGCCGTGATGATGGAGTAGATGCGCTCCATCTCCCGGTCGGCCTGGTTCTCGTACAGGTAGGCCTTGACGCGTACGCCGCCAAGGGTGGACACAATGTCCGGGTAGTCGTCGATGACCAGGTCGGGCTCCACGGTGACGCCCAGGGTCTTCATGCGGTTGCGGTAGTCGAAGATGGGCTTGTGGAAGCAGTCGGTGACGAACTCATCGAGGTTGTGCCTGCGGACCTCCCGCCATCGGATGCCCATGCCTGACCAGACGTATAGCGTGTGTCCGTCATCCCTGAGGTGCTGGAACAGCTCGCGGACTCCCGGCCGGAGGCCGCCGTTCATGGCGATGATCGTATAGTCGCAGTCGAAGAAGATGTTCACAGCTAGAAATTATAGCATCCTGGCCATCGCGCCGCCGTAACTACTCCTCCTCGTTTGCCCTGCGTTGCAGTTCGTACAGGGCGGTGATGGCCTCCAGCGGCGTCATCGATGACACGTCCAGTCTCTTCAGCTCATCCACCAGCGCGCTGTCCACCGTGAACAGCATTCGCTGCCGCGGTGTGGCTTTCAACCCGTCGCGCTCCAGCTCCGAGAGCAGGTCCCACGCCCGCGCGACCACGACGGGCGGCATCCCGGCGAGCTGCGCCACGTGCACACCGTAGCTCCTGTCGGCGCCGCCGGGCACGATGCGGTGCAGGAACACCACTCCCCCATCCGCCTCCACAGCCGCCACGTTCAGGTTCCGCACCCGCGGCAGCGTGTCCGCCAGCTTGGTCAGCTCGTGGTAGTGCGTGGCGAACAGCGTCTTGCATCCCAGGCGCGGGCTGTTGTGGATGTGCTCGGCGGTAGCCCGGGCGATCGCGAGGCCGTCGTAGGTGCTGGTGCCGCGTCCTATCTCGTCGAGCACCACCAGCGACCGCGGCGTCGCGTGGTGCAGGATGCCCGCGGTCTCCACCATCTCCACCATGAACGTGGATTGGCCGGTGGACAGGTCGTCCTGCAGGCCGATGCGGGTGAACACGCGGTCCACGAGGCCAATGGTGGCCGAGTCCGCAGGCACAAAGCTGCCGATCTGGGCCAGCAGTACGATGAGCGCCACCTGCCGGATGTACGTGGACTTGCCGGACATGTTGGGGCCGGTGATGACGGCGAGCTGCGCATCGCCGCTGCTCATGTGCGTGTCGTTCGGGACGAATGCGCCCGCGGGCAGGGTGCGCTCCACCATGGGGTGCCGCCCGTCCTCAATCTCGATTGCGTCCTCCAGGTTGAGCGCCGGGCGAACGTAGCCGTAGCGCGAAGCCGCCTCGGCAAGAGCGGATAGCACGTCCGCCCTCCCCGCAGCTGCGGCCGTCGAGGCGATAGCGCGGTCGTACTCGCAGATCTGGGCGCACACCTGCCGGAAGAGGGTCGACTCCAGCTCCTCCATCCGCTCCTGCGCGTTCAGGAGCATGGACTCGTACTCCTTCAGCTCGGGGGTGATGAAGCGCTCTCCGCCCACCAGCGTCTGTCGCCTGGTGTAGTCGTCCGGCACCTGCGCCAGGTTGGGGTTGCTCACCTCAATGTAGTAGCCGAACACGCGGTTGTAGCCCACCTTCAGCGACCTTATGCCCGTGCGGTCCCGCTCCTTGCGCTCCAGTCCGGCGATGTACTCGCGACCGTTGCGGGAGGCGTTCCGCAGCTCGTCTAGCTCCGGCGAGAAGCCTCTGCGGATGGTGCCTTCCTCGCCGGGCGAGTCCTCCAGCGCCTGGGCGATGAGCGTCGTGACAGGCTCGCAGTAGTCCAAGGTCTTCCAGAGCCACACGGGTATTGCCTCACCGGCCTCCAGCAGTGCCCCCAGTCGCCCTGTCGACTCCAGCCCGGCCCGCAGCGCGACGACCTCGCGGGGCGCGGCTATGCCCGTGGCAATACGGCCTAACAGGCGCTCCAGGTCCGGGATGTCCTTCAGGCACACCATAATCTCCCCTCGCCGCATGGTGTCAACGTGTAGTGCCTGCACCGCGTCCAGCCTGCGCTCCAGCTCAGCCAGGTCGAGCAGCGGCTGGCCCAGCCAGCGCCTCAGCAGGCGTCCGCCCATAGGCGTGGCCGTGAGATCGATGGTGGACAGCAGGGAGTGCGACGTTTCGCCCCACCTCCCGGCCTGGAACAGCTCCAGGTTGCGCCGCGTCTGCTGGTCAAGCACCATGAAGGCCCGCGGCGAGTATGTGTGCAGCCCTTGAAGGCGTCCAAGGGCCGCTCTTTGCGTTTTGTTGAGGTAGGTGAGGATGGCTCCCGCTGCACCGACCGCCAGCGGCATGCCGTGGCAGCCGTACGCCTCGAGAGTGGTCACGCCGAAGTGATCCAGCAGCGCCTGCTCGGCTTCGTAGTGGCGGAAGGCCGCCGGATCCAGGGGTGTTACGAGGAAGTCATGTCCGGACGGCGGCACGTCGCAGCCCTCCGGCGTCACGACCTCGGATGCGCCCAGGCGCTCGAGCTCCAGGGGCAGGTCATCGATCGGTAGCTGCGTGGTGGCGAACTCTCCCGTGGTGATGTCCACGAACGCCAGACCCGCCTCCGCGCCCTGTGTCGTTACGGCCGCCAGATAGTTGTTTGCGGTCTGCTCCAGCAGCGAGGTCTCGGTGAGCGTGCCCGGCGTGACCACCCGCACAACCCGCCGCTCGACCAGGCCTGGCGCTGAGGTGTCCCCCACCTGCTCGCAGATGGCCACCCGGTGTCCCTTGCTTATCAGCCGCGCAAGGTAGCCCTCCAGTGCGTGATACGGAATGCCGGCAAGCGGGACGCGCTGGCCCTTGCCCATCTCGCGCGAGGTAAGGGCGATCTCAAGCTCTCTCGCAGCTAGCCGCGCATCCTCATCGAACGTCTCGTAGAAATCGCCCATGCGGAAGAGCAGGAGGGCGTCCGGGTGCTCCTGTTTGATGCGAAGGTACTGCTGTCTGAGCGGGGTCTGAGTTGTCACAGGGGGTGACTCCCGTGCGTGGATGAGGCCATTCTACAGCAGGGCGGCATCCAGAGGAATAGCCCATTGCCCACCCACGAGAAGCTGACCGAAACGGCAAGTCACACGGTTTCTTGAACTCGCCCGCTCGTCCTGAGCGTGTCGAAAGGCGAGTGCGGGTGGACGACGGTCTTGTTTATCCGCTCATGGTTCGACAGGCTCACCACGAGCGGGGGCGAGAGGTTGGCTCACAGCAGGCGGGAGCGATAGGTCGGCTGATCATGAGCGGTGCGGACTGCCGCAGCCGGCGGTTCGCCTATGCCTTGGCGAGTCTGACGGGTGTGGGCGGCAGGCCGGGCACGTGTGACATGGCGTCTGGATCCTCACTGCTCTCCAGCTGCGTCATGAGGCTGCCGAAGAGAGTGGTGACCGACACAGTGCCTGGCAATGCCTGCTCGGAAAGCGAGGCCCTGGCCCGGATGCTGTCTCGCGCTGAGACCACCTCCACCGCGTCGCCTTCGCCCACGCCGAGAGTGGAGGCGTCCGAGGGGTGGATGCAGAGCATCTCTTCCCGCTGGATGAGGTTCTTCTGCCCCACCAGCGTGATCTCCATCTCCCGCTCAGACTGGTGTAGTACCCGGCCTGGCAGCAGAAGCAGTGGAAAGTCATCCGTGGTTGGCAGCGCGGGAGCCTCTCGCATCTCCAGGGGGATGAAGTGAGCCTTCCCAGCATGGAACTCATCCCTGTACAGGATCGACGTGCCGTCGTCGTCCGTCGAGTCGCAGGGCCACTGGATCCCGGTGTTCTGGCCGCCGGTGGCCGGCAGCAGCTGGCTCGGAAGCGGGTAGGCCGGCATTACCGCGGGCTGGAGCACAGACTCTCGTGCCAGCAGACGCTGATAGGACACGCCGGCGTACAGAGGCACCACGCGGGATATCTCGTCTAGTATCTGCGCCGGGCAGTGATAATCGAAGCCCTGGGCGTTCATTGCTTTTGCGATCTCGCAGACTATCCACCAGTCAGGCATGGCGTTCGAGTTGCGGACCTCCAGGACCTTTCGCAGGGGCTGCACGCGTCGCTCCAGGCTCGTGTAGGTGCCCTCCTTCTCCGCGAAGGTGCCTGAGGGCAGCACCACATCGGCCGCCTGTGCCAGTCCCGTGAGGAAGGTGTCCTGAACCACGAGGAATTCGAGGTTGCCGGCCGCCGCGAAGACGTCTCCCATCTCGCCGCTGTGGTAGGAGGCGCTGTCGCCGATCACCATCATGGCCTTCACCCGGCCGTCGGCTGCGGCCTCGAAGGCATCGAGTATGCCCATGCCTGCGCCGCTCGGCAGCTCCGAGCCCCACGCCTCACTTATGACCGACCGTGCATCGGCGTCGCCCACCGGGAGGTATCCCGGCAGCAGGTCCGGCACGCAGCCCAAGTCCCAGGAGCCCTGGTCGTTGGTGCCCGGTCGCAGCGGGTACAGGCCCGTGTGAGGGCTGCCGACGCTGCCGGTGAGGAGAGCCAGATCGATGATGGCCTCTACGCACGCGGTCCTCTCCGAAGCCGGCACGGTGTCCAGCGCATAGAGGATTGCCCCCGGGCCGCTACCGGCGAAGGTGCGGGCCGCTGCGCGAATGTCGTCCTCGGGCACACCGGTGACGGTCGCCACTCGACTGATGTCAAACCGCCAGAGCGAGTTTCTGAGGCCATCCAGGTTCTCGCACCGGTCTCGCAGGAAGTCCTGGTTCTCCAGCACCTCGTCCGAGATGACCTTGAGCATACCCGCGATCACCGTGCCCTCGGTGCCTGGCCTCGGCCGAACCCAAACCGTGGCGTACCGGGTCAGCTCCACCTCGCGCGGATCTATGACTACGAGCTTGGCGCCGTTCTGCACTGCCCGCTTCACGGGCACCGCTGCTACGTTGTGCTCCTCCGTGACGTTGGCGCTCACGGTCAGGATGCAGCTCGCATTGTCCAGGTCCCACACGGGATTGGTGGCGGCCTGGAATCCGAGTGCGTCCTGCAGGGGTCTGGCAAGCTCCGGCTTCAGGTTGGAGGCATGGTCGACGTTGTTTGTACCCATCACGGTGCGTGCAAACTTCTGCACCAGGTAGCTCTCCTCGTTGGTGCCGCGATACGAAGCGATTGCGGCGAAGGAGTCGCCCTTGTACTCTGCGAGCTTCTCAGCTACTAGGGAGATTGCCTCCTCCCAGGACGCCTGCTCCAGGACTCCGTCGCGCCTGATCAGCGGGTTTCTGAGCCTGCTCCGGCTGTTGACGAACTCCAGGCCGAACTTGCCCTTGAAGCAGGCCTGTCCCCTGTTGGCCTCAGCCTCCAGGTCAGGTATCGCGCGAATGACCCTGCCTCGGCGGTTGACCTCCAGCTTAAGCTGGCAGCCCACCGGGCAGTGCGGGCACGTGGTCGAGACCGTATCGACGGCCTTCTCCCACTTGAACGAAGACTCGACCAGTGCGCCCACGGGACACACGTCGATGCAGGAACCGCAGAACTCGCAGCCGGACTCCAGAAGCGAGCCGCCCTGCGAGGGGCCGACCAGCGATATTCCTGACCGCTCCGTGAACGTAATGGCGCTGTCGCCGCGGAGCTCTTCGCAGGCCCGCACGCAGCGGCCGCACACGATGCAGAGGTTGTAGTCCATGTCGTAGAAGGGGTCCTGCGTGACCACGGGAAGCTCACGGTACTTGTAGGTGAGCGGCGTAGTGAGGCCGGTGCCCACGTAGATGGTGGTGTCCTTGAGCTCGCAGCGCTCATTCTTGGGGCAGGCCACGCACCGATCGGTGACGGACACGTGGCGCTGGCATATGTCCTCAGGGCCGCACAGGTCCGCGCCGTAGAGGTTGGTGCGATGGCAGGTGAGGCAGCCGTGCGGATGCTCGGAGATGATCAGCTCCGTGATGCCCTTGCGGAGGTCCTGGATCTGTGGCGTGTTGGTATGCACGACCATGCCGTCTGCAACGGGTGTGGTGCAGGACGCGGGGGTGCCCCGCGCGTTCTCGACCTCGACCACGCACATTCGACAGGCCCCGAACGGCTTCATGCCGGGGTAGTAGCACAGATAGGGTATGTACAGCCCCGAATCCATAGCCGCCTGGATGATGGTCTTGCCCGGCTGGGTGACTATCTCTTTCCCGTCGATGACAACCGTTATCGCAGAGGCCATGGCTCTCCTTAGAATCTAAGCTCCAGTGGCTGGGCTGACGTCCAGCGTGAGCGGGTTCGCTGAGGCGTGAACACGGGCGAAAGGCACTGGCCCGTAGGGCACCGCCCCTCCTCCATGTGGGCCGTGAAGTCTTCCTGGAAGTATCTGATGGCCGACTGGACGGGGTTCCAACCAAGCTGGCCGTGGCCGCAGAGTGAACCCGCAGCCATGTTCTGCCCGACGACGCGCATCAGCTCCAGGTCCCCGGGCCTGCTCTCGAAATGGCAGATGCGCTCTACAATCTCGATGAGGTTGGTCATGCCCAAGCGGCACGGGAAGCACTTGCCGCACGACTCGTACTGGCAGAAGGCCACCAGCACGCGGGTCATGTTCACGGCGCAGGCGCGGTCGTCGGCCACGATGATACCGCCGGAGCCCAGGATCGCGCCCGCCTGTGCCATCGCCGCGAAGTCCAGCTGAACGTCGAGCAGGTCCGCCGGCAGGACACCGCCTAGAGGGCCTCCGGTCTGCAGGAACTTGGCCTTGCGCCCGTCAGGCACGCCTCCCACGACTTCGTCGATGACCTCGCGGATGGTCATGCCCATCGGCACCTCGACCATGCCGGGCAGCGCAATGTTGCCGGACAGGCAGAGAATCGCGGTGCCCTTGCTGCCCTCCGTGCCTATACCGGCGAACCATTCGCCGCCGCGAGACACGATCTCCGAGACGTAGGCCAGCGACTTGATGTTGTTGATGTTGCTTGGAAGGCCCCACACGCCGGACTGTGCGGGGAACGGCGGGCGCGCCCGAGGCATTGCCCTGTTCCCCTCCACCGACTCCATGAGCGCAGTCTCCTCACCCGCGACGTAGGACTCCCCAGTGAGCGACACCTCGACGTGGAAGCTGAAGTCTGAGCCGAGGATGTTGTCGCCCAAGAGGCCCAGCTCGTAGGCCTGCTCGATGGCGCGCTCGGTGCGATGTATCGGCCCCTCGTGGCCGTGGCGAATGAACACCACGCCGTTGCTGGAGCCGGTGGCGTATCCCGCCAGTATCGTGCCTTCGATTAGCGAGTGCGGGTCACTCTCCAGGATGCCCTTGTCGTTGTACGCGCCGGGGTCGCCCTCCTCGCAGTTGCAGAGGATGTACTTCACGGGTCCCGGCGATCGGGCCAGGAAGCCCCACTTGGTGCCCGTAGGAAAGGCAGCGCCTCCCCTGCCCCGCAAGCCGGAGTCCTGGACCTCCTTGAGCACGTCCTCCGGCTGCATCTGGTTGACGGCCTTGTCCAGTGCGGCATACCCGCCCTGAGCGATGTACTGGTAGATGTCCAGCGGGTCTATGTGACCGCAGTTCCGAAGGGCGATGCGCACCTGCCGGTTCCAGACCGGGAGGTCGTCCAGCCGCGGGATGCCGTCGAGGGTGATCCTGCCCGTGTATGCCAGCGCCATGTCCGGCCTGAGGTCATCGCCGGCCACGCACGACTCCACCAGCTCCGCCGCCTTGTCCGGCGTGACGTTCCGGTAGAACACCCTCGCGCCGCCCGGCTTCTGCACGTCCACAAGCGGCTCGGCGTAGCACAGGCCCAGGCACCCCACGATACTGACGTTCGCATCGATGCCGCGCCTGTCGAGCTCGGCTCGAATGGCCTCGAGCGTCTCGGAAGCGCCCGCGGCCTCGCCGCAGACGGCGGCGCCTACGCGAATCCAAGGCTTGCCTCCGCCCTCCAGCTCGAGGAGGCGGGACTGGGCTTCCTGCAACAGCTCTTCGTAGGTTGGCACTGCTACTCCGTTCAGGAACTGCCGTTTCTGAGCCGTGACACCAACTCGGCCACGTGCTCGCTCATCGCGTCTCCGCCGGTTATGCCTAGGGACTGCGGGCCGACAACCTTGTGGTCTACGCTGATGACCGGGCCCTGCGAGCAGGCACCTAGGCAGGTGTTGTACTTGAGCGAGATCTTGCCGTCCGAGGTGTCCCCCTCCTCGCTGAGGCCGAGGGCCTGGAGCGCGGCCTGGATTATCTGCTGCGCGCCCAGAAGGTGGCAGGTGGGGCCCCAGCACAGCTCGACCACGTGCTCGCCTGGGGGTGTGAACCGGAAGTTGGTGTAGAAGGACGCCACGCCCCACACGTCGTTGATGGTGGAGCCGGTGTGCCTGGCCACCTGCTCGATGGCGGGAGGTGGGATGTAACCCAGCTCGTCCTCAATGGCAAGAAGCGAGGACAGCACAGTGACCGTCCTGGCCGATTGACCGGCCAGAGCGCCGTCTATTCGCTCTCTAAGGCTGTCTCCGCTGGCCACGCTCTCTCCGCGGATTGTGATTTTTCTAGCTAAGGATGTTAGCACAAAGGACGTGATGGTTCAATGGGGGCGCGTTGGGCATCTCCCCGACTTTGAGACGGCCGGCGGGCCCGATGATATAATGGGAAGGCCCGTCGGCCATTGGCTGAACGGAACGGCGCACGACTTGAATGAGGAGTGACTTCATGGCTTACAGCAGTGCCACAACCGTCGAGGAGTACCTGTCGGAGCAGACGCCGGAAAGGCGCGAGGCATTGGAGACGATGCGCAAGCTGATCCTCGACAACCTGCCGCCCGGCTTCGAGGAGATCATGCAGTTTGGCATGATCGGCTACGTCATACCGCTGGAGCGCTACCCGAACACCTACAACAAGCAGGCGCTGCAAAACGTGGCTCTGGCGTCGCAGAAGAACTACATGTCCATCTACCTGATGAACGTCTACGGCGACCCTGAAACGGCCCAGTGGTTCGAGGAGGAGTACCGCGCCAGCGGGAAGAAGCTCGACATGGGCAAGTCCTGCGTGCGGTTCAAGAAGCCGGAGGACCTGCCTCTCGACCTGATCGGCAAGGCGGTGGCCCGCACCTCCGTGGACGGGTTCATCGAGGTGTACGAGCGGGCGCGCGGCACTCGTCGTTAGGCCTCGCCAAGCTCAAGGCGTACCACCGGCTGCCCCTTCACTCCTCCACCAGCGGCGGCAGCAGGTCGGGGTACTGCTCGACCCAGAGACGGTAGAGCCTCCGTGCCGCGGCTATGTTCGCGCCCTGGCCGTGGCCCGGCAGCACGAACGTGTCCTCCGGCAGCACCAGCAGCTTGCGCGTGATGCCCTCCAGTATCTGCATCGTAGCTTCCGGGCCGCGGGTCTCGCCCGGCCCGCCGGCGTATAGCGAGTCGCCCGTGAACAGGTGGTTTCCGGCCAGAAAGCACGTCGAACCAGGGGTGTGGCCGGGCACGTGTATGGCCTTCACCTCAAGGCTGCCGGCGTGGAGGGTGTCGCCGTCCGCGAGCATGATGTCCGGCGGAATCGGCATCCCATCGGCGTCATCCGCGTGAGCGGCTACGGGCGCGCCCGTGGCTTCGACGATCTGGGCCAATCCCTCATGGTGGTCGCGATGTCGGTGCGTGATGAGAATGGCGCGAACGTGCGTGCCTTTCGCCTGCTCGATGATCGCCTCCGGGTTGAGCGGCGCGTCGATGATGATGCTCTCCGCCGTCTCCGGGCACACGATAAGGTAGGCGTTGTTGCCGTCGGAGCCGCAGAGCGTCCAGTAGACGCGCATCTCCAGTTCGTACAGCAGGTTCACGCTACCCCAGGTCCTCCATCATCATGGCAGCCACGCGCTTGCCCATGCGGACGCTGTAGTTGGTGCCGCGGTCCTCAGGGTAGACCTGGGTGGTGTTGGCGAGGTACAGGTGCCGTATGGGCGTCCGGTGGTCCGGCAGCTGCTCCGAGTAGTTCACCCCGATGATGGGCTGGGCGGCGGCCACCTTGTGGTAGTGCCACTCCTCGATCCAGGAGCGGTCGAACCGCGGGTTGACCTTCCTCAGGTGAGGCAGGTACTCCTCCAGCAGCTCCTCCTGCGGCATGTTGAACAGCGGGCTGTCGTCGCCCAGGTAGTTGGAGATGTAGAGGATGTGCTTGCCGCCATACATCGCCGGGTCGACGAAGTTGGTCTGCTCTATCAGGCCGACGAACGGAATCGACCGGTCGGCGATGTTCAGCCAGTAGGTGTGCGAGAACGGCCTGTCGAGCACGAGGATGACCAGCACCGCAGCCAGGTACTCCACCTGCCGCAGCTTGTCCAGGTAGTCCTGCGGCAGGCCCTCCACCAGCCGCGGGAACACGTAGGACGGCGTGGTGGAGAGGATGGCGTCGAAGTCGAGCATTTCCGTGCTGTCGGCTCCGGTCTGTACCTCCAGGCCGTCCGCGCGGCCGTCGCGGACGCGGATCGAGCGCACCGGCGTCGAGATGTGCACCTCGCCGCCAAGCTCCTTGATGCGCGTGTCCAGTACTTCGAATATCTCCGCGAAACTGCCGAGCGGGTAGCCCAACCTCTCCTTCTGCATCCCCTTCACTCCCTTGCCGCGAGAGGCGAAGCGGGTCTGTATCTTGCCCCAGAACCAGGGCATCGCCACCTTGTCGTAGTGCGCGCCGAACTTGCCGCGCAGCAGCGGCCCCCACACCACGTCGTACACTCCCCGCCCCGCCCGCCTGCGTATCCAGTCTGAGGCCACGAATGGCTCCAGCTTGCGCCAGTCCTTGTACCGCCGCAGGTACAGCGTCACGAGTCCCAGCCGAAACCGGTCGATGAGGCTGAGCGGCTTGAACTTCAGCAGGTCCATCGGCGTCACGAAGTCATAGATGCGGCCGCCGTAGAAGAAGCCGACCTTGGACTCGATCCACGCCAGCTTCGGCCCCAAGCCAAGCTCGTGGATGAGGTCGACTATGTCTGTGTCGCTCGTGAACAGGTGGTGGTAGCCGCGTTCCAGCCGGCCACCTCCCACGTCGAACGTGGACGCCTGGCCGCCCAGGAATGGCGCTCCCTCGTAGATAATGGCCTGATGGCCCGCCTTTTCCAGCGTGTACGCCGCGGCCATGCCTGCGGCTCCCGCACCGATGATTCCCACTTTCATGGCTTGTCCTCCACCCGCAGGGGCATGCCCGCAGAGCCGAATGGCGCGGCGCCCGTATCCGCGGTGCTCTCACGCGTCAGTCGTCCCAGCGACGTCCGGTCCGTCCACAGGTACAGCAGGCCCAGCAGCGTAACCGGCACCAGCAGCGCAACGTGGACGAGGATGGCGTACGCGCCCGCCGTGCTCTCTTCTGCACCCAACAGGCTGAGCGTAGCCGCCGCAGCCACCTCGAACGCGCCAATGCCTCCGCCCGCCGTGGGTATGGATATGGCCAGGTTCGCCACGGCCGTCACCAGCAGAATCACGCCCACCAGCTCCGTCACGTCGAACACGTTGTGCAGGTCGAAGGAGAAGGCCAGAATGAAGTACATCAGAGCCTCCGCCAGCCAGACCGGCAGTGACAGCAGGAACACCGCCAGCAGCCGCCGCGGATGCTGCAGCACGGCCAGCCCCCCAATGAACATTCCGACCAGCCCGGAGACCTTGGGTCGCAGGGGCGCGGGTAGCACGCTAATGAGCCGCTCCAGTAGCACCTCGAACCAGCGAGGCGAGTAGGCCGCCAGTACCATGAACGCCGCCACCAGCACGAACGGCATCGACATTGCGAGCGCCAACAGCACCCAGGGCACGCCTGCCCTGTCCGCGAGTCCCTGCAGCAACCCGACCAGCGGCAGGAAGAGCGAAACCACGGCGGCGAGAAAGAGCAGCGTCAGGCCATCGAACACTCGCTCAACCGCTATGGTTGCCAGCGAGGACACCTTGCTCACGCGCTCTCGCTCGCCCAGGTAGTAGGCGCGCACCACCTCGCCCAAGCGCACGGGCAGCAGGTTGTTCGCCATGTAGCCGACCACCACCACGGGGTACAGGCGCGCCACACCCATCCGCTTCATGGGCGACAGCAGGTACTGCCATCGCAGCGTGCGGAAGTAGACGGCTCCAAAGTAGACGGCAATCGCAGGAAGCGCGAGGAGATAGTTGGCTTCCTCCAGCTTCCCCCAGGTCTCGCCCGGGTCAATGCGGGCAAAGAAGAGGCCCAGAAAGAGCAGGCTCGCTCCTATGGCCAGCCAGAATCGCAGGGACCTATGCAAAGCGGGATTCCATCAGGTTGTATCGCCGATCGGGTCTTGTCGGTTCAAGTATAGCTGCGAGTGGCAAGCCGCCACAAGCAGCCATGACCACCGCGGCAGCTACTCCTCCGCATCCTCCTTGGGAAAGTAAGCGACCGCGTCGTGCGTCAGGAACTCAAGGTCAGTCTTGCGATAAATGTAATAATCCAGGCCCTCGCGCCACTTTTCCCTGCTGATCAGGTTGTCGAACAGGTCGGTGAGGCGGAAGCAGGGTTCCGTGCCGGCCTCGCCGCAGGGCTTGTACCCTTCGGCAGGCCACCACAGGTAGGTGAAGTCCTCGGCTGGAGCGTAACTGCTCTGGTAGGCGGCCATCTTGGTCCGGTTGTTGTTGCTTATGATCACCACCTCGCCCCTGGGCGGCTCGGTCAGGTTGTCCAGGTCCGCATACTCGGCGTTGTTGAAATCCCGGATGTACCAGAGCATGCCCCAATAGGCGTCCTTGTCGACGGTCACGGGCATGTCGTACCCATCTTCCGACGACTCCGCGATCTCCCGCACCCGGTCGATTATCCTGGGCACGTCTCCGGAGTCCTGGGCGTATACAATCATTTCGATGGGCTCGTCGCCGTGCACGTACGTGGCCTGCCAGGCTGTCCTCGCCGAGAACACGCCCAACAGCAGTGCGATAGACAGCGCGGTCACACGCAGCCCGTTGCCGGCTCCTGATCGCAACAGCAGATGGACTCCCAAGCCCACCAGCAGGAGGACGATTCCAACCAGCGTCACGAACTCCAGAAAGTTAAGCACGTTGCCGCGCTGGATGTCGAACAGGAGGAGCCTGGCGAGCAGGTAGGCCAGAAGCGCCGCAATGGGCAGGAGGAACAGGCCTCCCGCCTGCCGGATCCGGCTCCACGACGTTGCCGCTGCCATGTCCCCGATTAGCTTGCCGGATAGCACGATCATCGGCAGAGTGATGTTCACCACCAGCCAGGGCATCTTCTCGCCCGCCACGGAGTAGAGCGCGAAGGTCAGCACAGTCCAGTACGCAAGGAAACGCGTGAAGCTGTCGCCTCTGAACGCGTAGTAGATGACAGCGATCACGGACAGCAGCACCGGCAGCGTTTCATAAAGCGGCGTGATAACGAAGTAGTAGTACCACGGCTGGTCTCCCCGGTTCACGTCGTGCTGCGCCAGCCAGTAGCCCAGCGACTGCCAGAACCCGCTGCCAAGGCCCAGCATGTTGGTCAGGAACGTGGTGAACAGCAGCAGCCAGATGCTGTAGAACGCGACGGCGCAGCGCAGCCATAGGCGGCGATTCCAGGTGATGCCGACCATGGTGGAAAACCACAGGATGAGCACCAGCACGATGAGCCCCACGACAATTCCCTTGGTGACATCCACGTCCTGGATCGTGAACAGCGTGTCGCCGGCGGGCGCGCCCACTGGAGCGTCGGCGCTTGCCAGGATGATCCCTGATCCCACAAGCCGGTCCTGGAATATGCTCACCGCGGACGACAGGTGGGGCGCAACCAGTGTAGCCAGCAGCACCAGGTACGCCCCCAACCGCGAGAAGTTCGAGAGGCGCATCGGCGCTGGGTCGGGTCCGTAGCCATATCCCACGCCGGGGATGTAGCGATACTCGCCTCCCACTCCCGGGTCCGATAACCGGGTTGGCGCTCGCAGCCTGAGCAGCCAGGGAATCCAGTCAGCAGCCGCCACGATTAGCAGGTAGCTGCCCAGAATGGCTACGAAGATGAACGTGGTCTCCTTGGTGGCGAAAGACAGCGCGAGAACCGCAGCGCTCATGTATAGGTAACGGTTCTTGCCCTCATCCACGTAGCGCCAGAGGAGGACCACCAGGGCCAGAGTCCACACCGCCATGAAGATGTCGTTGCGGGCGTAGCGGCTGTAGAAGAGCATCATCGGCGATGAGGCCAGCATCAAGGCCGTGGCGAGCGCCCCGGCTCTGCCCAGGCGCTCCCGCAGGAAGAGTGGAAGCAGCACAAGCACCGTGCCGAACAGCGCGTGCGGCAGGCGGGACACGTAGTCGTTGTCGCCGAGCAGAAAATAGAACGCCGCCATGACGTGGTACTGGAACGGGCCGTGCGTCAGCGGGTTGTGCAGGTACTCGAAGCCCAGCGCCAGGCGGTAGCTGTAGTAGGCGTGAAGGCTCTCGTCATAGCCGAAGGCCCTGGTGCCCAGGTCCCATAGCCTCATGGACAGCGCGATGAAGAAGAGAACTCCGTAGGCAACCAGCTCCCATCGCTGAAACGTCATATCGCCCGCGGCGGCGCTTGGTGCCGACTGCTCTCGCAGCTCGCTCGTCATCGAAGGGTCACTCTCGAATCCTGTAGATGGTCACGTCGTCCTGCGAGAACGCCTCGTCTCCCAGCTGCGGGAACTTGGACAGGCCCGCCGTCCCGTACGAGTTCCGTTCCCGAGGCCCTACCACTACATATTTGATTCCGTATTCGTCCAGAAGGTCTGCGGCCTCGGACGCGTCCCGCGTCTCGTAGATGGCCCGCACGTCCTCTTCCCTGCCCTCGAAAGGCTCGCGCGACCCGCGCCACTGGTGTTCGTGCCAGGGCCAGCCCAGCACCGTCGGCAGCCCAGTGCTGCTCGAGACCCTGCTGTAGGTTGACCAGCTGTCGCCCACGGCCTCCAGCAAGCCGTCTCCCTCCATTGCGTTATCCTGCAGCCATAGAATCGCAGCGTACTCCCCCGGGCTGCTCCGCGCCACGTGCGACAGCCCGTCCAGCGTGGCTTCTCCCTGGAACTGCCCGCTCTTAGTGAGGGCAGCCTCCACCGGATAGTACAGGCTGCCCGCAGTCAGCAGGCCAATCACCACCCACCAGCCCGCCATTGCCGCACGGAGCGCCCTGCGGCCCGGCAGCCCGATTGAACTGAGGCAGTATAGGCCAAACGCAGAGGCGGTCGCAAGGAGAATCCACGCCTGGTAGTACAGCTTGAATATGGTGTTCATCCTGTTGTTGAACAGGTCGCCCAGGCGCAGGAACTCCGGCCCAAGAATCAGCAGCAGCCCCAGCGATACCATTGCCAGCACGAATGCCATCGCGGGCTGCTCGCCTCTCTCGCCGATGCGAATCAGGGCGAAGATGGCCGCGAACAGCATGGCCGCCAGGGGCAGCACGCTCACCAGCCGCTCGCTAACCACCACGAACGGGTTGGACGAACCCGCCACAGTGTTCCAGCCCAGGTGCCACGCCGCCCACACGAAGAACGGCAGCATGACCACGGCGAGCGCCGCCGCGGCCCGCGGCCAGAACACCTCCGCGAACGCGGGTTGCGGCGCACCGCCCGCAGGAGCCTCGAGGGCACCGACGGCTTCCGCGTCCCCGGCGGCGACCCTGGCTGTGCTTGTCCGCCGTAGAGGCAGAGCAGCGTACGCCTGCCTGAGCAGCACCGGAGTCAGAATCGACAGGAACAGCCCCCACAGGATGAGGAAGTGGATGGGACGAGTGCCAACCTCGCCCACGGGAAGGATGCCAGAGGCCTGGCTGTCCAGGCTCACGTAGTACGGCGTGTACAGGAGAACCGCCAGCAGCAGGGTCGCACCGATGGGCAGCCACGCGAGAGGCAGCACGCGTGCCCAGTCACCGTTCGTCTCGCGGACCGTCCTGAACACGACCACAACGGCCCACAGCGCACCGAACGTGGCGATGTCCCAGACGTTCACGAACGCAAGCGCGCCCAGGATCACCGAAGCAGCCAGGACGGTCCATGGCGTCTCTCGCAGCGCGCGAACCGCCGCGCCCCCCGGAGTCACGTACACCGCCAGGCACAGCGTGACGAAGAGAAGCACAAATGGGATCGACATGGCGTGCGGATGCAGGTCGCCCAGCAGGAAACTGAAGAACGGGAACTCCGTGATGGTGTAGTCCAGGCTTCCCCCTTCTGCGTTGAGGGTGTCTATGACGCGGGAGCTCCGCCACCACCACAGGTAGTCCATAGGACGCCACGAAAGCGCCTCGGCAGGCCCCAGGTCCTTGATGCCGATCCAGCTCCAGAAGCCGGCCGAGCCGAACCCCCGGATCCGCAGGAACTCCAGCAGGCCGACCAGGTTGCTCGTCACCAGCAGCAGAGCGGGAGCGACGAGCCCGAATCCCATAGCCTTCCTCGCGTTCGCGCCGTGGACTCGAATCAGGTTGTAGACCAGTCCGAACGCCGCGGACGCCGCCATAGCCGGTATCAGGGCCAGCGCCAGATTGTACGAGACGCGAGTGGGAATCAGCGTCATCTCAGTCAGGTTTCCCATCAGCAGGTAGCCGAAGTAGTAGTACGGGACGTCGCCGCCCCGGAGCCACGGGTCCGCCGGCGGGAAGTAGCCGGCGAGCACGGAGGCGTTGAGGAACGCGAAGTCCATCGGCTGCTCCGTGCTGTCGATGGCCGGGTCGTAGGCTCGATAAGCCACCCAGGCTAGGAACATCAACAGGAACACGCCCTCTGCGATCAGGATGGCGTGGCCCTCCCGCCGAAGCAGTGCCAGCATCTCTTCGCGGCGAACGTAAGCGATCCAGCTCGATACGAGGGCCATGACCGCCAACGCTCCCCACAGCGTGACGGTGGTTGTCGGCACCAGGTTGAACGAGCCGAGAAGCCACAGCGGCCACGAAACCAGTATCAGTCCGAGAGGCTTGGCCACGGCGTAGCCGCGGTCGCGTAGCGCCGGCATGAGGGCAAATGCTATGGGAAAGGCAGCCAGCCCGACTAGCTGTACTGCTATCAGCCAGAGTATGACGCTCACCGGCGTCGGCCCTCGCGGCTCCCGCGCGCGGCTTTGCCCGTGATGGAAAGAGACTTGCTGCGAGCGTTCACGGCGCCACGAACGAGACGTCGCCCTCTATTCGGGGACGGGCGAAAACAGCTCCTCTACGAACTCTCTTGCGTCGAAGGGGGCTAGGTCATCGATACCCTCTCCGGTGCCGATGTAGCGCACCGGCACGCCCAACTCTCGCACGATGGCTACGACCACGCCGCCTCTCGCCGTACCGTCGAGCTTGGCAAGTATCACGCCCGTGCACCCAACAGCCTCCGTGAACGACCGGGCCTGTGCCAGTCCGTTCTGACCGGTGGTGGCATCCAGCACCAGCAGGGTCTCGTGCGGGGCCTCCTGGTCCAGCCGCGAGAGCACTCGCGCGATCTTCTTCATCTCCTCCATCAGGTTCAGCTGCGTGTGCAGTCTCCCCGCCGTGTCCACCAACACCACGTCTGCTCCGCGGGCCCTCGCGGCCTCCAGGGCGTCATAGGCGATGGCGGCCGGGTCGCCGCCCGGCCCATGCGCAATCACGTCCACTCCAAGCCGGTCGCCCCACGTCCGCAGCTGGTCGATGGCACCCGCTCGAAAGGTGTCTGAGGCCGACAGGAGCGTCTTGCAGCCCTGCTCGCCGTAGTAGTGCGCCAGCTTTGCGATGCTGGTGGTCTTCCCCACGCCGTTCACGCCGACCGTCAGGATCACGTGCGGTCTGCCCTCCCCTGTGGATGGTTCAGTGGGTACCCCGGTTCCAGGCAGAGTAAGAGCCTCCAGAATCTCACCCTTGAGAATGTCCATGACGTCCTCGACGTCGCGCGCTCCCCTGGCCGATGCCTTCAACCGCGTGTTCTCTATCAATTGCGCTGCCGCTGAAACGCCCACGTCTGCCGAGATGAGCATCTCCTCCAGCTCCTCCCACGCCTCCTCGTCAAGGCGGGAACGCTGGACAATGTTGACAACGCGGGAGTACCAGGATTCGCGGCTCTTCTTAAGCCCCTGTTGCACCCTTTCGCGTCTGCCAAGTAGCCTGCTGAACATGATGAAATCTTAGCATGGCCCCCATGCCGTGGCAACGCGAGGGGGAGGCGGCGGCTGAGAACGAGGTTACGTCTACAGATTGTCCTCTTAGCCAGTGAGGCGAATGATGATCGGGACTACGATGGCAGTAAGCGCCAGTGATACGATGACACCGCCGAACAGCAGATAGCGCACGCCGTAGTTGGAGACGAGTGACGGATCGTAATATCTGTCCACCTCGTTGTCGCGGTACATGGCCACCAGGCCGTCCAGCAGCGTCCTGCGGTTGCGCCTGCCGAAGGCGAGCGCTGCCACGGCCACTGCGTTGATCAGCAGAGTCATTCCTATGAACACCGCGAGGAGGATGTCGTAGGTCTGGGCTGCGAGATTGACCTCCGAATATGTCCCGGCCCGCTCCTCCACGGCAGCGACAGCCATCCCTGAGCTCACTGCTAGGGCGAGCAGGTTGAACATGATGGCGGTTAGCACGAAGATGGTGTCCGTGCGGCTGCTTTCCCCAAGCTCCCTGACGATGTGGTCGTGTACCTGTCCCAGCATTGCAGTCCTCCTCGGCCCGAGGGTGCCCACTGCCTCTCTTCCGTCCGCCTACGTGCTTGACTCGCCTGACGCACTAAGCAGCGCCAGGGCTTCCAGCGCAGCGGCCCGCTCGCCGTCCACCTTGCGGCGGCCCGACCCCGATCCCATCACTCGACCCGCCACCATCACCTCGATGTGGAATACCCTGTCCTGCTCCGGCCCGGTTTGAGAGGCAGTGTTATACGCCGGCGATCCCATTCCCAGGCCCTGCGTTACCTCCTGCAGCCGCGACTTGGGGTCTCTCGCGGCACCCTCACGTACCACACGCTCCACCTCAGGCCGGATCAGCCGCAGCGCCACATCGCAGGCTTCCTCGGCGCCCCGATCGAGAAGCACGGCTCCGACCAATGCCTCGAACGCCGACGCCAGATTCGATTCTCGCTCGCGCCCGCCGTTTGCCTCTTCGCCCTGACCCAGCCGCAGGTAAGCGCCGAGCTCGATGGCTCCGGCGACCCGGGCGAGCGTTTCGCCCCTAACCACGGCGGCCCGGAGCTCTGTAAGCGAGCCTTCATGCGCCCCTGGAAGCAGCCTGTACAGCTCCCTGGCAGCTACCAGGCCGATCAGTGCGTCGCCAAGAAATTCCAGGCGCTGGTTGGACGTCGGGTGGGCCTGCGGGTCCTCGTTTACGACCGAGGGATGAGTGAGGGCTTCCGCCAGCAGGCGGCCGTTGGAGAAAGAGATGACCAGCCGCTGCTCCAGGCACGCCGGCGGCTCCGCGCGGGCTTCTGCGTTCACAGTGCAGCTACTTCCCCACGCCCAGCTTGCCTGCCAGCTCGGAGTTGGTTGGCTCGACCAGTACGGAGCCGTCCTCGAACACGATTGTGGGAATGACGCGCTTTCCGCCGTTGAGCTTTAGCACCAGCTCGATGGCCGACGGGTCGTTCTCAATGTTCACCCAGTTGTACGCAACGCCCTTGTCGTCCATGAACTTCTTGGCCCGCCTGCAGTCGCCGCACCAGTCTGCGCCGTACACCGTGATTCCGCTCTGCTCCATGCCGTGACCTCCGTTGGTAGGGGCTGCGCGCCCGGCAGCCGAACAATGTCGGCTGCGTGCACAGGATTATCATACCATGAGTGCTGAGTCAGCGGCCTTGTTGAGCACCCTCCGCGGACTAATGCTGGAAAATGTGCACAATATTCGAGCTTCGACGTCCGGCAGAATAGACGAAACAGCGAACGTCCGTCGACCCTCCCTGACCTTGCTTGAACTGGAGAAGACGCCTACAGGTTGACGGGCCGGAGATTCACCATGCCGTCGCGCTCCTCCACGTAGCCCGCTCTGTCGCCGTTGCCGTGACTGAAGATTACGAGCCAGCCGTCCTTAACGGCCTTGGCTATAAGCTCCCGCTTGATTTCCACGGTCTCTTCAGGGAACTGGTCGAGCGCGGAGACGTACGGAAGGCTCAGGTGGTGCGTAGTCGGTATCAGGTCGCCTAGAAACACGACCTTCTCGCCCCCGCAGTTTACGTGAACCACCTGATGGCCCCGACAGTGACCTCCGGTGTCCTTGACCCACACGTCCGGCAGAATCTCGCAGTCTCCATCCACCAGCGATAGCTGCCCGGACTCCTGCAGGCAGGCGTAGTCCTCCGAGTGGTGGGCGTCCCTGCCACGCTCGCCGGGTTCCATGGCGTACTCCCAGCAAGCCTTCTGGACAACGTAGGTTGCCCTGGGAAACGCGGGGATTACGCGGCCTGACCGCTCTACCTTGGTGCACCCTCCCGAGTGGTCGAAGTGCAGGTGGGTCAGTATGACCCGGTCGATGTCCTTGGCGGTGAGGCCGACTTCCTTCAGGCTCCTGTTCAGCTTGCTGGATGAGAGGCCAAACACCTCTCGCTGCTTGCCCGTGTCCTTGGTGCCGGCACCTGTGTCGACCAGCACGTTGCCGTTTGCCGTGCGAATCAGGAGGCAGTTGAGTCCCAGGCTCACGCGATTCCATCTATCGGGCTTCATGTGTTGCTCCCAGAGAAACTTGGGGATCTGCCCGAAAATCGAACCGCCGTCGTACTTTAGGGTTCCGTCGCTAAGTAGATGGATTGACGGAGCCTTGGCACTCACTGAACCACCTCCTGCACAATCGGTAATGATGAGTTTGCCTGTGGGAAGTGAACCGATCGGCTGGCAACAGGATGTGCCAAAACGGACCGCAGACCTTTGCGGGGCCTGGGTTGTGTCCGAGTGCGGCGCGTTAGAGGCAGCTACGCCGCGGGGAGCTATTCCAACTCAGAAGATGATAGTCTGTCCGTAGGATGGCGTGTCAAGGACATTCCACGCCTGATTTGTAAAATTCTCGCGCCGTTTTGGGGAAAACTGCGCGAGTCTGTTGAGGGCCGCAGAGGCGCAACGTAGGCCGATACATAGGCGCGGAATCATCGCTTGCGAGAGCGTAGGGGTTTGGAACTCGAGGGACGGGGATAAGCCGGAATCAGCCCGCGAGTGAGACCCCATCGGGTCTAGTCGATATACTCGACGGTGAAGCTCATCGGCAGGACAGCCCAGCCAATCTCAGCATCGTCCAGGAACACTCTGAAGGTGTACAGGCCGTCCTCCGACACCTCCATGTCCAGGCTTGCGATACACCTGTGCACTGCCTCGCCCGGATGGGTTTCGAACTCCTCCAGGTCCACGGTGGTCATGATCCCACCTGAGGGACGGGTTATTCCCAGCTTGACGTGATGCTTGCCATCGGGCGCGTTGATGCCCAGAACCACCTTAAGCGGAAACACCTTGGCCGGCATAGGTGTTCCTCGCGGGAGGCTTCCCCGGACGTCCGCGCCGTCCAGCAGCCCCAACACCGACACCTGACCTGCGTGCTCCACGAAGTCACTGCAGAACAGCACGTACTGCAGGTTGGGCGGGAGCGCGGCCTCGCTCAATCCAGCGCCTCCGCAAGCACCTCCGCCAGGTGACGGGGCGCGCGGTTGGTGCCGTGCTGTATCTGCTGTCTGCAGGACATGCCCGTGACCACCACCTGGCCGCCCTCGCCAAGGGCGGACACGGCCGGGAACAGCCTCTGCCCTCCAATGGTCATCGACACGTCGTAGTGCTCCTTCTCGTAGCCGAACGCGCCTGCCATGCCGCAGCAGCCAGCGTCGCTCTCCTGCACGTCCAGGCCGGGAATCAGCCCAAGCACCGTCATGGCCGGCTCGGTGCCCACGAGTGACCGCGAGTGGCAGTGAGCGTGGTACAGCGCGCGTCCCGGCGACTCCCTGAACCGCAGGTTGAGCCTGTCCTCGCGGAGCAGCATGTGGAGGAACTCCTCAAGCAGCATCGACTTCTCCGCCACTCGGTCGGCTTCCGGAGAGCGCAGGAGGTCGGGGTACTCATCGCGCAGGGTCAGCAGGCAGCTTGGCTCGCAGCCCACCACGTAGGCGCCCTGCTCCACGTAGGGGTACAGCAGGTCCACGTTGTATTGGGCGTTGGCCTTGGCGGCGTCCAGCATCCCCTTGGAGATCATGGGACGGCCGCAGCACTTGCGCTCCACAAGCCCGACGGCGAAGCCGGCCCGCTCCAGCAGGCGGGTGGCCGCCAGCCCGATGCCCGGGTAGTTGTAGTTCATGAACGTGTCGTTGAAGAGCACCACGTGGCCCTGTATGGGCCTGTCGAAGGCGGCGTTGCGGCCCCGGAACTGCCGCGGGAAGGTCCGGCTGACGAACGCCGGCAGGGGCCTTCGACTGTCTACGTTCATGAACCGATCCATCACCCAACGGGTCAGCGGAAAGCCGGCCCCCCAGTTCGATAGTGGAGCGAAGGCACTGCCGAGCTTGCTCAGCGAGCCTATGCTGGCAAAGAGCTTGGACCTGAGCGGGTAGCCGTGCTTGGTGTGGTAGGCGTCCAGGAACTCGTACTTGAGCTTGGCCATGTCCACCTGCGACGGGCACTCCGACTTGCACGCCTTGCACTCCAGGCACAGATCCATGACCTGTCTCATCCGGTCGCTGGTGAACTCCTCCGGCGGCAGCATCCCGGACAGCACCGCGCGCAGTGCGTTTGCGCGGCCGCGCGTGGAGTGCTCCTCCTCCCGCGTCGCCATGTACGACGGGCACATGGTGCCGCCCAGCGTGTGCCGGCAAGCTCCGAGTCCGCTGCACATCTCCACAGCCTGAGTGATTCCT
Source organism: Chloroflexota bacterium (assembly GCA_028877205.1). GTDB lineage: Bacteria > Chloroflexota > Dehalococcoidia > Lucifugimonadales > UBA2985 > JAPPHY01. The sequence continues at coordinate 240,624 of JAPPHY010000016.1, read as the reverse complement.
CCGTCACGCGAGAAGTCCAGCTTCGTCTCCAGCTTCAGGCCTTGGTATCCGCCGCCGTACCGCAGGTTCTCGACCATCGAGGGTGAGTCCACGATCTTGCCCGGGTTCATGATGTTCTTGGGATCGAAGGCCTGTTTGACCTCGCGGAAGGCGCTGTAGAGCGTTGTGCCGAACACGCGCTCGTTCCACATGCTCCGCACCAGGCCATCGCCGTGCTCGCCGCTCATGGCGCCGCCCATCTCCATGACCAGATCGCAGGCGCCGCGGGAGATGCGGTACATCCGCTCCACGTCTTCCTCCTCCTTCAGGTCGATGAAAGGCCTCACGTGGATGCATCCGACGCTTGCGTGGCCGTAGTAGGCGGCCTCCGTTCCGTTCTCGCGAATCAGGTCGTCGACCCGCTGGATGTACTCCGGCAGCCTGTCCGTATCGACGGCGCAGTCCTCGATGAACGGGATGGGCTTGGCTGCGCTCTTGACGCCCATCATCAGGCCGATGCCAGCCTTGCGCACCTCCCACACGTTGGCCTGCTCCGCTCGGTCAGTCATCTTGATGAACGCGTATCCCATGCTGCCGCGACGCAGGCTGCGCTCGATCTCGTCGAGCCTTGCGCTCACCTCGGCCTCGGAGTCGCCCGCGGTCTCGACCAGCAGGATGGAGTGCGGGTCGCCCTCGATGAAACCGCTGCGGCGACGGTAGCCGAGAGAGGCGTTTATCTGCTGAATTATGACTCGGCCCACCAGCTCCACCGCCGCGGGCCGAAACTCCAGAGTGGCAACTGTTGCCTCCATCGCCTCGATCAGGCCGCTGAAGTGTACCGCCATGAGGGCGGTTGCCCCCGGCCGCGGCTCCAGGTTGACCTTGGCCTCGGTCACAGCGGCCAGCGTCCCCTCCGAGCCGACAATCATCTTGGCCAGGTTGAAGTTGTTGTCGTCCATGATCTGGTCAAGATTGTAGCCTCCTACCCTGCGCATCACCTTCGGGTAGCGCTGGTCGACCTCGGCCGCGTTGGCGCGGGCGATGTCCCGCACTCGGCGGTAGATCTCGCCCTCTAATCCCTCGCCGTGCAGCCGCGTCTCCAGCTGCGAGGCCGTCAGAGGCCCTAGACGGACCGGCTCGCCGTTGGACAGCACGGTGTCCAGCTCGATGATGTGGTCAATGGTCTTGCCGTAGACGATCGAGTGGGAGCCGCACGAGTTGTTGCCGATTGCGCCGCCCACGTTGGAGCGGTTGGACGTGGCCGGGTCCGGCGTAAAGTACAGCCCCGTGTGCCGCACTTCGTGGTTGAGCTGCTCCAGCACGATGCCCGGCTGCACCCGCGCCCATCGCTCCTCCGTGTTCACCTCCAGCACGCGATTCATGTACTTGGACATGTCCAGAACGATGGCGCGGCCGACGGTCTGGCCCGCGAGGCTGGTGCCGCCGCCCCTTGGCAGCACGGGAACGCCGTACCTGCTCGCCAGCTCCACCGCCGCGATCACGTCCTCGCGGCTGCGGGGCAACACCACGCCCAGCGGCTCTATCTGGTAGATGCTGGCATCCGTGCTGTACATCGCACGTGAGTACGGGTCGAAGCGTACCTCGCCCTCCAGTGACTGCCTAAGCTCGTGCTCCAGCTGCCCTGTCTGCATTGGACACTCTCCGTAGTCAGAATCATGGGGAGGCCCTGCCTCCGGCCGCCAAGATTATACATGATGGAAAGCGCTTGGGGGAAACTCACGCACCTCCAGGCCTCTGTGCTACAATAGCAGAGATTCGCAATGGCAATTAGGAGTCGCGACAGAATAGAGCGCCGCAGGAGCGAGCGGCGAGCACGCAAGTTGACGCCGCGCACCTGGCTCATGCTGGGCGGGGTGATTGTGGGCTTCGTAGCGGTGCTGGCTTTCCTGATATTGACCTCCGGTCAAGTAGGCAGTGGAAGCCGCTACCCCAACGTAGGTGACCACTGGCACTCCAGGTTTACCATTTCCATCTGCGGTGAAACCCTGGATACCTTACCGGCATCACCCGGCGAGGTCCACACCCACGGCGACGGCCTGTTCCACGTCCATCCCCTGCGCTTGGGAGAGGCCGGTCGCAATGCCAACCTGGCCAGGTACATGGCCAGCACAGGCTCGAGGCTCACCAACAACACACTCGTGCTTCCCTCCGGCGAGAGCTATACCAACGGGGATGAGTGCCCCAACGGCTCAGCCGGGCAGCTGTTCCTTCGTGTGAACGGAATAGCCATGGCGGAGATAGCCACTTACGTGCCCCGCGACGGTGACGAGCTGGTATTCGGATTCGAGGTGCCGTAGCCACGGTGCCCGCTCGTCCTGAGCTAGTCGAAGGGCGGGCGGAAAACCGGCGGGCGAAACTTCCCCGCTCATGCTTCGACAGGCTCAGCACGAACGGGAGCGCGATTGTTTTCGGCGCCATCTTCCTTCCAAGTTGACACCACACTGACCCTGCTCTACGATTAGTCTGAGGCCGTGCTACACGGGGAGCTAGCGGTGCCCTGAACCCGCAACCCGCTATAGCGGGGTGGAATTCCCTCCCCAGGTCTGTGTCCAAGACCTCTATCCTCACGGGCGGATGCGGAGAGCTGGGTCCTGGGCGGCGGAGGCCCGTGAACCCCGTCAGGTCCGGAAGGAAGCAGCGGTAAGCGGAGTCCTCTGGGTGCTCCAGGGAGTCCTGGCTTGAGTCCCCCGCGGGGACACGCCTTGGATTCCGGATCGAAGGAGGGTGCACGGCCCGTCTCCAATCATGCAACGCGAGGCGAACAGACCCCGAACTCCGACCGACGCCTCCGGCTCGCCGCACCCCCCCGTACTCCCGCGCAAGTCACTGGGCCAGCACTTCCTCGTGGATCGCGGCGCTCTCCGACGCATCGCGGACGCGGCAGAGCTGGAGACGAGCGACGTCGTGGTGGAAGTCGGGCCGGGAACGGGCCTCCTCACGCGACTGCTCGCTGATAGGGCTGGCCGGGTGGTCGCCCTTGAGATGGACGATGCGCTGGCCGCCCGCCTCAAAAGCGACATCGGAGACCCCGACAATCTCGAAGTCGTCCACGGGGACGCTCGCGAGTGGGATCCCGCCTCCGTGGGCGAGCCGTACAAGCTCGTGGCCAACCTCCCCTACTACGCGGCGTCGCCCATTGTGCGACGGTTCCTGGAGTGCGACACGCCTCCGCGGCTAATGGTGGTGACAGTGCAGCGAGAGGTGGGCCAGTCTATGTCCGCGCATCCGGGCCGTATGCGCACCTTGTCCGTGGCAACGCAGCTGTACGGAGTGCCCCGAATCGTCGGATACATCCGGCCGGGCTCCTTCCGGCCGCCGCCCAAGGTGACGTCCGCCATTGTGCGAGTGGACGTGCTGGACAGGCCGGCGCTGGATCTGGACGATACGGAGGCCTTCTTCCGGCTCGTGCACGCCGGATTCGGCGGCGCGCGGAAGCAGCTTCGCAACTCCCTCGGCCACGCGCTGTCTATGCCAGGCCTGGAGGTCGAAGCCGTCATGGCGGAGGCCGGAATCGACCACCGGCTGCGCGCCGAGGCGCTGGGACTGCCGGAGTGGGGCCGCCTGTACGCCGCCTTCAGGAGCCGGGGCCTGTGCTGACTATACGCGCTTACGCCAAGATCAATCTGACGCTGGAAGTGCTGGGCAAGCGCGCGGACGGCTATCACGAGGTGGTCACGGTGATGCAGACCATCGACCTGTGCGACGAGCTGACGCTCGAGCCGTCGGCGGACATGAGCCTGCGCTGCAGCGACCCCACGCTGGAGACGGAAGACAATCTCGTGCTGCGGGCGGCGGACCTGTTGAGGGAGCACGCGGGCTGCGACAGCGGCGCGGATATATACCTCCGCAAGTCGATTCCGGTGGCGGCGGGACTGGGCGGCGGCAGCAGCGACGCGGCGGCCGCGCTCGTTGGCCTACGGAGACTGTGGGGCCTGGAGCAAGCGGTCTCCGACCTGCGGCCGCTGGCGGCATCTCTCGGCTCCGACGTACCCTTCTTCCTCTCAGGCGGCACCGCCATAGCGGAGGGCCGCGGTGACGTGATCACCTCCCTGCCCGCCCTGCCACGGACCCATCTGGTTCTTCTCTCCCCGCAGGTGGAGATTCCCAACAAGACAGCCGCCATGTACGGCCGCCTCACGCCGGAGCTGTACACCGACGGCTCGCGGTCTGCCCGGCTGCGTTCCGGCCTGGAGAGCGGGGCATCTATCGACCCCGATGCGCTCTTCAATGTGTTCGAGAGCGTGGCGTTCGGGCTGCACCCCGCAATCGAGGAGGGCCGCCGCACCATGCTGGACGCGGGCGCGTCGTGGGTGAGGCTCAGCGGCAGCGGCCCAGCGATGTATGCGTTTACGGCCTCTGCGGAGGAGGCGGACGCGATGGCTCGCCGCTTGCGCGAGGCCGGCCACCGCGCCCATGCGGCCGCTACGGTGGTGCCGTCGACATCGGTTGCGGGTTGAGTGCCAAATCCCGTTGACCATCCGTTTCAATCACCGCTAGAATCTCGCTATGTCGTACCGCTCACCCAGAACTGCCCGCGCCCGCGACGAGAGACTGCATGACGGTTGAACCGGCCACCATCACCGGCGAGCGGTGCGTCGCCCTCGACCTTGAGACCACCGGCCTCATGCCGGACTCGGACGAGATCATCGAGGTGGGAGCCGTCAGGTTCCAGGACGACCGGGTCCTGGACGTCTTTCACACCAGGGTCAACCCATACCGGCCTCTGCCCCAGTTCATCCAGGAACTTACGGGCCTGAAGCAGTCGGACGTGGACTCCGCGCCGCCCTTCTCGGCGATTGCGCCCGCGCTGGAGGAGTTCATCGGCAGCAGCCCCATCGTCGGTCAGAATGTAGACTTCGACCTCGCCTTCCTCGCGAAGAAGGGCCTGACGGTATCCGCACCCGTCTACGACACGCGGGAGATGGCCTCGATCTTCATGCCGCGCCTCAGGGAGTACTCGCTGGCGCATCTGGTGGCCACGCTGGGGCTTGAGCACGCGAACCCGCACCGCGCCCTCGATGACGCAGAGGTCACAGCTCGCGTTTTCCACGCCCTGAACACCCGCGCCATGCAGTTGGACGCGGGCCTGCTCTCGGAGCTGGCGCGGCTCTACGGACGCGCTCGCGGCCGGCTCGCGCCGCTCCTGCAGAGGCTGGAACAGGCCCGCAGCCGCGCGCCGTTTCCGGTCACGTCGACTGCCGGCCCACTGGGGCTGGACAGCGCGGCGCTCGCGAGCCGGTTGGAGACCTCAACTGACCGCTCAGCGTCCATCGAAGGACACAACCTGACCGATGAGACTGTGGAGGATTTCTTCCGAGATGGCGGTCCCCTGTCGCAGGTGCTGGACAGCTACCGACAGAGGCCGCAGCAATCGGAGATGGCTCTCGCCGTGGCGCACGCGCTCAGGAACAAGACTCACCTGATCGTAGAGGGAGGCACAGGCGTCGGCAAGTCGCTTGCGTACCTCCTCCCTGCCATGCTGTTTGCTCTGGAGAAGGGGGAGCGCGTGGTCGTCTCATCGAACACGATCAACCTTCAGGAGCAGCTCATGGCAAAGGACCTGCCCACCCTGGCGCGCGCCCTCCGGCAGGTGTCTCCCGACCTTGAAGGCATACGCTTCGCGCTGCTCAAGGGTCGCGACAACTACCTGTGCCTCCGCCGCTGGCGGCAGATGGTGCGCGAGGAGGGCGTGTCGGCGGATGAGGCCCGCATAGCCGCGAAGGTCATGGTGTGGCTGCAGGACACCGCGAGCGGCGACCGCGGCGAGATAGGGTTATCGGCCAGAGACATGCCGGTGTGGAGCCGCATGTCCTCGGCGGACGCCATCGACTGCCCGCCGCGCACGCGTGAGGCCTGCTTCCTGCGCACCGCCCGGGAGCGTGCGGAGGAGGCCCACGTGGTAGTGGTGAACCATGCGCTGCTGATGCGCGACCTGGCAGAGGGCGGCGGGATCATACCCCCCTACGACTACCTGGTCATCGATGAGGCCCACCATCTGGAGGAGGAGGCCACCAGCCAGTTCGGCGCAAGACTCTCGCAGGGCGATCTCGACTCGTGGATCGAGCGTCTGGAGGGCAGCCGGGGCGTCTACGGCGAAACCCGCTCCTTCATGCGGCAGCTGCTCGCCACTCCGATGGCCTGCGTGCTGGAGCCGCTCGTGGACGACGGCGAGGCCGTTCTACCGGTCGCGCGGCAGCGCGTCGGAGAGCTCTGGCAGCAACTGATCGGCTTCCTGGCCGGCCACCACGAGGACGGTGACGCACGAAACCTCCTCCTGCGCGTGACCAGGAGTACCCGGGCACAGCCAGGCTGGTCGGACGTGGAGGTGGCGTGGGAGAGCGCGGACGCAGCACTGACGCAGGTGGCCCGCAATCTGGAGCGAATCCTGCAAGCGCTCGGCTCGCAGAACGACGATCAGTTTGCGAGCTACGAGTCGCTCGTCGCCGAGACCACCGTGTGCCTCAACCTTGCCGCCGAAATCCAGCGCCAGCTCAAGTCATTCGTGGCGTCGCCGGAGGATGACCGCATCTACTGGATGACGCAGGAGGGCCGCAGCGGAGAGATCGCGCTGCAGGCTGCTCCGCTCAACGTGGGCGACATCCTTGCGGACAGCCTCTTCTCGCAGAAGAGTGCTGTTGTGCTCACCAGCGCTACGCTCACAACCAGGGGCAGCTTTGCCTACGTCAGGGAGCGGCTCGGCCTGGAGGACGCCGAGGAGCTTCTGGTGGACTCACCTTTCGACTATCAGCGCGCCGTGCTGCTGTGCCTGCCCAGCGACATGCCTGACCCCGGCACGCGAGGCTACCAGGCGGCGGTGCATCAGGCGATGATGGAAATCGCCCGCGCAGCAGGAGGGCGAACCCTTGGGCTCTTCACATCTCACGCAGCCCTGCAGGCCACTCGATCCGGCATACGCAGTGAGCTGGAGGGCGCAGGCATCAGGACGCTGGCCCAGGGCGTGGATGGAACGCCTCGCAGCCTGATGGACGCCTTCCTGCAGAACCCGGATTCCGTGCTATTGGGGACGGCCAGCTTCTGGGAAGGTGTGGACATTTCCGGTGGCGCGCTGAAGGCCCTCGTGGTTGCGAGACTGCCGTTCAACGTGCCCACGGACCCCGTCTTCTCGGCACGCTCGGAGATGTTCGAGGACGCGTTCAACCAGTACGCCGTGCCCCAGGCCGTGCTGCGATTCCGGCAGGGGTTCGGCCGCCTGATTCGGGGTGAGGAGGACCGGGGCGTTGTCATCGTCCTGGACAGCCGTGTCCGGTCAAGGCCCTACGGCCGTGCGTTTCAGGAGTCGCTGCCCAACTGCACAGTCAGGCATCCAACACTGCGTGAGCTTCCCCAGGAGATAGCGAAGTGGATAGCCAGGTCTCACTGACAATCGAGCTGCCGCAGCCCTTCGACCTGGCCTCCTCGCTGGAGAGCGGACAGGCGTTTCGCTGGCACCGGCATGACGACTGGCGATACGGAGTGGTATCCGGTCGGCTGGTCGCGCTCAGGCAAGACGGCAGTGAGCTCTACGTGCGCACCGCATCGGAGCCGGAGGCGGTGGCGGCGAACGTCCGGGATTACCTGCGCATAGACGACGACATGGAAGTCGTCTACGCACGCTTCGGTACTGACGACCACCTTGCGCGTTCCGTCGCGGCGTACCGGGGTATGCGCATCCTGAGGCAGGACCCGTGGGAGTGCCTCGTGGCCTTCATCTGCTCCGCCAACTCCAGCATCCCGCGCATCTCCGACAACATGAACTCGATCGCAGGCAGCATGGGCGAACCGCTCCTTCTCGACGGACACCAAGGCTTCACCTTTCCGTCGCCGCAGAGACTGGCGCAGGCGGGCGAGCAGGAGCTCCGAAGGCTGCGCCTGGGCTTCCGCGCGAAGTACGTCGCAAGGGCTGCGGAGCTTGCGGCAAGCGGCGAGTTGGACGTGGCGTCGCTGCGTCATGTCAGCTACGAAGAGGCCAAGGACGTTCTCACCGCGCTGCCGGGCGTAGGAGAGAAGGTTGCCGACTGCGTGCTGCTCATGTCCCTGGACAAGCCCAAGGCCTTTCCGGTGGACCGCTGGATACGCCGCGCGGTCGAGGAGTGGTATCTGGATGGAGCTAAGCTAAACTACAACGGCGTGCGTGAATGGTCATGGGAACGCTGGGGCGACATGGCCGGATACGCCAACCAGTACCTCTTCCAGCTGCGTCGGCTGATGGCGGCTGGGCCGCGCGGCGACACCTAGCGCGCTCGGCCACTCCCGTCATTGTGGCGGAAGCCGCAATCCAATACGCCCGCTCAAGATTAGTCCGTCGCACCAGGTGAGATGCGCCCTTCCTCCGCAAGCCAGTCCCGCACCAGGTCGCTCTCCTGCGAGCGTCCCTCCGCGGCGCCTTCCAGTTTCGCAGTCCGCAGCCGAACCAGCATCGCGCCCACCGCAGGGCCCTGCGGCACGCCCAACTGCATCAGGTCTCGCCCGCTGAGCAAAGGCTTAACGTGGCGGAGCTTGTCTATGTACAGCGCAAGTGCCTCTCTCACTCCGGCATCGGGCGCGGCAAGCGACCACCCCCGAACGGCGGCGGGATCGAAGGGCGCAAGGGACTCATAGAGCCGCGATGGCGATTCTGAAGCCCCAACAAGCTCGGAGAGCCGTTCGCGCAGGTCAACTGTATCTCTAACCACGGCGGCCCAGCCGGGAAGCATTCTCAGCCGCTCGATGATGGCCTCCGCGTCGGTGCGGCTTAGCGATCGCACCAGGAGCGCCAGGCAGACCTCCGCGTCGGACGTGTGCCCTCCCCCGCCCACCGCCTCCCACGCCGACGCGCCGGCTCCGGCGAGCGCAGGGTGGATGGCAGCCATCACCCCAAGGGTGTCCGCACGGGCGAGTATCTTCAAGCGTCGTTCCTCTTGCAGCCACAGCAGGAGCTCCCTGCGCAGCCTGTCGCCGCTGATGGTGTCCAGCATAGGCAGGTCGCGACGCAGCAACGACTCCGTCCGCTCCTCCAGCGCGAAGCCCAGACGCTGCTCGTAGCGCACCGCTCGCATGATGCGCGTGGCGTCGTCCACGAAGCTGCCGTCATGGAGCACGCGCACAAGGCCGTGCCGCAGGTCGCCTTGCCCGCCGTGAGGATCCAGCAGGTTTGCATTGCTGCCCAGGTGGAGCGGATAGGCCATTGCGTTGATCGTAAAGTCGCGGCGCGCTAGGTCCTCCCTCATGGTGCCGTGTGCTATCTGGGGTAGCGCTCCGGGTCTTGCATAGCTCTCGTTTCGTGCCGTGACCATGTCCAGAGAGCTTCCCCGCACCTTGAGCTTCACGGTGGCGAACTGCGAGCGCGAGACCACGTCGCCAGACATCCGTTTGGCGATGACGGCCGCCAGCGTCTCTGCGTCGCCCTCCACCACCAAGTCGAGGTCTTCAGTGGGCCTCCCCAGCAAAAGGTCGCGGACTGCGCCGCCGACGAGGTACAAGGGCACGCCTTCCTCGCTCGCGATGCGCGCCGCCATATCGACCAGGGCCAGCCTATCCTCCGGCAGACCGGCCTCCATGAGCTTGCGAAAATCCAAGTGTACCTTCCGATTACAGGGTTGCGCGATTATAGCATGGGCCTCCCGGAGAGGCCGCGGAGCATGTGTTCTGTAGGATAGGTCAGACAGGATTGGCGCGCCGACTCGCCAGCGGGTGGCTGCTTGTACGCTTTACAATTACTCGACCGCTTCTGGTAGAATGAGCCGGATATTCGAAATGCCGCGGAAGCCGCCAGGTTGGGCGATCACGGATATTCGAAAGGAAACAGAGCCTTGGGAACGAGAGTAGTGGTAACCGGCATAGGCATGGTCACTCCCCTGGGACTCAGTGCAGAGACCACGTGGAGCGCCCTACTGGAGGGCAGATCAGGCGTGGACTATATCAGCACATTCGACCCGGAGCCCTTCGAGACCAAGATCGCGGCGGAGGTCAAGGGTTTCGACCCCACGGACTACCTTGACCGCAAGGAGGCCCGCAGGATGGACCGCTTTGTGCAACTCGCTGCCGTGGCCGCGCAGGAGGCGGTTGCATCCGCCGGCCTGGACCTGGCCGCCGAGGAAGCGGAACGTGTGTCGGTGATGATCGGCAGCGGCATTGGCGGGATACAGACGCTGTCACAGGAGTTCCAGGTGCTGATGGAGCGAGGCCCTTCCAAAGTCAACCCGTTCCTGATTCCCATGATGCTGGGCGACATGGCCTCCGGCCGGGTATCCATGCTCATGGGCGCCAAGGGCCCCAATTTCAGCGCGATCTCCTCGTGCTCCACCGGCGCGGACACTATTGCGGAGGCGTCCCAGCTGATACGCGGCGGCCAGATAGACGTGGCCATCACCGGCGGCAGCGAGGCGGCCATCTGCCCCATCGGCATTGCGGGCTTCAACGCCTGCAACGCCCTGTCCCGCAGCAACGACGAGCCGCAGAAGGCTTCTCGCCCGTTCGACGCCTTGCGCGACGGGTTCGTCATGGGTGAAGGCAGCGGCATTCTGGTGCTCGAGAGCCTTGAGCACGCGCTGGCTCGCGGCGCAACGCCTCTCGCTGAGCTTGCCGGCCACGGCGCCACGGCCGACGCCCACCACGTCACGCAACCCTCACCCGGCGGCGAAGGTGGAGCGCGCGCAATGCAGCTCGCGCTCACAAGGGCCGGACTTTCGCCCTCCGAAGTGGGCTACGTGAACGCTCACGGCACATCCACGCCCATGAACGACAAGTTCGAGACTATGGCAATCAAGACCGTCCTGGGAGAGGAAGCGTATTCCACGCCAATCAGTTCCACGAAGTCCATGACTGGACACCTGCTGGGGGCCGCCGGCGCGCTGGAGGCTGCCGTTTGTGTCCTGGCCGTGTCGCGAGGCGCCATCCCACCCACCATCAATCTCGAGAACCCGGACCCCGACTGCGATCTGGACTACACTCCCAACGCCTCCCGGAACGTGCCGGTGGCGGCCGCCATCTCGAACTCGCTGGGGTTCGGCGGACACAACACCTGCCTGGCATTCAAGAGCCTCTAGGGAAGCAATCCGCTCTCCGGCTTGCGAGGGAGCCCGGCAGCCGCCTTGGAAAGGTTGGGCATGACTGAGACCTGCGCACATTGCGGCACGGCCCTCGAGGAGCGCCAGCGCATCGAGGACGAGTCCGACCTGGTCGGCGTGAGAAGCATGAAGGTGGGGTGCCTCAAGTGCGAGACGCCGACCTGTCTCGCCTGCGGCCACGCCAAGGCGCTGGGACTCGGCATTCCTCGCAACTGCCTTTGCCCGAGCTGCGGTGCAGAGCTGGGGCTGGACGGAGAGGTGGACGAGCTGGGTGAGGACTACTACGGGTGGGGTTATTGAGCCCGCTGACTCCTTCCAACGGCAACCGCGACATGTCTGGTGACGCCCGGTCTTCCTCCAGAGTCTGGAGTGTCACACCGCGGATTTCGGATGAGGCGATCCGCGCGATGGAGCCGTTCTCGCCGCTGGCCGCGCAGCTTCTGCACAACCGCGGCATTACAGACCCGGCGGACGCGGCAGCCTTCCTGGCGAGGGACGAGCGGCTGCTCGAAGATCCCGTGCTGCTTCCCGGTATGACCGCCGCCGTGGCCCGCCTGCGCGCCGCACGGGACGCGGGTGAAACCATCGGCGTGTTCGGCGACTTCGATGCCGACGGCGTTACTGGCACAGCGCTTCTCGCAGAGGGGCTGGAGCAGCTGGGTGCAAGCGTGATTCCCTACCTCCCGCACAGGGTCACGGAGGGCCACGGACTCAGCTCGCAGGCAGTCCACGCGCTCCGGGGGAAAGGCACATCGCTTATCGTAACAGTAGATTGCGGCGTAGCCTCCTTTGACGAGGTCGCGGAGGCCGCGTCGCTGGGAGTGGACACCATCATCACTGACCACCACTCCCCTCCGCCGCTCCTTCCGGAGGCGCTGGCGATCGTGAATCCGCGGCTTTACGGCTCCACCTATCCTAACCCCGGCCTGGCGGGCGTAGGACTGGCCTTCAAGCTGGTACAGGGACTCTGTGACAGCCTCGGCTTGCGGTGGAGCGAGCAGCTTCTGCAGCTGGCTGCTCTTGGCACGGTGACGGACGTCACGCCCCTGGTCGGCGAGAACAGGTACATCGTGGCTGCCGGCCTTCGTTCCATGAACGCCGATCCTAAGCCCGGTCTGCGTGAGTTGCTGCGCGCAGGTGGCAAGGATGGCGCGCCCGTCGACACGGAGGCGGTCTCGTTCGTGCTGGGGCCGCGGCTGAACGCGCCAGGCAGGCTGGGCCACGCCATCACGGCATACAACCTGCTGCGGGCCTCATCCCCGGATGAGGCGATTCCCTATGCAGATGAGCTTCAGCGGCTCAACCGCGAGAGGCAAGAACTGATGGGCAGGGCAATCGACCATGCCAAGGCGCAGGTGGAGTCCGTGCCGGCAGAGGAGCCGCTGCTGATGCTCTGGAGCGAGGAGTACGCCGCGGGAATCGTGGGGCTGCTGGCCAGCCGCTTGTCCGAGGAGCGGTATCGACCCGCAGTGGTGGCGGCCGTGGAGGGTGACCTGGCGCGCGGCAGCGCGCGAAGCATCCCCGAGTTCAACCTGGCGTCGGCGCTGGAGGAGTGCAGCGACCTGTTCGTGCGGTACGGAGGCCATCCCAGGGCCGCGGGATTCGTGGCGCGATGCGAAGTGCTGCCGGAGCTACGCTCCCGCCTCGGCGAAATCGCCAAACGTGAGATTGGTCACCTGCAGCTGCAGCCGAGCATCCGTATAGACGCCCACGTGCGCCTGTCCACCCTAAACGCCGGAACACTGCGCTTCCTGGAGGAGCTGGCGCCGTTCGGCGAGGGCAACCCCGCGCCGGTGTTCATCACGAGAGGCGCGAGTGTGCTGGACGCCTCACGGATTGGGACCAACGGGCAGCACTTGCGCCTGCGGCTGAGACACGATGGCGCCGTGTGGAGCGCAATCGCGTTCGGCATGGGCGAGGCGTGGCAAGAGGGTACGGAACTTATCGACGTGGTGTACAGCCTGGGCCTGGACAGGTGGAACGGCCGGGAGGCCATGCGCCTCGTCGTTCACGATTTTCGCCCGTCAGGGACATAGGGGCTACCCGTCTTCCGAGTCGAAAGTGGGCCTCGAGCGATTCGCTCAGCCCTCTACTTCCGAGACTTCTGCCCCTGACTCTCCCGGAGGGATACGTGAGGCCCTACCTCCTCGCCGCGAGCGACCAGCCGGCCTCGGTACACCAGCAGCGGCACGGCCACAACCATCACGAGAATCGAGATCAGGTGCGCCTCCTGCAACCCGGCAAACCAGATCTTGTCCTCCCGCAGGAACGTGATGAAGAACCTGCCGAAGGAGTAGAGGCTGATGTACAGGGCGAACAGCATACCATCCGGCTTGATCTTGCCCCACATGTACCAGAGCAGCGCCAAAACCGCCGTGTTCCACAACATCTCGTATACGATCACGGGGTGAGAGCCCAGGTTCCCGTGGACCTGGTTGGAAAGGCTGTCAGGATGGGAGTAGATGAACCCGTACCAGGCGTTGGTCGCCTTGCTCACGTGCTCGCCATTGATGATGTCTCCGATCCTTCCGATGGACTGGGCGATGAGCAGCGCCGGCGCAGTCAGGTCAGCCAGCCTGCCGATAGGATAGCCCTGAAGCTTTGCGTATAGGGCGCCCGCGCCAAAGCCCCCAATGATCGCGCCGAAGAGAGCGATGCCGCCGTTCCATATCGCAAGGATGTCGGCAGGGTTGCTGCTGTAGATGTCCCACCGGTCGATGACATGCACCAGGCGTGCGCCCACGACTCCGCCCATGATCGCCCACACAGCCGTGGCGAAGGTCACGTCGCTATCGATGCCGGCGCGCGGCGCCCACCGGCCCACGAGGAACACCGCCACCACAACCCCCACAAAAGCAAAAAATCCGTGCCAGGTGAATGCAAGTCCGCCCAGCACGAACATAGTTGGGTTGAAAGGTATCTCAATCATAGGATTCCGTTGCTCCCTGACGGCTAGGCGAGATTCTACCTTTGGCCCATAGCCGTGTCAAGGAGAGAACGCTCCCGCCGCCTACCTGCGCAGACGCCTGCGCCTGTGCTAGAATGGGGCCACAACTGCGCCTGCGGAGGAAGCAAGTGAGGGACACCGTAACGTCATTCCTGGACTACCTGACCTCCGAGCGAGGGCTGTCCGGCAATACGGTCGCGGCGTATGGCAACGATTTGGTCCAGCTCGCGGAGTTCCTGGAGGAGACGGGAGGCCTGTCTGCATCGAGTGGAGACTGGGAGTCGGTCGACCAGCGGGTGCTGACCCGCTACGTGATCGATCTGCAGGAGCGCGGCTACTCCCCCACCACCAGGGCAAGGAAGATCGCCGCGGTCAAGTCCTTCTTCAACTTTCTCATCGAGGAGGGGCTGGTCTGGGAAGACCCCACCGAGGCCATCTCCGCGCCGAAGATAGGCCGCTCTTTGCCAAAGTCCCTCAGCGAGGATGAGATGGACAGACTGCTTGAGGCGGCTGCAACCGGCGGCTCCGCCGAGTCCCGCCGGGACTCCGCCATGATCGAGCTCATGTACGCAACGGGGATGCGCGTCAGCGAGCTGGTGGGCATGTCCCTCGACGACCTCAACCTCAGGGAGAAGTTCGTTCGATGCATGGGCAAAGGCTCCAAGGAGCGCCTCATCAGCCTGCACGACGAGGCGGCCATCGTGCTGGAGGACTACCTGCGGCATGTGAGGCCCCAGTTCCTGGAGAACCGCCGTGACGTCGACGAGCGCGAGGACGCCCTCTTCCTGAACCGGCGCGGCGAGCGCCTTACGCGACAGGGGTTCTGGCTTGCGCTGAAGGAGTGCGGCCGGAGGGCCAATATCACCACGCCGATCACGCCTCACACGCTGCGACACACGTTTGCCACGCACATGCTCCGGGGCGGCGCGCCGATAAGGTACCTGCAGGAGCTGCTGGGCCACGCCAGCATCACCACCACGCAGGTGTATACGCACCTGGCACAGGAGCACGTCCACGAGGAGTACGACCGAGCCCACCCGAGGGCATGAGCGCCGAAGGCCGGGGTTGCTGCGTGGAATCCGCGCAAAGTGGAATCGATTCCCCCTTCCATCATGCTGCAATGGGGCTTATGCTATTATTGAAGAACAGGGGTCGCCCCGCGGGGCGTTGAACAGGAGGCCATCCAATGGCTAGAAAGTCACGGCGAGTGGCCGCGAAGCAGGCCGAGCTGGGACAGAAGAAGCGAAGAGCGTCTAAGCATCACGCTGGCGTGGAGGCGAGCCTGCCGGCGGTCAGAGACGAGGTGAGCGCGCCCAGCCGGCCAGCGGCGTCTGCTACGGCGACGGCAACACGTCAGGAAACGGCCGCTCCCGGCGCATCGACGGCGACCGCGGAAGCAGCCAGGCTGACCCCCTCCGCAAGGCAAGCCCCGGTTGCAGCAGCACGCACACACAACCCCTACGTCTGGCCTGAGATCAAGCGAATAGGCCTTGTCTCCGCCCTCATGCTGGTGATTCTGGTCGTGCTGACGGTGGTCCTGGGTTAGCCACTGCTACCAGATACGCCGTAGCGCCCAGCGCCCTCCCCAATCGGAACTCCGACCGGGCTCTATACGCGCCCTATCGAAGTGATTGGGCCTGTCATACCAGCTTGACTGGACATTTGATGAAGCACAGGATCAGAGCCGCGGCCCTTGTTGTCCGGGGAGAACGGCTTCTACTGATAAAGTCCCGTGACCGGCACTCGGGCGAGATCTTCTGGATTCCCCCCGGCGGCGGCGTGGAAGGAGACGAGTCCGTCTTCGACTGCGCCAGGCGAGAGACATTCGAAGAAGCTGGAATCCTGGTTGAATTCGACAGGATTGTCTATCTGAGGCAGTTCATCGAGCAGCGCTTCAAGATCCATCACTTCGAGGTGTTCATCCTGTGCAGCTCGTTCACAGGGGAGCTGACTACGGAGAACAACCCTACCGTTTCAGAACCCGACGCCTACGACGTCCTGGAAGCCAGATTCCTGTCACGGCGAGAAATGGAAGGCGAAACCGTATATCCGCAGGTCCTGAAGGACGAGTTCTGGGACGATCCGAAGGACGGCTTTCCGGCGATAAGGCACCTGGGAATGCAGTACAGCTAGGCGCTTGCAGCCGCCGGCGTTGGAAGAGTCTAGCGGAGAGCCCTGGGCAGCATAAAGCTGACGTTCTCCTCCATCGCCTCCACGTGCCTGACAGAGTCCGGCTTCAGGTACTCCACCACCCTGTCCACCAGCAGCTCCGGGGTCGAAGCGCCCGACGTGATACCCACGCGCTCGGCTCCCTCCAGCCACGCATCGTCGATCTCCTCCGGGCCGTTCACCAGGTACGCGGGCACTCCCTCCGCCTCGGCGACCTCCCGCAGGCGGTTACAGTTGGACGAGTTCTGCGCTCCAATCACAAGCACAACGTCCACCTGCGACGTAATGATCTTCACTGCCTCCTGCCGGTTGGAGGTGGCGTAGCAGATGTCGTTGCGGGTCAGCAGGTTGGGGAATCGTTCCTTGAGCACGCTGACGACCTCCGCGGTGTCATCTACGCTCAGGGTCGTCTGCGTCAGGGCAACCACCCTATCGGGATCGGCCACCTCGACGGTGCGTGCATCATCCGTGTCCTCCACCAGGATGCTGACGTCGGGCGCCTCCCCCATCGTGCCGATGACCTCGTCGTGGAAGGCGTGGCCGATCAGGAGGATGGAGTAGCCCTCGCGGGCGTACTTCAGCGCCTCCAGGTGGACCTTGGTGACCAGTGGGCAGGTCGCGTCCACGACGTGGAGGCCGCGCTCGCGGCTGTTCTCCCACACGGCGGGAGCCACACCGTGGGCGCTGAAGACCACCCTTGCGTCTTCCGGCACCTCGTCCAGCTCCTCCACGAAGATGGCGCCCTTGCCCCTCAGGTCCTCCACAACATAGGGGTTATGCACAATCTCCTTGCGAACGTAGACCGGAGCGCCGAATCGCTGCAGGCAAAGCTCGACTACGTCAATTGCCCGCACTACGCCGGCGCAGAATCCCCGGGGCGCTGAGAGCACTACCTCCATGCTTGCCTCCTGTGGGGCCATTGTAGCCGAGCGCATGGGGAGATTCAAGGCGCTCTCTGGATTCCAAATGACGCACTACATGCTCTGTGCTAGAATTCGGGCATGCCAAGCCCAAGCATCGCCAAGCAGCTCAGGGCCACTCCGGTGCAGCCCGGCGTGTACCTGCTCAAGGACGCGCAGGGCCAGGTGCTCTACGTCGGCAAGGCTGCCAGCCTGCGACACCGTCTCCAGTCCTACTTCGGTTCGCCAGTGAACCTGGAGCCGAAGATACGCAATATGGTCGCAGGCGTGACGGATTTCGAGTTCATCGTCACGGACACCGAGGCGGAGGCTCTCATCCTTGAGAACACGTTCATCAAGAGCAGGCGTCCCAAGTACAACGCGCGGCTCAAGGACGACAAGACCTACCCCTACCTGAAGATTGGCCTCAACGAGGAGTTTCCGCAGGTATACGTCACCCGCCGCGTCACCAACGACGGCGCCCGCTACTTCGGCCCGTACGCCAGCGCAGGCTCCGTCCGCAAGACCATGGCGCTTCTCAAGAAGCTGTTCCCCTACCGCTCCTGCACAAGGGAGATTCGCGGAGACGACCCCCGCCCGTGCCTTGAGTACTACATCAACCGCTGCGTAGCGCCCTGCATCGGCGCGGCAAGCCGAGAGGAGTACGGCAAAGTCATCGACCAGGTCGTGATGTTCATGGAGGGCCGCACGGAAGCCGTGGTCAGGGATCTGCGCGGCAAGATGGAGGATGCCGCGGAGGCGTGGGAGTTCGAGAGGGCTTCCCGCCTCAGAGACCAGCTACGGGCTATCGAGCGCGTCACCGAAGGCCAGAAGGTGGTGTCACTATCCGGCCAGGACGAGGACGTCATCGCAATGGCCCGCGGCGGCGATGAGGCGTGGGTAGAGGTGTTCTTTGTGCGCGGAGGCAAGCTCATCGGACGCGAGCACTTCGTGATGGGCGGCGTCCAGGACGATGCGCCGGAGCGCGTCATGGCTGACTTCGTGAAGCAGTACTACGACCGCGCTCCGCACGTGCCGCCGCGGCTCTTACTCCAGCATTCGCCCGAGGACGCTGACCCGATTCGAGAGTGGCTGGAGCAGAAGCGGGGCCGCAAGGTCGAGCTGCGGACGCCGCAGCGCGGCGAGAAGCGCAGGCTGGTGGAGATGGTGGCGGAGAACGCCGGCCAGCGAATGGAGCAGTTCAAGGTGAAGTGGCTCGCCGATGAGGACGCGCTGGAGTCGGCGATGGAGGAGCTGCAGGAGGGCCTCAACCTGCCGCGCCTGCCGCTCCGCATGGAGTGCTACGACATATCCAATATCCAGGGCACAACGCCCGTCGGCAGCATGGTCGTCTTCGAGAACGGCCAGGCGAAGTCGTCACACTACCGCCGGTTCAAGATTCGCAGCGTGGACGGCATCGACGACTACGCGATGATGCAGGAGATGCTGCGCCGCCGCTTTCAGCGATTGGGCCAGAGAGCGGCGCAGTCGGATGACGAAGCACCGCCCGACGACGGCGCCGCACAGGGTGGCTCATGGGGCATCCTGCCGGACCTGGTGCTGATCGACGGGGGCAAGGGCCACCTGAACGCGGCCGTGGAGGTGTTCCTGGAGCTGGGCATCGACGACGTGCCGCTGGCCAGCCTTGCCAAGGAGCACGAGGAGATATTCGTGCGGGACATGCAGGAGTCGATCATGCTTCCGCGCAGCTCCCCTGCCCTGTTCCTGGTGCAGCGCCTGCGGGACGAGGCTCATCGATTCGCCGTCACATACCACCAGCGCAGCCGCACGCGCAAAGGGCTGCGCTCCGCAATCGACGTGGTGCCCGGCATCGGCCCCAAGCGGCGGCGGATGCTCATACGGCGATTTGGGTCGGTGAAGGGCGTAAAGGACGCGTCCACAGATGAGCTCGCGGCCGTGCCGGGCATGACCCGCACGCTGGCGGAGCGCATCAAGGACTACCTGTGAGGCCGCGTCTGTGAGCTACTTGCTGGAGAACCTGGGGCTGAAGTACGCCTTCATCGGCTGCGGCGTGGCCGTGCTGTGCCTGATAATCCCGCTCGTGCACTTCGTTTCGGGGCCGTTGTCGCCGCTCATCGGTGGGTGGGTCGCAGGTTCGATGGCCAAGGCGGGGATGCTCCGGGCCGTCTGGCTTGGGGTGCTTATGTCAGGGCTGCTGGCCGGGGCCCTGCTGGCCATTCTGCCCGTGGTGAGTTCGTTGCTGCCCGGCATCGAGCTTCCGCAGGTGACCGATGGCGGACTGGTAATACTCCTGTTCGCGGGCGTCCTGGCGGTCGGGGTCGTGCTTGCGTCGGTGGGTGCGGCGATCGGCGGAAGCATGGCGCGCAAGTCGCGCGCCTAGTGCGACTCCACCGCGGTTCCAGCGTTCCGCTGCATCTCCGCCTCCTCCAGCAGGCGACCGAGAAGCACGCGCGCCTCTCGCTGCCGCAGGTCTAGCGCGGAGATGCCCACGGCTCGCCACAGCGTACCCGACGATACCTGCACCGTGACGCTTTCGCCCACCGGCGGCAGGTCCACGCCCAGCGCCTGTGCCACGAATGCGGCCGTCCACGTCCCCACCCTGTCCGCTTTGCAGCGCGCGATTGCGCGGCGCCTGTGCAGCAGCGTCGAACAGGTCTTCCACCTGCGAAGTGTAACCTCAACGCGAGCGGAGGGCGTCGAGAGAAGCCTTTCGGCGTACTCCTGCGCCCTCCTTCGGCTAGTCACCATTGAGAAGCCCCCGGCGATTGGTCTCAGCCGGGCCTGGCCGCCGCCATAGACTCCATGAGCACGCGCGCCACCTCCGGGCGCGTGAACTCCTCCGGAGGCATCTCGCCCTGCGCCAGCATGGCGCGCACTTGGGTTCCGCTCAGGCTGACTCGATGGTCGGCGCCGTGCGGGCACGTCTTCTCGGTGCCCATGCCCTGGCAGCGTCGGCAGAAGAAGGAGTTTTCGAAGAACAGCGGCATGATGCCCAGGCTGTCCGGCGAGAACTCCCGGAAGATGTGCTGAGCGTCGTAGGGGCCGTAGTAGTTGCCGACTCCGGCGTGGTCTCGCCCCACGATGAAGTGGGTGCAGCCGTAGTTCTTGCGGACCAGCGCGTGGAAGATGGCCTCCCGCGGCCCGGCGTATCGCATGAACGCGGGAAGCACCGTGAGCAGGACTCGGCTGCTGGGATAGTAGTTCTCCAGCAGGGCCTGGTAGCAGCGCATGCGCACCGGCGCCGGAATGTCGTCTCCCTTGGTCTCACCCACCAGCGGATGCAGCAGCAATCCGTCCCTCGCCTCCATAGCGCACTTCTGTATGTACTCGTGGGCGCGGTGCACGGGGTTGCGCGTCTGGAATCCCACGACGGTGTTCCAACCAAGACCCTCGATGGCCTCACGCGTTTCCGCAGGCGTGCGATAGTAGGGCTCAACGCCCTCTTCCAGGTTGGGGCGGCCGGGTAGCATGGTGATCTTTCCACCGAGCAGGACGTCGCCTTCCTGGTACATGTTCGCCACGCCGGGATGCTGCTCCTCTGTGGTACGGAACACCTCCTGGGCCTCTTCCTCACGGTCGCGGCGGTACTTGCCCTCCAGCGTGAGGATTCCGACCAGGTCGCCGCTCTCCGACGTCATGGCAACGCGCTTCCCTTCCCTCAGGTCGGCAGCGCGCAGGGAGTCCACGCCAAGGGTGATTGGCAGCGACCAGGGCTGGCCGTCCGCCAGGTGCATCGTCTTCACCACCGCGGTGTAGTCCTCGTGGCCCATGAAGCCCGTCAGGGGGCTGAACGCCCCCTGGGCTATCATGTGAGCGTCCGACAGCTGCCGCGGGTTGAGCGCCACGCTGAGCAGGGATTCGGCCTCCTCCCGGATGGCCTGGGCCTGCTCCGCGTCCGCGTAGCCCTCTACGAGCGTGCCACCATGCGGGGCAATCAACGTCCCTTCTCCGCCGCGGCCTTGATGCTGTCCAGCGTCTCGATGACGTGCAGGCCGCACTCCTTGGAGTTGGGGTCGCTCTCCCACCACCAGCGGCCGGCGCGCGGGTCCTCGTCCGGGCTGACTGCCCGGGTGCAGGGCGCGCAGCCGATGCTGGGGAAGCCGTTGTCGTGCAGCTCGTTGTAGGGCACCTTGTTCTCGTGGATGTAGGCCCACACCTTGTCCGACGACCACTCTGCCAGCGGATTGATCTTGATGCGGTTGCCGTGTGCCGAGTCGAGCTCCACCTTGCCTATGTCCACGCGGGTCACGGCCTGATCGCGGCGAAGTCCACTGATCCAGGCGTCCACCGTGCCCAGCGCCCGGTCCAGCGGCTCCATCTTGCGGATGCCGCAGCACAGCTTGCGGAACTCCTCGGACTTGTAGAACAGGTTGAAGCCGTGCTCCTTTACCATGCCGGCTACCTGCTCCATGTCGGGGTAGTAGTTCTCCACGTCCATGCCGTACCGCATCCGAATTTGGTCCATCAAGGTGTAGGTCTCCGTGTGCAGGCGAAGCGTCTCCAGGGTGAACACGCGGGCGCTTGGATCGATGCGCCACATCATGTCGATCAGAGCCACGTCCTCAGCGCCGAAGCTCGACGACAGGGCGAGCCGCGGGTGAAAGGTCTCGATCGCCCACTCCAGCACCGCCTCGGGAGACTTGCCCTCGAACTCCCTGTTCTTCTCCTCGATCTCCTCATTCGACAGCAACGGTTCCATCTGCTCCAGCATTTCTCTATCCCTCCTTGAGTACCTCTGCTTGGTTTCTAGGCTACAGCAGCTTGAGCCCAACGCCCACCAGAGCGAAGGCCACGGCCGCTCTCAGACCTCTCTCCGGTATGCGCACCGTCATTCGGCTGCCCACGATGACGCCCGGCACGGATCCTATCAGAATGTTGGCTGCCAAGGCCAGGTCCACGTTGCCGAACCCCAGGTGCAACAGCCCCGCTCCCGCTGTCAGCAGCGCCGAGTGCGCGACGTCCGTACCCACTATATGCCGCATCGACATTCTTAGCAACGCCACCATCATGACGATGAACAGGGTGCCGCTTCCCACGGACGTCAGCCCGACCAGCAGGCCAAGCACCGCCCCGACCGCGCTCAGCACCAGGAACCTGCCGCCCCTGGGTGATTCGACCTCCCAGCCCTGAGACCGGCTCCACAGCCACCTGCGCATGAACAGCCGTATGAACAACGCCACGCCCGCGAACGTCAGCACGACTCCCAGCAGCCGCGTGAGGAACACGTCCGCCGAGATTCCGAGGCTGTCCTCCATCACGCGCAGGAGCACCACGCCCGCCATCGCTCCCGGCAGGCTGCCGGCGATCAGGGGAAGCACCACGCGGTAGTTGACGCTGCCTTGCCGGTGATGCTGCCACGCCCCGAACGACTTGGTGAACATCATCTGGAACAGGTCCGTGCCCACGGCGACCGTGGGCTTGACGCCCGTGAAGATGAGGAACGGGGTCATCAGGGCGCCTCCGCCCATGCCCGTAAGACCGACCAGCAGGCCCATCAACAGCCCTGCCGATATGATCAGTGGTTGTAGCTCCATTTAGTGTTCGTCTTGCCTCTGAGTTCGTTTTTGGCGGGCAAACAAAAGCGCCCCTCTCAACCGTGTTGAAGGGGGCGCGCGCTGCTTCCCGACAGAAGTGTTCTGCCCCTATGGCACTCCGGTACATGTGCAGGCTATTGTGAGAGATCGCACAATCATCGTGAGGAAACGTTACCACAGGTCTTGCCCGGTGTCAACATTGCGTGTGGCGCAGGCGTCAACGACGGCTCAGCTGAGGCCGTCGAACGTCTTCTGCGGCGAGTACATCTCTTCTTCGAGTCTCTTGCACTCCCACACGGGCTTGTGGTGCGTGGCGCACCAGTGCTGGTCGTGGGAGGCGGGCTTGCAGTCGGCGGTAGAGAAGCTCTGCGGCGCGGTCTCGACGGCGGGGCCGTCGGAGCCGCCGGCCAGCGGCGTTTCGCCGTTCTTCATGGCGATCCACGGCTCCCCCGCGGCCTCGTCCATCCACATGAAGTCGAACTCCGCCTCACGCGCGAACTGGCGGTCCAGCTCGCGGTCGCCCATGTGCAGATAGTAGTCGGCCTCGAATCGCTGCTTTATCTCGATGAGAACGTGCTTGTTGGAGACGAAGTCCACCTCGATGTTGTTCCTGGCCCACATGTCCCGCTGCGAGGTGATGGAGCGGTCGGATGAGCTTCCGATGATGCAGCCCAGCTCCTTGGCGCGGATCACCATCTCCAGGGTGATGGGGCCGGGCGGATCGCCGGTCTCAAGCGTGCCGTCTATGTCAAAGCTCAGTAGTATCCTCAAGTACGGCACTCTCCTTTCGTCTCGGGCTTGAAGGTGCGATTCCAACCGCGGCCACAGCTGCGGTGGCGAGTGCTGGAGGGATAGTAAGTGAGAGCGATGCGATTGTCAAGGCGGGAAGCTGGTTGCCGCAGCCGCCATGCCTGCGGAAGTAGGCATCCATCCCCCGCACCGCGCCTGCCACAGATACCCCCTTCCGCGGCCCTGGAATTAGTTTCTGCAACGTTACGGGCACGCCCTAGGATGAAAAAGGCCGCTCCAGTCAGAATGCAGACCTTGCCCTGAGTTGGTGAGGTCACTGACGGACAGAAGATGCTAAGTCTCCTAGGACCGCTTCTGTTATGCGATCGTCTAGGTAGCCAAGTAGGACATACTGGTAGCCGTCTTGGGACCAGCTTAGGCTTAGACGTTCGCCGTCATCGGATAGGTTGCGCACGTAGCTTAGGCCGTCTATTGTGACTGAGACATCCAAATACCCATCACCTGTACCGAAGGGTCTGTTGGTCTGCGATAGGATCATGTCGATGCGGTCCTTGGTGTCAGGATAGGATATGAAGGTATCTACGATAATGAACGGGCCCCCCAGGTCCATGATGGTCACGTGGATGGTTCCGATGTACATACCCTCCGGTAGGGATGGCGGGGTTGTCGGGGTGAAGCCTGCGTACTCTGCGGCCTCGGCGGGCGTGCTCACGCCCCAGACGCCTTCTACCACAGGCCCTGGTGCGAGAGTGAACGTCGGATGAGGAGTAGGGGTCGCGGTGGGTGCGGGGGTGGACGTCGGATGCGGAGTCGGAGTTGTGGTAGGTGCAGCTTCGCTACAGGCCAGACAAAGGATTATGAGTGCCAATACCAGCGCTTTCATTTCACTTCCCTGGTAGCATGGTGAGAGCGGAGGTACGACTTAGAATCGCGGCTTCATAGGACGAAGGTCGTCTCTCGAAAGAGGAGCCACACAGTGTCACCTCAAGCCATCGGGCATTTTGCACTGGCGGCAAAAGCCACGCACCGCCCTTAAGCCACTCACCCCGCCCGGGCGAACCCGAGCGGGTGAGCAGATACCTATCCGTATCGCCAACTACCGCTACGGCGTGGCGTTGGACAGCACGATGTAGGCGGCGCTGCGCGCCGGTGCGAAGGCGCATATCGCCGTCTCCGGCCGGCCGTTCTTGATGGTGACCTGGCGGTCGCCGGCCTGGCCCCGCAGCTGCTCGATGCTGTCGATGTACATGGCCGTCCTGGTGCGGCCCACGCCCAGGTTGCCGCCGCCGGGCGTGAACGGGTGAGGCCCCTCGACTGAGATGTCGCCGTTGAAGAACGCCTGGGATTCGCCCTTCTTCACGCCGTGCCACTGGAACCCCTCCAGGGTGAGAGGCAGGAAGAAGGAGTAGCCGTCGTAGGGGTTGAAGATGTCGACGTCCTCCGCGTGCAGCCCGGAACCCTCGTATACCATGGACGCCACCTGCGCCCTGGCCTCCTCGGACTCGTCCAGCGTCTCCTGGCTGCTGCGCACTGTGCCGCCCTGGCCGCCGTTGTGGTTGAGCACCCAGAGAGGCTGCTGCTTCATGTCCTTGGCCCGCTCTGCCGTGGCGAAGAGGAACGCGCCGACTGCGTTGACCGGACGGTCGCAGTCCCAGATACGGCACGGCCACAGCACGGGCCTTGCGTTCACGTAGTCCTCGAACGTCAGGCCGGACTCGCCGTGGAGCGTGTAGAAGCCCCAGGAGTGCATCAGGCCGTTGCGGTGCTCGTTGATGACGGCCGGAGCGATCAGCTCCTCGAATGTGCCTCCGTAGCGGGCGCAGTACTGCTGGATGGTGATGGCGCCCGTGAGCTGCAGGCCGTCCCCGCTGCTCCAGGGGGCGTTCCACTGCCGGTTGCCGCGGGCCTCAGGCGAGGCGTTCTCGCCGCCGTGGCGGTAGCGCCCCTCGAAGTTGTTCATGCCGTAGACGAGCAGCGCCACCTCGCAGTGTCCGTCGGCCACGGCCTGCGCCGTCATGCCCATCTGCTCGCCGATGGACGGCACGTTGGACGGGGCAAACTTGACGTTGTCGAAGCCCGGCATGTTGTCGATGATCCACTTGGCGTTGAGGCGGCTCAGCCCGTACTCGGTGTCGTACGGCGGCTCGAAGTACTGCCGGTAGGGACCCCAGTCCGCGGAGCTTCCGCCCGTCGCGCCCGCGCCCGTCTCCGGGCACACGAGCATGCCGTCCACCTCTCCCCTGCTCACGCCGGCGTCGTCGAGCGCCTGCTGGATCGCCAACATGCCGTACGCGCCGTAGGTCTTGTCCATCGACACGCCGTCCCATCGCCTGTCGACTGGCGACATGCCCCAGCCCACGATAGCAACCTTGCCCTGGTGCGGCCAGAGGCCCAGGCCGGGCTTGTCCCTTCTATAGCCTGTGTACTCTCCCGTGAAGTCCGTGGTCATGGAATGCTCCTTCCCGCGTTGGTATCGCGTTATCTGATGTCGGCCGGTGGCCGGTTACTCAACCAGCTTCCAGTCGTGGATGAGCTGGCCTGGAGCCACCTCTTCGAAGATCAGCTCCACCGGCGCGCCGATGGGCACTTCCTTCACGGGCGTGCCCGGCAGGTTGGCGTAGAAGTTGATGAGCGGTTCCTCGTCCAGCGTGACAATTGCCACGTTGTACGGCTGGTCCGGTATGCGGACCTGGTAGCGGCCGTCATAGACTACGAAGAATGACAGGATGTGCCCCTTGCCCTCAACCTCCTTCCAGCCCAGCGTCCCCGAGCCGCAGTCCTGGCACGTGGGCCGAGGCGGGTACTGGAGCGTGGGGCAGTCGGCGCACTGCTGCACTATCAGGCGACGCTCGTTGATGGCGTCCCAGAATGGCTGGCTCAGCTCGTCCGGTATAGGTATCAGCTTCGACACGTATCACCTCTCTTTCCGCAGTTCGCGGGTATAGCCTGGATCGAAGTGTCCGTATCCGTCGGGATGGCGACTCTCCGAGCCGTCCATCGCGATGCCGGGACCGGCCCCGGAGGCCAGCCGCTGTCGAATCAGCCCGCGAACCTAGTCCGGGCTGGTCCCGTATACCATCCAGTCCGACATATTGGGCGTGAAGGCGCCCGCGAGGCCTGTCTCGGCTCTGATGTTCACCTGCCGCTGGCCGGCCCTGCCCTGCAACTGCTGAATGGTGTCGGTCTGGTTCCACGTACGGGTGCGCCCATTGCCCGCGTTTCCGCCGCTGGAGCTGAACGGGTGCGGCCCCTCCACGCGGATGTCGCCGCCGTAGAAGTCGTGCGCCTCTCCCCGCTTCACGCCGTGCCACTGGAGCCCCTCCAGGTAGTACTGAGTGAACAGGGTGAAGCCGTCGTATGGGTTGCAGATGTCGAGCTCGGACGGCGTGAGCCCCGAACCCTCGTATACCTTCTTGGCGATGCTGTCCGTGAACTGCTCGGTCTCGTCCAGCGTCTCGATCAGGCTCCGCACGATGCCCCGCTGCGAGCAGTGATTGAGCACGTAGACCGGCTTCTGGCGCATGTCCCTTGCACGCTCAGCGGTGGTGAACAGGTACGCCACGGCAGTCTGGATGGGCAGGTCGCAGTCCCACAGGCCCATCGGCTTGCACACCCAGCGGCCGGACAGGTAGTCCTCCACGCTTAGTGGCTCCGGCCGGTGCTGGTAGTAGAACCCCTCAGGGAACATCAGGCCGTTGCGGTGCTGGTTCACTACGAAGGGGGCCATCCTGTCGTGGTTGGAGCCGTACTTGCGGCAGTACTGGTCGAACCCGAAGGCGATCTGCGGGATGAGCTGCCAGCCCCAAGGGTTGGTCCACTGCGCCGCGCCGCCCGCGGTGTCTATTGCGGCCGCGCCGTGCTGCCCGTAGCGGCCGGCGATGTTGCCCATGCCGCGGATTACCAGGCAGGTGTTCGTCAGGCCGGAACCGACGGCCTCGGCGGCCACCACGAGAGCGTTGGAGATGCAGGCAGGAGCGTGCATGGTGAACGATACGTTGCTCAGCCCAGGCGTGTTCAGGACAACCCAGTCAGCGCTTGCGCCGTCGAGGCCGTCGTCCGGGTCATCCGTGGGCACGTATGCCTTTGCGAAGTCCTCCGGGATAGGCCTGGGGCTCCACGGCTCGCCCATGCCCTTGGGGGCTGCCACCACTCCGTCCACGTCCTCAGGCTTGACCCCGGCGTCCTCGAGAGCCTTCTGTATGGCGAGGATGGTCAGCGCGCCGACGCTTGTCTCAGCCGTCTCGTCCCAGCGGCGGGCGGTGGGCGCGTGTCCGATGCCCACGACGGCAATTTTGCCCCGGTGCTCCCAGACGCCGAGGCCCTCATCTCTGCGATACATCCCAGGGGGCGCAAATTCCGTAGGTGCCACTGCGTTCTCCTTCCCGCCAGTACGGGCGTTGGTTTACGAACAGGTTGGCCGGTCAGCCGACCACTCGCCACTCCGGGACCTTCTGACCCGTTCCGGGCGTCTCCTCGAACTCCACGCGAACGCTGACGCCCACAGGCACCTCATCCGGCGGGGTTCCTGGGAGATGGGACAGCATCTTGATCTCGGGCGCCTCCTCCAGCTCGATGACCACGATGTTGAAGGGCTGGTCGGCCTGGAGCAGGCGGATGCGGGAGTCGTGCATTACGCAGTAGCCGTGGATCTTGCCGTTGCCGCTCATCTCTCGCCACTCGAAGGTGTCAGAGGAGCCGCAGTCGGAGCAGGTCTGCTGAGGCGGGAACTGGAGCCTGTCGCAGTCGGGGCAGTACTGCATCACCAGCCGTCCCTCGTTGCAGGCGTCCCAGAAGGGCTTGCTCAGGTCATCGGGGACCGGGGATTGCTTGGGCAACTCTCACCTCCGCGAACGTGGACAGGCTTGCACTATCATAAGTCTGTGCCGAGGGATAGTCAACAGCCTTGACGGGCTCGCCGCCGTGCGCAGGCTGGACAACACCGCGGCCTTCTGATAACGTCAGTCCGCTTGGCCGGGTCGCTTCGCTCCGGTCGAGCAGGAGGAGTTGCAGTGGTCAGACCCACCTGGATCAGCAAGCACCCGCCCGCGTGCACCTGCGCAGACTGCGAGGAGAGGCGCGCCATAGGCAGGCTGTACGGCAAGGTGGGCCGCAACGCCCAGTGCCCCTGCGGCAGCGGCAAGAAGTACAAGCGCTGTCACGGCGGGTAGCCGCACGGCTGCCGCCGCTCTCACTTCGAGCGGAGTGAAGCACAAGCGGAACGTAGTCGAGAAATCCAGGGCCTGCTGCCGGCGTGACACCCAGTCGCCCGCCCGCACACGACCGTCTATTCCCCCGTGACCACTCCTGCGCAAGCAGTCCATGTCACGGCGCCGCCCGCATGGTTCGACGAGCTCACCACGAGCGGGCAGAAGACTGCGGCCGCCTCTAAGAGCGCCTCTCCGTCATTGCAGCGAAAGCCGCAATCCAGTGCGAATGTCGATCGCGGCCAATCGTATGCCGTGCCAGGATGCCGCTCATGTCATCCTGATCGGACCGCAACGGAGCCGAGGACTCCAAAACCTGTGCCTGGCACGCCGCCGTTCTCCCGAGAACACGCAGCCCAGCACTCATGCGGACACGTTATTGTCTTCCTGGATTGCGGCTTCCGCCGCAATGACGGTCGTGGGTTGGCGCGGCCGCCCCGCTCTGAGTGACGGTGGCGCAGCGGACGACGTCCCATATGACGGCCCGCTCGCATGGTTCGACGAGCTCACCACGAGCGGGTAGAGAGCTGCGCCCGCCCCGAAGAGCGCAACCGCCAGCCTAGAACAGCGTGTAGATGAACGGCCCACCGCCGCTCGCTTCCGCGAACACGAGCAGCAGCCCGAACAGCAGCAGCGTCACCATCATTGGGATCAGCCACCACAGCTTCCGACTCCACAGGTAGCCGATCAGCTCTCCGGCGATGGCGAATCGGTCGGCAGCGAACCTCAGTGGACGCATGCGCTACCTCTCCCCAATCCCGTCGCGCGTCACCAGGAACCGACCAAGCACTAGGGCGTCCATGCCGCTCCTGGCGAAGGTGTCCAGGGCCTCGGCCGGGGAGTTCACTATCGGTTCACCGGCCAGATTGAAGCTGGTGTTCAGGAGCACAGGCAGGCCCGTCACCTCGCCGAAGCACTCCAGCAATCGGTGAAACCGCTCGTTGACCTCGCGGTGCACAGCCTGCGGCCGAGCAGTCCCGTCAACGTGCGTTGTGGCCGGAACGGAGTCACGCCAGCCATCCTCCACGTTCACGACAAGCTGCATGAAGCGCGCTGGATAGTGCTCAGCAGCGTCCGGCAGCCGGAATACGCCCTCGCACCGCTCCGCGGGCACCGACGGCGCGAAGGGACGGAACGGCTCGCGATGCTTGATCTTCAGGTTCACCGTGTCCTTCATGTCCTCGCCGCGGGGGTCGGCAAGTATGCTGCGATGGCCCAGCGCCCGCGGCCCGTACTCGAAACCGCCCTGGAACCAGCCGACTACTCTGCCGTTCGCCAGCAGCTCAGTTGTGCGCTCCGTCACCTCGTCCTCGTTCGCGAGCTCCGTGTAGGACGCGCCTCTTGCCGCCAGCGCGGCCGAGATCTCCGCCGGTACGTAGCTGCGGCCCCAGTAGGCATGCTCCATCACGAAGGCGCGAGGCTGGTTCAGCACCACGTGATATGCGTACAGGGCCGCTCCGAGCGCGCCTCCTCCGTCGCCGGCCGCGGGCTGTATATACACCTCCTCGAACGGCGTCTCCCGCAGTATCCGACCGTTTGCGACGCTGTTCAGGGCCACGCCTCCGGCCATGCACAGCCTCGTGAGGCCGGTCTCCCGGTGAAGGCCGTTGGCCATCTTCAGGAGCACGTCTTCGGTCACGGCCTGAATGCTTGCGGCCACGTCCGCGTAGTAGGGGTCGACAATGCCGCTGAACAAGGGCGGCCGCGGCTCGCCGAAGAGCTTCACGAACCGGTCGCTGAACATCCGACGGGTGGAGCGATGGAACGCAAAGTAGTCCATGTCCAGTGAAAAGCTGCCGTCTGCCGCCACCTCGATGAGCCGTTCGACCTTCTCCACGTAACGCGGCTGTCCGTAGGCGGCCATGCCCATGAGCTTGTACTCGCCGTCGTTGACTTCGAGCCCGCAGAAAGTCGTGAAAGTGGAGTACAGAAGTCCCAGCGAGTGCGGGAAGTGAAGCTCCTGCGATACGTGGATCCGGTTGCCTTCTCCCCTGCCCTTGAGCGTGGTGGTCCACTCCCCCACAGCGTCCGCGGTCAGGATGGCGGCCTCATCGAAGGGCGAGCAGAAGAAGGAGCTTGCCGCGTGCGACAGGTGGTGCCAGCTGAACAGGATGCGGTTCTTGTCCCTGACGCCGGTCCTGTCCTTGATCAGGCCCTTCACCCACAGTTTGTCCAGAAGCCACGTGAGCATGGCCTCGCGAAACAGGCCGAGCGTCCGCGGGAAGCCCTGCAGGCAGGTGAGCAGGATTCGCTCCAGCTTGAGGAACGGCTTCTCGAAGAAGACGACGTAGTCAACGTCGCCGCCCTCAATGCCGGCCGCCTCAAGACAGTAGTCGATTGCCCGCTGCGGGAAGTTGGCGTCGTGCTTGATACGGCTGAACCGCTCCTCCTCGGCCGCGGCCACCAGCACGCCGTCCTTGATGAGAGCGGCGGCAGCGTCGTGGAAGTAGCAGCTGATGCCCAGCACGTACATCTGAGCCTACTGCCTCCTTGCAGCCTCCGGGGACTCTCTGTCGACGCCCGACGCGTCCGCGAAGGCCGCCTGTCGCCTCCGGATGCGCAGGGGATCCGCGAACAGTTTGTGGGGAATGGCAATAATCGGAAAGAACACGATGTACGTCAGCGTTAGGAGGATGCGGGCCTGCAGATTGCCCAGCCGCCTCAGGAACCACTTCCACCCTCGCCACGCTGTTCCCAGGGCGCGCACCTCAACTCTCCCGGCCCGCGCTCACGGGGCACGACGAGTCGGCAGGACGAGAATCTCGCGCCGCGCCTGCATTGCCGCGGACGATGCCCATGAGCGCGTCAGCGAGCTTGAAGGGATCGTGTCGCACAGGGTTGGTGTTATCGACGACGTCAGCGGCGACCAGAACACCGTCAAACCCGTCCACACTCGAAACGAGAGGCACGGCGTCCTGGTCCCGCTTCTCCGGCACATCCCGTGGGTTGCTGTTCACCAGGAAGTGGCTGACGGACACGCCGCTGTGTGCCTCGAACACTTCAAGGTGATCGGCGGCGGCGAAGCCGTCGGTCTCATGGCGTTGGGTTGCCACGTTGCACACAAGCACCTTGGGGGCGTCGGAGGCTGCCACGGCCTCGGCGAAACCCGGCAGCAGGAAGCTGGGCAGGATGCTGGTGTAGAGGCTGCCCGGGCCGATGACGATCAGGTCCGCCTGGCGAATCGCAGCCAGGGCGTCCTCGCTCGCGACTGCGTCCTCAGGTTCCAGCCAGATGCGCCGGATGAGTTCAGGCGCCAGCCCAACCGCCGACTCTCCCCGCAGCACCGCGCCCGATACCGTCTCGCCCATGAGCACCGGCGCCAGGTGGTTTGTTGCAGGCACCACTGCGCCCCTGACTGCCAGGAGTCGGGCGGCAACCTCCAGTCCTTCGCGGAAGCTGCCATGCTCCTCGCGCAGGGCGGCAAGGATGAGGTTTCCAAGGTTGTGGCCGCCAAGGGGAGATTCCGATTCAAATCGGTGGTCGAACAGCTCCTGCATCTGCGGATCGGCGTCCGAGAGGGCGACGAGGCAGGCTCGCACGTCGCCGGGCGGCGGCATCTTCATCTCGTCACGGAGACGCCCTGAGCTGCCGCCGTCGTCGGCCATCGATACGACCGCGGTAAGGTTTTCCGTCCAGAGCTTGATGCCGCGAAGCAGGGTGGAGAGCCCTGTGCCTCCGCCTATGGCCACCACTCGCCGCCCTTCGCCGTATCGATACATCTTGCCGGCCTCCGTCAGCATGTCCGCAGCTCCGATGCTCTGCCGAGTCTGTTGCTCGTAGGGTCTACCGTTCGCGCCGTGTCCGCGCATACTTGGGGGTCAATCGATCCCGCTCGTGGTGCACCGCTAGGGCGCCGCCCCGTCAAGCGCCTGTCCATTATACAGCATGGGGCTGCCGTGTCGTTCACCGCGTGGAACCAAGGCGCGCCTAATAGCTATCTGAAACGCCAACAGTGACGCCAGTCCAGCCTGTCGGGCGTCTCTTGACCACGGGCAAGTGCGAATTCCGCATCGAAATACATCCAAACGCGTCTAATCTACGTATATGTTAACGAGGGCGGGTCTTCGGAGGGCAATGAAGGGCCGTTCCCCAACGTGAGCCAGGTACGGCTTGGCGGACCCCTCGGTGGCGGCGGAGGCTGGGCGGGGGCGCTCGTCCTTTCGCGTGTCGAGCCCGTGACACAGCCACTGGGGGGTCATGTTCGATACAAGAAGTGGCGCCGGACGGCGTCAGGGTGTGGCGCACCGGCGGGAATTGTGACATGATACGAGAGCAGGAGATAGAGCAAGGAGGCAGCATGAGCTTGGTGATGAGGCTCTACCACGCCATTCGCACCAGGGTACGAGGCAGCGACGCCGACTACATTAATCAGCTAGAGCGCGAAAACGCCGAGGACGTTCAGGCCGGCCGGCGTTCTCGGAGGGCCAACGACAGCCTTCAGGACGCCAGGTCCAAGTACCAGTATGACCTCCTGCACGGCGACGACACCGCCAACAAGATGATGCTCCAGTAGCCGCTGCCCTGCCGCTGCTGCCGCCTCCGTACGGTGCGTGCAGCGCGGCCAGGGCCGACCGCTCCCCTGCCCTGCCACTAGCATCTCTCCCAGCCTTCGCTGCGCCCCCTCACTGGCCTGTCGATTCCAGCACTCCCCGCTTGATCATCACCCCTCGCCGCCGGCACTTTCGTAACCAGCTTGTTACCTCCGCGCAGGCGAATGGGCCTGCGGTGTGGTAGAGTAGGAAGGCAGCCAGGAGCGGGACTGCCTACTCCAACCGCACTGCGCGAGTAAACCTGAGGACCTCTGGACATGCTGTTCGACTCGATAACGCCGCAGAGCGCAGTGAACGAGTGCTTTGGCCTGGACGGCTCCGTCCGTCCAGTCTACCGGGGCCTGGTGGACAACCTCGAGTCCATGGGCATTGATGAGCTGCAGAGGCGCTGGCAGGCGGCCGACCGATCCGCAACCGCCGATGCCTTCACCTTTCGCCTGGATCCCAGGGAGTTCCGGCCTGTCCCCACGGACTGGATCCCCAGAATCATTCCCGGCGAGGAGTGGGAAACGATCGCGAGAGGCGTGTCCCAACGGCTGCGCGCCCTAAATGCCTTCATCCTCGACCTGTATTGTGGAGAGCAGAACGTGGTGCCCCCGGATGTCCTGTTCACCTGCCCGTACTACAACCCACAGCTGCAGGACTTTCACCCCGCGCGGGACCTGTTCGTGCACATCTACGGCATCGACCTGGTCCACATGGGCAATGGCCGGTACGTGATCCTGGAGGATAACCTGCGCATTCCATCCGGCATCACCTACCAGATGAAGTGCACGGAAATCGGGCTGAGGGTCATGCCGGAGCTGGCCGCCGGCTACGACATACAGCCGTACGATATACGCGACGCGTACCGGGAGATGTTTCTCTCGCTCTGCGACACAGAGTCGCCCACGTGCGTGCTGCTGACCGACAGCAAGTACGGCTCAGCATTCTTCGAGCACCGCTATCTCTCTGAGTTGCTCGGCATCGCGCTGGTGGAGGGCTCTGACCTGTACATAGGTCAGGAAGGACGCGTTTGGGCGAGGGCCATGGGCGGCGACTTCCCCGTGGACCTGATCTACCGCCGCGTGGAAGACCTGGACATGTTCGTGCCGGGCCTGATGGAGGCCTACCTCAACCACAAAGTTGTGCTGGTGAACGCAATGGGCACCGGCGCCTGCGACGACAAGCTGGTATTCCTGTGGGTGCCGGACATGATCAGGAAGTACCTTGGCGAGGAGCCACTGCTCGACCAGGCCCTGAGCTACGACCTGCGGGAACCCGCCAACAGGCAACACGTGCTTCAGAACCTGGACCGAATGGTGATAAAGGCGCGCCACGGCTATGGCGGTCTGGGAGTCTACATCATGCCCGACCTGGGAAGCACCTACAAGAGCGGTCTCGCGAGGCAGATAATCGAGCAGCCCCAGGGATACATCGCACAGGAAACATTGGACTTCTCCAAGCACATCGTGCTGGACGGCGAAGGCGGCCGGCTGGATGAGCGATACGTAGACCTGCGCGTGTTTGCCACTCAGGACGGGAACGGCCGTGTCAGCGTCTTCCCCGGCGGCCTCACCAGAGTGTCGCAGGCCTCAAGCCGAGTCACCAACAACTCGTCGGGAGGATCATGCAAGCCAAGCTGGGTGGTCACGTAGGCAATGGCCCCGTTAACGTCCACTACGCCTACGTGGCCCGTTACACATACTCTGACATAGTCGTGCAGAACGACAACTTCCTGAGGCTCTCTGCCTACACGGACGTGCGGCAGAAGGCCGAAAGCTATGACGTTCTCACCAACCCGGTGGGCCGAAAGGTGTGCTACTCGGACAGGCTAGGCAACGTGGTGCACAGGGTTCGGGTCATAGAGCCGCACGATGAGCTGGTCATCGCGGCGTTCGGCAAGGTCGCTCTCGAGCAGTACGCGCCTGATGTGCCAGACCTGCCGCTTTCGGAGTTGGCGTTCGACTCGCTGACGGACGAGTTTCTGACGCCGTCGCCCCTCGTTGACCCGGCCTCTGTAGAAGCGGCCGCCCGCGACGTGACGGCGGGCGCGGACACGCTGCTGAAGACCGTCGAGGCCGTCACGGACTGGGTGTGGAAGAACGTAAGGTACAAGCGCGGCAACACGTCCGTGACGACTACCGCGGCGGAGGTGCTCTCATCGATGGAGGGCGTGTGTCAGGACAAGACACACCTGGCGCTGGGAATGCTGCGATCCCTCGGCATTCCATCAAGGTACGTGAGCGGCCTGCTCACACGACAGCCCGGCGAGACCCACGCCTGGCTGGAGTTCCTGCATCCACAGATGGACTGGCTTCCCGCCGACCCGACCAAGGGAGTGGTCATATCGACCGGCACCAACTACCTGAAGTTCGGCGTGGGCCGGGACTATACGGAGGTCCCGCCCGTGACCGGCTCATTCGTATCGAGAGGCTCCGGCGGGCTGGACGTGGCGACGGCGCGGGTGTTCTTCGACAAGGACACCGTTACATTCCACGACGCCATAGACCTAATCGACACCTACCTCGAATAACGGAGGACAAACTGAAATGGTGGAACCGAGATCGCTTTCGTTCAACAACGACCGCTGGCTCACGGACTCCCGTATCTACAATCTCATCTGGATGGGCCGGTGGCTGGAGCGGGCCGAGAACATAGCCCGAGTGATCAACACCTTCGCCGGCGCCGCCGTTGAAAGCGGCAGCGACATCGAGTGGCTGCAGCATTCTCTCGTGAACGCCGCCGTGATCCGCGGCATCCCCATAGACGACCCGACGCGCACGCTGTCGCTGCTGCTGCGGGAGCACAACTCCTCCTCCATCTACCACAGCATCGCCACCGCCCGCAACAACGCGACTCAGGTGGGCCCCGTGGAACTGATACGCGCGATCTCCGGCATCATTCAGAGCATCGACGAGGCCGCGCTGCCCATCCCGACGCCTGACGAGGCGCGCAATCTCACCAACGCGGTGCTAGAGGGATTGAGCAGCGTCTACGACGTCATCGAGGCGAGCTGGTTCCACCGGGAATCGATGTCCGAAGAGGAAGTGTACCTGAGGTTCGTGCAGCAGTGACAGCTGCCGTCTAGTGCTTCCACCTGTCGTCGTCTTGGAGCAGCGCCCTCGCGTGGTTTATCTCCCCGGCGTGGTAGGTGTCGTGCTCCAGCATCGTGGTCACCAGGAAGTACGTGGACACGAGGTCGCCCCAGTGCGCTCTGCGAGGCGCGTCCAGCTCTGCGTCCGACTCCAACTCCCGAATGCACTCCGTCAGGTACTCGTGTCCCTCGCGCAGCCACTCCTCAGCCGCAGACGGGTCCGACAGCCGCTCCGGCGCGGGCGTAGCGGGAGGATCGTCGTAGTCCATGCTGCCGTCCCGGAAGCCGCGATTGGCGTACATGAACTTGAACATGCCCACGTGCGCCACCAGGTCTCGTATCGACCGACTCCCGCCGGGCGGCGTCCTGTCCCAGGTTTCGGGAGCCACGCTTCTGAGGTTCTTCAGCAGCGAGTGCTGGCTGCCCTCGAACGCAAGAGCCATGAGTGACAATAGCTCTTCGATTCGCGTCCTCGCCATCCCGCAGCCTCCCAGTGAGCTATCCGATGCCCTGGCGACTCCCCTTCTCCTCGAAGAAGTCCAGGTCTATGGCGAAGGCCGAGGCCAGCAGGAGGAGCCTCGTTTGGTCTCCACTCTCCATGTCCGTGAAGTGGATGCGGAAGTTGTCCGCGTCCGTGAACCCCTCCCTCATTATGCCGCCCCACTCCTTGACGATGCGCCCAAGCTCGTCGCCTCGCGCATTGTTCAGCGTAAAGGTGAACGGGCGGAAGATGCGGCCGTTCAGACCTGCCACCTGCTGACCGCTCGCATCCAGGACCGCGAATTTGCGCTTCAGCATGCCAAACTGCCTCTTGAGCGAGCCGACGGGCGAGCCGTTGCCATCCTGAACGTTGAGGTGCGAGAAGAAAAAGAAGAACTTCCTGTCGGCATTCAGGATGGGGGATCCGTCGCTGTCCAGGATGTGCAGGTTCAGCGGCCTGTTGTTACCCAGAAACTGGCGTCCCAGGAATCCGGAGTCCTCGTAGGCGTACATGACCTCCTGGCCTTCCGGGGTCAGAATCCTGTACCGGTTGGCCGTCTCGAAGCCTGTGAAGACCTCGAGCATCTCCCTGGTCTGGCGGACGACCAGCTCCCGGTGATTCGCTAGCTCCATCTCGTTCAGCTCCTGTCCTCGGTTGTGGCCGCATGATACACGCATTCCATATCTGACTCAATACGCCAGCCAGGTTCTCGACGCACCGGGTTCCTGACGTCTGCGCCGGTGAACGATTGACATCACGGAAATGCGCCCGTTAGACTCCCTGAGCCCGCGCCGCGGGCTCTACTCAAGAACAACAAGGAGACGAACCGAAATGAAGGTGGACTCATACGCACAAGGCACACCGTGCTGGGTGGAGCTTGGCACATCCGACCAGGAGGCCGCCAAGGCGTTCTACAGTGAGCTGTTTGGCTGGAGCTACGCGGACCATCCCATGGACGAGCACGGCCACGACCATTACTCCATGGCAAACAGGGACGGCCTGAACATCGCCGCCATCTACACTCACCATGAGGGGATGAGGATGGCGGACACGCCTCCCCACCGGGACATCATCCTTTCCGTGGAGGACGTGGACGCGACAGCTGCGCGAGCGGCCGGCCTGGGCGGCGCCGTGGTGGAGCAGCCGCAAAACGTCGGAGGCTCCGGCCGGATCGCGGTCGTCGCCGATCCCACCGGCGGCGCAGTGGGGCTGTGGCAGGCCGGCGCCCACATCGGCGCACAGCTGCAGCACGAGCACGGCACCATCGGCTGGTGTGAGCTGCTCACGACGGATCCGGAGGCCGCCATACGCTTCTACACCGGCCTGCTAAACGTCGAATCCGAGACGGCGGACATGCCGGACGGCAATCGCTACACGGTCTACATGTCAGGCGAGATTCCGCTGGCCGGCACAATGGCAATGCCGGAAGAGGTTCGCAGGATGAACATCCCGCCTCACTGGAGCGTCTACTTCCAGGTGGACAGCGTGGATGAGACCGTGGCGAAGGCGTCTGCCCTCGCGGCCACCATCGCGATGCAGCCAATGGACATCCCAAGCGTGGGCCGCCTGGGCTTTGTGCTTGACCCGCAGGGCGCAGGATTCGGCCTACTCACGCCCGAAAGCGACTGGGCAGAATCCGGCTAGGCACGCTAGGGCGGCGCCAGTCCCTTCAGGATCGCCAGCAGCCGCACGGGAGGCACATCCACGGCGGCAACCGTTATCGCGCTGCCCTCCAGCGATATGTGAGCCACAGCCACCTGCTGCGGATCGCTCCACTGCCCGATCTCGACTCCAACCGGCGTGTCCCCAATGTGCATAACTGTCCTTCTGCGAGGCGCGGCCGCCAGCCTGGCCAGGTTCCAGTGGCGGAATACGTTTCCGCGGTCGGCGTATCGCTCCCGCTGCCCACTCGCGCCGTGCTCTTGCACAACCTCAACTATGGCGCGTAGCTCTTGCTCGGGCGACCTCATGCGGCCGGTCGCCTCTCCGTCAGCCGCCTGCTCGAGCAGCAGCCTCCTCCGCGGCGGCCGCCCTCCTTCAGCCTCGTACAGCAGGTCAACCCTTCTTGCAGACGAACCAAAGCGGCCCGTTTCCCAGGACACGCTGCGGAGCTCAAGCCCGAGCGGCCTACCGACGAGTCCATGCACCGGAAACGACGCCCAAAGTACGCCCTGCAGCCCGCCCGCGGTTACGTCGAACCTGTGCCGGGCAGGGCGGCCTCTGAGAAGCGACACCATGCGGCCCAAGAGCGTGCGAGGCGGTAGCTTGGGAAGATGCCTGTTCCACTCCGACGTGGAGTCGCGACCGCATACCTGGCAGCTGCGCTCGTGGTAGCCGGTGAACTCTCGATTTGCGTATCGCAGGCGCGAGACTGCGGAGCGCGCTGCTCTCGCGGGGGATATTCGCTGCCTGGGGCGGTAGTAGAGGAAGCCACGGCTCCTGCCCAGGAGGTTGCCACACCGATAGCAGTAGCTCTCCCGCCGATCGTGGTCGTACGCATACCTCCAGTGCATCTGCGAATGATAGCACGTCGCACTGGCCGCTCTACTGCTCCTACTGCGCCGCCGTGCGGAAACGCCACAGCGCGATCGCAAGGAATGCGGCGGCAAACGCAACCAGCGCTCCAAGCTCCTGCGTCACTTCGCCGGCCTCAGCACCGAACAGCATCAGCTTGTTGAAGCCGCCGTTGGCCCAGCCATGCGGAGTCAGCTTCGCCAGCGACTGCATCCACTGCGGCGCGATGAACAGCGGCCACCAGCACCCGCCTATAGGCGCGAGCACCAGCGAGGTCAGCACGCCTGCCGAACCAGCAGCCTGCACGCTGCGCACGAAGCTCGCCAGAAGCACTCCGAACGCCGCAGAGGCCAGCGCCATCAGCACCGATATGGCGATAACCGCCACCGGCGCTGTGCCGAGGTAGATGTCGAATAGCAGGATTCCGGCCAGCCACATTACAACGAGCTGCGCGGCGGACCTGTAAGCGGTTCCGATGAACTTGCCCAGCACGATCGACTCACGACGAGTGCCGTTGGACATCAGCCGTTCCAGAGTCTGGTTCTGGCGCTCCCGGGCAATCGCCTCCGCGCTCAGGGCCGCGCTGAAGAACACGAACATGGTCAGATATGCGGGCAGCGTGAAGTTGGACGCCCTGAACGGTACCACGTCCCCTACCCGCTCCAGCACCAGACCGACCGTCGGCGCCGTGTCGCTGTCAAATTCCGCAGAAGTACGGTCCGGGGGCTCCGCCTGCAA
The DNA here is from genome assembly GCA_028877205.1 of Chloroflexota bacterium. GTDB lineage: Bacteria > Chloroflexota > Dehalococcoidia > Lucifugimonadales > UBA2985 > JAPPHY01. The sequence goes on along the minus strand of JAPPHY010000016.1, from coordinate 200,735 downwards.
CTCGCCCTGCGGCTGCGCAGCCAGATCGGCGGCCGCCCTGAAGGCGATCTGTGCCTCCGTGAACCGGCCTGCCACCTCCTGCGCGAACCCTGAAAGCGCCGCCTCTGCGTCCGGGTTGTCATCGTTGACCACCACGCCGAGGGAGGTGCTCGCGCCGCTCACGATCTTCTGCGTGAAGTCGGCGGGGAACACGACGAAGCCATCGATCTCGCCGTCCTGTAGCGCGGCCAAGGCATCGTCATAGGGCCTGGTGCTGACGCTTGCGTAAACGCTCTGGGACAGCTCTTCGATCACGCTCAGGCTGATGCCCTCCTCCTCCTGGGTGACGAGCGTAATATCGAGGGGTTCATCACGCGGCCCCTGGCCGGATAGTGCCGCCGACCATCCCACGATGAAGATGAACGGGAACAGGAACGCGAAGGCCATCGCGAACCGGTCCTTGAAGAATATGCGCGTGTCCTTGCTCGCTATGAGGAACGCCTGACGGAGCACCAACGCCACGCTATCCCCTCCCTTCCGACGTCCTGAACAGGGCGGCCGCCAGCACCACCGCACATACGCCGACACCCGCCTGAACTCCCAACTCAACGCCCATGTCGCCCAGGTTTTGGCCTCGCTCCAGAATGCCCACCATAGACTCGATGGCGTAGCGGTTCAGTGTGAACCGGGACAGCACCTCCAGCAGGCCGTCGCCCACGTCAAAGAACGTTCCGCCGAAGATGGTCATGAACATGGTGATGAACACGGCGCTCCACGACGCCTGGTCGCGAGTCCTGACCAGCGAGGTTATCGCCATAGCAAGGCCGCTCACAGAGGCTGCAACCAGCACACAGATCAGCGCGATCTGCACGAACTCGGCCAGTCCCCCCACCCTCAGCACGGCAAACGCGGGCACAAGCAGCACCAGTGACTGAACCGACCCTCGCAGGACGTGCGCCGAGAACTTCCCCAGGAACAGCTGCGCCGCAGTGAGTCGCGTAGTCATAAGACGCTCCAGAGTGCCCAGCCGCCGCTCCTCCACCAGGGTCTGTGAGCCGAGCGTGATGGTGAACATCAGAAACATCACCAGAATACCCGGCACAACCCGGTACAGCAGGTTGGACTCCTCTCCCTCCAGGTATTGGACGTCCACACCCACGGGCGGGTTGTCCCACGAATCGGCTATGAGTGGCGCCGTCCACTCGTCGATCAGAGCCGGAGGCACGCCGGACCCTTCGAGCGCCGACATCGCCAGCCTTCGGACGCGGCCCTGCCGTCCAACCTCCTGCGCTACACTTCGCACGATCCCTGCGACGATCTGACCCTCCTCGCCGCCGTTGCCGCGCCGCTTGAACGTCAGCGAAACGCTCTCGCCCGACTCCAGGGCTTCGGAGAAGCCTTCAGGAATGACGAACGCGGCAAGTATCGCCGACCTGTCCAGGGCTGACTCCGCACTCTCGAGCGTGCGTTCGCGCACAGTGATGGTGTCCAGGGCGTCCAGTCGCCGCACCAGCTCGCGGGCGGCCGGGCCGCCGTCCAGGTCCACGATGTTGGCGGTGGCGTGAAAGCTGACGCCGCCGCCAAACACGGCGTACGTCAGCCCGAACAGCACGATGGGCAGGGCGACGCTGAAGGCGAGCTCACCCCGGTTGCTCAGGTATCGCTTCAGCTCCAGAATGGCTATGTGCAGGGAAAGCGCCATCTGCCCTACCGCCGGCTTGGCGGCCTAGTCCCTTAGCCTGCGGCCCGTGTACTCGAGGAAAACGTCCTCCAATGTCACTCGGTCAGGGTTGCCGATCTCCGATTTCAGCTCACGCGGCGTGCCGAGGCCGATGATGCTGCCGTGGTCCATGATGGCGAGTCGGTCGCAGAGGCGATCGGCCTCCTCCATGTAGTGCGTGGTGTACAGGACGGTCATGCCCTCGTCCCGCAGGTTCTCCACGGTCTCGAATATGTGGTTGCGGGACTGCGGGTCGATGCCCACGGTGGGCTCATCGAGAAAGAGTAGCTGCGGCCGGCTCATCAACGCGATGGCAATGTTGACCCGGCGCTTCATGCCTCCTGAGAACTGCTCCACCCTGTCGCGGGCCCGGTCCTGGAGGCCCACGCGCTCGAGGTTCTCGCGCGCCGATTCCCTGGCCTGCCTCCCATTGAGCCCGGCCATGCGCCCGAAGAACACCAGGTTGTCCGTGGCTGAAAGCTCAGGATACAGGGCTAGCTCCTGCGGGCAGACGCCGATGAGCTTTCGTACGCTGTCGCTGTCGGCGGTGACGGAGAAGCCCCCTATCGAGATGTGGCCATCGTCGGGCTTCAGCACGGTGGACATCATTCGGATTACGGTGGTCTTGCCTGCACCATTAGGGCCCAGAAGGCCGAATATCTCCCTCTGAGAGATCGTGAATGAGACGGAGTCCACCGCCTGGAACGGCCCAAAGGCCTTTCGCAGACCGTGTGCCACGAGGAATTCGGTATCAGCCATTCGCCCTCCTGGGAAGCAAGACCGCACGGCTAGTTTATACCAGCGAGGCCACTGCCTGCTACGGATATCGGCGGCCCAGCGAGTTTTTCGAGAGCTTGAATGCCGCCCAAGACCAATTGTCGCGAAGAGGGCCGCCCTACTCTTCCTCGTCCTCTGCGTCCGGAAGGCCAGGGTTGTCCAGCACGGCCTTGAGCCTGTCCACCATCTCGGGAGTGAGGAGGAAGGCGTGAGTGACCCCATCGTCCACGTTCAGCGTAAGGATTGTGGCGCTGTTCTGAGAATTGGTCAGCCAGGAGGCATCGCACTCCCGCACCGCACGAAAGGGCACTCCCGTTGCCATTCCTTCACCTCCATTCGTGATTCGTGTTGGTGCAGTATACCACCGAAGCGAGAAGACAGACGCGTCAGGCCGCGCGGATCACGCCTGTTGACTTGCTTTGCAATGGTGGCTAGAATTGAACAAAAGTACAGGGTTGTCGGCCCTCAGCGAGGTGTGGAAATGACGCCACTGACAATCAGCATCTCAGAGAAGGCAGCAAGGAAAGCTAGAGAGTTTGCCGAGAAGAGCGAACACGAGGAGTTCGGACTCCGCGTGGGAGTCAAGGGCGGCGGCTGCTCGGGGCTAACGTACACACTTTCGATCGATGCGGACTCAAGGCCCGAGGACAAGGTCATCGAGGAGAACGGCATCAAGCTCTTCATCGACAAGAAGAGCTACGTGTTCCTGGCCGGCACAATCCTCGAGTATTCGGACGGGCTGAACGGCAAGGGGTTCGTGTTCAACAACCCCAATGCCAAGACCGTTTGTGGGTGCGGCACCTCCTTCTCCGTCTAGCCGCCGTTTGCAGTCAAGCAATACCGAGGCCGATTGGGTTGCACGCCGCCCGAACCGGCCGCAGCTTCTCTGCAAGGAGCTTTCAGTGACCTCGTCCACAACCTCAGCGCCCCTTCGTGAGACCCAGGTGAATGCCGGCGCGGAATTCGATTCCAGCGAAGGCGGTCTCGCACTGCCCGCCCACTTCGGCGACGCCGCTCGCGAATACACGGCAGCCAGGCAGTCGTCCGCCCTGCTCGACCGCTCGGCATTCGGGCGTCTGCGGATCACCGGTGCCGACGGCCTCGACCTTCTCAATCGCCTCTCCACCAACAAGCTGATCGACCTGCAGCCGGGTCACGGCGCAGGCACGGTCCTGACCACCAACAAGGGCCGTATTATCGACCTGCTGGTAGTGGCGAACCTGGGCGAGGAGCTTCTGGTCATCACCAGCCCCGGTACTCAGGACAAGGTGGTGGAGTGGATCGACCTGTACACCTTCGGCGAGGACATCGCGGTGGAGGACGCCACCCAGAGCGCCGCACTGCTGTCCGTGGTCGGGCCGCAGGCCGCGGAGGTTCTCGGAGATGCGGTGGCGGGCCTCGATTTGTTCGATTCCACGGACGTTGAGCTCGGCAGCCGGCCGCTGAGAGTCATACGCACGGATGCGCTCGGAATCGCCGGCTACGACTTGGTGGTTCCCGCCGAGCACGCAGCAAACGTGTGGCTGGACCTGGCCGACCGTGGAGCCGTGCCAATCGGTGAGCTCGCCGCGGAGACCGTTCGCGTGGAGCAGGGCGTTCCCCGCTTTGGGCGGGAGCTTGGAGAGGACTACAACCCCTTGGAGGCGGGTCTGCTGCCCTTCATCAGCTTCGACAAGGGTTGCTACATCGGGCAGGAGGTGGTGGTGCGCCTGAACACCTACCGCAAGGTGCAGAAGCGGCTGATGGGAATCGTGCTGGACGAGGAAATGCCAGACCACGACGCCCTGGTTGAGGCGAATGGCGGGCAGGTGGGCTTCCTGACCTCGGTGGTGGATTCGCCGGCTATGGGACGACCTCTAGCCCTGGCCTTCGTGCGAACGGCTCACGCCGAAGCCGGACTTGCCGTAGAGGTACCCTCCGGCAGCCGCGCAGTGAGCGGCGTCACGCTGGAGCTGCCCGCGTCCGCAGGCACTGAGTAGAGGCCGCCGGGCTCAGAGTCCCAGCAGCGAGATGCCGCCGTCCACGACCAGGACGTGGCCTCGCACCATCTCCGCCCCATCACTGCAGAGAAACGCGACGGCCTTCGCCATGTCCTCCGGCGTGACCAACCTGCCCGCCGGAGTTCGCTCCTCCGAGTCGCCCAGCATCTCGTCCCGGTTCGGAAAGTGGCGCAGCGCGTCCGTGTCCACCACGCCGCCCGCCACGGCGTTGACGATGATTCCCTTCGGCGCTAGCTCCACCGCCAGGTACCGGGTCAGTGCCTCCAGTCCTGCCTTGGACACGCCCACCGCGAGATAGTTCTTGAGCACCAGACCGGAGCCCATGCTGGAGATGTTAACTATGTGGCCGCCGTTGGGCATAAGCCTCGCGGCCTCTTTGGCGCAGAGCCAGGGCGCCCGCGTGTTGACGTCCATCGTCCAGTCCCAGTGCTTGGTCTCCAGCTCCAGAGCGGTCCTCTGCACGCCTGACGCCGCGTTGTTTACGAGTATGTCCAGCCGCCCGAACTCCCTTTCCACGCGGCGAAACATGTCGCGCACGCGGCCTGGGTCACCGAGGTGGGAGCGAACGGTCAGGCTGCGGACGCCGAGAGCCCGAACCTCGTCGGCAGTCGCCGCGGCCTCTTTCTGGTTGCGCGCATAGCCGACGACTACGTCTGCGCCCTGTCTCGCCAGCTCCAGGCAGATCGCACGGCCGATTCCGCGCGAGCCCCCTGTAACGAGCGCTACCCTGCCGCTGAGGGACACGCGGGCCTCACAGCTCGATGCCGCCGTCCACCCGAATCACCTCGCCGGTGATGTAGCCGGCCTCCTCGCTGGCCAGGTAACCGACCATATTCGCAATGTCCTCCACAGTGCCGAATCGGTTCTGGGGGATGCGGGACATGATCAGCTCCTTGAACTCCGGCGAGAGGTCGGCGACTATCTCCGTCGAGATGTAGCCGGGCGCCACGGCGTTGACCGTGATGTTGCGGGAAGCTACCTCTTTGGCGATGCTGCGGGAGAAGGCGATGATTCCTGCCTTGGAGGCCGCGTAGTTGGATTGGCCCGGGTTGCCCTCCAGGCCGACCACGGACACCACGCTGATTATGCGACCCCACCGCTGGCGCACCATGTGGCGGAGCGAGGCCTTGGTGCAGTTGTAGGTGCCCTTGAGGTTGGTGTTGACCACGTCGTCCCACACGTCCTCCGTCATGCGCATGAGGAGGCTGTCGTGGATGATGCCGGCGTTGTTGACCAGGATGTCGATTCCTCCCCAGGAGTCCAGCACCTGCTTGACCATGTCGTCCACGGCAGCGCTCTGCGCCACGTCGGCGCAGACAGCCATGGCCTCGCCGCCCGTCTCCTTCACGGCGCTCACCACGAACTTGGCAGCGTCTTCGTTTGTGCGGTAGTTCACCGCGATCTTGACGCCATCCCTGGCGAGCCTGAGGGCTATGGCCCTGCCGATTCCCCTGGAACCACCCGTTATCAGGGCGACCCTCCCATCGATACTCAAGACTCTCTCTCCTGATCGTCCTTCACTTGACGGCGCACGCGTGCCAGTTCACGGCTCATCATCCCGACCAGGTCCCGCTCCAGCGACGTGCGCGCCATTTCGATTCCGGCCCTCACCGACGCCGCCTTGGACCTGCCGTGGCCCACTATCCCCACACCGTTGAGGCCCAGCAATGGCCCACCACCCATGTGCTCAACATAGTTGGTGAGCAGCGACAGTTTTTGGAGTAGCGGGCCGGCCTCGCTCCCATCTCTTCCGCCTGCGGAGCTCTGCAGATACTCCACCACCGCCATCCCCAACCCCTCCGCGAACTTCATAAGTATGTTGCCCACAAAACCGTCACACACGACCACGTCTGCCCTGCCCAGCGGCACATCCACGCCCTCCACGTTACCGATGAAGTGCAGGCCGCTCTCGCGGAACAGCTGGTGCGCCTCCCTCACCTGTCGGTTGCCCTTGCTCTCCTCCGAGCCAACGCTGAGTAGTGCGACCCGCGGCTCTTCGATGCCGAGGAACACGGTGGCGAGCACGGATCCAAGCACTCCATAGCTCAGCAGCTGCGATGGCCGGTTGTCCACGCTTGTGCCAAGGTCCAGGAGGACAGTACGCGGAGCCAGACCTAGAAATGGTCCACCAAGCGCAGGCCTATCGACGCCCTCCAGGCAGCCCAGTGCCACCACTCCGGCGGCCATCGCCGCCCCGGTGGAGCCCATGGTCACGTAGGCGTCCGCCATACCCTCCTTCACCAGCCCGGCTGCAACCGCGATGGAGGCGCGAGGCTTGGCGCGAAGCGCCTCCAAAGGCTGATCGTCCTCTGAGATCACTCCATCGGATGGTACTACGCGAAGGCTGTCCGGCAGAGACGAAGGCAGCAGCGGCTTCAGCGCGTCGGAATCTCCGACCAGCAGCACGTCAACGCCGCACTGCTCCGCCGCGTCCAAGGCGCCGCGAACTGTCTCCGCGGGGGCGTTGTCCCCTCCCATCGCGTCGACAGCGATACGGTATCTCTGTCCTGATTGTGACTCCGTCACTCGATCTCTCCGTACACTCCAGGCATTGTAACCCATGCCTCGCCGTTTATCACCTCGTCTCCGCCCTGCGTGCGACAGCCGACAGCACACTTCACTCGGACTGCGCCATTGTCGTCGGACATCTCCACCACCTCGCCGAAGGTGGAGACCGTATCGCCAGGGTACACAGGTGCGCGGAAGTGCACGTTCAGCCGTCCGGACTCCAGCCAGCTGCGCCCAAACGCCTCCCCCATCATCTCCGACACGTAGGCCAGCACCAGCATGCCGTGAGCCACGATCCTCCTGAAGTGCGTGCCCGCGGCAAACTCGGCGTCAAAGTGCAGCGGATTGTGGTCTCCACCGGCTTCCGCGTAGAGCGAGATCTTCTCTTGCATCACAGGCCTGACCACCGGAGGGAGTGCATCGCCGCGCCTCATCGTCCGCCGGTCTCCCCGTCGTCGCCGGGCACCACGACGACGCTCCTGCCGCCGATGACCTGCCTGGATTCCGCGTCCTCGCCGGTAAATTCGACGGAGAGGAATCGCATGCCCCGCATTACGGCGTTCCTGGTAAGCCTGATTCGGAAGACCACCTCCTCGCTTGAGGCAACGGGCCTGCTCAAGGACAGCTCTTGCGCTGAGTGGATGGCGCCCGCCGGAAGGTCAATAATGCGGAACAGCTCGCCAAGGGCGTAGGCAACCAGTGCTGTAGGAGGCACATAGCCGTCGTCACGATAGAGCGCGTTCTCGTCGCCGACGGCTTCCAGGTAGAGAGCCACGTCCTGCGGCCTGAGCGTGTGTCTGGCCGGCGGGAATTCGTGACCGACGGTGAGTTCAGCAATGTTTGGCACTATGCAAATCCGTAGATACGACGACCGCCCTGGGGCTGGGTAGATTATAAAGGCGTTCAAGAGTCCAAATCAAGGACAGCGAAGGGGCCACGCCCTGCCCCGTTTCCCGGAAACTTGCGAATAGTCCGATGAGGCAGGGCACAGTCCCAGTCCCTGCGGCAGCCGGGTGATTGCGTCGCCCGCGGCACGGAGCGGTCGGCGCTTCCGCGAAATCGGGGACGCAGCAGCGCGCCTCGCTCGACGGCCGTCCGAGCCTCTCAGCTATCCAAACGGACTCTAGCAAACCGGACCCAGACTCGCGCTTTTCGCGAGAAGTGGAACAACAGCGTGCAACCGGCACATCATATTGTGCTAGAATTAGGAATCATGGCGAGCACACCGGATGGCCTGATTTCCGTTCCAGGGCACTGCGACAGTATGCAGTGTGCCTTCCATGAAAGCTAAGCGAAACGTCAACGAGTTCGCCGATCTATGGCTTGACATTCCGAAACGGAGTGTCTACTATGCGGGCGGCCACAACAGGCACGGAACTTGACGAAAGTGTCATCAAGTCTACTCTCGGTTGCAGGCGTTTCTGCCCGGGCCGTCAACGAGTTTCTGGGGAAGAACGGGCCCCAGCTAGCGGCGGCCATCTCCTACTACGCGCTGTTCTCGCTTTTTCCTCTGGCCCTGGCCTTGACATTTGGCCTGAGCTTCTTCCTGCAGGAGGAAGCCATCGAGGACATTGCGCGTCGCGTAGCCGGTCAGGTTCCCATATCCCAGTCAACCGTCAGCGACCTCCTCAGCGATACGCTACGGAGCAGGGGCATCGCCGGATTCGCGGGGGCAATCGGCCTCCTGTGGGCGGGTACCGCCGTGTTCAGCGCTGTACGCAAGGGCGTGAACGCTACGTGGGGCATCACCAGGCCCAGGCCGTTCCTGCAGGAGCGCATCATTGACATTTCGCTGATGCTTGCCGCTGCAATCCTCATGCTCGTGTCGATCTTCTCGACGGCAGCCCTCGGTCAGTTGAGGGAGCTGGTGGACCTGATTACCAGGGAGACACAGACGCAGATAAACGGCGACCTGATATGGGAGAGGATGAGCTCACTGATTGCCGCTGCCGTCTCCTTCATAGTGTTCGTGGGGCTCTACTGGTTGTTGCCAAACACCAGGGTTGCGATCTCAGAGGCGCTTGTCGGAGCCACTTTCGCAACCATCGTCTTCGAGATTGTGAAGAACGTTTTCGTCTGGTACGTGCTCAACTTCTCCGTCTACAGCTCCGTGTACGGGTCAATCGGTGGTGTGGTCGCCCTACTGACGTGGGTGTATGTGTCGGCAAACGTGCTGCTCTTCGGTTCACTGCTGACTCAGCGATATGCCAGCTACCGCGCGGGCAAGCTACGCGAGATCCACGACATTGTGGAGGCGGAGATGGCACGCTCTTCCCTGCAGCCGGTAGGCAGGGAGTAGTGCCCATAAGGAACCGGCGACTCCGACAGAGCCCGGCGACTATGCCGAAATAACGGCTGACGCCCTTCTCAACAGATCAGCCGCGGCTCCCCCGTAGCTCGCGGCGCTCACATCCCTTCCCGGCCGCCGTTTCCGCCGAACTCGTGATTGCTGAAAACGCCCACGTCCCGACCCTGATGGACGTGAATGATGAGCTCGTCCCGCGACACCCCGACCACGTCCATGATCTTGGCGTCTATCACCTCTATCAACTCGCGGACCGATGACTGTGTCAAGCTCTCGTCCACGCACAGCGTAGCGTGTATGACTGCGGGTGTCAGATGGAGGTCCAGCCGCCCGATCTGCTCATCGTAGTCCAGGACGGTGTAGACCTCCGAGTATGGTGTGCGACATTCCCGCTCAAAGCCGTACTCTGCCATCTTGGCTCCCTCTTAGTCCTCGTCGTCTTCGTCGTCGTCCTCCAGGTCGAAGACCTCCGAGATGATCTCCTTACCCTGGTATACGGTCATGTTGAACGTAGACGGCATGAAGCCGTTCCCCATGATCTCGTCGTCGACCACGTCCATCAGATCGCGCACCTCATCCTCGGTGAGGCTCTCTCCCACGCAGAGGCTGCACTCGCCGGTGTCCATTGCCACGTCCACGTGGACGTCCAGCCGTCCCACGGACTGATCGTCATCCATCACGGAGTAAACCTCCGAGTAGGGCGTGCGAAACAGGCGTCTAAACGTGTATGCCATCCGGGATCTCCTCTCTCTAGCTCCTGACGTGGCCGTTTCCCAGAACGGTCCACTTGTAGGAGGTCAACTCGCGGAGGCCCATCGGCCCCCTCGCGTGCATCTTGTTGGTGCTTATGGCCACCTCTGCCCCCAGGCCGAACTGGCCGCCGTCCGTGAAGCGCGTGCTGGCGTTGACGAACACCGCCGCGGCGTCCACGTAGTCCAGGAATTGCATTGCCCGGGAGTAGTCCTCCGTGACTATGGCCTCCGAGTGGCCGGAGCCGTATCGCTCGATGTGCTCCAAGGCCTCCTCAAGTGAGTCCACGACCTTCACAGACGCGGTCAACGCAAGGAACTCGGTCCCCCAGTCCTCCTCCGTGGCCGGCTTGACGTTCAGGGACTCGGATGGCCCCAGGATGCTGAGCGCACGCATGTCGCACCGCATCTCAACGCCTGCCCTGGCCCACTCCTGAGCGATGGCAGGCAGGCACCGGGGCGCCGCCTCTGAGTGCACCAGCAGCGTGTCGAGCGCGTTGCACACGGTCGGGCGGTCCACCTTGGCGTTGTAAGCGATTGCGACGGACCGATCAAGGTCAGCGTCTCGGTCGACGTAGGTGTGGCACACGCCGACGCCGCCCGTGATGACCGGCATCTGCGCGTTCTCTCCCACGAAGCGAACGAAGTCCGCTCCGCCCCTGGGAATCATCAGGTCGATGTACTCCTTCATCGACAGCAGCCGTTGCACCAGCGACCGGTCCGTGGATGAGATGAACTGCACTGCGTCCCTCGGCGCGCCGGCGTCGGCGATTGCGTCCCGCACCAGGTTGGCAAGCGCGGTGTTGGAGTGAATGGCCTCGCTGCCGCCCCTGAGTATCACGGCGTTGCCGGACTTGAAGCACAGCGCAGAGATGTCCACGGTTATGTTCGGGCGGCTCTCGTATACGGCGCCTATGACGCCCAGCGGCACTCTGCGCCTCCCAACCTGCAGGCCGTTGGCCAGCGTGCGTACGTCGAAGCTCTCCCCCACCGGGTCCGGCAGTGCGGCCACCGACCGCACGTCCGCCGCCATGCCTGTCAGCCTGGCCGGGTTGAGCAGCAGGCGGTCGAGCGTGGCGTCGCCCTGGCCCGCTTCGCGCCCAGCCTGCATGTCCCGCTCGTTGGCCGATAGGATGTCGTCACCGGCGCCCTCCAGAGCCTCTGCGATGTTCCGCAGCGCACGGTTCTTCACGTCGCCGGACAGCCTGGCCATTTCCCGCGAGGCGGTCCGGGCCGCCTGCCCCTTGGCCGTCATCTCATCTGTGGCTGTGGTCATGTTCCACCTTCCCGATTCTGATAGTCCATCGTGCTCCGGCCCGCAGCTCGGTCATTGGCGCAATTGTTACGCTAGCCTCGCGCATCCTACAGTATCGCCAAGTTGTTGCGGTGCAGGACCTCTTCGCTGAAGCGGTAGCCCAGCGCCTCCTCAATCTTGTTCGAGCGCAGGCCCCGAATGATCTTCACGTCCGCGGCGCTGTAGCCCGTGACACCGCACGCGATTCGCTCCCCTTCCTGGTCCACCACCAGTATGATGTCGCCTCGGCTGAAGTCTCCTTCCACGTCACGCACGCCCGCGGGCAACAGGCTGCGCTTGTGAGCGCGCAGTGCTTCCACTGCTCCAGCGTCCACGACGATGCGACCTCGCGTGGACAGGCCGCTGAGCATCCATCGCTTGCGGCTCTCCATCTTGCTGGCGGTCGGGGCGAAGTAGGTCCCAACCTCTTCTCCGCTCGCCAGCAGCTCCACCACGCCCGGCTGCCTTCCGCCCGCCAGGCTGACTGCCACGCCTGAAGCCGCCGCCAGCTTGATGGCGGCCAGCTTGGCCTCCATCCCGCCACGGCTCATACCGGCGCGTAGGGGGCCGGCCATCGCGGTTATTGAGTCGTCGATGACCTCCACGCGTCGCAGGAGCTGCGCGTCCGGCTCCACGTGTGGGTCGGCCGTGTACAGCCCGTCGATGTCGCTCAGGATGATCAGCAAGTCCGCATCGATCAGGTTCGCCACCATCGCGGACAGCGTGTCGTTGTCCCCGAAGCCCAACTCCTCCAGCTCGTCGACCGCCACCACGTCGTTCTCGTTGATGATGGGTATGACCTTGTAGTCGAGCAGCGCCAAGAGGGTGTTGCGCACGTTGAGATAGCCTTCCCTGTCGAGCATGTCCCGGCGCGAGAGAAGGGCCTGCGCCACGGTGATGTCCTGGGCCTCGAAGAGCTGCTCGTAGGTGTGCATCAGCCTGCCCTGCCCAACGGCGGCGAGTGCCTGCCGGAACGGGATGTCGCTGCGACCGCTGTTCCGGCTCAGGGCGTGGCTTCCCGCGGCAACCGCGCCGGACGTCACAAGCGCGACCTCCGCGCCCTGGCCGTGTATGGCTGCCAGCTGCCCCACCAGGGAGCCGATGACGTCCAGGTCCAGGTTGCCGTTGCCGCCCGTCAGGACGTTCGTACCCGCCTTGACGACTATGCGGCGATACCGGATAGAGCCATTCGATGTCATGAGATAAGACCTATCAGTGCGTCCGACCTTCGGAGTGATGCGACAAGGACCGCTCTCCCCCGCTATGCCCGAGGCCCGGCGGTTGCCAGGTAGGCCTGCAGGTTCCGGCGAGTCTCGTCGAGGTGATCGCCGCCGAACTTCTCGAGCATGGCATCCGCGAGCACCAGCGCGACCATCGCCTCGCCGATGACGGCGCAGGTAGGCACGAAGGTGATGTCGCTACGCTCGAAGTGGGCGCGGTCGACGAAGCCCCCGGTCGTCAGGTCGACAGTCTCCAGGCCGTTGATGATGGTCGCAATCGGCTTGACGATTGCCCGCACCACCAGCGGCTCGCCGGTGGTCATGCCTCCCTCCAGGCCGCCTGAGTTGTTGGTGCGCCTGGACCAGGGACGCAGCCAGCTCTCGTCCGTGCCCATCTCCCACTCGTTCATGGGCTTGACCACGTCGTGGACCTGCGAGCCGCGCAGGTCGGCCTGCGAGAAGCCTGCGCCAAACTCCACGCCCTTTACGGCATTCATGCTCATCACGGCGCCGGCGAGCTTGGTCGTCAGCTTGCGGTCCCACTGAATGTGGCTGCCCAGACCTATCGGCAGGCCAGTAGCCACCATTTCGATGATTCCGCCCACGCTGTCCCCCGCCTCGCGCGCCGCGTCGATCTCGGCGATCATGCGCTCCGCGGCGTCGGGGTCGGCGCAGCGCACCGCGGCGCACTTGGAGCCGCCGGGATTCTCCCGGTGGTACGGCACCTCCTCCAGCGCTTCCCAGTCCACGGTCTCGGGCCTGCTGGCGTGCACACCACCGATGCACAGGACGTGCCCGTGCACCTCGATGCCGAACTCCTCCAGGAAACGCTGCGCCAGCGCGCCGGCGGCCACCCTCGCCGCGCTCTCGCGGGCACTGGAACGCTCCAGGATGTTCCGTGCGTCGGACTGCATGTACTTCACCACGCCGGGCGTGTCGGCGTGGCCGGGCCTTACGTGGACAATCGGCTCGAACGGCACGTCCGATGGAGCCACGCTCATCTCCTCTGTCCAGGGAACGCCGTCCGGCCCTTTACCCGTCAAGAAGTCGCGGTTGATGATGTTCAGCGATATGGGCGATCCAAGCGTCAGCCCATGTCTGACGCCCGCCAGTATCTCAGCGCGGTCCTTCTCGATCTGCATGCGGCCGCCGCGCCCGTAGCCTACCTGACGGCGCGCCATGTGGCGCTCGATGTAGTCCTCGGATACTGGGAGGCTCGCGGGCAGCCCCTCCACTATCACGCTAAGGCTCTTGCCGTGGGACTCACCCGCGGTGAGGAATCGCAGCATTGATCAGCTCCTCGTCGTTGTCGTTTGGCCGTGGCCTGATGCCGTCTGTCTGGCCGCCAGGGCCGCTTCTGCGGCCTCGAACATGGCCTGCGCAGGCGCGGCCACGCCCGTCCATAGCTCGAACGCGGCGGCGCCCTGGTACACGAGCATCGGCAGCCCGCCCAGTGTCCTCGCGCCCACCGACGCCGCCTCCCTCAGCAGGGGCGTCTCCCTCGGATTGTACACCAGGTCGAACACGAGTGCATCCGGGGGTATCAGCTCGGCAGTAAGGGGTGTTTCGGATGGCCCGGGGCCGCCAGTCATGCCCAGCGACGTGCAGTTCACCACGAGGTCGCACTGCCCTGCGTCGCGAAGTGAGTCCGTTTTGAGAGCGACGGCCTGTGCGGGCACGCCCAGCGTGCGAACGAGGTCCGCGAGGGCCTCGGCACGCTCCAGAGTTCGGTTGGCTATAACCACACTACTCGCGCCTTCTCCTGCGAGCGCGACTGCAACGGCTCTCGCCGAGCCACCCGCACCCAGAATCAGGGCGGCCTTGCCACGCGGCTCGTAACCGGCCTCCTCGCGGAGCGCCGACAGAAAACCTCGTGCGTCGGTGTTGTGACCCTCCAGCATGCCGTCCCGGTTGTGGATGGTGTTCACCGCGCCAATGAGCCGCGCCTCGTCCGACACGCTGTCCAGCAACGGAAACACGGCCTCCTTGTGCGGCACCGTTACGTTGGCGCCCAGCACATCGGAGTCGCGCAGGGAGCGGACGGCTGCGGGCAGCTCCGCGGGCGGAACGTCCAGGGCAGCGTACGAGGCGTCAATCGAGCAGCTGTCCAGCGCGGCCTGCTGGAAGGCGGGCGAGACGGAGTGACTGACAGGATGGCCCAGGAGATAGATGCGCTTGGTCATGGAGAGCTGATTGTCCTTTGGCCGCGACGGCTGCGTGGAGTATAGCAAGGGAACGGAAATGCGGGCAAGGCGCGTGTCCATTGCGACGCCGCAGACGGTCCAGGCACCCTCTCCGGTGTAGCCAGAATGAAGAGTGAGTGGTAGATTGGTGGCAAAGGGGCCAGTCTTTCTCCGTCGGAGAGGAGGCGATTGACGCCAAGCGCAATTGGAAACGCCCCAGCCGGCAATAGAGGTTAGCGAACATGACGAACGGAGCGTTGGCGCTTGAAGGCCGCGGGCTCACGCAGAGCTTCGGAGCGCGGAGCGTACTAAGCGGCGTCGACGTGGAGCTGCACAGGGGCGAAGTCCTCGCAATCGTCGGCGCGAGCGGGTCGGGCAAGTCGACGCTGCTGTACGCGCTGGCCGGCCTCAGGCAGCCCGATGGGGGCACCGTCTCGTGGGGTGACCACGCCGACATCTGGAACCTCCGCGAGCCTCACATCACGCTGGTCCGCCGGGCCACGTGCGGGTTCGTGTTCCAGTTCCCGGCCTTCCTTGACGACCTGACCGTCGCCGCCAACGTTGCCGTGCCGCTCGTTGTGTCGGGAGCCAAGCCGCGACAGGCCAGAGACAAGGCTCGCAGCCTGCTGGAACTGTTCGGCCTCAGCAGTCTGACCGAGGAGTACCCCGCCACGCTCTCCGGCGGTGAGCTGCAGCGCGCTTCCATAGCACGCGCCCTTACGATGGAGCCAAGCATCGTTTTCTGTGACGAGCCAACCGGCGCGCTGGACGAGGAGAACTCCCGGCTCGTGGTTGAGGAGCTGCAAAAAGTCGCATCCGAGTTCGGCGTGGGTGTCCTCATCGTCACCCACGATCCGTTCGTATGGGGCGAGTGCGACCGCGTGCTCCGTCTCCACCAAGGCAGACTGGTGGAGGAGCGCGGAGCGGCGTGAGGCTGTTCTTCAGGCTCCTCTGGCCCCGGTCCCGAAGGTCTCTCTACGCGTGGGTTCCACTAATTGCGGTTGGAGCGGTCTCCTGCGCCGCCCTCTCGCTTGCACTGGGAATAGGGTTCGGGTATCAGGCACAGCAGGAGACGGCGACGCTACGGGACGGCTCGAGGAGCCTGCCGCCTCGCACAGCCGAGGTCGAAGGGCCTCTGCGGTCAACCAGGTTGGAGGAAACGCTGTACGGGCCAATGGTCGTCACAGTCTTCGCCGGCAAGGCGGGGCAGCGGCTGGGCCTTCCCGGCATCCCGCAAGTCGAGAGCAGCGGCACGGTGATGGCCTCCCCTGCTGTGCTCGCGCAGCTACAGGACGATTGGACTGGAGAGCTGAACGCTTGGCTCGGCGGCCGCACGCCGCAGCGCCTCCCGGACGCTGCGCTTGCCCACCCGCGCGAGATGGTCATCGTGGAGTTTGTGGACTCGCCTCCGCCCGGCGCCGAGTCATCCTTCTATCCCATAGCTCCCGTAAGGGGCTACTTCAGCGATTCCAGCTTCATCATCATGGGGTTCATCATCCTTGCTCTGCCGTCCGTGGTGCTGGCGCGAGCCGGGGCTGAGATGCACATCGCAATCAGGTCGCGGCGCTACGGACTGCTGAGAACCCTGGGTACGCCGCCCCGGCAGATGGCCACGGTGATTGCGGCCGACATGGCGGTCCCGCTTCTTGCGGGCGCGTTGCTTGGCTCGGTGGCGTACGCCGCCGCGATGTCGACTTTGGGATCATTCACCCTGGCCGGAAGCTCCTACTGGACCCGCGACCTGGTTCTCCCCGTCGCCTACGCGGCGGCCGTCCCACTCGTCACGACCGCGGTCGGCCTGGCCAGCATCATACTCATAGCCCGCCGCGCAGGCCGCGACCCGATCGGCGTGCTGCGGCGGGACCGCTCTCGCGGCATCTCGCTCCTCACCTACCTGTCGCTGGCGGGACTTCCGGCTGCCGCGGCCGCCGTGCTCGTCTCCGGCGAGGTCGCGGAGTCCGACTTCACGCTTTCGGTGTGGCTGATCATGGCGGGAATGCTCCTGGGCGTCGTGGGGCTGCTGGGACTCACCCGGCTGGTGGTCACGATCGCAGGAATGGCGATCGTGGCACGAACTCAGGCGCAGGTCGCGGGATCCAGGATGTCGCGGTCGGGCGGCGATGCACTGCTGGGCGTGTCCGCGACCGCGGTCGCTGTCTTCCTGACGGTGTTCGTCGCATTCTCCACATTTGACCGCCCGACGCCGGACGTCGGCACATTCGACATCGCGGTACGGCTGGACAGCTCCGCCACACCGTTGGAGCCGGTCGCAGAGGCTGCCGCCCTATACCACGGCGTAACCCGGGCCGTGTACAGCAGTCGGGTCCGCGCCAGGGTGAACGGGGAGTTCACCTGGGTGCACACGATGACCTGCGAGGACGCGCCCGGCTCGGTTGAGCTGAACGCGCCGTGCGCGGTGGGCAGCATCTACCTTCAGGAGCCCTCTGGGGCAACGGACGTGATGGTGGAGGCCGATCTGGAGGTTATCAGCGGGTACCGCACCGTCGACAGGGGCGACGGAACCATGATCGAGCTTGCGGTGATGGTCCCCGACCCGGACGAGACCGTCAGCGGGATGCACCCCGTGGGAGGAACGGTTACTGCGTCGTGGATTCCCGGTGACGGAGATGACGCCGTTCTTATCGTTGATGAGCACCCGGCGTCGGCACAGTTCGGCTACGTCCTGGTCACCACCGACGGCGAACGCGAGTCCATGCGAACCGTGATTCAGGGACTTAGGAGCAAGCGCGAAGTGCTGTTCATCTCCACAAGGCAGGCTCTGACCTCCGGCATCTCTCAGGACACCCTCGTGGCCAACCCTTACCTGACCGTCATGGCCACCGCTGCCGCGACGCTGGGAACCGTTGCTCTGCTGTATGCCGTCCTGCTGCTGTTCCGGCGGAGGCAGGCGGAGTTCCGGCTCCTGCGATGCCAGGGCGCCACGCGAAGGCTGCTAGCCGCTGACCTTGGCCTGCTGTTCGCGGTCCCACTGGTGCTCGGATTCTGGCTGGCCGTAGCCGCCGGCATTTTCCTGGCTGCGACGCTAAACGCCGCCCACGACCTACCCACTCAATACGGGATTGGGAACGTGGCCCCGATCCTGGCGACCATGCTTGCGGTCGGGATGGCAGCTACCGTGATTGTCGCGGTCTGGGCCACGCGGATACCGCCCCTCGTCACCGACCCGGACGCGGCGGCAGCGTAGCACGCGCGTTGCTCATCCTGAGCGGGCCACGGCAACCTCCACAACGTCGGCGGTAGCCTGGGCTTCCGGCACAAGCTCAACTACTCTAGCAACTGCCTGAGGGACTCGATGTGGTCTGGGTAGTGGTTGAAGGTGTTGCCGGCGATTATGTACCACGGTTCCCACTCGGCGGGCATACCGGGGAAGCTGGAAGGATCGCCGTAGGCGTCTTCGGGGAGGGCTTCGAGCTGTTCCAGTAGGTCGGGGAACACTCTCTCGGACTCGGCACGCACTTCCTCCAGGGTCATGCTCCTGGTTTCCTCGTGGACTCCGGCGTTGCGCTCGTCCAGCGGCAGCGCCCAGAGGTCGGAGCCGACGAAGGCGCGCGCCCTGAGCAGACCAACAATCTCTCGCTCGTACCAGATGACGTGGGCGAGGATATCTCTTGCAGACCAGTCGCCCTCGACCCCGGGTTTCAGCATCAGGTCGTCGTTGATTTGGGCAATGATGTCATTCCAGCGGCTTCGCTCGGTCCTTACGCGGGTGATGACCTCTTCCTTATTCATCAGACCACTCCCTCATCTCCTGTTGTTCCGCGCGTCCAGGTACGACTGAAGTATCACGCAGGCGGCCGCGGAGTCTCGCAGGCCCTTGTTCCGCGATGGAGCGTGTCCCGCCTCCCTGAGCAGTCTCTCCGCCTCCACCGTGGAGAACCGCTCGTCCTGGGAATGCACGGGCACGGCGGAAGACTCCGATAGCGCCCTGATGAAGTCGCGCACCGCCCTACCCTGGGGCCCAAGCCCTCCGCTCAGCGACAACGGCAGCCCGACCACGATAGCTGATGCGTTATGCTCTTGCGCGAGGCCGGCGATTGCCGCCAGATCGTCGTCGAGTGAGGCACGCGTTATGGCGTCAAGCGGGCTGACGATCGCGCCCGTGGGGTCGCTGAGCGCCACGCCGATGCGGCTGTCGCCCACGTCCAGCCCAAGGAGCCTCAGGACTGGGCCTCCCTCCAGGCGCGTACGCCCTCCTCGGCGGCGCGAATGGCGTCCGGCAGCTTGTCCGGGTAACGTCCGCCTGCCTGGCCGAGATCAGCCCGTCCTCCTCCGCCGCCGCCCATGACTTTGGCCGCCTCACGCACGAGACCGCCGGCATCGAAGCCGCGCTGTACGATGTCCGGGGTGGCCATCGCCATCATGGCAGGCCGGCCCTCAATCACTGCGCCGAGTATGACGATGCCGCTGCCGATGTCGTTCCTCAGCCAGTCCCCGGCCTCGCGGAGGAAGTCGACGTTGGTGACGTTCAGCATACCCGATACCACAGGCACGCCTTCGATCTCGCTTCGCGTCAACTCCGCGACCTGCCGCTTCAGTAGCTCTCGCTCCAGGGAGTCCGCGCGCCGGTTGGCGCTACGAAGCTCGGATAGCAACCCTTCGACACGGGACACGAGCTCTCCGGGAGCGCTCTCCAGCAGGCCCGTCGCGCTCTCCAGTTCGGCCGCCTGCTCCAGCATGAGCGCCTCGGCGCTGCTGCCGGTCACAGCCTCAATGCGGCGCAGCCCGGAGCCGATTCCGGTCTCGGACACGATGTGACAGAAGCCGATGTCGCCGGTGCGATGCACGTGTGTCCCTCCGCAGACCTCCACGCTGTAGGGGGCGCCGTTCGCCACCTCCACCACGCGCACGCGGTCGCCGTAACGGTCGCCGAAGAACGCCAGCGCGCCGTCCGCGACCGCCTCGCGGTAGGTCGTCTCGTGCCATACGACGGCGACGTTCTCGCGAATCTTCTCGTTTGCCAGCCGCTGCACCTCCAGCAGCTCCTCGCGGGTGAGCGGGCTGACGTGCGTGAAGTCGAACCTGAGCCTGTCCGGGGCCACCAGCGAGCCGTGCTGCTGGACGTGGAAGCCGAGCACGTTGCGCAGCGTGGCGTGCAGCAGGTGAGTTGTGGTGTGGTTGCGCGCGACAGATGCTCGGCGGCGGGCATCGACGCGGGCGTCGACACTGTCACCGACGTTGAAGCTGCCGGTGGTCACGCGGCACCGATGCACGGTCAGGCCGGCGATGGGGGCCTGCGCGTCCTCCACCTCCATCACAGACTCGCCTGCCATGATCGTCCCTGTGTCTCCCACCTGGCCGCCCAGCTCTGCGTAGAAGGGTGTGTCGCTCAGGACAACCTCCACCTGTTGGCCTTCGACCGCGCGCTCCGACTGCGCGCCGTCCACCACCATGCCCACAATGACGGCCGCCGACTCCAGGGTCTCGTAACCAAGGAAAGTCGTCTCTTCCAGGCCAAGCTCCTGGTAGACCCGCACGACGTCAAACTCCCCGCCGAACCTCTCGGCAGAGGCGGAGGCGCGCTCCCGCTGCGCTTCCATCTCCCGATCGAAGCCGTCCCAGCCAATGCCCTCCAGACCGCGCTCTTGAGCTATCTCCTCCACGAGCTCAGGCGGCAGGCCGTAGGTGTCGTAGAGCACAAATGCTTCGATGCCCGAAAGCCTGCGTCTCGCCTCATCAACGGCCGCCGAGGTTCCCCTTTCGGCCGCGGCGGTCACCACTGCCTCAACGACCTGCTGTTCAAGCGCGTCGCCGATGCTGCCACTGACTCGCGCAGCCAGCCCTTCGACGGCCGCTCGCAGGCCAGCCTCGTCCTTTGCCACGGCAGCCGCGTCGGCCAGACCCAGGTGGAACGGCACAAGTCCTTCCTCCAGCATAGGCAGGCCGGTGCGAAGCGCCTGCCCGAAGCGTTCTTCCTCCAGGCTCATCACCCGCAGGATGAACTCTCGCCTCTGAAGCAGGTCGGGGTAGGCATCCCCCATCCGGTCGATGACGACCTCCGCAACCTGCGAGAGGAAGGGGTCTTCCAGGCCCAGCTTGCGTCCGTAGCGGATTGCCCGCCGGATGACGCGACGCAGCACGTAGTTTCGGCCGCCATTGCCGGGCACAACGCCGTCGCAGATGAGGAAAGC
This sequence comes from Chloroflexota bacterium, assembly GCA_028877205.1. Taxonomy (GTDB): domain Bacteria; phylum Chloroflexota; class Dehalococcoidia; order Lucifugimonadales; family UBA2985; genus JAPPHY01. The sequence goes on along the minus strand of JAPPHY010000016.1, from coordinate 179,851 downwards.
TGCGCTGCGGGCGTGCTCGGCCACAACGCGCAGGGCGTAGTCGTCGTCGGGGTCTTCGCCGTACGTTCTGCCGGACAGGCCGGCGGCGCTTCGGACCAAGTCATCGAACAGGTCCGTCTCGTATATGGAGCGCTTGCCCTGCAGGATAACAGCCGCGCGCTCAAGGCCCATGCCGGTGTCGATGTTGGGAGCGGGTAACGGCGTGCGTTCGCCGGCTGCGTCCTGGTAGAACTGCATGAACACCAGGTTCCACATCTCGATGAATCGATCGCAGGTCTGGCCGGTGCCCGGCATCTTGTTCTCGCAGTTGGGGCCGCAGTCGGAACGCAGGCATCCGCGGTCCGCTCCGAAATCGTAGTGCAGCTCGCTGCACGGGCCGCAGGGGCCTTCGCTGCCCGCGGGCCCCCAGAAGTTGTCCTCCTCGCCGAACCGACGGATGCGCTCAGCGGGCACTCCCGTGCGTGAGGTCCACAGCTCAAAGGCCTCGTCGTCGTCCCGGAATACGCTGGCCCAGATTCTCTCCGGCTCCAGCCCCAGCCGCTCGGTGACGAACTCCCAGGCGAAGCGAATGGCATCCTCCTTGAAGTAGTCGCCGACGCTGAAGTTGCCGAGCATCTCGAAGAAGGTGAGGTGCGTGGCGTCGCCGACCTGGCCCACGTCCGTGGTGCGGAAGCACTTCTGTGACGAGGTGAGGCGGCGGCCGGGCGGCTGCATCTCGCCGGTGAAGTACGGCTTGAGCTGCACCATGCCCGCGTTGGTCAGGAGAAGTGTCGGGTCGCCGCCGGGTATGAGAGAGGAGCTTGGGATGCGCAGGTGGCCCTTTCCCTCGAAGAAGCTCAGGAACGCCTCTCTGATCTCGTCGCCGGTCAAGTCGCGGACCTCACACATAGGGATTGGGACGGCAGGGATTGTAGGTCAAGGGTATGTGGGTGTCAATTCGAGCAGGCCAGCTCGGCGACCAGCGGGACTTCTAGTCAAACTACCCGTGTGAGACCCCCGACGGTTGGTCTCGCCTACTGCGCGGCCGTGGTGCTGACGGACTCCCGGAACTTCTCCCGGATGTAGCGCTTCTCCGTCTGCGTCAGCTCCCTGCTCAGTGTCTCGGAGCCGCGGAGCAGGAGCAGGCGGTCCGAGTCCGGCGGCACCCAGCGGGGGTCTCGCGCCAGCGCGGTCGCTATCGCAGCCAGCTCGTCCTCGCCGATGGAGCCGACCACCTCGGACGCCACGCGGTCCAGCACCTCGTCTTCGCCCTCGCCCAGCGAAACAGTGAAGGCGCCCGTGAGCGAGTCCAGGTATGTCTCAACGTACGGCTTCACGCTCATTATGGCCTCCACCTCCTCCTTGCCCCACTCCGTCGTAGTGTCGGCCTCCTGCAAGAGCAGGTAGGACTGGTTGCCCCTGGTCGGCTCAACGCCCAGCAGGTGAACGCGCACGCCAAAGCTCTGCGCCAGTTGCACGCCCACTCGCAGGTCCTCGTCTCCGGAGAGCAGCACCGCCTCCGATATGGCGTGATTCCTGGCCAGCTCGATGAGGTCCATGATGATGAGCGAGTCGACACCCTTCTGCTGTCCACCCACAACCGCGCCAAGTCTCACCTTCACGTTGTCGGTGTTTGCGACCGCCTCCTGCTCCGGCGACGGCCTTCCCCTCAGCAGGCCGTCGTACCAGTAGAAGCGCAGGACGGGCACGCCACCGGTCATCTGAGCGGACGTATCTTTCAGTTTCTCGATGGCAGCCAGATGGTCGAGGTCGAGCCGCTCCCGGTTCTGAGACGATCCAGTCAGGATGATGGCCCCGGCCGCGTAGAGATACCCCGCATCCACGAAAATGGCAGTTCGCGTCATGCCTAGCCTCACAATACCCAAAGAATAGAGGGTCCTGTAGGGTGCCCTCGTGAACTTCAGCCATCCAACCTGTTATATCGGGATAGCCGGAGCGGATTCACTTTATGCCGCTGCCTTCGCGTTGTCAACAGCGGCCGCGGCGCGAGAGGAGGACGCCTCATGGAGAGACGTCCTCCTCTACCATCGGGCCGGCGCTGCCGGAGCGTTACTCCGACACCACCGGGAGCTTGCGCGCCTTCCTGGACTCCGCCCTGGGAATAGTGATGGTCAGCACGCCGTTCTTGTAGACGGGCTTGATCGTCTCGGTGTCCACCGTTTCCGGCAGGCGGAGCGAACGGTGGAAGGACCCGGAGCGCCGCTCCCTAATCAGGTACTCGCCCTGCTTCTCCTCGGTGTCCGAGTGGGTGGCTGCCGCGATGGTCAGCACGTTTTCCTCCACGGACACGTCGATGTGCTCGGGGTCGATCCCCGGCAGAGAGGCGTGCACGGTTATGCCGTCTCCCTCCCGGACCACGTCCAGAGGCACGATCCAACCGCCGGCAGGCGGCTCGCCTCCGTATCCCCTCCACATCCGGTTGATGGTGTCTTCCATGTTCCTCAGCTCCCTGAATGGCTCCCAACGTCTCAGCACCATTTCTTCACCTCCTTGCCTGGTCATTCTCCGGTGCTCCCCACATCCCAACCTCACGTCCTTAATATAGTAACCTTGATAATATCTTGTCAAGTCTGCTTATTACACCACTGCAAGATTTATTGACACAGTGGCTTCATATATCTATACTACCCATTGGGAGTATTGAACGTCATGACAGCAAGCTACTACGAAATCCTGGGCGTGGGCAAGACGGCCACCGAGAAGGACATCCGGCAGGCCTACCGCCGCCTCGCGCGGCAGTATCATCCGGACGTCAATGCCGGGGACAAGGCCTCTGAGCAGAAGTTCAAGGAGATCAACGAGGCCTATGGCGTGCTGTCCAACGCCGACAGCCGCAAGAAGTACGACGAGTTTGGGGATAACTGGAAGCACGCCGACCAGATGGGCCGGGGCCGCCCTGGGCAGAACGCGGAGACGTTCGTCTGGGACTTCGGCGGAGGCCAGACCGGCGACATCGGCGCATCCTTCTTCGAAGACCTGCTGGGCGGGCGCGGCTTCGGCCGGACCGCCACCGCTTCCCCCCGGCGCACGCGGCTGGAGCAGCCGGTAAGCATCTCGCTGGAGGAGGCCTTCAGGGGCACCACGCGCGTCATCCGGCTACCGGCGGGCGCACAGGGCGACGGACGACGCCTGGAGGTGACGATTCCCGCGGGCGCTGACAACGGCTCCAGGATTCGTGTGCGCCCGGACGAGGCCGGAGGCGACGAGGTCACGCTTGTGGTGTCAGTCGCTCATCACCCGCGATTCGAGAGGCGTGGAGCGGACCTTCACGCGAAGGTGGACGTCCCTCTGCTGGATGCAGTGCTTGGCGGTGAGGTGAAGGTGCCGACCCTCACAGAGCCGGTCATACTCACGATTCCGCCGGAGACCCAGAACGGGCGCTCCTTCCGGCTGGCCGGCAAGGGAATGCCGCGCCTCGGTTCGCCTCAGTCGCACGGCAGCCTGTACGCGTCGGTGCAGGTCATCATACCGACCAAGCTGTCCGAGAAGGAGCGAGAGCTCTTCCGGCAGCTCCGGAACACTCAATCCACGGGAGAGTGACACTATGGTAACTTTTCGCAATCAGCCCTGGAACGACGATGAGCCATGTTACGTGATAAGCGTGGCGGCCCGCATGATACGGGTTCACACACAGACCCTTCGATACTACGAGCGAGAGGGGCTGCTTGAGCCCGCTCGCTCACGGGGCAACATCCGCCTCTACTCGCAGCGGGACATCGAGAAGCTGAGACGCATCAAGACGCTGACGGAGGAGCTAGGCATCAACCTGGCGGGCGTGCAGGTGGTCATGCGGTTGATGGACCGGATGGGCGAGATGGAGCAGGAGATCCAGCGCCTCACGAGCCAGGTGGAGGCGTTGCAGGCGAGGGCAGGCAGGCGTTAGGAGCGCGGTCGGCTCTTTGCCGGGAGGAAACGGAAATGGTACTGAGATCGGACGACTTCACGGAACAGGGGCAGCACGCGCTCTCCCTTTCGCAGGATATTGTGCGCAGATTCAACCACACCCAGTGGGACGTCGAGCATATTCTGCTTGCCCTGCTGGAGATGGACGACGGCGTGTCGGTGGAGGTGCTGCGCAAGCTGGGCACGGACGTGGACGCCATGAGGCGTCGGGTGGTGGAAGCTCTGGATCGAGCGCCTCGCGCGGTCAATGAGACCTCGCAGATCTACGTGACGCCGCGGGCCTCAATGCTGCTCGCGAATGCCAAGGCCGAGGCCGAGCGGTTCAAGGACCAGTACGTGGGCGCGGAGCACATCCTCATTGCAGTTACGGAGGTGAAGGACAGCGACGCCCCCGCAGTGCTCCGCGAGTTCGGCGTGGGGCGCGAGCAGGTCTACAAGGCACTTGCAGAGGTGCGCGGAGGCCACCGCGTCACGGACCAGCGCGCCGAGAGCCGGTACCGCTCGCTGGAGCGGTTCAGCATCGACCTGACGCAGCTGGCGCGCGACGGCAAGCTGGACCCGATCATCGGCCGCGACGCGGAGGTCAAGCGCGTCATGCAGACCCTCACGCGCCGGACCAAGAACAACCCCGCCATCATCGGCGAGGCAGGCGTAGGCAAGACGGCAATCGCAGAGGGGCTCGCGCAGCGCATCGTTGCCGGCGACGTGCCAGAGGCTCTGCAGGGCCGCCGCGTACTGGCGCTCGATCTGGGCGGCCTGGTGGCCGGCAGCAAGTTCCGGGGCGAGTTCGAGGAGCGGCTCAAGAGCGTCATCGACGAGGTGAAGCAGGCCGGCCGCGAGGTCATCCTGTTCATCGACGAGATACACACCGTGGTGGGCGCCGGCGCGGCCGAGGGCGCCATGGACACCGGCAACCTGCTCAAACCCGCCCTTGCACGCGGAGAGCTGCAGTGCATCGGCGCGACCACGATAGACGAGTACCGCAAGCACATCGAGAAGGACTCGGCACTGGAGCGGCGCTTTCAGCCCGTCATGGTGGAGGAGCCCGACGTGGACACCGCCATCGAGATGCTCCGCGCCCTCAGGCCCCGCTACGAGGCGCACCACAAGGTGGAGATCGAGAACTCGGCCCTGTCGGCCGCGGTCAAGCTCAGCCACCGCTACATCAACGACCGCAACCTGCCGGACAAGGCCGTCGACCTCATGGACGAGGCCGCCAGCAAGCTGCGCATCGACTCCGAGAGCCAGCCGCGTGAGCTCAAGTCGCTGGAGGACCGAATCCGCCACCTACAGGACGAGGAGCAGGCTGCGTCGCAGCTGGCGGACTACCGGCGCGCCGCGGAGCTGAAGACGGAACGCAGCCGGTTGGAGGAGAGCTACAGCACCGAGCACCAGGACTGGCTCCGCGACCACAAGGCAGACATGGTGGTGGACGCGGAGGACATCGGCAGGCTCGTGGCCCAGTGGACAGGCATCCCGGTAAGCCGCCTGCTCGAGGGCGAGTCGGAGCGCCTGCTGCGCATGGAGGAGCGCCTCCACGAGCGCGTGATAGGCCAGGACGCCGCGATCGGCCTGGTTGCGGAGGCGGTGCGCCGCTCCCGCGCCGGACTCAAGGACCCCAAGCGGCCCATCGGCAGCTTCATCTTCCTGGGCCCGACAGGCGTGGGCAAGACCGAGCTGGCGCGCGCCCTTTCTGAGTTCCTCTTCGACCGCGAGGAAGACATGGTGCGAATAGACATGTCGGAGTATGGCGAGAAGCACACGGTCTCGCGGCTGGTGGGCGCGCCTCCGGGCTACGTCGGCTACGACGACGCCGGGCAACTCACGGAAGCTGTGCGTCGCCACCCGTTCCGTGTCGTGCTGTTCGACGAGATCGAGAAGGCGCACCCTGACGTGTTCAACATCCTTCTGCAGATCCTGGAGGACGGCCGCCTCACCGACGGCCACGGCCGCACCGTGGACTTCCGAAACACGCTGGTGATCATGACCAGCAACCTCGGCACCGGCGACGCCGGCAGGCAGATGATGGGGTTCCGCGCGGACGGCGACTCCGGCCGCGAGTCCGAGAGGATGCGCGCGTCGATTGAGGAGGCGTTGAAGCGCACCTTCCGGCCCGAGCTCCTGAACCGAATCGACGAGATCGTGATATTCGATCCGCTTACAAGGGAGCAGATACTGCGTATAGTCGACCTGCTGCTCGCCGAGGTGCAGCGCAGGCTTGAAGAGCGGGACATACGCATTACGCTCTCGGACGAGGCCAGGGAGTGGCTCTCAAGGGAGGGCTTCGATCCGGTGTACGGGGCGCGGCCGCTGCGCCGCGCCGTTCAGAGATACGTGGAGAGCCCGCTTTCGAGCCGAATACTGGCGGGCGAGCTGTCCGGCGGCGACGTCGTACACGTCAACGTTACGTCGGACGGCCTCGCCTTCGAGGTTGCGGGGGCGGTTGCGGAGCCGGCCGCCTCACTCGCGTAGCCGCGTCCTGACGACCGTCTCACGCTATTCGTATAGCCGCCTCACGCGCTGTGCCCCGGCGCGTGAGGCGCGCATGCGCCTGCCGCTGTTTGGCCGCCTCTACTCTATAGTAGAATACGAGGCGCAATGAAAGACCCGATGCGCTGGACATGGTACGAACGCGCTCTGCTGAGGCACAGGCAGGACTCGTACAGGCCCTGGACGGACGAGCGGATACGCAAGCTCCTGTCCGTCGCGCTGGTGCTGTCCCTGGTCGTCGGGGTCATACTCCTCAGGAATCGCCTTCCTGAGACGGACTCGATCGGATACGTGGGCGTGTTTGTCCTCAGCCTGATGGGCAGCGCGTCAATTCTGGTCCCGATTCCCGGCATCGCAGCGGTGTGCGCCGGTGCCGGCCTGCTCAACCTGTTCCCGTTGTGGGTTGCCATAGTGGCGTCAGTTGCGGAGGCACTGGGTGAGCTCTCTGGCTACCTGCTGGGCTACTCCGGGCGCGGCATTGCTCAGAATGTCCGGATCTACCCCCGGGTTGAGCGGTGGATGGAGCGTCAGGGATGGCTGGCCCTGCTGTTGGCGTCATCCATCCCCAATCCCCTGTTCGACCTGATAGGTGTGGCAGCCGGCACGCTCAGGTATCCGGTTCCTCAGTTCCTGGTGTCTGTCTGGGCCGGCAAGCTGATCAAGAACATGATGATAGCCTACGCCTGCTTCTACGGAATCGAGCTTGTGCCCCGGTTCTTCGACATAGGCTGAGCGAGCAGGACGGCGCCAGACGGGGGAAACGCGGGTGTGCGAGTACGCGGCGCTAGACGCGCTGCGGAGTCCGTCCGGAGAGGTCGTATATGGCGCTCACGGCCATATCTTCGTCGTCTCAACGGACGTTGATGCGGCGGAGCGTGGCCATGTCCACGCTGGAGATGCCCGGGACAGCCCTCCGGCCGGGCGCCGGTCCGGTGCCGTTCAGGTACGACAGAAGCGACAGCGCAAGCCCGGTGAGCCGTCTGGAGGCCACGGTCAGGGTGTTCATGACTCGATTATAGCGGAGCCGTAGTCCGGCAGCAACTCTGGATGGGGGGCATCGCAGTGAGACCCGGCGTCGGTCGAATTCTCCACGGGCAGCTTCAGCAGCTAGGACTGGAAGATGGGCTTGACGATGATCGCCTCGTCGCGGCCTGGGCCGGTCGACACCATGTCGATGGAGCAGCCGATCAGCTCCTCCACCCGCTTCAGGTAGTTGACGGCCTCCGGTGGAAGGGCATCCATGCTGCGTGCGCTGGCCGTGGCCTTTTCCCAGCCCGGCAGGTCTTCGTAGATCGGCTCGCAGGCCTCCAGCCGTGATGCGTCCGTCGGGAAATCGTGGATGGTCTCCCCGCCCAGCTTGTAGGCAACGCAGATGCGCACCGGCGATATGCCATCGAGAACGTCGAGGCGCGTCAGGATCGCGGAGGTCACGCCGTTGATGGACGCCGAGTAGCGCGCCGCCACCGCATCGAACCAGCCGCAGCGCCGCGGCCGGCCGGTGGTGGTGCCGTACTCCCACGCCCTCTGCCGAATGAACTCTCCGATCTCGTCGTTGAGCTCGGTGGGAAGCGGCCCGCCTCCTACACGGGTGGTGTACGCCTTGTACACGCCCGCTATCGCCTGCACGTGCCTTGGGCTGATGCCGAGGCCCGCGCACGCGCCTCCGACCGTGGGTGACGAGGACGTGACGTAGGGGTAGGTGCCGTGGTCGACGTCGAGAAGTGTCCCCTGCGCGCCCTCCAGAATGACGCGCTGCCCCGCGGCAAACGCCTGCTGCAGGATGGGCTCCACCGGCCTGATGAACGGCTTGAGGCCCCTGCCCCACTCCACGCACCGCTCATACGTCTCTTCCAGGGAGACCGCTTCCTTGCCGTACAGCCTGGTGATGACGGCGTTCTTCTGCTCCAGCACGAAGCTCAGCCTCTTGAGCAGCGCCTCCTCGTCGAGAAGGTCCGCCATGCGAATGCCGGAGCGCGCCGCCTTGTCCATGTAGGCGGGGCCGATGCCCATGCCTGTGGTGCCTATCGCCTTGCCCGTCGCAGCCCTCGCCTCCTCCTCGAGCGCGTCCAGCAGAGTGTGGTAAGGCATGATCACCTGCGTCTTGTCGCTGATGACCAGCCGGTCTACCGACACGTTCCTCTCCCGCAGTCCGGCGACCTCCTCCAGGAAGGAGTCCGGGTTCACCACGACGCCGTTGCCTATGATGCACGTGCACTCCGGCCTGAGAATGCCTGCGGGTATGAGGTGGAACTTGAACTCGCCGGCGTCCGTGATGACGGTGTGCCCGGCGTTATTGCCGCCGTTGAAGCGAGCGACCACGTGGGCATCCGCAGAGAGCAGGTCTACCACCTTGCCCTTGCCTTCGTCGCCCCACTGCCCTCCTATGATGGCGTAAGCAGGCATAGCTTCACTTTCCTTGAGGATAGCCTTCCTCGCAGGCCGCAAAGAGTATAGCAAAGGAACAGGTGATTGCATAGAGAGCCTGAGCCTGCCCGAAAGAGAGGACGAAGGACCCGCGTTACAACGGGCTGCTGTGGTCCTCGGCCTCAAGGCATCTACTCTCGTGGCCTTGTTTGCCAGCGGCATCGGTAGGGTTCAGAAGCACCACGAGCACGGTTACAAGAAGTCATACAGAATTCCCTAATGGGTAACGGCACAGTTACATTCAATTGTAATACTATGCCGGCGAGGAGTGCGCAGGTGTCAGGGCTATTACTGGTGCAGCTGCTCCGGCTAGCAGCCGCCGCGACGGTGTGCGGCCTGACCTACGTCATCACAGAGGGCTGACGGCTCAACATCGTGGCCGGTATCGCGGCATTCCTCGCGCCCTCATGATCGTCGGCCCCGCGTTCCCGACCCTCCAAACGAGCTGATGAAGGAATGCGGTCAGATACCAGACAAGCTACTCTAGGACCTGTTTATCATCGTAGTCGTTTTGAGATCGATGGCATTGATGCTGCTTTGGCCTAGCGCGGCTTAAGTGGAAGGAGTTAGCACTATAAGCGCTGGCCAGCCACAATCACCGACGAGCAAGTGGCTCTTTTGGCGTCATTCGTCGCGGCTCAACTGGAATCAGGGACTCCAAGAGAGTCGATCGTTGCCAGACTGGCAAGAGGCGGAGTCCAATACCATGAGGCCGTGAGTTTCGTGGACGACATCGACAGAGTGCATATAGCGCAGCGCCGGAACGACGGACGCAATAGCATCATCTGGGCAATCGTGGGAGCAAGGAGACCATTCCTTGCTATGCGTTGTGTTGGTGCACCCTTGAAAGGCTCACTTCGACAGCGCACAGGAGGTTGGTAAGATGAAGAAGATCGTGATGGGAGTCCTCGCTACTCTGGCTGCTCTAGCCTTTAGCATCTCTCTGCCTTCGCCAGAGGCTTCCGAATCTCGAACAGACCTCAACTCGTCCACCATACGTCTCTCGGCGGTGGGCGCTCAGGTGGGGCAGATGACTCCCTCTACCACCGGCGCTTCAATCGACCGGATCGAGGTGTACGTGCACATTAACGATCGCTATCCGTCCCTTCTGCGCGTGTCTCAAGCGGAGCTGAACCAGAAGGCGGGCTTCCTGGAGGCCACCAACTACGCGTGCTCAGGGAGCATGCTCCCTGCCCTGTCGTGTGAGGACACCACCTACTTGGTAGACGCCCGGGACACGTCTGTTACGCTTGCCGTGGGTGACATAGTGACGTATCGCATAGATGACGAACTGGAGAGCTGCATCAACTTGCCGGGGTGGGAGTCCGGCGATCTCATCGAGCATCGCATAATCGCCATTGATGAGGATCAATATCAACTCAAGGGAGACAACAATAGCCTGCCGGACCCGTGCTGGGTGCCGCGTGCGAATATCATAGACTTTGTAGTGGCTTTGCGGCGGCCCATCGACCTCAACGCAATTTCGGAGGAGCACATGAGGCAGATAGTCGGCCTCTACTTCTCCCAACCGCTCAGCGCGGCAGCGGGAAAGCAGATGGTGGCCGAGACCGTATTCCAGTATGAGATCGGGGGAGCTCAATAGCACAGGCGCAGAGGGAGGCCTGTGAACGGAATCGTCACACGCGGTGCAGCCGCTGGAGGTGGCGATCGGCGTGTACATAGGTCCCGGCGCCGGCGGCGCGGACCCTGAGAGTCGGACTTGGTATGTCTACCGCTTTGACTACTAGCCCCTGAGAAGGGCTCCATCCTGCCGGCGCAGCCCCGGCACCCAAGAGATCACCCGCTCCCTAGGCCGCTACGCGTCTGGCTAGAGCGCCCGCCGCTCCATCTCCGCTCGCGCAGTTAGGCAACACAGCCTCTTGCATTCTTGCGCCTGACGCTCTATCATTAGTACTGTCTCTGGTGGTCCTAGCGGGGTGGAACCACCCGTACCCATCTCGAACACGGAAGTGAAACACCCCAGCGCCGACGATACTGCCTGGGCAACTGGGTGGAAAAATAGGTCACTGCCAGGGGCATTGGTCACAATTGCTCCGGCGGGTCGCCACATATATTACAGATTGGCCCGCCGGCCCGCACAAGCCGATGGCCGCCCTTCTCCAACAACCACACGCCTCATCGAGTGCCGCCACGCCCGCGGCACGGCACTTGGAAAGGCGAGCCCAGGGCGGGCGGCAGGCCGGGGCTACTTTACACTCATATGGATGGCGCATATAATCCTAAGCATGTGCAGGGAGAGACCTCTCCCCCGCGTCCAAGCAGGAAATGACTGAAGTGACCACCACAGATTCCGCCCCCACCGTCGAGAACATGGAGTCGCTGCTCCGCGAGTCGGAACAGATGCGGGCCATCCGCAGCGGCGACCTCGTTCAGGGCGTAATCATGAGCATCGACCGCGACAGCATTCTCGTGGGCATTGGCAACAAGTCGGAGGGCATCGTGCCGTCCAAGGAGATGCGCTCCCTCTCGGAGGAGGACGTTGCCTCCCTGAAGGTTGGTGACGAGATCCTCACCAGCGTGATGGAAGCGGAGCGAGAGGACGGCGCCGCCATCCTCTCCGTGGACAGGGCAAGGGAAGAGATGAGCTGGCTGGACGTGGCCGGCAAGCTGGACAGCGGCGAGCCTGTGACAGGAACGATCACCGGCTTCAACCGCGGCGGCGCCCTGGTTGACGTCGCAGGCCTCAGGGGGTTCGTGCCCACGTCTCACCTGGCCTGGGCGCCCAGAAGCGCCGGTGACAACGGCGACGAGGGCCGCGTCGGCGAGAGCGTTCAGCTCAAGGTCATCGAGGTCGACCGCGGCAGGCGCAGAGCCGTCTTCTCCGAGAAGGTCGCCATCCAGGAGTACCGCCAGTCCCGCAAGGAGCAGCTCCTGAATGACCTGGAGCCCGGCGAGACTCGAAGGGGACGCGTGAGCGGCGTCAGCGACTTCGGCGCGTTCGTCGACCTGGGCGGCGCCGACGGCCTCATCCACATTTCAGAGCTGTCGTGGGAGCCGGTGCGCTCCACTGAGGATGTGGTCAACGTTGGCGACGAGGTGGACGTGTACGTCCTGAAGGTGGACCTGGAGACAAAGCGGATCGCGCTCAGCCTCAAGAGGCTGGCGCCTGAGCCGTGGGACTCGGTTCCTGAGCGCTACTACGTGGACCAACTGGTGGACGCAACGGTCACAAAGCTCACCAACTTCGGCGCCTTCGCTCGCCTGGAAGGGTCTGTTGAAGGCCTGATTCACATTTCCGAGCTCAGCTACAACACAGTGAGCCACCCCAGGGAGGTGGTCAGAGAGGGAGACCAGCTTACCCTGAGGATCTTGAAGATTGAGCCCGAGCGGAAGCGCTTGGCGCTCAGCCTTAAGCAGGCCGAGGGCATATCCTGGCCAGAGGATTTTGCCTCGCCTGAAAGATAGCGCACGTAGGAGAGAGCAATGACCAGCAGATTCGAAAAATTCTCCGAGAGAGCCAGAAGGGTGCTTTCGCTCGCCCAGGAAGAGGCCCAGCGCTTCAACCACAACTACATCGGAACGGAGCACATACTACTGGGGCTTGTGCGCGAGACAGACGGCGTCGCCGCTCGCGTTCTGTCCAACCTGAACGTCGAGCTTGGCAAGGTGCGCTCGGCCGTCGAGTTCATCATAGGCAAGGGTGAGCGAAGCAGCCCCGGCGACATCGGCCTCACTCCGCGCGCCAAGAAGGTCATCGAGCTGGCCGTCGATGAGGCGCGCCGCCTCAACCACCACTACATCGGAACGGAGCACATCCTCATCGGCCTCATGCGAGAAGGCGAGGGTGTGGCCGCAGGCGTGCTGGAGAGCCTCGGCGTCTCGCTGGACAAGGTGCGCTCCGAGACCAGCCGCATCCTGAGCCAGAGCGTGAGCAGCGGACACAGCGGTACCCGCACGTCCACCAGAACGCCGACCCTCGACCAGATGGGCATAGACCTGACCAGCGCGGCCCGCTCAGGCAAGCTGGACCCCGTCACCGGCAGAAGCCGCGAGATCCAGCGAGTGATGCAGATCCTGAGCCGCCGCACGAAGAACAACCCGGTCCTCATCGGCGAGCCGGGCGTGGGCAAGACCGCCATCGTGGAGGCGCTGGCCCAGCGGATCGTCAGCGGTGAGGTCCCGGAGACGCTCTCCGGAAAGCGCCTCGTCACGCTGGACATGGGAGCGCTGGTGGCCGGCACCAAGTACCGCGGCGAGTTCGAGGAGCGGCTGAAGAAGATTCTTGAGGAGATCCGTGGCTCGGGCACCTGTGTGCTGTTCATCGACGAGATGCACACGATGGTGGGAGCCGGCGCCGCCGAGGGAGCGGTCGACGCCGCCAACATCCTCAAGCCTGCCCTCTCGCGCGGCGAGATACAGTGCATCGGCGCCACCACCCTGGACGACTACCGCAAGTACGTGGAACGGGACCCCGCGCTGGAGCGCCGGTTCCAGCCCGTACAGGTGGAGGAGCCGTCCACCGAGGACACCGTTACGATCCTGCGCGCCATCAAGAGCCGCTACGAGGAGCACCATCGCCTGACCATCACGGACGAGGCACTCCACAGCGCGGCCACGCTGGCGTCGCGGTTCATCGCTGATCGATTCATGCCGGACAAGGCAATCGACCTCGTGGACGAGGCCGCATCCAAGGTGCGCATCCGGGCAAGCTCCACTCCCCTGTCCATGAAGGAGTCCATGAAGGTGCTGGAGAACGTCCGGCGCGAGAAGGACGAGGCCATCGCCACCCAGCAGTACGAGTATGCCGCCGAGCTCCGCGACCGCGAGCTCAAGCTGGCGGACAAGCTGGAGGGCATGGAGGAGGACTGGCAGACCGAGACCAACGTCGATGAGCTCACGGTGACCGAGGAGGACATCGCGGAGGTCGTCAGCATGTGGACGGGCATCCCGGTCACACGTCTGGCTATGGAGGACATGGAGAGGTTGCTCCACATGGAGTCGGCGCTGCACAGTCGCATCATCGGCCAGCACGAGGCCATCAACGTGGTGTCCAAGGCCGTTCGGCGGGCCAGAGCCGGCATCAAGGACCCGCGCCGGCCTATCGGCAGCTTCATCTTCCTGGGCCCCACGGGCGTGGGCAAGACAGAGCTGGTGCGGGCACTGGCGGAGTTCATGTTCGGCAGCGAGGACGCCATGATCCGGCTGGACATGTCGGAGTTCATGGAGCGCCACACGGTGGCCCGCCTCATGGGCGCGCCTCCGGGCTACGTTGGCTACGACGAGGGCGGACAGCTCACCGAGGCCGTGCGCCGCAAGTCCTACTGCGCCATCCTCCTGGACGAGATCGAGAAGGCACACCCGGAGGTGTTCAACATCCTCCTCCAGATCTTTGACGACGGCCACCTGACCGACGCCAAGGGTCGGCGCGTGGACTTCCGCAACTCCATCATCGTCATGACCAGCAACATAGGCTCGGACCTCATCAAGCGGGACTCGTCCCTCGGCTTCGCGCTGAAGGCGGACGAGGCTACCACAACCGAGCAGCAGTACCAGCGCATGAAGGATAAGGTCATGGACGAGGTCAAGCGGTTCTTCCGCCCCGAGTTCCTGAACCGAATCGACGCCAGCCTGGTGTTCCACCCCCTGGCCAAGGAGCACATCATCGAGATCGTGGAGCTGATGCTCAGGAAGGTGCAGGAACAGCTGAGGGAAAAGAGCATCGAGCTTGAAATCTCCCAGCAGGCCAAGGAGCTTCTGGCCGAGAAGGGCTACGACCCCAACTTCGGGGCCAGGCCTCTCCGCCGGGTCATCCAGGACGAGATTGAAGACATGCTTTCCGAGGAGCTGCTTGGCGGCCGGATGAGCGCCGGCGACACGGTGCTCGTGGACGTGGCGGACGACAAGTTCGTGACGCGAATCGGCGAGCCTGCCGCTCTGCCCTAGCTCGGGCGGCCCGTTCCTCGATCATTCGCGTGAAGCGCACGCCTCGGCCGGCTGCCAACGGGTGAGTTGTCTCATCTTCGCGTGATATACAGGTCTCCTTACTCCGCGTATCTGCACGCCTCAACATGACCAGAGAGCAGACCCGCAGCACATTCTTCTGCCGCGACTGCGGCGCGGAGGCCCTTCGATGGGAGGGTCGCTGCCCATCATGCGGAGAGTGGAACACGCTAGTAGAGGCTCCTCGACCTGCATCCAGAGGCGCAGGCTCATGGCTGGCATCCGCGCAGGCGTCGGAGCCTCATGAGCTTTCCGAGGTGGCGCTGGAGGACTTTCCTCGCCTGCCGCTTCACATGGAGGAGGCCAATCGCGTGCTGGGCGGTGGCCTCGTGCCCGGCTCGCTGGTGCTGGTCGGTGGAGACCCTGGCGTCGGCAAGTCCACGCTCCTCCTGCAGATGGCGGCCGCCCTCGCCGAGCGCACAGGCCCGGCGCTATACGTCTCCGGTGAGGAGTCGTCGCAGCAGATCAAGCTGCGAGCCGACCGGCTCGGCCTATCCGGGAAAGGCCTCCACGTGCTCGCGGAGACCGACATGGCCGCCGTGCTCCACCAGCTTGACCGCCTCTCCCCCACCCTTGTCGTCGTCGACTCCATTCAGTCCGTGGCGTTCTCCGACCAGCCGGCCGGCGCAGGCAGCATCGGCCAGGTGAGGGAGTGCGGGCTGGCTCTCCTGCGCAAGGCCAAGACCTGCGGAGCGTCCATCATGGTCACGGGCCACGTCACCAAGGACGGCAACCTGGCGGGCCCGCGCACACTGGAGCATATGGTCGACGCGGTGCTCTACCTGGAGGGCGGCAGCCTTGGCTCCTACAGGACGCTGCGAAGCGAGAAGAACCGCTTTGGCGCCACCGACGAAGTGGGCGTGTTCGAGATGGGCGACGCCGGTCTCCGAGAGGTGCCCAACCCGTCCGAGGCTGCGCTCTCATCGCGCCAGGCCAACGCAGTCGGATCCGTTGTGGCGCCTGTCATGGAGGGCACACGGCCGATGCTGGTAGAGATCCAGGCGCTGGCCACCCCATCGGCGCTTCCCGCTCCACGGCGCGTGGCCAACGGCGTGGACATGGGTCGGCTGCTCATGATCATCGCGGTGCTGGTCAAGCGCGCAGGGGTGAACCTTGGCGGGCAGGACATCATCGTCAACGTGGCCGGCGGCTTTCGCGCCTCTGAGCCGGCGGTTGACCTCGGCATGGCGCTGGCGCTGGCCTCCAGCCTGCGAAACACGCCCCTACCGGACGCGTTTTCCGCCCTGGGAGAAATTGGCCTCGGCGGCGAGCTCAGGAGCTCGTCGCAGGTCTCACGCCGCCTGGCAGAGCTCGGCCGC
The DNA here is from genome assembly GCA_028877205.1 of Chloroflexota bacterium. Classification (GTDB taxonomy): domain Bacteria; phylum Chloroflexota; class Dehalococcoidia; order Lucifugimonadales; family UBA2985; genus JAPPHY01. The sequence goes on along the minus strand of JAPPHY010000016.1, from coordinate 163,754 downwards.
ATGGGCTTCGAGTCCTGTATCGGGCCGCGCTCAGCATTCGAGAGCGTGGAGCCGCCCGCAGGCGTTAGACTGCTGGGCGCAGGCTCGGTAGGAGAGGCGTTGGCCCTCGCGCTTCCGCAGCGGCACGTGGGCGGATAGTTGCGCGCAGAGGCCGCAGCGTCTATGCTGAATGCGCGGCCGGCTGAGACCGGCGGCGAGGGTGAGGCTGCATGGTCAAAGAGCAACAGGAGCTGCGGGTGAAGCGGGCCCGTCTGGAGGCCATCCTTAGGGAGATGGGCTCGACGGTGGTGGCCTACTCAGGGGGCGTGGACAGCGCCTTCCTGGCTGCCACGGCAAGTGACGTCCTTGGGGAACGCTTCCTGGCGGTGACCGCCTCCTCGCCCAGCATGGCGCCGTCGGAGCTTGAGGAGGCCGTGGAGCTGGCGCGGTCGCTCGGATTGCGCCATCGTGTGATAAACACCCTCGAGCTTGAGGATCCGCGGTACATTGCGAACGACGCCCGACGCTGCTATTTCTGCAAGGTGGAGCTCTACTCACGGCTGCAGCCCATCGCTGAGGCCGAGGGGCTGGCCTGGGTGTCCAGCGGCACCAACCTCGACGACCTCGGCGACTTCCGCCCCGGCCTCAAGGCCGGCGAGGAGAGCGGGATTCGCAACCCCCTTGTGGAGGCTAAGCTTACCAAAGCGGACGTCCGGGAGCTATCGCGGCTGCGGGGGCTGTCGACGTGGGACAAGCCCGCTCAGCCCTGTCTCTCTTCGCGGATTCCATTCGGCACGCCGGTTTCCGTGGAGGTGCTGGGTCGCATAGCGAAGGCGGAGGCGCTTCTCCGCGACTTGGGACTGCGTCAGTTCCGGGTCCGCCACCACGACACAATTGCGCGCATCGAGGTTGACCAGGAGGACATGGCGCTGCTCCTGGAGCCGGGCGTTAGGGAGAAGCTGGTAGCCGATCTTCGAGGCTTGGGCTATCTCTATGCAGCCCTGGACCTGGGGGGATTCGTTTCCGGCAACCTAAATGCGGCATTAAAGAAGAAGCCGGGGGCGCAGGCTGCCAACGCCCCCGGCTGAGTCCAGGAAGGCTGTTCAGGCAGCCTTCCTGCCGGGCTTCGCCGCCACCGCCACTGCCACCGCAGCCTGTTCACGGGAAGTGTCGACGTCCTCCAGATAGCCACACTGGATGCACTGCTTGTACACTCCGTAGTAGTCGCTGTCGTAGTAGACATCCCCTCGGCATCGAGGGCAACCCTTCAGTTCCAACACGGTCCACCCCCTCTTTGAGATTTCATGCACTCAACACCACATTAGATGCACGATTTCGCCATTTGGATTCACGCGGCCCATGCACCGTATGCCGTGCGTCTTTTTGCCTTCTAGGACATTATAATACTTGACACGCCGCGTATCAAGTCCTATACTTCAACTACGGCGGCACGGCAAGCGCCGCAGCCCCCAACCCCAATTCCCTTTCTCCGGCAATTCTCAACGTTACCTATAGGTCCAGAGAGCAAGGAGTGGAATGCAGCGGCCTGAACAGAGACGCACGACTCACAGGATCCGAATCGTGACCCAGGAGATTGGCGCGGATCCCGAGGAGCATCTCGCCCCCGATAGCGGAGGCACGCGCGCGGAGCTGCAGAGAGAATCTACCGCGCAGCAGCCGGGGTCTACCGGCGTCCCCAGCCCACTGGGCGGCGTCTACGTCATCAGTGTTGCGTCACGCATCCTTAACGTGCACCCACAGACGCTGCGCAAGTACGAGCGGCTGGGACTGGTGACGCCCACGCGCAGCATTGGCATGCTCCGCCTCTACTCCGCCGAGGATGTGTTGCGGGTCAGGCTGATCCGCTACATGGTGAACAACCTCGGCATGAACCTCGCGGGCGTGGAGTTCGCCCTCTCACTTGTGAACCGAATAATCGATCTGCGCCAGCGCGTAGAGGCCATGTCCAGCCATGAGGCCCCGGACCGCTTCGTTGAACGCGAGCTTGACGAGATCCTCAGAGAGTTGGGCGCTGTTCTTCCCAACAGTGTCCCAAGGGTGTAGCATTTGCAGGAGCATAGTGGAATGAGCACACAGGAGGAAAAGGACGCCGGCGGCACGGCACAGGAATCGGGGGCGGACTGCGAGATCCAGGCCCGTCTGGAGGAAGCTCAGCGCGAGGTTGAGCAGTTCCGCAACCTGCTCCAGCGGGTGCAGGCGGATTCGCTGAACTACAAGCGGCGCGTGGAGGAGGAGCGTGAGGAGCTGCAACGGCAGGCCAACGCCAACCTGGTCTTCCGCCTGCTGCCCGTGCTGGACGACTTCGAGCGCGCGCTGGGCCACATCCCGCGGGACGAAGCCATATCGGCGTGGCTGGCCGGAGTGGAGCTGGTGGGACGCAACCTGGCAGGCATCCTGGAGTCGTTCGGCGTGACCCGCATCGAGGCACTGGACAGCCCCTTTGACCCGGCGGAGCACGAATCGGTGTCATACGAGATCAACGACTCCCGCGAGGAAGGAACCGTCTTGTCGGTCATTAGAGAGGGATACAAGCTGAACGGCAGGGTCCTTCGGCCCGCCCAGGTGACGGTGTCCCGGAGGAGTGAAGACCAGTCCGTGAGGAAGGAGACAATCTGATGCCAAAGGTACTGGGTATAGACCTGGGCACCACAAACTCGTGCGTGGCGGTAATCGAGGTCGGCGAATCCCAGGTGCTGGAGAACAGCGAAGGCGCCCGCGTGACGCCCTCGGTCGTGGCGATCAACGCCAACTCAGGCGAGCGTTACACGGGCCAGATCGCCAAGCGCCAGTCGATTACCAACCCGGAGAACACGATCTTCTCTATCAAGCGCCTTATGGGCCGCCGCTTCGACGATGCGGACATCCAGCAGGCCATGAAGCGTCTGCCCTACAAGGTGGTCAAGGCGGCCAACGGCGACTGCCAGGTGTCCATGGCCGGAAAGGACTACTCCCCGCCCGAGATCTCGGCGATGGTCCTGCAGAAGCTGAAGCAGGACGCGGAGGCCAAGTTGGGAGAGCGCATCACGCAGGCCGTCATCACGGTTCCCGCCTACTTCAACGACAGCCAGCGTCAGGCCACCAAGGACGCAGGCAGAATCGCCGGTCTGGACGTCCTGCGCATCATCAACGAGCCTACCGCCGCCTCCATGGCCTACGGCCTGGACAAGAACAACGACGAGACCATCGCGGTCTACGACCTGGGCGGCGGGACGTTCGACATCTCCATTCTCCAGATCGGCGAGGGCGTGTTCGAGGTCAAGGCCACGAACGGCGACACCCTGCTCGGCGGTGACGACTTCGATGAGCGCATCATAGACTGGATCTGCGAGGAGTTCCGCCGTGAGCAGGGCATCGATCTCAAGCAGGACCGAATGGCCCTCCAGCGTCTCAAGGAAGCTGCGGAGAAGGCCAAGATGGAGCTCTCCAACGTCGTCCAGGCTGAGATCAACCTGCCCTTCATCACCGCGGATGCCTCCGGCCCCAAGCACCTGTCCATGAACCTCACTCGCGCCAAGCTGGAGCAGCTGGTCAGCGACCTCATCGAGCGCACCGCGGCCCCGTGCCGCCAGGCGCTCGCAGACGCCGGACTCAACCGCGACCAGATCGACGAGGTAGTGATGGTGGGAGGCATGACTCGCATGCCGGCAGTGGTGGAGAAGGTCAAGGAGCTGTTCAACAAGGAGCCGCACCGGGGGGTGAACCCGGACGAGGTGGTGGCCGCCGGCGCGGCGATCCAGGCCGGAGTGCTCCAGGGCGACGTGACGGACATTCTTCTGCTGGACGTAACGCCGCTGACCCTGGGCATCGAGACGCTCGGAGGCGTGACCACCGCTCTGATCAACCGCAACACCACCATCCCAACCGCCAAGACCGAGACCTTCACCACTGCCGCGGACGGCCAGACCAGCGTGGAGGTGCACGTACTGCAAGGCGAGCGACCCATGGCCGCCGACAACAAGTCCATCGGCCGCTTCATGCTGGACGGTATACTGCCCGCGCCAAGGGGCATTCCCCAGATCGACGTCACCTTCGACATCGACGCCAACGGCATACTCAACGTCTCGGCAAGGGACAAGGCCACCAGCAAGGAGCAGCGTATCACCATCACCGCCAGCTCCGGCCTCAGCAAGGAGGAGATCGACCGGCTGGTTGAGGACGCCTCGCGCTACTCGGACGAGGACCGCCGACGCCGCGAGGAGGTTGAGGCCCGCAACACCGCGGACAGCGTCGTCTACAACGCGGAGAAGCTGCTCCGCGACAACGCCGACGCGGTGCCTGCCGACCTCAAGGAGGAGCTGGAGGGCAGGATCGCGCAGGTGCGGGAGGCGCTGCAGGGCCAGGACGCAGCCCTCATCAACCAGCGGGTGCAGGAGCTACAGGAGTCGCTCCAGAAGGTCGGACAGGCTGTGTACAGCCAGGCCGGCGGCCCGCCGCCCGGCGCGGGCCCCGAGGACCCAGGCGGCTTCGACCCAGAGCCGCCGCCGGAAGGCACCATCGAGGGGGAGTACCGGGAAGTCTAGCCCTCCAGAGTCGCCGGAACGCGAAACGGGGCGCCGCAGGAATCGATCCTGCAGCGCCCCGTCCATTTGCGGAGCCGGAGTTGTCGCCCGGGGCTACTCGTCCGGCCACTCTCCAAGCGTCACGTCCACATCAACGGCGCCGCCGTCGCGGTGCAGCGTCAGTGTCACGCTGTCCCCCGGCTGCTTGGAGTTGAAGTGGGCAATGATGTCCTCCACGGAGGTCACCTTTGTGCCGTCCACCGCCGTGATGATGTCGCCGACCGTGGTCTGTGTGCCTTCCAGCGTCCTCTCGACTGAGCTTGCCACCAGCCCTGCCTCTGCGGCCGGGCTGTCCGGGAACACCTGGCTCAGGTAGACTCCCTCGGTCACGTCAACCCCCAGCGTCTCGGCTATGGCCTCGGTCAGCGCGCCGCCACCTATCCCAAGCCAGGGCCGGGAGAGGCTCAGCCCATCCTCCAGTCTGGTCATCAGGTTCTTGGCCGTGTTGATGGGCACGGCAAATCCGATTCCGCTCGGGCCGTTCGGCGCGATCTCGATGGACGTGTTGATGCCTATGACCTCCCCGCTCGAGTTCAGCAGCGGGCCTCCTGAGTTGCCGGACGTGAGTGTAGCGTCCGTCTGGATCATGCCGGTGATGGGCCTGGGTGCGACCCCACCGTGGGACCGTTCGATCCCGCTGACCACCCCCACGGTCACAGTGTTCTCCAGGCCGTGCGGGCTGCCGATGGCGACGGCCATCTGACCCGGCTTGACCAGGCTGGAGTCCGCCATCGGCAGCGGCTGAATGCCGCTCACGGCAGCGGCGTCAACCTTCAGCAGGGCCACGTCGTGCCACGAGCTGTATCCGCGGACCTCGGCGTCCAGTCTCGTTCCATCGGAGAGCACCACCGTGACCGCCTTGGCGTCATCGACGACATGGTGGTTGGTGAAGATGTGGCCCTCGGCGTCCACCAGGAAGCCGGACCCCTGCCCAAAGCTGGGGAACACGTACTCGTCCCCGCCAGGTGGAAGGCCGAACCCCCATCCGAAGTCTGGGTCGGAGAACGGGAACCCGAAGGAGCGTCTGGACCGGGCCTCGGACTCTACCTCAACGATCACCACCGCCGGGTCTGCGCCCTCGAACAGAGACACCACCCTGTCCTCGTCGTAGAGCACGGCGGCCGTCGCTGTCGGCGCAGTCAATGCGCCTATGCTCAGCGACAGGGCCAGGGCGCCCAGCGCCATCAATATCAGGCCGGAAGTCACCAGCCAGATGGGTATGGATACTCTCCCGCTCATGCTGCTCATCGTCTCACCTCCTTGCCGGCACTCTTGCAGCAATTCCGATTTGCCTGCCCGGTGCAGTCCGATCGCGCAGGCTGAGGCCATGCCGGAGCCAGGCGATCTCCGGGTCCGTCAGGTAGTAACCGCACTGGACACATAGCACATAGTGACCGTAGCTGTCGCGATTCTCGGTCACATCCCCTGCCCTGCACCTTGGACAACTCTTATACCACGTCAACTTCACACCTCCTCCAGGGGAATTCATCCCTCTTGATCTGAGCCCACCTGTCCGATGGGCAACTCAAATACAAACCGGCTGCCGGCGCCCTCCTCGCTCTCCACGTGGATGGTCCCGCCGTGCGCCTCCACCAGCTGTCGTGCGATGGTCAGGCCAAGGCCCGCGCCTCCCGTCGAGCGAGCGCGGGACGGGTCGACGCGGTAGAATCGCTCGAAGACCCTGCCCGCGTCCGCTGCCGACATTCCGGGGCCTGTGTCCGCAACAGTCACCCTGACGGCCGCTCCTCCCGATGCTTCCGCCAGCACAGTCACGCTGCCGCCCTCAGGCGTGTGCGTGATGGCGTTCTCCAACAGGTTACCCACGACCTGGGCAATCCGAGTCCTGTCCATCTCCACCAGCGGCAGTCCGGGAGCCGCCCACATTGCCAGCGCAATGCCTCTCGCCTCCGCGCGAGGCCGCACGGCCTCCATCGACCGGCGCAGCACCTCCTCCAGCGAGTCCGGCATCCGGTCCAGCTGCAGCGCCCCTGCCTCGGCCAGCGCAAGCAGTCTCAGGTCCTCTATGAGATGCGTGAGGTGGAGCACTTGCTGGTGAATCGTGTCGATAGTATAGGTGGAGGGCTGCATGAGCCCGTCCCGGACTGCCTCCAGATAGCCCTGGATGTTCGATACAGGCGTGCGGAGCTCATGTGCAACATCAGCCATCAGGCTCCGCCTCTGCTGCTCTGCCCTCTCCAGGTCCTGTGCCATCGAGTTGAACGTTCGCCCAAGGTTGGCAATCTCATCGAGTCCCCGGACCTCCACGCGCTGCGACAGGTCTCCGGCTCCCAGGCGCGTCGCCGCTGCACTGAGGTCTCTGGCCGGCGCCAGCACTCGCCGCGATAGCAGGGACACGATGAGCACGCCTCCTGCCATGGCCGCAAGCCCAGTCCACAGCAGCGAGCGGTTCAGGGCCGAGGCCAGTATGGATACCTTCGGCTCTTCAACCTCAAGCGGCGCGATGTCCTGGATCATGGCCACGGAGCCCACTATTCGCCCACTGCTCAGCAGGGGCATGTTGCGGTGCTTGCCGTCAAGGTCCGCCAAGCTGAGGCCGCTGCCCTCTCCGTGCGAGTCGGCAATGGTCCTCCCGTCCGCATCCTTGACGTGCACCCGCACGCCGTAGAGGGAGCTCGCCTGCTCAACAGCCGCCTGCAGGCCACCCCACCCCTTGGTTGCCGCATAGTACTTGGTGATCATCTGGCCGATTCTCTCGGCCCTGGCCTCCTCCACCTCTCGGTCGAAGTGTTCAGCCGCCTGGTTGGCCGTGACTCCCACGTAGATGCTGACGCTGGCCAGCGCAAGCGCCAGCACGAGGGCAAAGGCCGCTATCAACCGAAACTGAAGACTGAAGAACCATCTACTCATGGCCAAACCTGTATCCAATTCCGTATATCGTTTGAATGTATCGCTGGCCGCCGTTCTGCGCCTCCAGCTTGCGGCGCAGGTTGGAGACGTGCGCATCAACCGTCCTGTCGAACCCGTCGAAGTCGTAGCCGAACACCCTGTCTATGATCTGCTCACGAGTGAATGTCCTGCCCGGCTCTCGCAGCATCAGCACCAGGAGGCGGAACTCCGTTGGCGTGAGCGTCAGTCTTGACTCCTTCACGAATGCGGCGTGATTTCGAAGGTCGACCCGCACGTCGCCGTAGGTGATCTCCGTTGGGCCGCTCTCCAGCGCGTCGCGGGCGGTTCGCCTGAGGACCGCCCGAACGCGGGCCGCCAGCTCGCGCGGGCTGAACGGCTTGGTGACGTAGTCGTCGGCGCCCAGGTCAAGGCCGGCCAGTCTGTCTTCCTCCTCCACGCGGGCGGTGAGCATGACCACCGGCACCTGCGACTCGGCCCGCAGGCTGCGGCACACCTCCATGCCGTCGATGCCGGGCAGCATAAGGTCCAGCACCACGAGGTCAGGCCCGGCCTCCCTGGCAAGGCGCAGCCCCTCAAGGCCGTCCGCAGCCGTCACCACCTTGTGGCCGTCACGGCGCAGGTACATCGCCACGATCTCCAGGGTGCCCGCGTCGTCTTCAACTATGAGTATCGTGCTGCTCACTGTCTTGTTCCTGAATGCTGCTCTCCAGCCGGTCTCTGGAGGGGCGGAGCGTCCGCCCCGCCCCTCGAACAGGATTCTGCGACCTGGCCCGCTAACCAAAGACCTTGCAGAGGAGGCAGCTAGGGACTCCGGAGCCGGACCAGGCCAGCAATTTATCAGCGCTTGTCACCGAATCCGTGGTAGTCCTTTCCGTGCATAGCTTCTCCGCGCTCTCCGGATCCCTTGAACGCCAGAAAGTCGACTTCCGGCCTGGCATCCAGCCACGCCTGGTAGGCGTCTGCATCCTCCTGTGTGAGCTTGCCACTCTCCACCAGCTTCGCCAGCCAGTCCACTGCCCACAGCTCACCGAATGCGTGGAAACCCTTGCCGGGGAAGCCGCGGCTCCATGCCTTGTGCCGCTTCAGGGCTGGAAGGTCAACGTTCGGTTTGTCGCTGAGCCAGGCTTTGTAGGCGTCCGCGGTGTCTTGAGTGAGAAGGCCCTTCTCCACAAGGCTGTCCAGCTTCGCGTCCAGCTGCTCCGCCTTCAGCTCCTGTGCAGCCTGCTCCATGGCGGACTCAACCTGCTCTGTCTCAAGGCCCAGTATTGACGCGACCCTGGCCGCGAAATCGCCCTTGGGCGAGTCGCCGTCCGGGTTGATGCTCAGCACGACCGGACTGCCGCCTCCGTCTCTTGCCAGGACGGCGCCCCCTGCCAGCCCGGCCGCAAGCAGCCCCACGAGCAGGGAGGCAACCATCAATCGTTTCTTCATTGCAGTCTCTCCTTTCTCAGAGCCCGTGACACGTTAACTACGTTGTATCACCGCACTTTGAAGAGAGTTTGAAGGAACTAGATGAACGCTGGGACGAATCTGACATGGATGCTCTAGATCTTGCCGCACTCCTCGCCAAGAGGCGAAGCAAGTGCAGCTTCACTGGGCCGGGTGCGGTTCCAGTGCCCTCGCCGCTGCCCCGATCGTGTACTCGACGTCCCCCACCGTGTGTGCCGTCGACACGAACGCCGCCTCGAATGCGGAAGGCGCAAGATACACCCCGTCCTCCAGCATTCTGCGGAAGTACGCGGCGTAGCGGACGCGATCGCTGGCCATCGCGGAATCTGCGTCCACAACCGGCTCGGAGTTGAAGAACACCGACATCATGGAGCCAACTCGATTGATGGCCAGAGGCAAGTGCGTCTCCGCGGCCGCCGCCGCAATACCCTTGGCCAGCCTCGAAGACACAGACTCCAGGCCGTCGTACACACCCGGCCGCGCGAGCACCTTTATCGTGGCGATGCCCGCGGTGACGGCGAGCGGATTGCCGGAAAGCGTGCCCGCCTGGTACATGGAGCCGAGAGGGGCCACAACCTCCATCACCTCCCTGCGACCGCCGTAAGCGCCCACCGGCAGGCCCCCTCCTATGATCTTGCCCAGGCAGGTCAGGTCCGGCGTCACACCGTAGAGCGTCTGAGCGCCTCCGTACGCCACCCTGAACCCCGTTATCACCTCGTCGAAAATCAGGAGTGCGCCCTCGCGGGTTGTGAGGCTCCGCAGACCCTCCAGGAAGCCATCTGCGGGTGGAATCACGCCCACGTTTCCGGCGACCGGCTCCAGTATCACGGCTGCCACCCCGCCCTGATGCGCCTCGAAGAGCCTCTCAACCGAGGTCAGGTCATTGTAGTGCGCTACCAGTGTTTCGCCTGCGTATGCGGCCGGAACCCCGGCGCTGTTTGGCACGCTGTAGGTCGCGCCGCCGGATCCGGCCTCCACAAGCAGGCCGTCGGCGTGGCCGTGGTAGCAGCCGGCGAACTTGATGATCTTCTCCCGGCCCGTATAGGCCCTTGCCGCCCTCACTGCGCTCATCGCCGCCTCCGTGCCGGAGCTCACCAGCCGCACCATCTCCACCGAAGGCAACGCGCCCGTGATGATCTCCGCCAGCTCCAGCTCACCCGCGGTGGGCGCGCCAAAGCTCAGCCCCATTGCAAGCGTGTCCGCCAGGGCTTCCACCACCTCTGGGTGTGCGTGGCCCAGGATAAGCGGCCCCCACGACCCGACGTAGTCGATGAACTCATTGCCGTCCTCGTCCCACACTCGTGAGCCTGAGCCGCGCCGGATGAAGTGCGGGCCGCCTCCCACCGCTCGGAAAGAGCGCACTGGACTGTTCACTCCGCCCGGAATGAGGGCCTGGGCGCGCCGAAAGAGATCGGCCGAGCGTGAGGTGTCCACAGGTTACGTACCTCCTTTGCAGACTGCGGCGTGCCGCGCGGTTGCTTTCGCCCGCCGGAGTCTATTCAATGCCAAGCTCCGTCCTAGCATCCCTCTCAACCCTCCGGTAGACCTCCTGCAGGGGCAGTCCCTCCCGCAGGGCGATCACGCGGCAGTCCTCGAACTCCGGCGAAAGTCCGGCGATTCGGCCGTCAACTCGCTTTACCTTCACTCCGGCCTGACCCAGCGAGGTATTCGCCACGATCACCTCGCGGTCCGCCTCGTACCGTGTCAGCGAATGGACCCTTACTCCCAGAGTAGAGGTCTCCTCCAGAATGGCACCGGCCAGCGCCGGCTCCATGCCGGGCCGGCAGATCACGCTCAGCGTCACGGCTGGACGGTTTTTCTTCATCTGTATTGGCGTGAACCACGCGTCCAGCGCGCCTCGGCCCATGAGCAACTCCTGTACGTGTCCCAGCAGCTCAGGCGTGGAATCGTCGATGTTGGTTTCAAGCAGCGATACTTGCGCCCTTGAACCCGTCTCTTCGGCCTCTCCTACCCAAAGCGCGAGCACGTTCGGAATCTCCTCCGAGTCCCGCGAGCCCGCTCCGTACCCCAGGCGCTCGACTCGCATGGGCGGCGCGTCGAATTCGGCGAGCGTGGTTATCAGGGCGGCGCCCGTGGGAGTCACGAGCTCGCCGGCCGTCAGGTACGGCCCGCGCGGAGGAACCACCTTTGCGCCCGACATGTGGATCAGCTGCATGGTGGCCGGGGCCGGCGACGGCAGCGGCCCCTTGCGAGACAAAATGACGCCCCAGCCGCACGGCAGCGGCGACGAGTACAGCTTCTCGATGCCCAGGAGCGAGAGCCCGGCCACGACTCCCACCACGTCCACGATCGTGTCCAGGTCACCGAGCTCGTGGAGCACGTGGCCCTCGCCGTGAACGCGGGTCTCGGCTTCTTCAAGCCGTTCCAGCACCCGGCGGGCGCGATCCTTGACCGTGGCGGAGAGCGCGCTGCCTTCCACCATGCCGACGAAGTCGCGGATGGTGTAGGAGCCGACGGCGTGACGCTCGTGCGACACCGTGGCCAGCGTCCCGCGGATCACGCCTCGATGCGCCGCGGTCGCATCGAGCGAGAATCCGCCAACTGGCAGCTTTGCGAGTTCCGCGCGCAGGTCGTCCAGCGGCAGCCCAGCGTCGAGCAGTGCGCCTAGCAGCATGTCGCCGCTGGCCCCACCGATGCAGTGCAGGTATCCGGCCTTCAGAGCCACCTCCCGATCATCAAGACTGCTCCCTCAGCTTCCGCTTGCCCACGTGCGCTCCTCCAGCCAGGGGTTGGCGCTGCTGCTGTAGCCCCGCACCTCCCAGAAGCCAGGCCTGTCTTGCGCCATAAACTCTATACCGTTGACCCACTTCGCGCTCTTCCACCCATACCGGCCCGGCACAACCAGCCGGAGCGGCCAGCCGTGCTCCGGCGCGAGCGGGAGCCCGTCGTGGGAGTGAGCCAGCAGCACATCCGGGTCAAGCAGCGCCTCGAGCGCGAGATTGGTCGTGTAGCCACCGTAGCAGTGGATGGTCACGAACCGGGCGTCCGGCGGCGGCTGCGCCAGTCGCATCACATCGCGGAAGGCTACGCCCTCCCACAGGTTGTCAAGCCTACTCCAGCGCGTCACGCAGTGAAGGTCTGCCCGAACGGCAGTCTGAGGCAGGGCTGCGAAGTCCTCCCAGGCAAGGGTGACGTCGTTCCCAAGTCCGAAGATCCGCAGCCGCCACTCGGCGATGTCAATCTCAGGGGCGCGGCCATAGGTGAAGACGGGGAACTTGTCGGTGACGAACTGCCCAGGAGGAAGATTCCCCGCCTGTTCTCGCTCGCTCTCCGGGCTGTACGCGGGCCGGACTCTCAAGCCGCTCTCCATTTCTCGTAGCCTGTTCGTAAGGCGCCTCGCGCTTCGTGCCCATGATAAACCATAAGCGTCGCTGCCGCAAAACTCGCCCAAGGTCTCACACCCGCGGCTTGTTGACGCTCTACTACCCCACCGCTACTATACGCCATGATCCGGTTATGCGGAGCGCGGGGATGCCTCTCACAGTGCTGCGCCGGAACTTCACACAGGAGTGACCTGCCTAAATGGAAAATGACACCATAGGTATGGAGGACATGTTCCTCATCTTCGAGGTAACGGACGCACTCGGAATCGACCGCGAGATGGTTTCCGTGCCTCTCGGGAAGGAGGATCCCGGCGCCGTGCGGCTGCTCGACACCGGCGAGGTTGAGATTGTGGTGCCGGCGACTGTCCCCCTAGAGGATTGGACCGACACGCTGAAGGCGGAGCTGGTTGCTCTCGGCCTTGAGTTTGACGAAGAGGAGTAGACTTGGAGGGCCGCGGCTTCATCTCGCTGGAGGTCGAGGACAACGATAACTGTCCCGGCCTCCCGCTGCTGACCTATCAGCTGCTGGGACAATCGGCTCGCGTACTCCAGGTGCGCATCGCGGGCCCGCATTGGCCTGAGGAACTGCACTGGGTCACGGGCTGGCAGAGCGACGGCGGTGGTACGCCCTGCCCGGCCTACTACGTCCAGATTTCCGACTCCGGGGCCGGCAGCGCCTTCCTGCTCTACGGCGGCGACTGGGGCCTCCGATTCAAGCGCGGCAGCGAAAGCGAGGAGTGGGACACCGAAAGCCCCGATCAGTGGGGCGAACCCTGGCTCGTGCTTGCCGAGGAGTCGGACATCGTGGCGGAGGACTCCCGGTAGCAGTTGAACGGCTAACAGGGGCTATTCGCACTAGCCTCGCTGGTGCTGCTCTGCGCCTCTGCACCAGGACTGCCTAGCGACCGCTCCTCCAAGGCTGCCGAATTAGCCCAAAATGCCTTCAAATGGGGTTACGCTTGCGCTTGACTTGTTATAGAATAGGCACAATCTATTGTCGGAGGTGACTCCATGCAGGGCTATTGCGTGAAGTGCCGTTCTCAGCAGGAGATGAGCAACACCCAGGCCATCACGATGAAGAACGGTCGTCCGGCCACCCAGGGCACGTGCCCGGTGTGCAGCACCAAGATGTTCCGCATCGGCAAGGCATAGGCAATTCTCAAGCAGCGGAGGCCGCCTGGATCTCCGGCCGGAGTCGGGCGGCCTTGCTTCGCACTGCGTTCAAGCCTCCTGCTCGGCGGCCCTACTCCCCCTGCTCTCCCAATCGAGGCCTGTCTGTAGCGATTCGCCTCATTCCAAATGCGGCGGGTTTCTGAATTTTCATTCTTGGCAGCCAAGTTCAACTCAAACTTGCCTCCCAAGGCACCCTTCCGGTTTCCACTCGACCTGATTCCCGCCACCTTTTCGCGTGGGGCCGATCCGCTTGACCGCAGAAACCCGCACCACCCACCCCTCTATAGAGCCACGCCCCATGACTACGAATCGGCATGACCACGTTAGACTGGAGCACGCCGGCCGCGTCGCCCGTGTGACGCTGGACAGGCCTGAGAAGCTCAACGCGCTCACAGCACGCATGGCGGCGGACTTGCACTCGGTCCTGGATGGCGTGGCAGCAGACAACAGCATCCGCGTGGTGATTGTGACAGGGGCCGGACGCGGCTTCTGCTCCGGCGCGGACGTCAACGAGCTGCTCGCGCCGGATTCGGAGATCACCGCGGTACAGCCAGGGTTCGGTATCACTGACCTGAGCACCCGCATCAGGGGAATACCTCAGCCGGTGATCGCAGCGGTAAACGGAGTCGCGGCGGGAGCGGGCTTGGCGATAGCCCTGGCCTGCGACATCAGGATCGCCTCTCAGGAGGCGGGGTTCTCCTCGATATTCGTCAAGCGCTCGCTTGTGCCGGACGCAGGCGCGTCGCTCATGCTTCCGCGCCTCGTTGGTGTTGCGGCGGCCACTGAGATGGCTCTCACCGGCAACGTGTACGATTCCCAGTGGGCGCTGGAGAAGGGTCTGGTCAGCCGCGTCGTTCCCGCGGACACGCTCATGCAGGAAGCCTCCGCCCTCGCAGAGCAAATCGCCGACAACCCACCGTTGGCGGTTCGCGCCACTCGCAGCCTTCTATACGACGGCGACAACGATGCACTGGCAGGGGCAATGCGCCGGGAGAGCGACGCCAACGCCCTCCTGTCCGCCACGCACGATGCAAGAGAGGCCGTACTGGCCTTCCTTGAGAAGCGGTCACCCGTCTATCGGGGCGAGTAGGCCGCATCTACCGACGCGATTCTGTATCCATGCCTCCCACTGAAGGTGGTTTTGCGACGTCTCCTGCCAATCTGTGCGCGGAACTGTGCTGGTTCAAAGTGTCGCCTTAAATTGACACGGTTGTTAGGCCTAAGTCTCTCGGCGAATTTCCCCTTTACGACCCCGCGCAGCCTGACAAATCCAGGCGAAATTCCCCACAACATATAGTGCCGGAGATTTGGCACAATGCTATAATCACGGAAGTTTTTCCATCCGGGGCAGAATTGTTCGTCCACCTCCACAACCACACCGAGTTCAGCATGCTCGACGGCCTCAGCCGCATCAACCCCATGGTTGAGCGCGCCCGCGAACTGGGCATGACTGCACTCGCCATCACCGACCACGGAGGCCTTTACGGCGCAATAGACTTCTATACCGCATGCAAAGAGGCCGGCATCAAGCCCATCATCGGCCTGGAGGCCTACCTTGCCCAGGGCAGCCGCCACAGCAAGTCCGCGGCCGACCGTTCTCCCTATCACCTCCTTCTGCTCGCCCGCAACATGGAGGGGTATCGCAATCTGCTCCATCTCACATCCAAATCCCACCTGGAGGGCTTCTACTACAAGCCCAGGGTGGACAAAGAGCTGTTGAGGCTCCACGGATCGGGCCTCATCGCCTTTTCCGGCTGTCCCACCGCGGAGGTACCGAAGCTCCTGCTGGAAGGCCGCATGGACGACGCCCGCGAGACTGCTCTGTGGTACCGCGACACGTTCGACCACTTCTACCTCGAGCTGCAGCGTCACGAGAACATCCCTGAACTGGACCGGCTCAACGACGCTCTGCTTGAGCTGGCGCGCGATACTGGCCTGCCTCTCGTGGCCACCAACGACTGCCACTACACTCATCAGGTGGACGCAGAAGTCCAGGACATTCTCATCTGCATCCACACGAACACCAACCAGTACGACGAGAAGCGCCTCAAGATGTCCGACGACTCCTACTACCTGAAGAGCACGCAGGAGATGGAGGAGCTCTTCGCCGACCTGCCGGAGGCGGTCGCCAATACGCAGCGGATCGCGGAGATGTGCAACGTTGAGCTGGACTTCTCGCAGCTTCGCCTGCCGGAGTACAAGCCCCCGGACGGCATGACGCCTGAGCAGTACCTGGACCGCTTGTGCCGCGATGGCCTGGCGTTGCGCTACCCGGAACCCTCCGACGAGGTTATCCAGCGCCTGGACTACGAGCTTGACGTCATAGAAAAGACCCAGTTCTCCAACTACATGCTCGTCGTGTGGGACATCGCGGCCTTCACGCGCAGGCAGGGCATCCTGTTCGGCGTGCGGGGCAGCGCCGCCGCAAGCCTGGTCCTCTACTGCCTTGGCGTGACCGACATCGATCCATTACAGCACACGCTGGTCTTCGAGCGGTTCCTCAACCTGGAACGCCGCGAGATGCCGGACATTGACATGGACTTCCAGGACGACCGCCGGGACGAGGTGATAGCCTACGTACGAAGGAAGTACGGCGGAGACCACGTGGCGCAGATCATCACATTCGGCACGCTCGGCGCCAAGGCCGCCATCCGCGACACCGGCCGCGCCCTTGGCATGACCTTCTCGGACGTGGACAGGGTCGCAAGGCTCATACCCGGCAGGGTCCACAGCCTGGAGGAGGCACTGGAGACCAGCCCGGAGCTCCGCGAGATATACGAGGCCGACGACTCTCTCAAGAACCTCGTCGACAAGGCGCAGAAGCTCGAGGGACTGGTGCGGCATACGAGCACTCACGCCGCCGGCGTGGTCATCACCAAGGAGCCTCTCGTCGAGTACCTCCCGCTGCAGCGACCCGTGCGCGGAGACTCGGCGGAAGACATGGCCATGACCCAGTTCCCGATGAATCCCATAGCCCAGCTCGGCCTGCTCAAAATGGACTTCCTGGGCCTCACCAACCTCACAATCCTGTCCCACGTCCGAGACGCGGTGGCAGAACGGCGCGGCATGGCGCTGGACCTGGGCAGCATACCTCTGAACGACAAAATGACTTTCGACATGCTCTCTTCGGGCGAGACCACCGGCGTGTTCCAGCTGGAGGGCGCCGGGATGCGAAGGTACATCCAGAAGCTCAAGCCCACCTCCGTGGGCGACGTCTCGGCCATGATCGCCCTGTACCGGCCCGGGCCCATGGAGCACATCGACACCTTCATAGACGCCAAGCACGGCAGGGCCCCCATTCGCTATCCGCATCCCACCATGAAGGACATCCTGGAGGAGACCTACGGCGTGATCGTCTACCAGGACCAGGTGCTGCTCATAGCCCAGGCCTTCGCAGGCTACTCGCTTGGCGAGGCGGACGTGGTGCGCAAGGCTATGGGCAAGAAGAACCCGGAGGTGATGCAGCAGGAGAAGGAGAAGTTCCTGGAAGGCGCCACCGGCAAGGGGTTCTCCCAAAGCCTGGCCGAGGAGGTGTTCCAGCTCATCGAGCCCTTCGCCGGATACGCGTTCAACAAGGCTCACAGCGTTAGCTACGCGATGATCGCCTACTGGACCGCCTACTTCAAGGCAAACTACCCGGAGGAGTACATGGCGGCGGTGATGAACGCTCACTCCGGGCAGACAGACAAGGTTGCCATCGACGTGGCGGAGTGCCTCCGACTGGGTATCCGCGTGATGCTGCCGGACGTCAACCACAGCGAACCCCAGTTCTCGATCGAGGAGTGTGAGGACGGCCGATCGGCCATTCGCTTTGGACTCGCATCCGTGAAGAATGTGGGGTTCATGGCGGTATCGCCTCTCGTGGAGGAGAGAAGGGAGAACGGTCCGTATAGCTCGGTGGAGGACCTGTGCAGGCGCGCGGACATGGCGGGGCTCAACCGTCGCTCGCTGGAGAGCCTCATCAGGGTTGGAGCCTTCGACGGGCTGGGCAGCAGGCGCTCGCTGCTGGACAACGTGGAGCGAATCACATCTGAGGCGCAGCGCGAAGCCCAGCTCAAGATCTCCGGCCAGACCTCCATGTTCGACATGCTGGGCGAAACGGGATCGGCGCCAATCATCCCGGTGGAACAGGCTGAGAGCGATGTAGAGCACCGCGAGAAGCTGGCGTGGGAGAAAGAGTTGCTCGGCAGCTTCGTCTCTGATAACCCACTCAGCGCCCTGGCGCCCCGAGTACCCCCAAGCGTCATCATCTCACGCGACCGGCTGGACAGCGAAAACGAAGGTAGTCGGGTCAACCTGGTCGGCATGGTGTCATTCTACCGAAACCGGCTGACCAAAGAGGGCAAGCCATTCGCGTCCGTATCCTTGGATCTGCTGGGCGGCAACGTCGAGGTCATGGTGTGGCCCAACGCCTACGACAAGACGCAGGGCCTGTGGTACGAGGGCAGCCTGGTGGAGGTTACCGGAAGAGTGAGACTGCGGGACGATGAAGTCTCGGTCCACTGCGACGAGGCCTCAGCCTACGAGCTGAGCGACGACGGCCCGCCGGCGCCCAGATCTGCCGGGGAACGCTCTGCCGGCCCCAGCTCGACTTCCAACGCGCCGTCCGAGGCAATCGCAATAGCGGCCTCTGCAAGCGGAGACGGCGACTCACCCACACTGGGCTCGCATGACGACGACGGCGTAGCGCCGCCGGCCGCGATAGTACACGGCAATGGAGGCGCATCCCCGCGCGTCGCAGACGGAGATGGCAGTGACGGCGCCTCATACCACGCCGGAGACGACCCGAATGGGGCCTCGCCTCCGGCGCCCAAGCTGTGGATCAGGCTGGAGGAGTCCAGCGATCCGGTGCATGATGAGCACCTGCTGCGGGGCGTGCTGAGGCTGCTGATGAACTACCCTGGAGAGGGCGCGGTGGCGCTTCGGATACAAACCGAAGGCAGAACGGTCATAGGTGAACTCCCCTCGTTGTCGGTCAGCTACTGCCCTGAACTCCACGAGGAGTTGCAGGCAATAGTTGGCGCCGGAGCCGTGGAGGTAGAGGTGGGCAGCGCCGTCGATTCACCGTAGTTCCGGGCCAGCCCAGGCATTCCCACGCGCTTGGCCCTTTCTCTCGCCGAATGCTACAATCGACTATATCGTTCTGCGGATCGCGACGTGCAGTGACGACAGTGTCGCGCTAGAGGAGGTAGGCAAGGGTGTTCGGACGCAAGTACGCGGGTGCGGTGCTGGTCTTACTGGGCACCGTGTTCCTGGTAGGCAGCCTCACGGGGGTAGACCTGTCGCTGTGGAAGTGGTGGCCCGCTCTGCTGATTTCCGCGGGGATCGTAAGCATCTCCAAGGGCAACTGGAAGGGCGGCCTGATCGTGGTCGGCCTCTTCTCGGCTATACTGCTGAGCAACCTTGGCGTGTGGAGCATCGACGTTTCGGCGCTGTGGCCTGTCCTGCTCATTGCATTGGGCCTGGCGATATTCTTCGGCAGCAAGCAGTCCTCCCGCCGCGATACCGTCGACGCCAGCCAGAAGCTGAAAGTTGACAGCCTGTTCTCAGAAAGCAATCAACAGGCGGATGGCGATGGCTTCACCGGTGGAACCGTGTCCGCCACCTTCGGCAGCGCCGAGGTAGACCTGCGCTCCGCAGTGGTGGTCGGAAGCTCCGCCACGGTCGACGCCAGCGTCATGTTCGGAAGCGTCACGCTGCGCGTCCCGCCCGACTGGGCGGTGGACATTCAATCATCAGTGATGTTCGGGAGCATTGAGACGAAGCGTCCGGAACCCGCTGAGCCGAAGGCCAGGCTTGTGGTGACGGGCTCCTGCTGGTTCGGCGAGATCCAGGTCACGTCCTGAGCACGTCGAAGCGCTTGCCCGGACTGCCTCACATCTGGTGAGATAGCCCGCTCATGGTTCGACAAGCTCACCACGAGCGGGAGCAGCTTGCAACCGCTCGCCCCCTGCTTTCACAGGGGCAGGCTCTGAGCCTGTCGAAGGGCGTGTGGAGGGACAACGGTCGTGGTAATCCGCTCATGGTTCGACAAGCTCACCACGAGCGGGGGCGGTAGCGCTGCTCGCCCTGAGCTTGTCGAGGGGCACGAGCGGGAGGCCGTCCGCTACGCCTCGCCGTCGCTTTCCATGGCAAGCAGCTTCAGCTTCATTTCGACGCCGTCCGGGCCGCCGTAGCCGCGCATCGCCCCTCCGCTTCCGACCACGCGGTGGCAAGGGACGATGAAGGGCACGGGGTTGGAGCGCATCGCCTGTCCCACGGCGCGAGCCGCTCCCGGATTGCCTATGCTGCGAGCTATCCAGCCGTAGCTGCGCGTCTCTCCGCGTGGTATCGATCTTGCGGCTGCCCATGCCCTCTTCTGGAAGTCCGTCCCCACAAGATCCAACTCGTCATCCAGAGTGGCATCCTCTCCGAGGAAGTACTGTTCCAGCCGGTTCGCCAGGTCAGGGAATGACGCCTCCGACGCCTCCAATTCCTCGCCGCCGCCCGACAGGCGCTCGATGGCGTCTGCGGGTGACTCTGGCGAAAGGCTGAGCCGCCTTATGCCGGCGGGCGAGGCAAGAATGCCAACCCAGCCCGCCGCCACTTCGAACACGCCGTACCGCAGCGCTTCACTTGAGTCATTGGGCATTGTGGGCCTCCATACAGGCGCGCTAGGCGGGTGCGTCAGCCATAGAGGACAGCTGGTCCAAGTGGTCCCCGATGTAGCACCGGCCGAAGTAGTAGACTCGGTAGTCCGTGCCTTCCCGGTTCTCCGTGTACTGCCGCTTGGGCTCCAGGCCGTTGGAGCTCAAGTACTCATCCACGCGGGCATCCTCGTCGCTCGGGGTTTCCCCCTCGAACAGGAGGAGTACCCTGTCCTGGCACCCGCTTGCGTCTGTAAATTCGATCTTCATGTCGCAGCGCCTCCCTCTAGTCTGCGCTCCATTTTAGTCGAAAGACCGTGCCGAGGCCACAGTTCAACGGCCATTCGCCAGCAGTCGCGCCGCCTCCTTGGCGTGGTACGTGATCACGATGTCCGCGCCCGCCCGCTTGATGGCGGTCAGCGCTTCCATAGCGGCCGCGTCCCCGTCCAGCCAACCGTTCGCCGCCGCGGCCTTCAGCATCGAGTACTCACCGCTGACGTTGTACGCGGCGATGGGCTGGGTAAACCTGCGTCTTGCCCTTGCCATAACGTCCAGGTACGCCAGCGCGGGTTTGACCATGAGAATGTCGGCGCCCTCCTGCAGGTCCAGCTCCATCTCGTGCAGGGCTTGCCGGGCGTTTGCGGGATCCATCTGGTACCCCCTGCGGTCTCCGAACTGCGGCGCCGAGTCCGCCGCCACGCGGAATGGGCCGAAGAACGCCGACGCGTACTTGGCCGAGTAAGCCATGATGGGCGTGTCGGAACGGCCGGCTGAGTCAAGCGCGCGCCGGATTGCGCCCACCTGCCCGTCCATCATCGCGGACGGGGCGACCACGTCCGCCCCTGCCTCCACGTGCGAAACCGCCGTGCGCGCCAGGAGCTCCAGCGTGGCGTCATTGTCCACGCGACCGCCGGTCAGCACGCCGCAGTGGCCGTGGTCGGTATACTCGCACAGGCAAACGTCGGTCATCACGGCGAGCCCCGGCGCCGCCTGTTTGATCGACTGGATGGCCTGCTGGACTATCCCTTCGGGGTCGTAGGCCTCGCTCCCGACGGCGTCCTTCGATGCCGGCAGCCCGAACAGCAGCACAGCCGGGATGCCCAGCTCCGATACCTCCATCGACTCCTCGGCCAGCTGATCAGGAGACATCTGGTACACGCCGGGCATCGGCTCCACCGGCTCGCGGACTCCCCTGCCGTGCGTCGCGAACAGTGGGTATACGAAGTCGCTCACGCTGACCGACGTCTCCGCCGACATACGTCGCAACGCCTGCGACTCCCGCAGCCGCCTCAGCCTTGTGAGTGGGAAACGCGACGTCATATCATGCACCCTCCGTCCTGCCGCGACCCTGCGGCGAGAAGTGGTCAACCAGCGCGTTGGTCAGTGCCGTAACAGTTGATTCGGAGGCGACCACGTCCACATGCAGGCCGGCGGCGCGCGCCGTTGCCGCGGTCACGGGGCCGATGCACGCTACGGCCGCTCCATCCAGCGCGGAAATGTCGCCGTCCAGCAGGGACAGCAGATTGGTCAGCGTTGAAGAGCTGGTGAAGGCGACGGCATCCACTCCATCACCTGAAAGAAGGTCTCGCACGCGCTCGCGCGAGCCCTCAGGCACCACCGTCCGATACACGGCCACGTCGTCGACGAGCGCGCCGGCTCGCTCCAACCCGTCCGACAGCGCCTCACGACCCGCCTCGGCGCGCAGCAGAAGCACTCGCGCCCCATCGACGCCAGCCTCAGATAAGCCGTCGACTATCGACTCCGATACCGACTCCCTCGGCTGAAGGTCAGCGACGATGCCGTGATCGCGAAGCGCGGCCGCCGTAGCCGAACCCACGGCGCACACGCGCGCGCCTCTAAAGGCCCGCGCGTCCAGCCCAAGCCGCTCAAGTCGGCAGAACGCCTCCCGAACGCCGTTCACGCTCACGAACACCACCCAGGCGTATGTGTCGAGCGACCTGAGTGCTTGATCCAGCCGCTCGTTGTCCTCGACAGGCTGAATCTCAATGGTGGGTATCTCCAGGGGCTGCGCGCCCCTCTCCCTGAGCAGCTGCGATAGTGCTCCCGCCTGCGCCCGAGTCCTGGGCACCAGCACCCGCCTGCCGTACAGCGGTCTGTCCTCGAACCAGCCGATATGGTCGCGCAGCGCGGCCACTTCGCCGAACACCGCCACGACGGGCGGAGCAAGCCCGGCTTCCTGTCCTTGGCACACGATGTCCGCAAGAGTACCCGCCACGGTGCGCTGGGACGGCTCAGTGCCCCACTCGACTAGCGCCGCGGGCGTGGAGTCGGCCATTCCGTGGGTGCGTAGCGCTTCCACTATTGCGGGCAGCGTCTCCCATCCCATCATCACGACCAGCGTACCTCGTGTCCTCGCAAGCTGTTCCCAGTCGACCGCGGACTCGGGCTTGGCCGGGTCCTCCGAGCCGCTGACGATAGTGACCTGTGACGAGAGCCGGCGATGCGTCACGGGGATGCCCGCGTAGGCCGGGGCTGCGATCGCGGAGCTTACGCCGGGCACCACCTCGAAGGGGACGCCCGCCTCCGCCAGCCATTCGGCCTCCTCACCGCCGCGGCCGAAGACGAAGGGGTCGCCGCCCTTGAGCCTGACCACGCGCAGGCCTTCCCTGGCCCGGTCGACCAGCAGCCGGTTGATGTCCTCCTGTGACATACGCCGGTCACCCCTCGCCTTGCCGGCGTCCACCAGCTCGGCCTGTGCCGGCGCCTCATCCAGCAGGCTTCGGTTGACCAGCCTGTCGTATACGACCACCTGGGCACTGCGCAGCAGAGCCAGACCGCGCGCCGTAATGAGGCCAGGGTCACCCGGGCCCGCCCCGACGAGATAGGCCACGCCCGGCTCTCTCAAACCTCTTCTCCGGACGCCAGAATTTCGGCTGCCCCCATCGCGAACAGCTCTCCTGCCAGGGCGCGTCCCGCCGCTTCGGGCTCGCCTGATTCCAAGGTGAGTCGAGTCTTGATCATCTCACTTCCATCGACCGATGACACCATGCCGATCATAGCGATCGCGTCTCCTTCAACTGCGGCGTGCGCTGCGATTGGCACTCGACAACCTCCGCCCATTGCCTCTACAAACGCCCTCTCCGCGGCCACAGCCGCATGGGTTGAGGTGTCGCGGATGGCCTCCAGCAGCCTCAGCAGGTCCTCCCTGTCCGAGCGCACCTCCACCGCCAGGGCTCCCTGACCCGGTTCAGGCACCATATCGTAGGGATCGAAGTGCTGGGCGATGCGGCTGCCTAGGCCCAGCCTCAGCAGGCCAGCCGCGGCCACGACCACACCCTCGTAGCCGATGCCGTCCGCCCTGCCGATTCGGGTCTCCACGTTGCCGCGTACCGGCTCTACCCTCAAGTCGCTGCGCAGTGCGCGCAGCTGCGCAGTGCGGCGCGGGCTGCTCGTGCCGATAACCGCGCCCGCGGGCATCTCGGCCAGAGTGCATCCCGATGCATTGACCAGCACGTCCCGCGGATCGCTGCGGGGGCAGACCGCCACAACGGTCAGGCTGTCCGGGGTTGCGGTCGGCAGGTCTTTCAGGCTGTGCACGGCCATGTCAATGCTTCCGTCCTGCACCGCAGACTCCAGCGCTCCCGTGAAGACGCCCTTGCCCAGTCCGGCCAGCGGCGCGTCCGGCATTTCGTCGCCCGTACTTCGAATCACGACAACGCTTGCCTCGATGCCCGGAGAGGCTCGCCTCAGGTGAGAAAGAACCTCCTCGGTCTGCGCAAGCGCAAGGCGGCTGCCGCGGGTGCCGACTGCGAACTTCATAGACGCTCCCTCAGCCCGTTCCCATCCCCTAATCCGCGCCGGGTTCGTCCTTCAGCCCGAACAGCTGCCGCGCCGCTTCCAATTGGCCGGGGTCTTCCTTCAGGGCGGCGATGGGGTTGTGGAGCAGCTTGCGCACGATAGCCCTGCTCATCGCCTCGATGCGGGCCGCCTCGTCCTCTCCGAGGTGTGGCATCTGGCGCAGCGTCTTAGCCACCTCGCCGGTGCGCAGCGCCTCGGCTTGCGCTTCCAGCCTCGCGATGGACGGGTCCAGGCTGCGCGACTCCCACCAACTTCGAAACCGCAGCATCTCCTCGTCGATGATGCGCTCCACTGCGGCGACCTCCTGCGCACGCTCCTCGCGGTTGGCGCTTGAGACGGACTCCAGGTCGTCCAGGTCAAGCAGCGTCACGCCCGGCAGGTCGCCCACGGCGGGGTCGGCGTCGCGAGGGACAGCGATGTCCACAATCACGAGCGGGGAACCGTTTCGGGAGCCGGTGGCCTCAGCGACCGTCTCCCGCGATAGCAGCACGTCATGCGAATCGGTGGAGCTGACCAGGATGTCAACCTTTGCTAGAACCGCTGGCAGGTCTTCCAGAGGCCTTGCCTCAGCGTCCAACTCTGCGGCTGCTTCACTCGCGCGGGACAGCGTGCGGTTGAGCAATTCCATGCGGCCCACGCCCCGGTATCTGAGCGCCTGAGCCACGAGCATGCCAGCCTCACCTGCGCCTACGACCGCGGCGCTTGCGCGGCCCAGGTCGCCTATCGTGCGGCGGGTCAGCTCCACGGCGGCCGTACCGATGGACAGCGCATTGTCGCCGATGCCGGTCTCGCGCCGAGCGCGTCTTCCCACTCGCAATGTGTGGTGGAAGACCCTGGAGACGACACCACCCGCACACCTCTGCGCAACAGAAGCCCCGTAGGCGTCCCGCACCTGGCCGAGCACCTCCGATTCTCCCAGTATCTGGGAGTCCAGGCCGCACGCGACGCGGAATAGGTGGCGCACAGCCTCCTCGTGTTCGTAGAAGTAGAATGCGCGTGACGGATCAGCCACATCGGGCGGGAGCCTGTTCGCCAGAAGCTCATGCATCTTGTCGTAGACGCGGCGGGTGCCCTCACCCGTGGCGTACACCTCGGTGCGGTTGCAGGTGGACACGATGACGCCGCCACCGAGCGCGTCCTTGAGCTCAAGGAGCGCCTGAGGCAACTCCCCGCGGGTGAACGCGACGCTCTCCCTGACGTCGAGAGGCGTCTGCCAGTGACTCAGGCCCAGCACGAAGAGCTTCATTGCACCGCCGAAACCCCGGATGCGGCGTCCTCGAGCAGCGCCCGCTTGAGAGCCTGCTTGGCCGCATCTCTGTCCGCGCGAAACAGATCCACAAGCTCCCTGTTCAGGCAGGTCTGCCAGTGTTCCGCGTCGACTACTGTGCCTTCGCTGCGGAGCTCAAGCCTCACCTCGGACAGCATGGGCGCGAGGTCTGCGTAGTCGAGGGCCGGGCTGTCCTGCAGCTCCACGCGGAGTTTGCGGGCCAGGGCCGGACTCAGGCCGGCGGTGGAAATGGCCACGGTCACCTCTCCCCTCCTCACGATCGAAGGAGCGATGAAGGTGCAGAGGTGTGTGACGTCCACCACGTTCAGGGGAACGTTGCGAGCGGTCGCCTCGCGGGAAATGCGCTCATTCAGGTCTGGATCGTCGGTCGCGGCGATGGCGATGAAAGCGCCTTCGAGGTCACCGTCCCGGTACTCGCGCTTCTCCAGGGTCAGCGCGCCGGAGTCCGCCATGTCCTGGATTTCGTCCGTGACCTCCGGGCTTACGATGCAGATGCGAGCGCCGCTCTCCAGCAGAGCCGCGACCTTCCCCTCCGCAATCTGACCGCCACCGACTATCACGCAGCGCCGGTCTCTCACGTCCAGGTATACCGGGTAGTATGGTGCCAAGTGGCGCCCTCCGCCGTTTATGCGCAAGAGTAAGCCATTGCACGCCTCAGGTCAACACCGCTTCTATCCGGCGACCGCCTGCCCTATACTTGGGGTGCCATCCGGCAGAAGCACCCGCCATCCCACACGGAGTATAGCCGCCCATGCCGTTCAGCTTCCGGGTAGAGCACACAGATGGCCATGCGAGGGCCGGCAGCATGGACACACCCCACGGCCGTGTGCCCACGCCCGCGTTCATGCCCGTAGCCACACAGGGCTCGGTGAAGGCCGTCGCGCCCGACGACCTGACCGAGATTGGCACCACCATCGTCCTCTCCAACACCTACCACCTGATGCTGCGACCGGGTGCCCGATTTGTGCACGACATGGGTGGGCTGCACAGTTTCATGGGCTGGCAAGGCCCCATCCTGACCGACAGCGGCGGCTTCCAGACCCTCAGCCTCGGCCGCCTGAGCAGCCTCTCCGAGAATGGCGTGACCTTCCGCTCCCACGTCGACGGAAGCGAGCATTTCCTCTCGCCGGAGCTTGCCGTCGAGTACCAGGAACTGCTGGGTGTCGACATCGCGATGGTGCTCGACCACTGCCCTCCCTTTGGCGCGGATGAGTCCGCACTGCGCGAGGCGGTGGACCGGACGCGCCGTTGGGCCCTGCGGTGCCGGGAGGCGCATCGCCTGGATGAGCAGGCGCTGTTTGCGGTCGTGCAGGGGGGCGTCAGCCGGGAGCTTCGGCTGGAGTCTGCGGAGGCGCTCGTGGCGATGGAGTTCGACGGGTACGCGGTTGGCGGGCTGACCGTCGGCGAGCCAAAGGAACTGACCTACGAGACAGTCTCGCTGATGGGCGACACGCTGCCGGCAGACAAGCCCCGCTACCTGATGGGCGCAGGCTCGCCGGAGGACCTGGTCACCTGCATAGGCCTCGGCATGGACATGTTCGACTGCTCGCTGCCCACGCGCGTCGCTCGCAACGGTGGCCTGTTCACGCCGGACGGGCGAGTCAACGTAAACTCTGCGCCCTACCGCGACCGAGATGGCCCTATTGACGACGGCTGCGACTGCTACGCCTGCGCAAGCTTCTCGGCTGCGTACCTGCACCACCTGTTCAGAGCTAAAGAGCTTCTCGCGTACCGCCTGGCGAGCGTGCACAACCTGCGGTTCGTGATGCGGCTGATGGAGGAGGCGCGCACCGCGATCGTGGATGGCCGGTACGCCTCGTTCCGCGACGCCTTCCTCGCGCGCTACCGAACCACGGACGAGTACGTCCGGCGCGAGCAGAAGGAGAAGTGGCTTCGGCGGAGGTGATGGGCGGGGGTGCCGGCTGACCCCCGTTTCGAGTTCGAGGCAGGCCCTGAGTGTGTCTAAGGGCGTGAGCTGGCGCAGAATCGCACCCGTCATTCCTGCGGAAGCAGGAATCCAGTCCCACGTCCCTGCTGGACTGCGGCTTTCGCCGCAGTGACGGTTGGGAGCGGCCGCTCACCCCGGTATCGAGTACGGAGCAGGCTACGAGCGGAGCGGCTACTCCAAGCCTCTCAGTCTGATTTGCAGCTCTGTAACGCTTGCCTGAATGTCCCGTCCCGCCGTATCGATGACGATGCCAATCTGCCAGGGTTCATACTCGCGGTCACAGACCTGCTGCCACGTAGGTAGTTGATGCCCGGCGATGTCAGCTACCCGGGACTCGACCCTCCGCCTGTGCTCCGACCGGTCGGAGCACACGATCTCGATCTCTACGAAGGTCACTCCTGCCCGTTGCGCAACGTCCCGCCACGCTGCCCGAGTCACCTCGATTGGATTCACGGAGTCGGCGATGACCGCGCGACCCAGCCTCAGGTTGTCCTCGGCGACTGCGTACGCGACCACATACCCCTCAGGCCCCGTAATCGTGACGGACGAGTTGCGCAGCGCCTGCTCTATGGAGTCGATGCGCAGATGGACGGCACCAATGGCGCGTGCCAGACCTTTGGCAATTGCTGTCTTGCCCACGCCTGGAAGGCCGCCGAGGATGTACAACACGGGATCGGTCAAAACAGCCACCTGGAGTTCTGAGCGCCGTCTACCCCTATGCCATTCCTGCGAAGCTTGTCCCCGCGGAGTCAGGGAGCAGGCATCCATCCCCTGAAGACTTGCCTGTCGTGGACTCCCGCTTCCGCGGGAGTGGGAGCACCGTAGGCGCGGGCCCCGGCGGTTTCCCCACTCGAATGGTTCGACTGGCTCACCACGAGCGGGGAGCGCCCGTGGCTAAAGGGCGCCGCCTGCCACCGCCGGCACGATGCTGACCTCGTCGCCTGCGCTGATGGCGGTCTCGAGGCCCTCCAGGAAGCGCACGTCCTCGCCGTTGACGTAGATGTTCACGAAGTGGCGCAGATCGCCGGACTCATCGCACAGGCGCTCCTTCAGGCCGGGGTACTGCGCCTCCAGCGAGTCGATGATCTGCACCAGGTTGTCCCCGTCCACGGATGCCTTGTCCTGGCCGTTGGTCACCCTGCGCAGCGGGGTGGGTATTCGAACAACTACGCTCATCTGACAATCCTCCTGGGCCGCAACGCCTTCAACGTCGGCACGCTGGGCCTGTTCTAGCTCTCGATCACGTCTCCGCTGACCGGGTCGATCCTCACTCCCATTGACGTAACCCAGTCCAGCCCTCTCTCGATCTCCTCCTCCTCGCCCTCAAGCTCCAGGATCACCCAGCCAACGTCCTCTCTCACGTCTGCCCTGCGGATGTTGGTCACCACCTGGAACTTGTGGCCCAGGTCGAAGATCACGGGCTCGGTTATCAGGTCTGTGGGAAAGGTGAACTTGGCCCTTCGCTTAGCCATCTGCAACCCCTTCCAGCGTAGATTGAGTGCTTCGAGGTCCGCTCACGGCCTCACGCTCAGCGCCTCTTCGAACGCGGCGAACGTGGGCTTGATGAGCACGGGCCTCACCGTGTCCTCCACCACCTCCTGAGTTTTGTACCCGTTACCCGTGATGAAGGCGACAGTGGTCTCCCAAGGCTTGATTTGTCCCGACCTTGCCAGCCTCTTGAGCGATGCCACTACCACGCCGCCGGCCGGCTCCGTGAAGATGCCCTCCATCTCAGCAAGGTCCTTGATGCCCTCCGCGACCTCCTCCTCCGGCACCGCGCAGCCTGAGCCGCCTGTGGCCTCCAGGACTCGCAGGGCAAAGTAGCCGTCGGCGGGGTTGCCGATGGCCAGCGACTTGGCGATGGTGTTGGGCTTCACAGGCCGGATGGCGAAGTCGCCCGCCTTGTGGGCCGTCACGATGGGCGCGCAGCCCTCCGCCTGGCAGATGAACATCCTGGTGTTGACATCGCCGATGAGCCCCGCGGACGAGAACTCGTTGAGGCCCTTCCATATCTTGGTGAACAGCGAGCCGGATGCACCCGGCACAATGCAGTTGTCCGGCGCACGCCAGCCCAGCTGTTCCGCTACCTCGAACCCCAGACTCTTGCTGCCCTCGGCGTAGTATGGCCTCATGTTGATGTTCACGAAGGCCCAGTTGTAGCTGTCGGATAGCTCGCTGCACAGCCGGTTCACGTCGTCGTAGCTGCCGTCCACCGCGACGAGCGTGGGGCCGTACACCGCCGCACCGAGTATCTTGCCACGCTCCAGATCAGCGGGAATGAACACGAAGGCGCGCATCCCGGCCCGCGCGGCGTGGGCGGCCACGCTGCCCGCAAGGTTGCCGGTCGAGGCGCAAGCCAGCGTGTCGAATCCGAACTCCCGCGCCTTGGTGCTGGCCACTGCCACCACCCGGTCCTTGAAGGAGAACGAGGGGTTGACCGCGTCGTTCTTCAGGTACAGCTCATCGAGGCCAAGCGACCTTGCGAGGTTGTTCGCCTTGATGAGCGGCGTGTAGCCCGCGTTGATGTCGATGGCGTTCTCGGCCTCCGCGGGCAGGAAGTCGTGGTAGCGCCACATGGAGCGAGGCCCGTTCTCGATTCGCTCGCGGGAAACAACGCTGGAGATGGCGTCGTAGTCGTAGGTGACCTCCAGCGGCCCGAAGCAGAAGTCGCAGACGTTGAGCGGCTCTGCGGGGTACTCCCTGCCGCACTCCTTGCAGAACAGGCCTTTCACATAGCTCACGAAACGGGACCCTCCCCGGCTGCCTGCCGACCGACAGTTGCAGATAACCTGCGCCTCTAGCGCAAGATGCGCATGATGTTACAAGAGGCAGATATGGGTGTCAAGGCGAGTTGACAACGGCTAGCTTCGGTCACAGAATTACCACGCCACATTCAGCGGCATGGAGGCCTTAATGAACTGAGCATGAGATGAGGAACCAGCGAACAGCATCGATTGTCCTGGCAGGGAGCGCCCATGCGCTGGCATGGGCGCTCTCTATTCTTACGCTCTCCTTAGGAGATCCTGTGCACTGGAGTGGCAAGCTCGCTATTGCCTCTCCTGTCGTGTTAACGCTCATTGTGCTGGTGTGCATGGTTCGAGGCCAACACTCTGCTTGGGCTTTGACGGCAACCGTTCTCACAGCCGGTCTAGCAATTATCACGGGTGCGACCGCCGGTCTGTTCCTGTGGCCGGTGGTCTTCCTGATGGGAATCGCGACCTTGATCCTGCTTGATAGGCCCCGGAACCCCTAGAGGCGTAGCTCACTCGCAGGCGGAATAAGGGGCGTTCACCTGCTTGACTTGCTCGTGTGGAAGGAGACTTCCCTAACCATCCAGTGACAACAACACGCTCCGCATGACATACGTGATAAGCGCCCACACTCCATAGTGGACGCTCGTCACGCACCAACGGAAGGGGAATTATATACTTATGTACCCACAGATGATAGACTGGGTACATCTTCACGGGAGGTAAGATGACAGTGGTAAAGATGACACGGCATGTCTTCCAGCTGGCGGATATTCAGGCTCTCCGACTGCATTGCACTCACTGCGGGGGGGAGTTCGTGCACCCCATAAAGGCAATGGAAGTTCCCAAGCAATGCCCATCGTGTCACACCGCGTGGGAAGATGATTTTCCCAATGGCAACCGAGGCGACAACTGGCTGATGGTACGAGCTATGAAGGGGTTGCTCAAGGAAGACAGCCCTCGCATGACAATCCGGTTCGAAATCGACGCTGATTCTGAGGAAAAGGCTTGACAAATCAGGCGCTCTTGGGTACAATACTCTCATAAACCACATAGGCTAAGGACATTATGAGCACCACCGCAAAAGCGCCTGGCAAGCACCACCGCAAGGGCATCGGCCTCATTCAGGCCGTCAATGAATTCGGCAATGAGGCTAAGGCTGAGTCTTGGCTGATAGCCCAACGCTGGCCGGACGGGATTCAGTGCCCGTACTGCGAAAGTGTCGCCATATCTCCCCGGCAGTCTGTGCGACTAACTCCCCAGTATCGCTGTCGGGAATGCCGCAAGGACTTCACCGTCAAGACCGGCACCATCATGCAGGACTCCAAGCTGCCGCTGAGCAAATGGGCGATGGCCTTCTACCTCTGTACCACGAATCTCAAGGGCGTCTCTAGCATGAAGCTGCACCGCGATCTTGATATGACTCAGAAGACGGCGTGGTTCTTGGCAATGCGGATACGGGAGACACTGATAGACGAGGCAGGGCTTATGGCCGGGCCAGTGGAGGCCGACGAGACCTACATCGGCGGGCTGGAGAAGAACAAGCACGCGTCGAAGCGACTTCACACTGGACGTGGGGCGGTCGGCAAAACGGCTGTTGCGGGCGTCAAGGACCGTCCCACGAATCAGGTGAAGGCCCAGGTAGTCGAACACACCGACGGGGCTACTCTGAAGAGCTTTGTCCACCAGCACACCGAGCAAGACGCCCAGGTCTACACGGACGACGCCAGGGCCTACGAGGGACTGAACCGACCTCACGAAAGCGTCAATCACTCGGTCGGGGAGTACGTGAGGGAACAGGCTCACACCAACGGCCTTGAGTCATTCTGGTCAATGCTGAAGCGCGGTCATGATGGAACCTACCACCACTTCAGCCCGAAGCACCTTGACCGCTATGTCACAGAGTTTGAGGGACGGCATAACACCCGCCCACTGGACACCGCCGACCAAATGGCGCGGATGGCCCGTAAGTCGGTCGGCAAGCACCTTCCCTACGCGGAGCTGGTGGGGCCGACAGAGACACGGTTGGCGGGGCTGTAGCGATGGCACAGCCCAACTTCGTCAACCGCACCCTTTGGACGGGGGACAACCTGGACATTCTCCGGGGGATGAACTCGGAGTGCGTTGACCTGATCTACCTTGACCCTCCCTTCAACTCGAGGCACGATTACGCCGCGCCGATAGGGTCTGAGGCGGCGGGTGCGGCCTTCAAGGACACGTGGAGCCTCTCTGATCTAGACGTTGCATGGATGGGGTTGATAGCCGAGGAACAGCCCGCCGTTCATCAAGTGTTGCTTGCCGCGAGAGAAACCCACGGCAAGGGGATGCAGTCGTACTTGACCATGATGGCGGTCAGGTTGATTGAAATGCACCGCGTGCTCAAGCCTACCGGCAGCATCTACCTTCACTGCGACGACTATGCGGATGCCTATCTGAAGCTCACGATGGATGCGATCTTTGGGGGCACCGCATTTGCAAATTCGATTACATGGCAGCGACAGTCAAGCAAGGCTTTGAGCATCCGTAAGTATGCGCGGAACTCTGACAGAATCCTGTTTTACCGAATGAGCAAAGAGTCAACGTGGAATCAGCAATATGTCGAATTCACCGAGAAGTACTTGGAGTCCTTCCGATACGAGGATGAATTTGGGAAATACAACACCCAACCGCTTACGGGTGGTAGGGCTGGCGGGCAGGATGCATACGGTGAATTCCGTGGTGTCTTTCCGTCGCCTGGCCGTGCGTGGGCACCGCCACGACGTGAGAAGTTCCCGCCCGAAGTGCAAGTCCTCCTCCCTGACAGCTATGAACAACTTGGGCAAATTGAGAAGTGCGAAGTGCTGGATGGAGTTGGCCTTATCCATTGGTCGGCCCAAGGAGTCCCTAGATACAAGAGCTATTTGTCAATGAGGAAAGGGGCTCACGTCGGCGACATCATTGTTGACATCTACCGCGTGACAGGCGATGAGGACGTGGGCTACCCGACCCAGAAGCCGCTTGCGCTTCTAGAGAGGATCATCAAGGCGAGCTCGGACGAAGATGGCGTCGTACTCGACCCATTCGCGGGGTGCGCGACAGCTTGCGTAGCCGCCGAGCGGTTGGGCCGCCAATGGGTAGGCATTGACCTCTCGCCCAAGGCCGTCGAGTTGGTCAACATACGCCTACAGCAGGCTATGGGTGGCCTGTTCCACAACCGCCTTGTGACGGCGCGGACCGACATTCCTCGTCGCACTGACATTGACTCTCCAATCAACTATCGACAGAACAAGCACGTCCTGTTCGGGCATCAGGAAGGCATCTGCAACGGCTGTAGAACGGAATTCCCGTTCCGTATCTTCGAGGTGGACCATGTGATACCCCAGTCGCGAGGAGGAACTAACCACCTTGATAACTTGCAGTTGCTCTGTGCTCACTGCAATCGGCTCAAGGGCGACAGGACGCAAGAGTACCTATTGGCACGGCTGAAGGAGATGGCGCTATGAGCAAGAAGAAGCCCAGGGGCAGGCCCATCAAATACGAGCTGCCAGAACCGATAGAGATGAACCCGGAGGAACTGGCACAGGTGGTGCTAAAGGCCAAGCCCAAAGAGACATGGCGATTCGAGACAAATGACGATCTAACTCAAAAGGACAGGCCAGATTAGAAAGGGACGGGTACACAAATATATAATTCCCCAACGGAACCACCTAGTATGAAAAGCGCAATCGCTATCGCACTTCTTGCTCACGGCATATCGTGGCCGGCCGCTCTCTACCTCACACACGACTTGCGGAACAACGCTCTAGACGTGGGCAACACCACAGCAGAGGTTTCCATCTTCATCCCGGTTGTCATGTCCGCGGTTGTTCTCCTGTGTGCGTCCATTGGACGCTTCTGGCGGATAGCAGCGGGAGCTACCGCATTCTCAATACCTATGGCTGTCTTTGCAGGGTTCCTCTACTGGCCTTGCGTCATCCTCATGGGATGGTCAGCCGTTCAACTGCACGAGGATCAGCGTCAGAGTTGACTCCAGCCTGCCAAACCCTTGTACCATGACGGCAGTCACAGAACGCAAGCCTTCATATCGGGTAGTACCTCTCATTTTCTTGGACAGCAAGTTCGATTTTGGGGTGGAACCATAGGTCGATTTGGTTCTTGAGCAGGGGTGGCCCTTACACTCCGAGCGGTGAACTATCCGAAAGCCTCGTTGGACTATCCGGTTGAGGCAACAATTGTTGATCAGCACCACTTGACTTCAGTGAGATCCCGGTAGAAGTGGCGTCATGATCCCCATCCTTGCAACACCACTACGCCTCACCTATTATCCGCTGGACTTCTACGCTCGACTGAGAGGTACGTCTTGCTAAAATCCGTTAGCTGCGGCGCGCTGCGCATCGAGGACGAGGGCCGCGAGGAGACGCCTCCCTCAGCGTGTCCGAACTACAATCTCACCGAGTAGTCCTGGACGCGCACTACCAACATCCCAGCCCCACACCCCCAACCTGAACGTCTCTCCCCATCGCGGCGCCGGCTCAAAAGTAATGCTGAAGCCATCTTCTTCCACGCTCCACTCCTCGGCGACGACGTCGTGCGGATCGAGTTCGGGATAGAACCACCCTTCCTGCAGAGGCTCCATGATCCCGCCGATTGGTTCCTCAACAGGGCATTCCGCGAGCGCGGGACAGGAGGGTTCAGGATACCCGTAGACGGCGAAGATTCCGTAGCTACCTGGACTCTCAAGCGACCATATCTCCCTGCATCGGTCGATCACGCTGCCGGAGATGTTGACGAGGTTTCTACTCAGGTTGTAGTCAGCCTCGATGACGTTTATCGAATCATGGACATATTCACCGTCCTGATCTCTCGTCGCGGGGGTTGTTCGGCAGTTCGTGTCCACGGGCGCGGCCTTCACCTCGTCTCGGGCGGCCACGTCGGGAGACTCGTCCGAGCCGCGGCCCAAAACGCTGTCCGCAGTCTCCGAGACTCTAGCAGCAACGTTGTCGTAGGCGTCCCTTCCAAATTCCGTCGTCAGCACGAGCGTCACACTCACTGAGACGATTAGGGTCAAGACGACCGCGCCGCCGAGCAGCAGCTTCTTCCACCTACGTCGCTTCGGCCGCGCCCCGTATCGGGAGTGGCCCGTCTCTAGTCGGCTCCGCACACAGTCCGCACAGGTGCACGCGGGCGGGTGCTCCCCACGATAGTAGTCCCTGTCGCCGATGGGCATCTGTGTTAGTCTCCTCCGGCAACCGCCCTGCGCCTCGAGCGCCGGACGGGGCCAGGAGAGTATATCACCGCCCGCGTTGGGCGACCCACAGCCCGCGCCATCCTTGCAACACCACAACGCCTCACCTATAATCCGCTGGACTCACACGCCGGTCGGAGAGAGGTACGTCTTGCTGAAATCGGTTAGCTGCGGCGCGCTGCGCATCGAGGACGAGGGCCGCGAGGTCACTCTCGCGGGCTGGGTGCATCGCCGCCGCGACCACGGCGGGCTGGTGTTCATCGATCTGCGAGACTGGCGAGGCATTGTGCAGGTTGTGTTCAACCCGGAGTTCGCGCCGGAGGCCCACGACGCGGCCCAGAGCCTCCGCAGCGAGTGGGTGCTGCGCGTGCGCGGCACCGTCGGCCAGCGGCCGCCCGGCACGGCCAACCCCAACATCCCGACCGGAGACGTGGAGGTCGTCGCTGCGACGCTGGAGGTACTAAACCCGTCCATCACGCCGCCGTTCAGCCTTGAGGAGGAGGCCGCGGAGGCCGACGAGCTGGTCAGGCTCAGGTATCGCTATCTCGACCTGCGACGCGCGGCAATACGAGACAATCTGTTCCTGCGCCATCGCGTAGTCAAGTACATACGCGACTTCCTCTCCGAGCGCGAGTTCATCGAGGTGGAGACGCCCATCCTAACCAAGAGCACGCCGGAGGGCGCGAGGGACTACCTGGTGCCCAGCCGTATACACCCCGGCCAGTTCTACGCCCTGCCCCAGTCGCCGCAGCAGATGAAGCAGCTGCTGGTCATGGGCGGCGTGGAGCGGTACTTCCAGATCGCACGCTGCTTCCGCGACGAGGACCTGCGGGCGGATCGCCAGCCGGAGTTCACTCAACTTGACCTGGAGATGGGCTTCGTCGACGAGAGCGACGTCCTGGAGCTGATAGAGCAGCTTTTCACGGGCCTTGCGGAGACGATGGCGCCCGACAAGCGGATGGTCAAGCCGTTTCCGCGGCTTGCATACGCCGACGCGATGGCCCGCTACGGCTCCGACAGGCCGGACCTGCGATTCGGGCTGGAGCTGTCCGACCTTTCGGACATAGCCGCGGAGTCGGAATTCCAGGTGTTCAAGAGGGCGATCGAGTCGGGCGGCGTCGCCAAGGGACTGGCCGCCCCCGGCTGCGCGTCCCTGCCTCGCCGCCAGCTCGATGCGCTGACGGATTTCGCACGCGAGCGCGGCGCAGCCGGTCTAGTCTACGTCGCTCTCGATGGCGATCCGGACCGGCCCCTTGACGACCTGACGGAGGACGACTACCGCTCGCCAGCGGCCCGCTTCCTCACCACGGACGAGGTGAAGCGCCTGGCCGCTCGCCTAGACGCATCGCGTGGGGATCTGCTGCTCATCGTGGCAGGCCCGCGCGAAAGCGTGGACAATGCCCTCGGCGGCCTGCGCGTGGAGATGGGGCGGCGCCTGGAGCTGGCTGATCCGGACCTGCTCTCCTTCTGCTTCATAGTCGACTTTCCACTGCTGGAGTGGAGGCCGGAGGAGAACCGGTGGGACTCGCCGCACAACCCATTCTCGGCGCCCAAGGACGACCACCTCCCGCTACTGGAGTCTGACCCAGGCTCCGTGCTGGCCAAGCAGTACGACCTTGTGTGCAACGGCATGGAAATTGCCGGCGGCAGCGTGCGCAACCACCGGCGCGAGATGCAGGAGCGCGTGTTCGAGCTTCTGGGCCACAGCCGCGAGGCCATGCAGGAGCAGTTCGGCCAGATACTGGACGCGCTGGAGTACGGGGCTCCGCCCCACGGAGGAATTGCGAGCGGGATCGACCGGGTGGTGATGCTGCTGGGCGGCGTAGACAGCATACGGGAGGTGATGGCCTTCCCAAAGACTCAGAGCGCCGTGGACCAGCTGTTCGGCGCGCCCTCCCCGGTATCGGAGCAGCAACTGCGCGACCTGCACATACGCGTGGTTGGCGAGTAACATGGCGGAGCGTTCGCCGCTTCACAATCTTGCGTTCGTGTGCTTATAATTGAAGGTACAGCCGTAACGGGAGTCGTTTGTGAAAGTATCCCAGCTTGAAGAGTCCCAGAGCCAGGTTGTGCTCAGCATCGAGGTTGAGCCTCCTGAGCTGGAGGAGCACCTGGACAGGGTCTACCGCCGGGCGGTTCAGCGCGTCAACATACCCGGCTTTCGCAGGGGCAAGGCGCCGCGGTCGGTGGTGGAGCGGGAGCTCGGCCGGGATGCAATGGTGGAGGACGCGCTTGACACGCTCCTGCCGCAGATTACCTCCAGGGCCATCCAGGAGCAGGAGTTGGACATCATCTCCCTGCCCCAGGTGCGCGTCACGGAGTACGACCCCCTCACGATTCAGGCCACGGTGCCCGTCCGGCCCACGATTGACCTAGGCGACTACTACAGCCACCGCGTCGAGCAGGAAAGCGTGGAGGTATCGCCTGAGGCGGTGGACGAGCTGCTCAACTCAATGCTGGAGGACGCCGGCACGTGGGAGCCAGTCGAACGCCCCGTGGCCCTGGACGACCTCGTCACCATCGAGGTGAGAGGCCAAGTAGACGAAGAGGTGGTCATCGAGGAAGACCGAGTGGACTATCGCGTAACGGCAGACTCGACCGTGCCGATGCCGGGCTTCGCCGAGCAGCTAGTTGGCCTCAACCGCGACGAGGAGCAGCACTTCTCGCTGACCTTCGCCGACGACCACGCGCAGGAGAGCTGGGCCGGCAAGGAGTGCGCGTTCACCCTCACCGTACACGAGGTGAAGGAGCGCAAGCTGCCGGAGCTTGACGACGAGTTCGTCAAGAGCCTGAACAATGAAGACGTGGAGTCAGTGGCTGCGCTGCGGGAGAAGCTCGAGGAAGACCTGCTCAGGCGCAGCCGGCTCATCGCCGACCAGACCTACCAGGAGAAGGCAATCCAGACGCTGGTTGACGGCTCGACGATCGAAGTGCCGCCGCTGCTAATCGACCACGAGATCGAGCACATCATCTCCGAGCAGCAGGAGGCCCTCCAGCGCCAGCAGGTGAGGATGGAGGACTACCTGAGCACCATCGGCAAGAGCGTGGAGCAGATACAGGAGGAGCTCCGGCCCTCCGCGACCGACCGCATCACGCGCACGCTCATCCTCGGCGCACTCCGCGAGAAGGAGGGCATCGAGGTGACGGATGAGGAGGTCAACGAGGAGATCGAGTCCATGCTCGGCGAGTCCGACACCGCCACCGACGCGATGAGGCAGATGCTGGAGGGATCAAGAAACTCGATCAGCACCATGCTGCTCAACCGCAAGACTCTGGAGCGGCTCACGGCCATCACCAAGGGTGAGGCAACGGAACCCGCGCCCACCGCGGTGAGCGCGTCCGATGAAACGTCAGAAGAAGAAACAAGCGAAGCCCAGGAAGGAGCCTGACATGCTTTACCAACCCCAGGACATCGTGCCCATGGTCATCGAGACCGGCGCCAGAGGCGAGCGCGCCTTCGACATCTACTCCCTGCTGCTCCGCGAGCGCATCATCTTCCTGGGCACACCCATCGGCGACCAGGTGGCCAACCTCATCGTCGCACAGCTGCTCTTCCTGGAGCGTGAGGACCCGGACAAGGACATCAGCCTGTACATCAACTCACCCGGCGGCGTCGTGACCGCCGGACTCGCCATCTACGACACCATGCAACTGGTCAAGCCGGACGTGTCCACCATCTGCGTGGGCCAGTCCGCCAGCATGGGCACCGTCCTGCTTTGTGCCGGCGCAAAGGGCAAGCGCTACTCCCTGCCCAACTCCACCATCCACATGCACCAGCCGATGGGCGGCGCGCAGGGCCAGGCGTCGGACATTGAGATCGCCGCGAGGGAGATCCTGCGGCTGCAGGACAAGATTCGCTCCATCATCTCGAACCACACCGGCCAGCCATACGACGACGTGGCCCGGGACACCGACCGCGACTACTACCTCAGCGCAGACCAGGCCATGGAGTACGGCCTGGTGGACGAGGTGCTTGCCAAGGCGCCATTGGAGAGCGCAGCCACCTAGGCCGGCGGCTGCCAGCCTTCGGAGAGTGTAATGCCGGACTACAGCGACACGCATGCCACGATAACCTGCTCCTTCTGCGGAAAGAGCCAGAGCCAGGTCAGGAGGCTCATCAGGGGCCCCGGCCGCACCTTCATCTGCGACAAGTGCATTGCCCTGTGGCAGCACACCATCGCAACCGAGGCGACCCCCTCCGCCCCTCCGGCGCCTCCCGCGCCAATCAAGCGGCCTCAGAGCCTCAACCCCAGGACGCTCTCTCAAAAGCTCGACGAGTATGTTGTGGGCCAGGAGCGCGCCAAGAAGGTGCTGTCCGTGGCCGTCTACAACCACTACAAGCGCATCTGGAGCGAGGCCGAGACCGACGAGGATGTGGAGCTGGAGAAGACCAACATCCTGCTCGCGGGCCCCACGGGCTGCGGCAAGACCCTCCTCGCGCAGACGCTGGCGCGGGTGCTGGACGTGCCGTTCTGCATCGCGGACGCTACATCCGTGACGGAGGCCGGCTACGTCGGCGAGGACGTCGAGAACATCCTGCTTCGCCTGATTCAGGCCGCGGACTTCGACATTCCCAGAGCCGAGCATGGAATCGTGTACATCGACGAGGTGGACAAGCTGGGACGCAAGAGCGCCAACCCATCCATCACCCGAGACGTCTCCGGCGAGGGCGTGCAGCAGGCCCTGCTCAAGATCATCGAGGGGTGCACTGCCAGCGTTCCGCCGCAGGGTGGGCGAAAGCACCCCCACCAAGAGCTCATCCAGATCCGCACGGACGACATTCTCTTCATCTGCGGAGGCGCCTTCGAGGGGCTGGAACAGATTGTGGCCGGACGCAGGTCTCGAGAGCGCCAAGGCATCGGCTTCCGCTCCAGCGCCGCCTCCGAGCGGGACGCTTCTCGCGAGAACGAGCTGCAGCACCTCATCCCAGAGGACCTGCTGGCGTACGGCTTCATCCCGGAGTTCGTTGGGCGGCTGCCACTGGTGGTGAGCCTGGAGTCGCTGGACAAGGAATCGCTAGTTCGGATACTTACTGAGCCGAAGAACGCGATCGTGAAGCAGTACCAGCGCCTCTTTGAATTCGACAACGTGGAGCTTGTGTTCACTGACGCGGCTCTGGAGGCGGCGTCTGAGGATGCGATCCAGATGAAGACCGGCGCCCGCGGGCTGCGGTCGATCATTGAGCAGGCGCTGCTGGATGTGATGTACGAGCTGCCTTCGATGACGGGCGTGAGCCGCTGCACGATCGACGCAGAGACTATCCGGGAAGGCAAACCCCCGCTGCTGCAGTCGGATACCGGCGCGACCGTGGCCGCCCCCACGCAGAAGACGGCGTAGCCCCCCGCTTCCCCACCGTCATTGCGGCGTAAGCCGCAATCCAGGGCTACCAGCTCCGCTACCCAACCCGCTTCGCCATGAAGATGTCCGGCTTGCCGAGCCCGTTCGCGTCAGGCAGCACTCCGACTATCGTGAACCCAACCTTCCGATAGAACTCGTAGGGGTGGCCGTTCAGGTTGCGGATGCGCCCCAGGTGCCCGAACACGTCGTCGTACAGCTCGATGCCGCCCAGGGTGGTCTGATTGTTCTCGTCGTCGGTGCCCAGCCAGATTGTAACGCCTCCGCGCTCCCTCACCCTGTCCTCGATGTCGGACACCAGCCGCCGGCCGAGGCCCCGTCTCTGGCGCTCCGGCCTGACCACCAGCGGATGCAGCTCCCACGCGAAGCCGTCGTAGGCGCGTATGGCGCCCACCCAACCTATGACCGTTCCGTCACCGTCGACGGCAATGCGGCTGATGCGGCCCTCTGCGAAGAACTCCTCCACCTCTAGCCTGGCCGATTCCATATTCGGCCACGCCGCGGGATGGTGCTCCATGAACACCTCATACAGGAGCGTGGCGCACTGCTCAACGGCCGACTCGTTGTCCGGCAGCAGGTCCACAATGGGCAGCTCCAGCTCGTTCATCGCTGACCTTGGGGGCTCCTAGCCAGCGTCTCGGATGGAATTCTCGATCTCCTCGTTGAGGCAGAGGCCTTGGATTGCTTTGCCCTCCCAGTCCAGCACAAGCCCATCTACTACGCCAACCAAACCCGCTGCGAACGCCTTCAGTGTTTCGACCACCAGCGGGCGTTCCCGCCGCACTCCCTCCTCGCGGATTCGACGGAACAGCAGCAGTTCCTCACCCTCGGTGGCCTTCAGCTCTTCGACGCTGTGACCCTCGACCAGCCGCCACAGCTCGTCGAAGTCGCTGCCGCGTACGGGGAACGAGCAGTAAGTGAGCACCGGGCCTCGATCCAGGTCCTCCGTGGCAAGGTGTACGTACGCGCCCGCCTCACTCCCGCCCTGCGCGATCAGGTCCCAGATAACGTCCTGCCACGTCCCCACGGGGCCGCCCGGCAGCGCGGGGTGAATGTTCAGCATGGTGTAGAGATTGCACATCTCCCCCGCCGTGATCAACATGTATCCCGCAAGCATCGACACGTCCGGGTTGTACGGTTCCAGGAGTCGCATAACCTCCCGGTCGAAGTTTGCGCGGTGCCGGGAGAACGGGCCTCCGCCCTGCTCTCGCCGGAATCGTTGCGATGACAGCGTGACCAGGGGCGTGCCAAAGTCACGGACCTGGCGAAAGAAGCGGTCGCTGCCCTCGGCCTCGCCCGGTTCGCGGTTGCTGAAGACGAACTCCATCCGGGCGGGTAGTTCCCCGCTCGCGATGGCGTCCTGCACGGTCCGCAGCAGCCCGAGCGAGCCTTCACCGCGTCCCGTCGAAAACCAGCCCAGCTTCAGCATTCTGCCCTCCGCCTCAGCCTCTCTGCATCAGGCCCGCGAGCCGCTTGCGCGTCTTGGTGAGGGTAGTGGCAACGTGAATGAGCGGAAGCATCTGGCGTCTGGTCTGTGCTCCGCGGGCAAGCCCCTCCAGGAGCCCTGCAGGCGTCATGTCGAACGCGGGCACGTCCACGAAGCAGCGGCCCACCTCGACGGGCGTGTGGGAGTCGGTCACGGACGTGGTCAGGATGCCGTGCTGCTGCGCCAGAGATTCGGCCGCCCTGTTGTCGCGCTGTAGCGTGTTGCGGGCGTTGAACGCCTCGATGACGTCCACGTACGGAAGTATCTCCATGAGTACATCCCGCTCGATAACGGAGCGGCGGAAGTGGTCGAAGGGGTGCGGCACCGATACCAGCCCGCCCTGCTCCTTGATGAGCCTCACCGTCTCCAGGGGAGGCAGGCCGCGGGGAATCTCCTCCTGCAGGAACAGCCCAATGATCTCGCCACCCGCGCTCTTGATCTCCTCGCCCACGATTACCGGAAACGGGGCTAGCCGCCGCAGCTCCAGCGCACCCTCGATCGTGTTGTGGTCGGTGAGGGCTATGCAGTCCAGCCCGGTGTCCACGCACCGCCGCGCCAGCGTCTCCAGTTCCATGAGCGAGTCGGGCGAGAAGCGGCTGTGGACGTGGAGGTCAATCCTCAACGCCCTCCTCCTCCTGGGCGTCCG
Organism: Chloroflexota bacterium; assembly: GCA_028877205.1. Classification (GTDB taxonomy): domain Bacteria; phylum Chloroflexota; class Dehalococcoidia; order Lucifugimonadales; family UBA2985; genus JAPPHY01. The sequence continues at coordinate 121,219 of JAPPHY010000016.1, read as the reverse complement.
CCAGCAATCGCATCTGCTCGCCGTATGCCGTTTGAAGCCTGGTGATGCGCAATTCAGCCGAGGTCAGCAGCTCGTTGCAGATACGCGCCAGGTGCATGCCCTCTTCGAAGAGCCGCGTGGCATCCGACAGCGAAAGCCCGCCCTCCTCCAGCCTGCGGACCATGTCCTCCAGGCGGTTATAGGCGTCCTCGAACGAGAGCTCTTCGCCGGACTTGCCTGTGCCCATGCCTAACCTCGCCCGCCTGCCAGCGTTCTGGCGGCGAACTCGCCATCGCTCACCTTTATCTGCACTTCGTCGCCAGCGGTAATCTGCGCCACGGACGTTACTGTCTCGCCGGAATCCTGCCGCTGCACGACGGCGTAGCCCCTGGACAACACGTTGGCGGGGCTCAGCGTCTCCAGCCGAAACTCCAGCCCTTTGACCCGCTCGCCGCGCACGGCAAGGTACGTCTGAAGCGAGCGGCCGGAGGCCGTCGACAGGTCGTCGAGGCGCTGCCGCCAGGTGGTTACGTCCGGCGCACTGCGATTCAATCGCCAAACCGATTGGTCCAGTTCACGCACGTGCGACTCCATGGCATCCCCCATCCTCTGCGACAGCTCGTTTGCTTGAGTCCGCACACGCACAAGCAGCTCGCTCCTGTCCGGGGCCACCATCTCCGCCGCCGCCGAAGGCGTGGGCGCCCTCGCGTCCGCAACCAGGTCTGCGACTGTGTAGTCCGTCTCGTGTCCAACCGCGCTGACTACGGGCGCGCGGCTGGCGTAGATGGCGCGGGCCACGACCTCCTCGTTGAACGGCCACAGCTCCTCCAGCGAGCCCCCTCCCCTGGCGACGATCACCACGTCCACGTCCGTCTCGCGGTCCACCGCCTCCAGCGCTTCCGCGATTGCGGCGGCAGCGCCTTCGCCCTGCACGGGGGCAGGGGCCAGCGCGAGCTCCGCAAGCGGATACCGCCGACCGATGACATTCTGAATGTCGTGCCAAACGGACCCGAACGGCGACGTGACCACGGCGATCCTGCGGGGATACTCGGGCAGCGGCCTCTTGCGGGAAGGGTGGAACAGCCCCTCGGCTTCCAGCCTGGCCTTGAGCCGCTCAAGCTCCAGGTGACGCTCGCCCACACCCTCCGGCTGCACCATGTCCACGTACAGCTGCAGGTCTCCGCGCACCTCGTACAGGGAGACGCGGCCGTGCGTGATGACCGCTCCGCCGTTGCTCAGGTTCTCGCCTCCTGTGGCCGGCCGGAACATGACGCACCTGATCTGGCCCGCAGCGTCCTTGAGCGTGAAGTAGTAGTGGCCGGCCGCCGAGTTGAAGAGGTTGGAGACTTCGCCGCGCACCCACAGGTCACTCAGCACGGCGTCCGCATCGAGGGACTCCTTGAGGTAGCGCGTGACCTGGCCTACAGAGTAGACCGGCAAGCCTAGCCCACCCTCTCCAGGTACTCTCCGCTGCGAGTATCCACGCGCACGGTCTCGCCCACGTTCACGAAGAACGGCACGTTGACCGTGAGGCCGGTCTCCAGCGTAGCCGGCTTGGTGCTCCCCTGGGCCGTGTTGCCCCTGAGGGACGGCGGCGTGTTGGCCACCTGAAGCTCCACGTAGGTTGGAAGCTCCAGCGAAATGGGCTCGTTCCTGTAGAAGACGAGGTCAACCACGTCCTGCTCCTTCATGTACTGGAGCGCATCGCCAACCACGCCGTTCGTGAGTGGGTATTGGTCGAAGGTGGACATGTCCATGAAGTGGTAGAGATCGCCGTCGCTGTAGAGGTACTGCGCCTGGCGAGTATCGACCTCTGCAAGCGTGAGCTTCTGATTGCCCGGCACGTTACGCTCCATTGCGCGGCCGCTTCGGAGGTTCTTCAGCTTCAGCGTGAGCACCGGGGCCCGCTGCTGCATCTTGGTGTGCTTCCACTCGGTGACCTGCCACGGCTCGTCGTCCAGCACGATCACGGTGCCCCGCCTCAGCTCGCTGTAGCTAATCGTCATTGAAACGCTCCAGTCCTAGTCTATCTTGGGCGCATTGCTGATCACCCGCGCCTTGCCGTCCTCCAGGACCACTATGTCCTCAATGCGGACGCCTCCCCAGCCGGAGATGTAAATCCCGGGCTCGATTGTGAAGGGCATCCCGTCCTCCAGCACCACCGGCGAGTTCGGTCCCACGCCGGGCCGCTCGTGGATCTCGAGTCCCACGCCATGCCCCAGGCTGTGCCCGAACTTGTCGCCGTAGCCGGCCTCCTCGATGACGGCCCGCGCCAGCCCGTCCGCCTCGCCTGCCGTCATGCCGCTGCGCACACCATCGATTGCCGTCTGCTGCGCCCTGAGCACCGTCGTATACACCTCGCGGAAGGTGTCGTCCTCATGGCCTATGCTCAGGGTTCGGCTGAGGTCGCTGCAGTAGCCCTCGTAGCGCGCGCCCATGTCGATGATGAGCGGCTGGCCGTCGCGGAGGGGCGTGTCGTCGGCGCGATGGTGCGGCAGCGCCGCGTTGGGGCCGGCCGCCACGATGGTATCGAACGAAACCGAGTCTGCGCCAAGCTCACGCATCGTGCGCTCCAGCAACCACGCCACCTCCCTCTCCGTCATCCCGTCCTTCAGTATACGCGATACCTCCTCGAACGCCCTGTCCGAGATCTCGATGGCGCGAGTGAGCAGCGCCATCTCCGCCTCGTCCTTCACGGAGCGTAGCTCCTCGATCAGCCCAGCCGTGGGTACCAGCTCTACGCCGGAGCCGTTTCCGGCCTCGGCGAACGCCTTGGACAGCCTCTCGTGGGTGGCCACCGTCATGTGCTGGCTCTCGAAGCCGAGGCGGCTGACGCCAAGCTCCTTCAGCAGGTTGGTGAGCCAGTCCGAGCCGCCGCCCGCAACGCGCAGCACGCGGAAGTCCGGAGCCTGCTGGCCGGCCTGCTCGATGTAGCGGAAGTCGGTGGCGAGCACGGCGGCGTCGGAGGTGATGATGAGGTTGCCGGCGGTTCCGCTGAAACCGGACACGTACCTCCTGTTTTCGTCCGAACCGATCAGTATACCGTCGATTTCGCTGCTCTCGAATCGAGCCCTGAGTGCGTCGAGTTTGGAAGTCATTCCACCGCCCTTTCGTTGAAGCTGGCGACCAGATATTCGACCGCGGCTACGTAGCCGCGCCATCCAAGGCCGCTTATCTGGCCAACCGCCACGGGGGCCACCACGGAGCGATGCCTCCATCGCTCCCTTGCGTAGATGTTGGAGATGTGAACCTCCACCACGGGTAGCCCCGTGTCCACCAGGGCCTCTCGCAGTGAGAGGCCGTAGTGCGTGAGCGCGCCGGGATTGATGACTATGCCGTTCACGGACGCGTAGCGCGCCTGCAGCGCGTCGATGATTGCGCCCTCGCTGTTGGACTGGAAGAACTCGACCTCCGCGCCAAGCTCTTCGGCGCGATGCCGCACCATCTCCTCGATGTCCGAGAGGCTCATGGCGCCGTAGACGTCCCGGTCCCTGTGTCCTAGCATGTTGAGGTTGGGTCCGTTTATGACCAGTAGTCTCATGCTGCGGTGGCCCTTTCGCACGGCCCGGCGGGATGCGCTCGGTCTGCGCCGCGGCCTGCCCGCCTATATTACCAGAAGTGGCCGCCGAATCTCCATAGCAGATCGCGCCAAGATTCCGCGCGGGGCGCGACGGGCACAGGCAACAGACGGGCTAAGACGCCCTCCGACCCCGACCGTCACTCCTGCGGAAGCAGGAATCCAGCCCCCGTGGTGTGGGGTGAGTGCTGCGCTGCTCCCACGCCCCGCCGGGGGGCTAGACCCCCGCTGGAGCCTGCCCCGTACCCCGATACGGGGCGAGGGTGACGATTGTGGCAGGCGGGACGGTTCGAGAACCGCCCGTGCAACGTAGCGCCGCCTACAGAAGGTCGCGCGCCACCCCGCCCTAACCGTCCATGCCGGAGTGGAACCGGTGGTAGTCCACCACTTTGCGCAGTGCGCGGGCAGCTCTTGAAGGCGAAGGGAAGGTAGGTATGCCAAGGTCGCGCAGGATGGCGTCCGTCTCTTCCATCGGTTCGTTGTCGGGGTATGGCACCGGCGTCCAGAACATCGCCATCATCGGCTTGCCGGACTTGTCCCGCGCCTCGCCGTACTGCTTCAGCTCAGATGCGATCTCCTCGGCGCTCCTGCGACCTCGCTGGACACTTCGCATCATCGCCACGACGTCCACGTTGGGGTCGCCGGTCAGGAGGTCCAGGATGGTCTCCAGGTTGCTCCGGTTTATGCCGCCGATGTCCACAGGGTTGAAGTAGCTTGCGCCCACGAGCTGGAAGAACTCGGCCATCTTCTCCAGCGTGGGCTCCGACAGCGTTGGCACGCGAAGATCCGCCCACGAGAACTCGTCGCTCATCGATACCGACTGCCCGCCGCTGCCTCCGATGATGCCCACTCGGTCGCCCGTTACCGGCCCCAGGTACGTCAGCATCTTCGCCGCGTCGATGACCTCCTGCAGCGAGTCGGCGCGGATGGCCCCGGCCTGCCGCGCGCCGGCGTTCCATATCTCGATGGAGCCGGCCAGCGAGCCGGTGTGCGATGCGGCACTCCGGCGGCCCGCGTCGGTCTGGCCTCCCTTCCAAAGCACTACCGGTTTCTTGGGCGCAACCTCGCGAAGCGCCTGGAAGAAGCGCTGGCCGTCCTTGGGCCCCTCGATGTACGCGCAGATGACGTTGGTGGCCGGATCGTCGGCGAAGTACTGGAGCAGGTCGGGGCTGTCCAGCAGAATGGCGTTGCCGAAGCTGACGGTCATGTTGACGCCCACGCCGCTTGCCTGCAGGCCCTGTGTCATCGCCGACGCGTGGGCGCCGCTCTGCGATATGACGCTGGCGCCTCCGATGTAGTCGACGTTCTGCCCCTCGCCGAAACGCATGCCCACGTGGGGATTGAACACGCCCATGCAGTTCGGCCCTATGACCAGAATCCCGGCCTCGCGCGCGGTCTCCGCAATCTGCTGCTGCATCTGGATGGCCTCTTCGTGGCCGGATTCGGCGAAGCCGGACGTGAACATGTGCATCGTCTTGACGCCCTTCTCCACGGCGTCCTTCAGCACGAACGGCACCGCGCGGCGGGGCACGGCCACCACCACGTAGTCGACAGGCTCCGGAATCTCCACGAGGCTCTTGAAGTTGGGAATGCCCATCTCCTCGATGCCGACGATATCGTCCGGGTTGATCTGCACGGAGTAGAGCGTTCCCTTGAAGTCGCTCATGTTGCGGAGCCAGACGTAGTTGTCGAACTTTCTGGCCCCAACCACGGCGACCACCCTTGGGCTGAAGGCTGCGTCCAACTGCTCCTTGAGAACCGGCATGGCATCCTCCACTCTGCGCAGATTGGCGAGAGACGCGTACGGGAATGAGCACAAGATACGCCCGCGCAGTAGTGCTGTCAACGGGGAGCCGCAGAGACAGGCATTCAACCCAGCAGGAGGAGCGCGCTCCCCACCGCTTATGGTGAGCTTGTCCCTCTACATTGGCCAGAGGCCTACACTGTAGACCCTCGCCTTAAGATAGTGAATTACCCTTCTCGAATCATCCCGTCCTGCATAGTTAACACTCGGCTGCAGGCTTCGCTTACTCGGGGGTCATGCGTCACTAGAATCATCGTCTGCCGCCTCTCCGCGTTGCAGTGGCGCAGCAGTTCCAGCAATTCGCCGGTGTTCTCCGAGTCCAGGTTTCCTGTAGGCTCGTCTGCCAAAAGGAGCGCTGGCTCTGTGACCAAGGCACGGGCGATGGCCACACGCTGCTGCTGCCCACCCGACAGTTCCATGGGACGGTGGCCCAGTCGGTCCCCCATTCCCACCATATCCAAGGCCTCTGCGGCAGTAGCCAACGCCGTTTTTCGCCGCCGGCCGGCGTACTCGGCTGGAAGCGCCACATTTTCAACAGCCGTTAGCGTCGAGACTAGATTGAACGATTGGAATACGAAGCCAATCCGCTCCGCCCGCATCCTGGTGCGCTCTCGATCCCGCAACTCAGTTACGTCTTTGCCATCGAATACCAGGCTCGGCGGAGGGCCGTCGCCCCTGTCTGGCGAGTGCAACAGGCCGAGAATGTGCATCAGCGTGCTCTTACCCGATCCTGACGGTCCAACTATCGCCACCATTTCGCCGACTTCCACGGTCACGTCGACTCCGCGCAAAGCTTGCACCACATTGTCCCGACCGAGGCGGTAGGTCTTACGAAGATTGCGGGCTTTCAGAAAGGCCATGCCTCATCCCTACTCATACCTCAGCGCCTCAATGGGATCCAGCCCTGAGGCGTTCCACGCCGGCAACGCACCGGCGACAGTTCCAAGCGCCGTCGAGAAGGCCACCGCCAAGACGGCGATCTCGGGAGTTAGCTGGAACAGAACGGTCCCGGATGTTTCACCGACCTGATTTGCTCCGTATATGAATACGGCTCCCGACGCCAGTCCGAACAGACCGCCGATCAGACCCATGACGGCCGCTTCGGACAGCAGCTCTCGCATAATCCGGGCTCGCGATGCTCCGACGGCTCGCTTGATGCCAATTTCCCGGGTTCTTTCCGCCACACTGATCGTCATCGTGTTAATGACGGAAAGTCCGCCTACCACCACGCTGATCAGCGCCACGCTGAGGATGATCATGTTAAAGATCGCCAGGGTAGATCCGAACTGGTCGTCGAAGTCGGTGCTGGTGCCGGCCCGCACCTTCGGAATGTTCTCTTCGATCCTCTGCGCCAGAAGGCCTGTATCCATCCCCTTCTCCGGATAGACAACCACCATAGACGTCAATTGGCCCGGATCCAGTTCCCTCTCGACTACGATAGGGGTCTCTTGATACAGCATCGCCTGGGCTTCCGTTAAGGGGACAATGGCAGACGTATCGAAGGACATCAGTGTAGGTTCTCCGACACCAACAACCGTGAACTCGATCCCGCGGATCTCAAAGGTATCGCCTGGCCCCTTGTCGAATTCCCGAGCCAAGTCCGCACCGAGGAACGCCACCTGCTGCCCTTCATCTCCTGGCCCCGTAGCTCGCCCTTTCGCGACCCTCGTTGGAGAATTCTCATAGCCCCGATCCGCCCCTTCCGTGTATCCCACGATGTATGCCGGCAGTTGGAACGCATTGCTAGGGTCGTCCGGGTTCATGTGCAACAGTATTCGGGGTGTCGCGACGGCAACGCCCGGCACTTGTTCAATCTGCTGGACGACGTCGATGGTCAGAGGTGTCAATGCCAGCGCCGGGGAGAAGGGATTGCTTGATACGCCCGTCACCACGACTTTGTCCCGAAAGTAGGTGGACCCGCTCTCCACCAAGGCGCTGAGCTTGGTCGCTAACGCGGCCATCACGACCAATGCCAATATCCCCACTGCAATGCCCATGACGGTCAGCGCGGTACGCAACTTCCGCCTCGTAAGGCTGCGCAGCAGATTCATGGGTTAGTTGCTCATTTGATATTAGTGCAGTTCAGCGGCGGAACTTCTGACTTTGGATCAATTACCAACCCAATTGTACACCATAGGACTCTAGCACTATCGGGGATGGAGGCATTGACGCGAGCGATGGCACACGGCGCCAGATTGGGTTAGCTTTTGCGGCATTGGAGACCGCAAGCATAAGGTCGAGAGGATGGCGGGATTCCCACCGCTCATCTGGTTCGACATGCTCACCATGAGCGGTGGGGGCAGGAGCGCGGGCATACACAGCCGCAAGCCCAAGTCTTTACGCATCGGCAAGGCTGTGCTAGAATGCCACAATCGAATACGCTCAGGCGTCAGGTGCATCAATTGCGGGTAATCGCTGGAGAAGCCAAGGGGCGTCGCATAGCCAGTAGCAGAAGGCTGGGCGCACGACCCACCACCGAGAGAGTCCGGTCGTCCCTGTTCTCAATCCTGGAGTCCAACGGCCTGGAGGGCAAGCGCGTCATCGACCTCTATGCCGGAACGGGCACCTTGGGAATCGAGGCCCTGAGCCGCGGCGCCGAGTGGGCCGACTTCGTGGAGGACAACCCCAAGCGGTGCGCCCTCCTGCGCCGCAGCCTGTCCGAGCTCCGCTTCACGGAACGCTCTCGCGTCTACTGCATGAAGGTGGAGCGAGCCATCAAGTCCCTCGACGGTGCCTACGACATCGTTCTCATGGATCCCCCGTACACCCTTGGGCCTGTGCACCACGTCATGGAGAAGGTGTCAGGCCTGACGCGAGATGGGGGCATTGTGGCCGCCGGCCACTCCAAGCACCACGCCCTGGATGCGGAGTACGGCGGCTTGGGTCTCGTCCGTGAGCGCAGGTATGGCGATACCGTCTGCTCGATCTATCAGGCCACCGGCCGGGCGGCCGTGTCACAGGCCACGCAACAGGAAGGAGGGGAGGTTTGGTAACCGCCCTGTATCCAGGCAGCTTTGACCCCATTACCCTTGGGCACATGGACATTGCCACGAGGTCAGCCGCTCTTTTCGACAAGGTCTACGTTGCCGTGGTGGACACCCGTTCTTCCAAGTCCATCATGTTCAACACCGAAGAGCGAGTGGCGTTGTGCAGGGACGCCCTCTGCGACTATCCCAACATCGAAGTGGTGCCCTACACCGGCCTCACGGTCGCCTTTGCGCGCAAGGTGGGCGCCACCGTCATGGTTCGCGGGCTTCGCATGGGGTCCGACTTCGAGTATGAGTGCGAGATGGCCCTCAACAATCAGAAGCTGGCGCCGGACGTGGATACCCTCTACCTCATGGCCAGCCTGGACCACATCTACATAAAGTCCAGCCTCATCAAGGAGATTGCGGCCGGGGAAGGCGACATCAGCCACCTGGTCCCAAATAAAGTGGCGGTAGCCCTTCGGGACAGATATCGCTCCTGAGCATGGGCGCCGTCTGAAAGGTGGATAGCCATGAACGTTACCAGTCTTATAGAGCAGCTGGAGGGCTTGGTCAGCTCCGGCACGGGGGTTCCTGCTACCGGGAAGGTCCTTGTCGACAGGGAAAAGCTGGCAGAGCTGGTTAGCCAGATACAGACCGCCCTGCCGGCAGACCTCCAGGAGGCCCAGGACTTCCTACAGATGCGCGAGAACCTGATCAACCAGGCGCTGTCAGAAGCCCGTCGCATCAGGACGTCCTCCGAGGATGAGGCCCGAAACCGCGTAGGGGAGAGCGAAGTCCTGAGGGAAGCCCACAAGCAGTCGGATGACATAGTGGCCGCGGCCCAGCAGAGGGCGCAGCGCATTCTGGACGAGGCAGAAGCGCAGGCCACCGCCCGCCGTGCAGACGCGGACAAGTATGCCGAGTCAACTCTCCAGAAGCTGGAGGAGGAGCTCTCCCAGGTCCTCTCCACCGTTCGGCGCGGCATCGACGCGATGTCCGCGACCAGATAGAACACACTTCGGCGCCATGACGGGCTCGCCCGCTAACGACACGCTGCGGCGCACCAGGGTGCAGCCTGTGTCGGAAGCGCGGCAGGATTACAGGAGAGCTTGAGCCGCCCATGACCACGAAGACCGGCAGGGCAATTTTCGCGCGGCTCATGTTGCCCGTGATGCTCCTTGCACTCTTCGCAGTGGTCTCGGCATGCGCCACGCAAGCGGCGTCTCCCGGACCGCAGGACCTGGAAGCCGAGGCCCAGGGCATAGATCAAAGCCTGATGTGCCCCATCTGCCCCAGCGAGACGATCGACCAGTCCCAGACGGAGATCGCCGAGCAGATGCGGCGAACCGTCCGCGAGAGGCTTGCCCAAGGCGAGAGCCGCGACGAAGTGCTCGACTTCTTCGTGGAGCGGTACGGAGAGGGAATACTAGCCGCACCTCCCAAGAGCGGCTTCAACCTGCTCGCCTGGCTTGTCCCACCAATCGCCCTGCTGATCGGCGGTAGCGCGCTGGCGCTGGTGGTTAGATCGATGCGCCAGGAGCATCGCAGGAGCGCGGCCGCGCCGTTGCCAGGGGCAGCGGGGCTTGAGCAGTACCTCGCGGCGGTTGATCAGGACATCCGCGGCCTGACTGCCGATGACGGCGGCGAACGAGGAAAGGACCAGCAGCCCAATGGCTGACCTTGGCTACATCTGCCTGCTCATCGCGCTGGCGCTGTCCGTATACTCCCCAGTTGCCTCCCTGGCAGGAGTGCGGATGGGCAGCCGGCAGCTTGTCCTGAGTGCGCGGCGAGCCATCCTCCTTGCCCCGGCTGCGCTTGGCGTCTCGACGGCCGGGCTCGTGGGTGCGTTCGTGAACGCCGACTTCTCGGTATCCTACGTTGCCGAGCACAGCAGCCGCGCTATGGCGCCGCAGTACATCTGGGTCGCCTTCTACGCCGGAAACGAAGGGTCACTGCTCTTCATTGCATTCGCGCTCTCAGTGCTTGCAGCCATTGCGGTGCGCTTTGCCCCCGACGCACTGCGGCCGAGCATGCCCCACATCGGCTCAGTGCTCATGCTGGTGCTGCTCTTCTTCCTGGCAGTGATGGTCTTCCTCGCCAACCCCTTCGCACGGCTGGAGATCGTGCCGCCCGACGGCAGAGGCATCAACCCGCTCCTGACACATCCGGGCATGTTCGTGCATCCGCCCATGCTGATGACGGGACTCATCTCCTTCGCTGTGCCGTTCTCGATTGCGATGGGCTCGCTTCTGGCCGGACGCACCGGCGACGAGTGGGTGGACGCCGGCCGGACGTGGGGCATCATCTCGTGGGCGCTCCTGGGCATAGGCCTGCTTCTGGGCGGCTGGTGGGCGTACACCATCCTGGGATGGGGCGGCTACTGGGCATGGGATCCGGTCGAGAACGCAGGGTTCATGCCCTGGCTGGTGATTACCGCATTCATCCACTCGATCATGGTGCAGAAGCGCCGGGGCATGTTCCGTATGTGGAACCTAGCGCTTGTGATAATCGCCTTCGGATTCGCGCAGTTCGGGATGTTCATCAATCGAGGCGGGCCGGTGCCCTCCGTCCACTCGTTCGGCCAGTCCACGCTGGGCTGGATATTCCTCGCGTTCATGGGCGGCACGATGCTGGTCTCCTTCGCCGTCTTCTTCTGGCGGTACAACAGCCTGAAGAGCGCGCAGACGCTGGAGTCCGCGCTGTCCCGCGAGGCAGCATTTCTGGTCAACAACCTGCTATTCTTGGCAACGGCGTTCGTGACGCTGTGGGGGGTTGTCTACCCCCTCATATCCGAGCTGTTCCAGGGCGAGATAGTGACCGTGGGCCAGCCGTTCTACAACCAGGTCAACGGCCCCATATTCCTGCTGCTCATACTGCTCATGGGCGTGGCGCCGTTCGTTCCCTGGCGGCACGCGGGCTGGGCCAGCCTGAGACGCGCACTTGTCATGCCCGCGGCCGCCGCTGCAGTGGCTATCGGAGTCCTGCTTCTGATCGGCGTTTACATACCCTGGGCGCTCATCTCCTACGGCCTCTGCGCGTTCGTCACCGCCGGCATACTGCGGGAGTGGGCGAGGGGCGCACATGCCAGGCACAGACGCGGCGAGAGCTACCCCATCGCATTCGGCAGGCTCATAGCCGCCAACCGGCCGCGGTACGGCGGGTACGTCGTCCATCTGGCGGTCGTGCTGCTGGCACTGGGTGTCACCGGCTCCTCCTTCTACGGAATCCAGCGCGACATCGCTCTCTCTCCCGGGGAGTCAGCCGACATAGGGGAGTACACCGTGAAGTACATCGGGGCCTCCGCGAGGGCATTTCCCGACCGCACGGAGGCAACGGCAGAGGTGCAGGCGTTCCGCGGCGACACATTCCTCGGCACGTACTACCCTCGACGGGACTTCTACCCCAGCTTCAACATTGCCTCTACGCTTGCGGCCATACGGTCGACGCCCCTGGAGGACCTGTATATCATCCCCGGCGAGCTGCTTCCCGACGAGCGCACCATCCTCCGCGTATACGTGAACCCGCTGGTGATGTGGATGTGGGTTGCTGGACCGCTGCTAGTCGTCGGGGTGACGGTGGCGCTCTGGCCCCAGAGGGAACGCTCCGGCGCATACGCCTTCTCCCCCGGCGGCTTGGTTGCCGCGACCGGGAGAAGGCCGGAGGCTTCTGCCGGCTGACTCCCATGAGTACAGTTCGCACTCTCCGCGGCTGGACTTCCAGCGAAGTTTAGCCATGCCATACCTGCTCGGCCTCCTGCTGGCTCTCGCGGTCGCCGCTCTCATCGCGTGGCCATTACTGCGCGCGCGGCGATCTTCGCCGCTCCCTCGCCGCGGCGCGCTCGACGCGCTGAAGGAGGTGCAGCACCAGCGGGCGCAGGCGTACGACGACATACGGATACTCGGTCTAGACCGCGAGCTGGGACATGTCACTGCCGAACGGTTCGCAGAGACGTACGAGGCCCATCGACTGCGGGCAGCCCTTCTCCTCAGGCAGGAGGAGGACCTCAGAGCTGAACTGTCGCCGCGGATGAACAAGATCGAAGACGATGTGCTGGCCGTGCGATTGGCGAGCGGCAGCGTTCTCAGTACAACCGAGTGCGAGGACTGCGGCGGACTTCGGGACACCGATGCCCCCTTCTGTCCTCGGTGTGAGACCGACAGCCTCGGCTTTGCGGGCGAGACCACGGAGGCGGAGTGAGCCGGGCGTTCGCGGTCGCGCTTGGGAGCCTCGCGCTTGCCGTGGCGCTGGTATTCACCGCGCCCCCGGCCGCGCACGCGCAGGTCACGACGGACATCGAGGGACACGTGGTCAACGGCACTGCTGGATCGGATGCGCCGTTCGGCCTGACGGTCACGCTGAACGTGTTCAGGCTCGGCGACCTGCAGGAGACGCGCGATACGGTCGCCGGCGAGGACGGCGGATTCGCCTTCCGGGATGTGCCCGGTGGTGAGGGTCACGGCTACATCCTGAGCGCCGACTACGGCGGCATAGTCTACACCTACGAGCGCGACTACCCTCTGCCCGAGGAACCGGTCTCGCTCATGGTCTATGAAAGCACCGACAGCCGAGACTCCATCAGCGTCTCGTCGCACAGCCTTGTGGTTGGCGGCGTCGATCCGGATAACCAGACCATAGAAATGCTTGAGCTGGTGGGGCTTGAGAACACCGGTGACCGCTCCTTCCTGGCAGACCTGTCGCAGGCTCAGGTGGGACAGATGGCCTTCCTCCGGTTCTCGCTGCCCCAAGCTGTCACAGACCTGGACGTGCAGAGCAGCATGAGGGGTGGCACCATCCTGCAGGTAGACCGCGGGTTCGCGATGACAACGCCCGTGAAGCCCGGTGAACACGAGATCGCGTACAGCTTCCGCACCACCTACTCCGCCGGCAGACTTACGTTCGACCACGGCCTGCCGTTCGGCGCGGCAGACTTCCGCGTCCTCCTGCCGGAGGGCCTGGGCCGCGTATCGAGCGATGGGCTGCAGGAGATGGAACCGTTGACGCTAGGCGACAGAACGTACCAGCGGCTTGAGGGGCAGGATTTGCCTGCCGGAGAGCGCGTGGTGCTCAAATTCACTGACCTGCCCCAGCCGTCGCTGTGGGCCCGTGCTCGCACCACCGCCACGGACGACTCCTTCATCGTGGTGTCGATTCCAATCGCGCTCGGTGCGTGGCTGCTGGCGCTGCTGGGCTACGTCCTGCTGCGCTCCCGTCGACCGGCGGAAGCAGCCGCATCGCCCGCCGACCGCGCCTCCGCGATCAGCGCAATCGCCGCGCTCGACGACCGGTTCAGCGAAGGCGACATGGTCCGGCAGGAGTACCTCCGCGAGAGATGGGAACTGAAGGACAGGCTGCTGACGTCAACGGAGAGCAGTGCCCTTGAACGGGAGCAACCAAGGCATTGAGCAGGCGCGGCGCAGTGCTGGGTCTAGTTCTCGCGGGGTTCGTCGCGCTCTTCGCACTGCTCGTTTGGGCGCTCACGCAGTCCGGCGGCCAGCCCGCGGGGGCGGGAGTCAACGACGTATTCGGTGAGGTGGAGGTCAATGAGCGGGAGGCGCCGGACTTCACGCTGGACCTGCTGGATGGCGGGACGCTCACGCTGTCCGACCTGCGCGGCAGCGTGGTGGTCGTCGACTTCTGGGCGTCGTGGTGCAGTCCATGCCGACTGGAGGCTCCGCGCCTGAAGCAGGTCTACGAGGAGTATCGCGACGAAGGCGTGGAGTTCGTGGGCGTGGGAATCTGGGAGCGCCCCGCCGAGGCCGAGGTCTTCATCGACGAGTTTGGGGTGCCCTACCCCACAGGCCTGGACATCCCCGGAGACATCCTCCTCGAGTATGGCGTGAAGGGCATACCGGAGAAGTACTTCATCGATCGCAATGGCCGGGTGGCGGCCAAGTTCGTCGGCCCTTCCAGCGTGGAAGACCTGCGCGAGACGCTCGACCGAGTCCTGGCCATCGAGGGCTAGACGGGCGAGTCTCCGTCCATGCACAGCCTCCACCACCCACGCAGTATCTCCCGGTCCCTGTCAAAGGCCAGCGGCGGCAGGGAGTCCGGCGCGAAGTATCCGAGTTCGGACACCTCCGGGCCCGGCGCGGCGTCGCCCTGCACGCTCAGGCAGTGAAAAGCTGCGACTATCACCGGATGGCCCGACTCCGAAAAAAGGCCCACTAGTCCCGCGATTTCGACCTGCAGGCCGGTCTCTTCGAGCACTTCCCTGGCTGCCGCTTGCTCCACGATCTCTCCCCTGTCCACGTATCCGCCCGGCAGGCTCCACAGGCCGTATCCGGGCTGCGTCAACCTGCGCACGAAGAGCACGCGTCCGCCAGACTCCACAACGGTGGTGGCCGCGAACTTTGGATCGTAGAAGACTACTCTGCCGCAGTCGGGGCAGACGGGCCTCTGGGCGCCATGCGCGGACCGCATCTCCAGCGTGCCTCCGCATGATGGACAGAACCGGTCCTGCTGGTTCATGGAGTTGACTATACCACACACGAATCGGAACGGCTCCCGCTTTGCAGAGTACTCGCGTACCTTCTCGGCGAGTGCGCGTGAGGCGCGATTCCGGAATGAAATCGAATTGCGACAGGGGCCACCGCAGGCTGTCTCAATTATCTCTTGAAGCACAAATCACGTCGGGCTAGAATTAAGGCACATGAAGATCCTCGCCATCGACGTTGGGACCGGCACACAGGACATCCTCCTGTTCGACTCCACGCGGGCGGTCGAAAACTCCGTGCAGCTTGTCATGCCTGCGCCAACCGTCATCGCCGCGCAGAGAGTCCGAAACGCCACCGCAGCGCGCAGCAGCGTGGTGTTCACGGGCGTGAACATGGGCGGCGGGCCCGTGACCGGTGCTCTATCCGACCACATCGCCGCAGGCCTCTCCGCGTTTGCCACGTCTTCCGCGGCCGTCACATTCGACGACGACCTCGACGTAGTGCGCCGAATGGGCGTGGTCATCGTATCGCAGGAGGAGGCGGACCGCCTGCCCGCAGCGCCGGTCCGGCTCGCCGACGTCGATCTGCTCATGGTGCAGCGGGCGTTGGAGGCGTTCGAGGTGGAGGCTGAGTGGGACGCGCTGGCAATAGCGGTGTTCGACCACGGAAACGCGCCGCCGGGATACAGCGACCGCAAGTATCGCTTCGATCACCTACGTTCGAACGTGGAGGCGGGCGGCACAGAGGCAGCGTCTTTCGTCTATCTCGCCGAAGAGGTGCCGGACTACCTGACGCGCATGAAGGCGGTGGTGGACACAGTGGGAGACGATGTCCCGCTTCTCATGACCGACACGGCCGTCGCGGCCGTCCTGGGGTCACTTGAGGACCCGCACGTGGCCGCGCAGGAGTACAAGGTGGTTGCCAACCTGGGCAACGAGCACACGCTCGCTTTCCACCTCCACGGCGACCAGATCCTTGGAATCCTTGAGCACCACACCCACGTGCTCACCCGAGAGCGGCTGGAGCAGCACCTCACGGAGCTGGCGACCGGTGCCTCAGACGGCGACGCCGTGTGGCAGGAGCAGGGCCACGGCGCTATCGTGGTCGGAGGCAGCGACGAGCTGCGTTTCCTCAGCATCATAGGGCCCATGCGCGGCATGATGGAAGGCTCCCGGCTGCAACCCTACCTCGCAGCGCCGCACGGCTCCATGATGATGGCTGGGTCGTACGGCCTGGTCAGAGGCTGGGCGGAGCGAATGCCCTCACATCGCGAGGAGATACTGCACGCCCTCCGCGCCGTTGGCGAGGACGCAGGGCATCACCACCACTGAGGCGGACTAGACACCTGCCGCTTCCCAGGCCCGCATTTGGCTTCGGCCGCTTCCCCGCCCGCTCGTGGTGAGCCGCAAGCCCGCCCACTCGTGGCTACGGACGCCTCCTCGCCCGCTCGTGGTGAGCTTGTCGAACCATTCGAGCGGGCGAACACTACCGTCGTCTATCCGCCCGCCCTTCGACTAGCTCAGGATGAGCGGAGTGAGTGGTCAGCCAACCTCCATCACGATCTTTCCGAACACGCCGCGGCTGTTCAGCAGCTCCTGGGCGCGCGTGGCCTCTGTCCACGGCAGGACCTCTTGGACGATCGTGCGCAGCGTGCCGTCCTCGAACCACGCCAGCATCTTCTCCCAGCCGGCTTGCGCCTCGTCTGCCTGGGCCTCATTGAACACGCCCATCGCCTTCACCCACTGCCCTTTGCGCTCCAGCTCCTGCTCCTCGTACGCGGTGCGCGGACCGGTGTGGCCGCCGACGGTGACGATGTGTCCGCCCTCCGCGAGCGCCCTTAGCGTTCCGTCGAAGATGGCGCCTCCGACCGTGTCCAGGGCCATGTCCACGCCACGTCCGTCGGTTAGGCGCAGCAGCTCAGCCGCGACGTCCTGCGTGGAGTAGTTCACGCCCGCCTCCGCGCCGAGCTCGCAGCCGCGCGCGACGCGCTCGTCCGAGCCGGCGCTGGTGAGCACGCGTGCCCCCAGGGCCTTCGCTAGCTGGATGCCCGCCATGCCCACACCGCTGCCCGCCGAGTGGATCAGTGCCGTCTGTCCGGGAGCGAGACCCGCCATCTGGAAGGCGTACCACGCGGTGAGGAACACGCATGGCAGCGACGAAGCGTCGGTCATGGACATTCCGGCGGGAATGCGATACGCCAGCGCGGCGGTGGCAACTGAGTACTCGGCGTATGCGCCCCTCACGAGCGCGGTAACCGGGTCGCCGGCACTCCAGCCGGTGACGCCCGCGCCCACCGCCTCGATAACGCCGGCCACGTCCAGCCCGGGAATCCTGGGCGGCTCGGGCTCCCCTTCCGGGGCCATGCGCCTGCGGTACAGGTCGGCGCGGTTCAGCCCGATTGCCTGAGCCTTGATCAGGACATGACCCGCCTCAAGCTCAGGAGCGGGTACGTCCTCCATTCGGAGCTCGTCGCCATTGTCCAGAAAGTGTATCCTGACAGCCTTCATGTTGGACCTCCTTGCGATGTTGTCGCTCGTTCCTTAAGGCCTCGATTCAGTCCGACTCAGAGTCTTCCCCCTTTTGCTCCTCCGGTGCTTCTTCAGCGAATGCGGTGCTCCGCCGGGCGGCCCATGCGTTCAGCCAGCGTCGGTAATCGTCGAGGGCGGGAGGCGCCACGAAGAACACCTCAACGCCCTCCGGGAACTGCACCTGGTGTCTCTCGTTGATGAACAGCACGCCTACCTCGTCCTCGCCGAGCGTCTCGTCAATGCGCTGCGCTATGTGCTCGTATCGCCTGCGAGTGGCGTCGGCCAGCCACTCGCGCAGCATGGCGGGCACGCGTGCGCCCGCGAACGGAAGCATGAGGCAGCCCTGGAGGTCCATCGTGTCCCGCAGAATCTCCGCGTCCTCTGTGGCCTCATAGCTTGCTCCGGCGGCGCACTTGGCCTGGATGAACCCGTGGCACTGCCCGTCAACGCTCTCCATCATGGTGAGCGCCTCCTCGCCGCCGTCCGTGACGCTCTCGTGATAAACGTGCCTGACGGGGCCAAGGCCGGACTCAAGCGATGCGACCTGGGCGTGAACCTGCTCCCAGTAGCGCCGGACGATGGCGCTGCCCTCCGCCTCGTCCGCGGGAGGGGGGTAGACACGAGGCACGAGCAGCAGCTTCCTCCTGCCTCTGTACGCCTCCGACGGGGGCCGCTCCATCCGGCCGAGCTCCTGCGTCATGGCTCCACCTCTGCGGTTTCTGGCATGGAACGCCTCGAACATGGTATCAGAGATGGCGGCGGTTGGCACGGCTGGCGGGCGGCATTGGTCACACGCGCCAGCTCACGGCGAGCCGTCCGAGACACCTAACCGGGCAAACCGAACCTAGCCCACACGGGGAGAGCTAGCACAAGGGCATAAGTGGGCGGTAATACGCCCACTCAGTCCGTCAGCATCGGCCTATCGCGTTATTGTAAACGCAAACCCGGGTCCACGTGCCATCCGCGTTTTCGTCCAAGAAGATCAGCCCATCCGTGGCGCCTCCATAGATCGCGGAGGACTCCACAGACGAGTCCGCATAGTACCAGGTGATTGAGGCAGCAAACTGGTCGTCTCCGGGCAGAATACTAATCCAGCCGCCACCGCTGGGATCACGCACGATCAACTCTTCTACCTCAAGCACCTTCGGAATCTCTACTGTCCCACCGCCTCCTGTCCCCCCAGGCCCTTGAGGCCCTACTGGCCCCCTCGGACCTTCAGGGCCGCGTGGACCTTCCGGTCCAGCCACTCCGGGGTCACCCTTCTCCCCTGGATAGCCTCGCGCTCCTTCAGGGCCGCGCGGCCCTGCATCGCCCTGTTCGCCACGCTGTCCCTGCGGGCCTGATATGCCCTGCTCCCCTTGTGCCCCTGGCTCGCCCTTCTCGCCCTGTGGTCCTTGCGGCCCCTCAGGGCCAGCCGGAACCTCTATCTTGGCTACCTCTTTGGCGACTTCTTCCTGGACAATCGCCTGTATCTCGGCGTCACTAGGGCCGCACCCGAAGCTGAAAGCCACAACGCCAAGCATGATGAACAGAAGGCAGGAGACTGAGACTGTCGGAATCTGTCGCATATGGAACCCCCTTGCGCCGCCATGATTGGGCTACTTGCGACAGTCGCCGTGGTCATGTGATTGCCTCGCAAGGGGGCACGAATGCCCAACCGAACGATGGCAAACACATGCCATGACCACAAACGACTGTCGCAAGGCACAACATACGCCCGATTCAAGAGAGCGTCAAGCGGAACCGGCGTTGGATTCCGGTCCATTGGACGGAGCAATGGTAGAAGGCGCTTTTGTCTTTACTAGGGGGCTCTCCTAAGAGCGGTGTCGGGGTAGTCAGTCAGCGAAGGTTCCTCCAACCTTTTCGCCCGGCCCTTTCGGGAAACCTAGGGGTTGACAAGATTGGCGCGCGGAAATAGTATCGAACCAATCTTCGACCCTTCGTTAAGCAATCCGTAGAGGGCAGTTCACGTGCAGAAAGGGGGCGACCGATGGTCCTGAGCGGTTCAGCCGCAACGCCGTCGAAGCGCCTGCCTGAGCTGCACGGAGGCAGGATCATCAGCCATTGCGGCCGCACCTCGCAGGAACCTCCGGACCTGAACCGGCCATAGGTTTCTCCGGCGCAGCGCAACGCTGCAGCGCAGCAGCCAAAGCCACCACCGGCTACTGCATTTCCAGGTACATCTCGCACCACGTCCCAGAGACTTCAGGCCGGACTTCCGTTTAGCCGTCCGCCCGGTCTGCCTGCTTACACCTTTCACTAGAGGAGAGCTATACGTATGGACACCCGAGACGTCCGCTACTACTCGTCGCTCTACGGCGGATACTGGAGCCATGACGTCCGGGACTTTTGCTATATGACCAACCAGTACTTCCCGCCGGACTCCTTCATCGAGGCCCTGACCCGGAGGCTGACGAGGCTTGTGAAGTCGTACCCTTCAACCAACTGGTACCTCTCCTCCCTTGCGGCCCGGCCGCTCGGATTGACGCACGAAGAGCTGGTCATAGCCAACGGCGCAAGTGAGCTTATCAGCACGATCTCGGACCGGTTCGTGTCGCGCCTGGCGGTGGCCGTCCCCACCTTCGATGAGTTCGTGAACCGCGCGGTGAACCAGGGCAAGTCCGTATCCTCCTTCCAGCTCACCGGTGAACTCCACCTGGATGTTGACGAATTTGCGCGCTTCGTTCTGGAGTCCGGCGCCAACGCCGCGCTGCTCATCAACCCGAACAACCCTACGGGCTTGTCCACGTCGAAGGCGGACGTGCTGCGGTTTCTGGATACGCTGCATGGGCTCGACCTGGTAATTGTGGACGAGTCGTTCATCGACTTCGTTGACGTCGATCCGCATCCGTCGATCATGCCGCATCTCTCCGATTACCCCAACGTGATTGTGTTGAAGAGCCTGTCCAAGACCTACGGCATCCCCGGGCTTCGCCTCGGCTACGCCGCCTCCGCGAACCAGGGCAGGATTGCGGAACTGCGCACCCACCTGCCCATCTGGGGCATCAACTCACTGGCGCAGTTCTACCTGGAGACCATTGAGGAGTACCGGCAGGAGTTTATCGAGTCGTGCGCGGAGGTGAGGCGGGCTACTCGTCTACTGCACGATGGCCTGAGAGACGACGTGCCGTACCTCGACCCTCGACCCACGCACGCCAACTTCGTATTCAGCCGCGTGGCCGACGACCTGACGTCGACCGAGTTGACCACGCGCCTGTTCGAGCAGAGCCGGATCCTGATCAACGACTGCGGCCGCAAGCGCGGCCTGGACGGCAGATACGTCAGAATGGCTTCCCGCACGGCGGAGGAGAACGCGCAGCTCGTGGAGGCCCTTGCGGACCTCGCGCGTTCCGGCGTCGTGCTCGGGGCAGCCAGCGCAGCAGGAGGTGCACAGCGATGAAGGCAGTCATACTTGCAGCCGGCCAGGGGTCCAGACTTCGTCCCCTCACCGACCGCCTGCCAAAGTGCCTGGTGCCGATGTACCGGCGGCCGATGATCGAATATCAGATGGAGTACCTCGACCGGGCCGGGTTCAGGGAGTGCGTAATCGTTGTGGGATACCTGGGCGACATGATCCGGAGGCGGATAGGCTCCCGATTCGGGCGAATCAACGTCAAGTACGTCACCAACGAGATTTACGACCGCACGAACAACATCTACTCGCTGTGGCTGGCCCGAAGCGAGCTCAACGACGATGTGCTGCTCCTGGAGGGCGACCTGGTCTACGAGTACGGGCTGCTCCAGGACGTGCTCAGGAGTCGCAGCCTGAACGTGGCAGTCGTCGATCACTTCCGCCCTCCGATGAACGGCACCGTGATTCTGGAACAGGACGGCGTGAGCACTGCGATGGTGCTCAAGTCGCAGCAGCCACCCGACTTCGACTTCAGGCGCGCGCTCAAGACGGTGAATATCTACGCGCTGTCACGCGATAGCCTGTCGACGGCAATCGTTCCCGAGCTCGACTCGT
This sequence comes from Chloroflexota bacterium, assembly GCA_028877205.1. Classification (GTDB taxonomy): domain Bacteria; phylum Chloroflexota; class Dehalococcoidia; order Lucifugimonadales; family UBA2985; genus JAPPHY01. Next base: position 99,961 of record JAPPHY010000016.1, on the reverse strand, counting down.
ACGTGTCGCGGGGCCTCACGGGCGAGTACTACGAGGCGGTGATGTCCGACCTCATCGGCCGCGGTGAGCTTCAGATGGCGGTCCACCTGACCGGCAGCCGGATGTGGACCGAGATCGACACCGAGGACGAGCTGCGGGAGGCTGAGCAGCAGTTTGCGGGACTGTTCAGGACGTCCCCGGCAATGCCACGGGCGGCGGCTGCGAGGGCCACGGCGCGCCGCAACGCGGCTTCGGCTGAAGCGCGGCAGGCGCGCGATAGGTAGGCGCGGCGCGCACGCCAGCCGCCGTCGAATGGCGAGAGGGAGGCCGACGGCCCCGTGGTACGCCGTTCATGCTTCGACAAGCTCAGCACGAACGGAACACGGATAATCCCGCTCACCCTGAGCTTGTCGAAGGGTATCCCTGAGCGGGCAAGGCGTAGTGGTCATTCTGAGCGCAGCGAAGAATCCAAGGCCTCTGCCTGTGTGTCTCGCTTCGCGGTCTTGTGGAGCTACCGGCTATCCACCCCGCCTAGGTGCTAGACTCCTGCTTCCGCAGGAGTGACGGTTGTGGAGGCGATTCGCGCCCCTTCCGCCAGCCCAGCGCGCTTCCCACGCCAGCGCATACCGGCTAGAATCATACCCGCGCATCGTCACACACCTCAGGCGCAAGGAGGACTCGCATGGAGCCAGTAGCCTGGGATGGCATCCAGGAGGATCGCCTCATAGGGGGCATCACTCGTCGCATTGTCACCGGCGAGAAGGTGATGCTTGGCCGCCTCCACTTCCCCAAGGGAGCCAAGGTGCCCTCCCACACTCACGAAAGCGAGCAGGTCACCCACGTGGTCAGCGGCGCGCTCCGATTCATCGTGGCGGGCGAGGAGATGGTGGTGCACGCCGGAGAAACGCTGGTCATCCCGTCCTGGGTCGAGCACAGCGCAGAGGCGCTTGAGGAGACCGACGACATCGATGCCTTCGGCCCAATACGCACGGACTGGTTGGACGGCTCCGACGCCTACCTGCGAGAGGACCCGCCCCGGTAGCTATTCCCCACCCGTACCATTCTCGCGCAGGCGGGAATCCACGAATCTCAGCGGTACCAATGGGACTGGACTCCCGCTTCCGCGGGAGTGGTCACGTAGGACGCGGGCGCTGGGCTAGATGACCTTGCTCTCCCGCAGTAGCACCATGTCGGACGGGCTGAGGCCCATCTCCTGGCTGAGCACTCGCTCGTTGTCCTCGCCCAGCAGGGGCGCACGCCTGCGCATTCGCCACGGCGTCTTGCTGAACATCGCCGGGTGGCCCGGATAGGCGAACGACTTGCCCAGCTCCGGGTGCTCCACCTCCGGGAAGAAGCCTCGATCGTCGCGGAAGTGCTCGTCGTCCAGGTTCTCCTCCGGCGAGCGGATGACTGCCCACGCCAGCCTGATCTGCTGGCCCCCGTGGTACGACTCGTCCGCGGGCTGCGCGGCAATGAAATCCTCGATGCGCTCCCGCAGGAAGTCCATCTCCGGGCCGCTGCGCACGCCCTGGCTGATCATCTCGCGGTACTTGTCATCCTTGAGGCCCTCCGCCATCTCCTTCTCATCCATCCAGTTCACCATGCGGTTCCACCTGTCGAGCGACCGCGGCGGTATGTCGAATCCATTGACCAGCTTGCCGTCTGAGCTGGTGAACTGGGTCGAAGGCGTGGGCGTGAGGCCGTGGTGGCGGCCTGTCTGTCGGATGGGTACCTTCCTGTCGAAGAACCAGTTGGGCATGGCGGCCTCGGTCGTGCACGATAGCGACTCGTGGATGGACACGTCCACCCACTGGCCCTGGCCCGTGAAGTCGCGGTAGATCACGGCCGTCATGGTGCCCATGACGCCGAAGTTGCAGCCTGTCGCGTAGCCCATCCAGCCGTCGCTGGCGATTGGAGGCGCGTCCTCGATGTGGTCGTAACCGCAGCTGGCCATGATGCCGCCCATCGCCATGGACACCAGGTCGGACGCCTTCATGTCGCGGTAGGGCCCCGTCTGCCCGAACGGCGTCAGCGAGGTCATAACCAGCTTGGGATTGATCTTCGATAGCTCCTCGTAGCCCAAGCCCAGCGATTCCAGGTAGCCGGGCGCGAACGACTCCAGCAGTACGTCCGCCTTCTTGACCATCTCCTTGAGAATCGCGGCGCCGCGGCCCGTGGTGATGTCCAGCGTGACGCTCTCCTTGTTGGTGTTGTGGTACCAGAACAGCAGGCTGTTGTTGGGGTCGGGCTTGTCCTGGTAGAAGGGGCCGATGTGCCGCGCCGGATGGCCGGCCGGCGGCTCCACAATGGTCACCCTTGCGCCCATGTCCGCCATCATCTTGCCCATGTACATGCCCTTCTCGTCCGTCAGGTCGATGACGACCAGGTCTTCAAGGGCCTGGGGCTGTGAATCGAGGTTGCTCGTAATCGTCATATTACTCCTCGCTGCACCGGCGTTCGGCGCCTGAGTCGACTAGAAGACCGCCTGCTCGGCCAGCTCCGTGATTTCGCCTTCGCTGAGGCCAAGCACTTCGGTCAGAATGAATTGGGTGTCCGAACCCAGGGGCGGCGACGCCTGCCGTATCCTGTGCTCCGTGTGTGAGAACTTGAAGGGCAGGCTGTCTGTCTCGAACGAGTCTTCGACCTCCCTGTGCGGCACCTTCTGGATGAACTCGCGGGAGCGGAGCTGCGGGTCTCGCACCACCTTGTCCTCGTTGGTCTGGACGGCGCCGGCGGCCACGCCCGCGGCCTGCAGGCGGTGCATGACCTCGTGGGGCATTTTGTCGATGGTCCACTCCTCGATGAGACGGTCGAGCTCGTCTTCGTTGGCCACGCGGTCCACGTTGGTGGCGAACTTGGGATCGGCCGTCCACTCCGGAGAGCCGATGGCCTTGCAGAACTTCTGCCAATCCTCCTCCGTGAAGATGGAGATGACGCACCAGCGCTGCCTCGGCTCGCCGGCCACGATCTCGTCGTCGCCTGCGCAGCGGTAGGCGTTGTGCGGCGCCACGCGCGGGTTGGCGGACCGGTTCCCCGTGGGATTGCCCGGCCTGCGATAGGGCCGGCCGTTGGCGGTGTAGTCCAGGACGGCCGGGCCGGTCAGCACCATGCCGCTCTCCACCTGCGATACGTCAAGCCACTGGCCCTCGCCGGTGCGGTTGCGGTGGTGAATCGCCATGAGCGTGGCGATGGCGGCGTTGTAGCCGGCCGTGTGGTCGAGGAAGCTGTAGCCCCAGCCTGCGGGCCGCTCGCCGGGCAGGCCGGACATGAAGGTCAGGCCGGACAGCGCCTGGGCCGTCGGGCCCCACGTGCTGTAGTCGCGAAGGCGGCCTATGTGGCCGAAGCCGGTTACGCTAACGTAGATGATGTCCGGCTTCAGCTCGCACTGCTCCTCATAGGAGAGGCCCCAGCGCTCCAGGACGCGGGAGCTGAAGTTCTCGATGACGACGTCCGAGACGGCGACCAGCTTCTTGATGAGGTCCAGGCCGGCGGGCAGGAGGGCGTTGATGGTGATGCTCAGCTTGTTGCGATTGAAGTACTCGAACATGCCGCTGCGGTTGACGCCGGGAATCCCGCCGATGCCGCCGAGCGCGGCGGAGCGGGTGACGTCCATCGCCTGGCCCTGCTCCACCTTGATGACCTGCGCGCCCAGGTCTCCGAGGATACGCGTGCACTGAGGCCCGGCCACGATGTGCGTGAAGTCCAGTACGCGAATGCCCTCCAGGGGTAGAGGCTTTGCCATGGTGTCCTCCTGACTGCGGTATTTCGGACGCCGGATGCAGGCAGGTTGGGTGCTCCACGATAGTGCGCCCGGACCGGCCTGTCGGGGTCGGTGGATTCGCGCTGGAATATATCACCGCGCAGATTCAGGTGTCAATTCAGGTGGGGGCCCCATCCGCTCATGTCCTTCGACAAGCTCAGGATGAGCGGACTTCCCTAGCCCGCTCGTGGTGAGCCTGTCGAACCATTCGAGCGGGCTCAGGCGGGGAATGCCCCTCCGCTCATGTCCTTCGACAAGCTCAGGATGAGCGGACTACTCTTGCCCGCTCGTGGTGAGCCCGTCGAACCATTCGAGCGGGCACAGGCGGGGAATCCCCTCCGCTCATGTCCTTCGACAAGCTCAGAGCCTGCCCCGCACTTGATGCGAGGATGAGCGGCATGCACACGCCCCGCTCGCATTGCGACCGCGGATGGCGTGTGCTTTAATCCTTGGGCCATGACAACGCTCAAATGCCTGCGCTGCGGACTCATTCTTGCAGACGGGCCATAACAACTCTAACAGGTATGGAGGCTCATAAATGTCAACGGATCCTAGAGCACAGGCAGAGGCCCAGCTCAGGCGTATCGAGGAATCGCTGGGCAAGACGGCCGCCGACGTGGCCGACGAGATTGGGCGGAATGGAATCGAGCGCCATTCCGAGGTCGTCGCGTATCTCAAGTCCACCCACGGTCTAACCCACGGAAACGCCAATCTGCTCGCTCAGGTGGTTCGCGAACGGCTCGCGGGCGGGCCAATGACTCCGGAAGGCCTGTTGGCCGCTCAGTACTCTGGCTCCAAGTCGGCGCTGCTCCCGGCCTACCACGCCCTTTCGTCTGTTGTAGAGAGCGTAGGCCCCGACGTGACGAAGGTAGTCCAAAAGACCGGCGTGAGCTTTCGCAGAAAGAAGCAGTTCGCGCTCATACAGGCAGCCTCGGCAAAGCGCATTAGGCTGGGGCTGAACCTTGCAACTACGCCTGAGAATCCCCGGGTAGTTGCGACGAGCGGGATGTGTACTCACGCCGTCGACATTGCAAGTCCGGACGAAGTAGACACCGATGTTGCTGCGTGGATTCAGGCCTCCTACGACCGTGCCGGTTAGCAAACCGAAGAGGCGTTAGAGGCAAACGCAAGAGGGGTTCCAGCACCACACCCAGGCAGCTATGAGCTAGACCGGGCGCACCACCCTCACCTCAACCGGCGCGTCAGCGCCGTCCGGCGAGGCGTGCGTACTAGCGGCCGCGTTGCCCTCCCCCACCGGCACGCCATCGCGGTACGTGACCCGGTTGCCCGGCTGGGCGGGCACGCGCTCGCCCGGCGAGAGGATGCCGGCTAGGTTCAGCGGGTCCATCGCGGACAGCGTCACCGTCTCCCCCGTGGATTCGACGTCACGGAGGCTACGCAGCAGCTCGACCGCCTCCGGCAGCGCGAACTGCTCGCCCACGAAGCCCGCCACGAACCGCCCTCCGCGTATCTCGCCGCGCGCCTCCAGTCGCCTCAGCAGGCGGACCAGCTCGCGCCACGGCGGCGCGGACGACTCCCGCGCCAGCAGCTCCGGGAACAGCACGCCGTATCGAGCCAAGAGCTGGCGCGCTCGCTCCTCCGTTGGGTCGTCGAACGGCCGCAGCGGCTCCAGCGCCGACCAGCGGCTGTATCCGCCGCTGCGTCGAGGCGTCCCGCGCCTGGCCCGCGAGCCGCGACGCGATGGCGAGGCCAGTCCACCCCCGCGCAAGCGTCTGCGCAGTGGCTCCAGCCCATCACAGGTTACGCGACCGGCCGCGGCAAGCTGCCACAGGATGTCCTCCACGTCGGAGGGCAGGCGGCGTGTGGCTGCGATGATGTCAGCCGTGAATGACGCGCCCCGGCGCGACAGAAGCTCCAGTATCTCAGTGCATCCTCCGGGAAGATGTGAGTCGTCCGCGGGCGAGGGTTCCAGCAGCCAGTCCAGCGACTCCCGCAGCGCCAGGGTTATGGGCGTTGCCCTGGTGAGCGCGCCGCGTCCGTGTGCGGAGCTTCCGTTTCCGTTGGCTCGGCTGAAGCGTCCCCAGGTAACCTCGCCCTCCCAGCAGAGCCTGTCGAGAAGCGCCCCGCTGTAGTCTGCCACGCGCGCGGGCAGAATCTCCGACTCCCACGCGCTCGCGGCCGCCTCGAACCCCTGCAGCTGCTCGATGGCCTCCAGCACGCCGTCCTCGCCACTCAGCCGGTGGCTTGGGAGGATGTGCTGCCAGCGCAGCAGGAAGCGCATGAATACGGCGTGCGATACCGGCTCCACCTCCCTGCGGAGGCGGCCGATGGTTGCGTGATGGATGCGCGCCAGTACCCGTCGGTCGCACAGCTCCTCCTCGACTGCGCCGGGGCTGAACCTGCCCCTGAGCAGCTGGCCTTGGGCCTCCAGCCGGGCCACTGCGATTGCCACGTCCGACCGCGAAAGTCCCAGTCGGTCCGCCATCTCGATTACCGTGAACGGGCCGCCGCACTCAGTCCAGCCTCGCAGCACCTCCACGACCGCGTCCTCGCGCTCGATCTCGGCCGCGGCTGGTCCCGTGAACACAGGCTCCAGCGTCGCGTTCGGGTACACGGCCTGCACTAGTGTGACGCGCTCGGCTGCCACCCACGCCAAGGGAACGCCATTGCGATGCAGCACGTACGCCAGATCGTCCTCCACAAGCGCCCGGAACCACGACTCTCGTGCCTCCGCGGGCGCGCTCCACGACGGCCACGCGGCCGACAGCGGCAGCACGCCGAGAACGAGGAGCGCATCGTGAAGCTCGGCCGGATCACGCACAAGCGGCCAGGCGAATTCAGCTTCCTGTCGAATGGCGTCCGCGTCCAGCGCGGTCAGATCGCGTGCGTCCGGGAGGGCGCGGCGGAGAGGCACCGCGCGTGCCCGCCGCTCCTCCAGCGGCGCCTCGTCGAGGAAGGCGTAGGGCATGGTGTTCAGGAGCTGATGCGCAAAGACCGAGGGCTGCACGGTGTCGCGGGCATAGACCTCGATTTCGCCCGACTCGATGGCGGCGAGCACCGACTTCAACCCCTCCACGTCCATGGCCTCCGTCAGGCAGTCGCGGACGGTCTCGAACACCAGCGGATGGTCGGGCACCTCGATGTCGCCTGGCATGGCGTTGTCCTGGCACGCCACCTGCTCCGGGAACACGGCGGCCAGCAGGTCGTCGGAGCGCATGCGCTGGAGCGGCGCGGGCACCTTGCGACCGCCGGCGAAACGCATGACGGCCAGGGCGCGCGTGGCGTCCCATCGCCATCGAGTGCCGAACAGGGGCGCCTGCAGCACCGCCTGCAACAGCACCTCCTCGGCGGTGGCGGCGCGAATGTACCTGAACACGTCCTCCAGCGGGAACGACTGCGACGGCCCCAGCGAGAAGTTCAGCCCATCGTCCGTTGCCGCCGCCTGAAGCTCGAAGTCGAAGGTGCGGCAGATCTTCTTGCGCAGCGCCATTCCCCACGCGCGGTTGATTCGCGAGCCAAACGGCGCGTGGATGACAAGCTGCATGCCGCCGCTCTCGTCGAAGAAACGCTCCGCGACCACTCGCCGGCCGGTGGGCACCATGCCCAGCACTCGAACGCCCTCCGCATGGTAGGCGACCAGCTGCTCCGCAATCTCCCTGTCGACGCCGGCCTCGTCCATCACCCACTGTTCGGCAGTGTGCGGGCGCTCCAGCCGCTGTGAGACGGCCTCCCGCAGCTCGGTCACCTCCTGCGAGAGCTCCCACGTCCGGCCGGGCGCCTCACCCAGCCAGAAGGGTATACTGGGCGGGAGGCCGTGCGCGTCCTCCACCCGGACCCTCCCGCTCTCGACGCGGCGTATCTTCCACGGGTTGTTGCCAAGCAGGAACACGTCTCCCGCCATGCTCTCGATTGCGAAGTCCTCGTTGACGCTGCCCACAAATACGTCTTCCGGCTCGGCGATGACGTCGTAGTCGGCGTTGTCCGGTATCGCGCCCCCGCCCGTCATCGCAGCGATGCGCGCGCCCCGCCGGCCGGTGAGGCGGCCGTGAACGCCGTCGCGGTGCAGGAATGCGCCGCCGCGGCCGCGCCGGGAGGTGAAGCCCTCGGACAGCACCTGCGTTATCTGGTCGAACTTCTCCCGGTCGAGCTCGCGGTACGGGTAGGCACGTCTGCACAGGTCGAATAGATCGTCTTCGCTCCACTCCTCCACCGCGCAGGCCGCCACCATCTGCTGCGCCATCACGTCCAGCGGCCAGGGCGGGATTCGAAGCGTGTCCAGCTCTCCCCTGCGCACGGCTTTCAGGAGCGCCACGCACTCCACAAGCTCGTCGCGCGTCATGGGAAAGAGACGACCCTTGGGAACTGCGCCCAGGCTGTGGCCTGACCTACCTATGCGCTGCAGTAGCAGCCCGATGGAGCGCGGCGAGCCCATCTGGCACACCAGGTCCACGTCGCCAATGTCTATGCCTAGCTCCAGGGAGGCCGTGGCCACGCACACCTTCACCTCTCCCCGCTTCAGCTTGTCCTCCGCGGCGAGGCGCGTTGCGCGGGAGAGGCTGCCGTGGTGGGCCACAACCGCTTCCTCGCCGAGCCGCTCCGACAGCTGGTGCGACAGCCTTTCGACCAGCCGGCGCGTGTTGACGAACATCAGGGTCGTGCCGTGCGCCATCACGAGCTCGGCGACATCGTCCAGTGTCTCGCCCCACTGTTCGTGGCTGGCTATTGGGCCGAGCTCGCGCTGGGGCAGCCGGATCTTCAGGTCGATGGTGCGGGCGTGGCCGGTGTCGACGATGAGGCAGTCCGGCGCGCCGTCGCCGTCGATGTGGGCGTTGCCGACCAGGAAGCGGGCCATCTCCTCGATGGGCCGCTGCGTCGCGGACAGGCCGACGCGGGTGACCGGAGCGTCGGTCAGAGCGCACAGCCGCTCCACCGACAGCGCGAGGTGGGAGCCTCGCTTGTCATCGGCCACCGCGTGGATCTCGTCGAGTATCAGCGTGTGTGCGGACTTCAACCCCCTGCGCCCGCTGTCCGAAGTGAGCAGGATGTACAGCGACTCCGGCGTGGTGATCAAAATGTGGGGCGGCTTCTTCGCCATCTTCTGACGCTCGGAAGACGATGTGTCGCCCGTGCGCACTGCGGCTCGAATCTCAGGCAGAAGGAGTCCGCGCTCCTCCGCAAGCGCCTGTATCTCGCTGAGAGGCACCTCCAGGTTCTTGCTGATGTCGTTTGAGAGGGCCTTCAGCGGCGAGACGTAGACCACCTGCGTCGTGTCCGGCAGGTCGCCTGCCAGGGCGCGGCGCACCAGCCCATCGATGCACATGAGGAACGCAGCCAGCGTCTTGCCGGAGCCGGTGGGCGCGGCGATGAGCGTGTGGCGGCCCCGTGCGATGGCCGGCCAGCCCTGTGACTGCGCCTCCGTCGGCGCGTCGAAACGGGACAGGAACCAGTCACGCACCAGGGGGTGAAGCTGTGTCAAAGGCATGGCGTGATTCTAGCACAAATGGACGGAACAACGCCAGCAGCTAGTCGAAGAGAACTGCCGCGCCTAGCTCGATTCCGAGCGCCTCTGCCAGTCCCGCGTTCATCTCAAGCGCGTACCGAGCCGGCCTGGCCGACGTATACACAATCAGCTCACCGTCGGAAGCGCCGGGCTGCGGTGTCATCGTCTGTACGTCCACCACCACGCCGTCCGAGTCCAGGAAGAGTATGTCCAGCGGAATCAGGGTGCCCTTCATCCAGAAGCTGAGCCTGGACTCGGTGTCGTACACGAACAGCATGGCGAAATTGTCCGGTATGCGTCTCTGGCCCATCAGGCCGCGGGCGCGCTCTGCGTGCGTTGCGGCGATCTCAAGCTGGAACACCTGCCCTGCAATCAGCGCCTCGGACGCGCCCGCGGCTCCCGTCTCCGGGTCCGGCGGCTGGAAGCGCGCAGGGTAGTCCGGAGTGGCCGTGGGGACCGAGGTAGCGGTCGAGGTCGGCATGGGCGTAGGCGAAGCGGTGGCGACCGGCGGAGGCGCGGGCGTGGGCGTCGCGGTCGGCGACGGCGGTGGTGTGTGCGTTGGGACTGGGGTCGCAGTTGCGGCGGGCGTTGATGTGGCGGCCGTAGTGGGGGTCGGCGATGGCGTCGGCTCAGCGCCGACGCAGGCCAAGGCCATCACCGCCAGCAACAGGTAGAGGCCGCAAAGGACAGCCGCAACCGCCTTGCCCAGCTTTCCGTCTACGGGTACCACCCAGCGAGTTTAACGGCAGCAGTCTCCGCAGGCAATTCACAACGGCTTGCAATTGGTCCCACCTCCGGCTCCGTGTGGTAGAATGGCCGAGGCCGACCGGCCCAAACCACGCAACGGACGGATGGAATGAACACTGACCAGCTTAGGGAGCTCCTGCCGATCACCCGCGATCGTATATACATGAACACGGGTTGGGCCGGCCCGACGCCCACGACGTCGCTGCGCCGCATGGCCGAAACCCTGGAGCAGGAGGCGCTGGTCGGCCCCGCGAGCGCACGCGGCGTAGCCCTCGACAGGGAGGCCAACCGGGCGGCCGCGGCGGCTGCAGCCGGACTGCTGGGCGCCGCCGAAGACGACGTCATCCTCACCCACAGCACCCGCGAGGGCGTCAACGTGGTGATATACGGCATGGACTGGAAGCCGGGAGACGAGCTGCTCATCTGCGACCTGGAGCACCCTGCCCTCACCACGCCCGCGAAGGTGGTCGCCGAGCGCATGGGCGTAAGCGTGAAATCGGCTCCCATTGCGACCATGTCCACGTTCGATGAGTCGTTAAACCTCGTGAAGTCCGAGATGACAGATCGCACGAAGCTGGTTGCGCTGAGCCACATCCAGTTCACCTGCGGCCTGCGACTGCCCATCGGCGAGATCACCGAGGCGGCACACGCAGCCGGCGTGCCGGTGCTGGTGGACGGCGCGCAGAGTGTCGGACAGATCGCCGTGAACGTTACAGACCTGGGCTGCGACTTCTACACGATGTCCGGCCAGAAGTGGCCGATGGGACCGGTGGGCACCGGCGCCCTGTACGTCAATCCGGACCGGCGCGATATGCTGGAGCCTCTGTTCTCGACCAACGCGCTTGAGGCGGAGAGAGTGGGCTTCAGGCGCGGCGCGCTCGGACGCTTCTCCTTGGTGTCCAACAGCCCCGGCCTGGCGGCCTGCCTCACCGAGAGCCTGAGGATCATTTCGGAGATTGGGATCGACCGAATCGAGGCGCACGCCATGAACCTCGGCAACATGCTCCGCCATCGCGCGTCCATGATCAAGGGCTGCGAGCTGCTCAGCACTACCGACCAGGAGTCGGCTTGCGGGCTGGTGACGCTCGGGCTGGACGGCTGGCCTCCGGAGGATCTCGTCTCCACGCTCCAGGACAGGTTCAACATCGTCGGGCGGACCGTGCACGGCCCGGACGGTGTACGCTTCAGCACCCACTACTTCAACACGGCCAGCGAGGTCGACAAGGTGGCGGAGGTCCTTGAGCGACTCGCCGCCGAGGGATACCGGGCGCAGGGTTAACCCGGAGCGCCGAGCCGACCTCGCATACGGCGACACCTCCAGGCCGCCCAACACTGACGCCATGCGCATAGGGCTTATCGCGGACACCCACCTCCCGTCCACCATTCGCGAGCCCTGGCCTGAGGTCGCGACCGCGTTTCAGGGCGTTGACCTGATCCTTCACGCCGGCGACATCGTTACGCCCGGCGTGCTGGACTGGCTGGAGAGGATCGCGCCGGTGCTGGCGGCCCTCGGCAACAACGACTTTGACATGGACGACCCGCGGGTGAAGCCAACCCAGGCGCTGGACGCGGAGGGCTGGAGAATCGGAATGCTCCACGACGTCACCTCCGGCGTCCAGTTCGACGCCCCGGTGGACGTGGTGATCAGCGGGCACACCCACTACGAGCGTCTCGCGCTGGTCGACGGCGTGGTGTACGTGAACTCAGGCAGCCCCACGCTTCCGCATCACCTGTCGACGCGGCTGGGCACAGTCGGCCTGATAGACGTGGATGCGGAACGGCTGTCGGCAAAGATCGTCCGGCTCGGCGACGGTACGGCCGCGCTCCCCAATCCGGGCGCGGAGCTGAGACAGGAGGTCAGCCGCCGGGAACTGCTGGAGTCGCGTATCCACCGCTCACCCTGAGCCGGTCGAAGGGCGGGCGGATGGCCGACGGTCGCGCCCTCCCCGCTCATGCTTCGACAAGCTCAGCACGAGCGGGGCCTGGAACACGCGGGCGGTTACCGCGGGACGGCGCTTCCGGTATAATGCGATTCAACATTAGGACGGAGGCCGGTACATGACCAAGGCAACCCTGTACTGGTGGAGCCGCTGATCCACCTGCCGAAGGGTGCGAGCGTGGCTCCACGAGAATGATATAGACGTTGAGGAACGCGACTTCTTCAAGGACAGATTCGACGCGGATGAGCTCAGAGGCCTGCTGAGCGGGATCCGGGTTGCAGACGCCTTCGCCTGGAACAGCCCCTCGTTCAAGGACCTGGGCCTGCCCGCCGCAGAGCTTGACGAAGACAGGCTGCTGGAGCTGATGGTACAGGAGCCGCGGCTCATAAGGAGGCCGCTGGTCAGCCTGAAGGGCAGGCTGGTGATAGGGGCGTCACAGAAGGCGCTGGAGGAGGCGCTCGGCTAGCCGCTCCTGCACTCGTCCTTCCTTCGTAGACCGGCTATCTGTAGGTCGGCCTGTTGATGTCCGTGGCAAACGGATCGACAGGCTGCTTCTTGCGCTTCTTCCGTCTGTTCCACGCCACGATGGGCCACCAGATTGGGAAGGTCGCGTACTTGACCATGTTCTCCATGGCGTGCCACATGAAGTCGGCGATTCTGAGGTGCCGGGTGCTGTATCCGTGGCGTGTGTAGTCCGCCGTGCGGTGGGCCCAGTACTCCGTATGCTGATGGTGGAATGGATCGTTGGGCATCATGGCAGCTGCCCCCTCTCGTGCGTATCGCGCCGATGATAGCACGCGTGCCCCGGCGCAACAAGCGCACGCTCACGCCGCGCGCAATGCCTCTGCACGACGTCGGTCTCTGCTTACTGAGGCAGGAGCCTCGGGTAGGTCTCCACCTCTCGCTCGATGGAGCTCAGCCGTCCTGCAACGTCTCGTGATGCGGGCATCACCGCCTGACATTGCTCGCACCACAGGTGGTCGACGGTTGCCAGCATCATGTTCTCCTTCTTCTCGGAGATGCTGCCCACCTCGGAGCCGCACTCCCTGCACAGCTGCACTATGTCGATCATGTCTCCAGGCATGTCCACCTCCGATTCACGGGTCGCTTATGAGGCCCGGCAGGCCTATGTTCTCTGATCATACCACGATCCTTGGCCGAGCTAACAATCCGGCACACCACCAAGCGGGCAGGAGCAAAGTCGCCTCAGCAGCGCGGTCTATGGTGCCCTCTCAAGCGTCCAGCTTCTGCAGCATCCTCTCGGCCCACTGGCGGAACGGTTCGTCCGTGTCCAGGCCGCAGTGGGGGCAGTCCAGGTCCCCGAACCTGAGCCGTGTCCCGCAATCCGGGCAGAAGACCGACTCGTAGATGCTGCTCAGTACCTTCACCATTCTGTCGTCGTTGTTCAACACATCCTCTCATGCGCGGCGGAGCTACCGCGTTTTCGCTCCCTGCGGCGCCGCGGGCTTGCGCGCTTCCCTCCCAGGCCAGGCGTCGTCCACGGCTTCCATGCATCTTATTCCACAAACAGTAATATCTCAATTGTTGTGCTACACTAGACCGCAGCTTTTTGAGCCATTAGACTATATGAGATACCCAAGCGGCTGGGTAAACGGGAGCAATGATAAATCGAGACATGCTGTATACCAGCGAGCAGCGCAGCAGCAAAGGCAAGTGGATTGTCCTGCTGGTTGTCGCCTCACTGGTTAGCCTGGCAATCGGCCTGCTGGCGGGCAGTGCCCTACAGAATCCACCGGAGGTCGATACCAGCGACCTGGATAGGCAGATCGAAGAGCTCAAGTCGCAGGTTGGGCAGCTGCAATCGCAGCTTGACGCCGAGAAGGGCGAGAAGGACACGCTGTTGAGCTCCCTGGACGCGGCCAACCGCGCCGGCGCCGACCTCCGCAGCCAGCTGGCAGATGCAGAGGCTATGGTCACCGCCGCTCAATCCGCGCTCAGCCAGAGCGAGATGGAACTGGAGTCAAGCAAGGCGGCCGTCACAGGCTTGGAGGAGCAGAACAGACAGTTGACCGGCCAGGTGGGGGAACTGCACCTTCGCGTTGACGGACTGCATCTTCTCTCCGATGGAGCGGAGACTCACCGGCTGTTGCTGGTTGAAATGCGAAAGGACCCGCCCGATACCCGGGAAGGGGCGTTCGAGTACTGGAACACCATCAAGGATAGGGCCGTGCGGGCCAATCCCGGGCTATCCTCTCCAGTGGACCGCGTTATCCTGAAGATCGATAACTTCTTTGACTGGGCGGAGCGCAGCCCGAACGCAGAGCCAACTTCCGACGAGTACCTCTCCTGGCTGGAAGAGCGCGTCACTTCCGGCGCCGCAGGCTACCAGGAGTCCGCGGACGCCTTCTTCAAGGAAGCGCTGCTCTCCACAATATCCCAGCTGGAGGCAATCGTAGGCCGCCTCAACTGATGCGGGCAGCGCAGACCTGCCGGATGCAGAGCCGGCGCTCGCCTTTCTCCTGGTAATCAGGGTAAAATTCGAGAATGGAGCCACAATGAGAAGGAGATTCCTGAGGGCGAGCGCCCTCCTCGCACTTCTGCTGCTAACTGCGACTACGGCCGGCTCGGCGCTGGCCGCCCACGAGGAAGGGCCAACCTTCGAGTGGCCTCGTCCCCTGAACTTCCCGCTCATTGAGGCGTTCGACAAGAACCTGTCAGGCTCCATGTGGGTCATGGCCAAGGGACTCGATCCGCGCCTGACTACGGCGAAGGGCAACCCGCTTGGCGCGGAGTTCGAGCCGAAGGACCCCATTATTCGCGGCATCAGCCCGCAGTCCGGAGGCGGCGGACAGGGCCCTCTCGTGCCCTACCGCAACCCCTCGCCGAAGTTCAGTCGCAACATTCTGGTGACCCGCGACTTCAGCCGTATCCCCTTCCAGACGGAACCTCACCTGGCCGTCAACCCGAAGGACCCGGAGCACCTGATCCTGGGCCTGATCGACTACAACTTCCCGGGCATCACCACCTATAACTCGATCGACGCAGGCGTCACCTGGGAGGGGCCTTTCCAGGTCAAGTACCCCTCAGGCGATCTGGGCGGCGCCGGCGACCCCGTCATCGCCTTTGACCGCGAAGGAAACGCCTACGCCGCATCGATCTCGATCGACGTGGAGGAGTTCACCATTCGGAACTCCGTGGGCAGCGCCGCCGTGTCGTCCATCCCAATATCGGTTTCTCATGACGGTGGCTACACATGGGAGGAGTCAATCGCGTCCGCGGAGAGTCACGTGGACACCGGGCCGCCTACGGAGAACGAGGAAGGACGCACCACGTACGACCTGAGGCTTCCCTTCCTGGACAAGCCGTGGCTGGCGGTCGGACCCAGCCGCACCGACCCGGACAAGGACATCATCTACGTCACCTACACCAAGTTCGTGACCGTCTACCCCATCTTCTTCCTGTTCGACGTGGAAGCCTTTACGCTGGTTCCTCGCACCGAGACAAGCATCGAGATGGTTACGTCGGAGGACGGCGGACAGACGTGGACCGACCCGGTCACCGTCAGCCCGATAGTCGAAAGCTCCCTGGGCGAGGACTCCCCCAAGCGCGTGGTGCAGGGCTCACAGCCCGCGGTCGCGCCTGACGGCACGGTCTACGTGAACTGGGTCGACAGCACAGACGACGACTCCTTCAAGGGGCGCGCGGAGATCTACGTGGCCTCCTCGAGAGACAACGGCCGCACATTCACGACCGTACGCGCCTCCGACTTCAACGAGATTCCCTTCAGCCCTCGCAACACCTTCTTCCGCTACTGGGGCGCCAACTTCCCGCAGATAACCACCGGCCCCGGCGGCGAGGTGTACGTGGTGTACACGGGCATCCCGCCGGACAAGTCCACGGACGACGGAGACATCTTTTTCGTGGCGTCCACGGACGGAGGCAGGACCTGGACGCCCAAGAAGACGCTGAATGACGACACTACAACGCGCCTCCAGTTCTTCCCGTCCATCTCCGCCGGCCCGGACGGTATCCTTCACGCTATGTGGGGCGATATGCGCGACGACTCGGTGGAGGCGCGCTACCACATCTACTACACCAGCTCAGAGGACGGGGGAGAGACCTGGATAGAGAACGCACGCGTCACCGACTTCCCGTCCAATCCAAACCACGCCTTCCCCGGCGGCGCGTTCATCGGCGACTACTTCACCATTGTCGCAACGGAGGACGAGGTCTACATGGCCTGGCCGGACGCCCGTCTCGGCGAGTTCGGCGCGCAGAACCAGAAGATCGCATTTGCGCGCAGGGAGCTGATGCCCCTGCCGTCCATCTTCCTATCGCCCCCGTCGGGACCGGGCGGAAAGGACATCACCATCCAGGGGTCCAACTTCCAGCCGGACCAAGACGTGTTCCTGGAGATCAGCGGCGCCGTGGTGAGCACCGTCCGTAGCGACGACGACGGCAGGTTCACGGCGCGGCTGTTCATTCCCATTTCCGGCGAGGGAGCGCATGACTTTCGCGCCCTCGACGCTTCCGGCAACATCGCCACCGGCTCGTTCTACATGGACTTCGGCTTCGACAACATTCAGGGCGCCGTCGATACCATAATCGAACAGCTTGACACCGGAGAAAGCGGCCTGAACGGGGACACGGCCGCGCAGCTCTCCGCGATCCAGGCGGCCGTGCAGGACCTGGACCAGCTGCCGGAGATCCGCACGGCGCTGGAGAACCTGGAGACCGACGGAGGCACGACCACCACGCAGGAGGGTCTGCCGGTCTGGGTGCTTGCCGCCGTGGCTCTGCCGATGGCCACCGGCGCGCTGCTGTTCGGGCTGTTCATAGGCGCGCGCCTGGGACGCAGGGAGGCCATTTAGACGCTTTGCGGCTGCCCGCAAGCATCACAAATCGAGATGGTGAAAATGAGCTCGAACATCGCCAAGCGACTTCTCGTGCTGGCCCTTGCGCCGGCGCTCTTCATGGTGCTCTCCGCGCCCTCCTTCCAGGACTACGCGCCGCCGCACTCGGAGCCCGGGCCGGCGACCGATACGATCAATTTCAGTGCCTTCGACGTGGGAATCGCGTCTAGGGAACTGGAGGCCGGCGCAATGGACATGTACATCTTCAGCCTCAAGACCCCGGCGGCGGAGGCGCTCCAGGGCAACCCGGACATCACCGTGTACCAGGCGCCTGCGTCCACCACCTCGATTGTGCTGAATCCCGCTCCCGCGCGGGAGGGTGAGTTGAACCCCCTCTCCATCCGAGAGGTAAGGCAGGCCATCCAGTACGTGGTCAACAGGCCGTTCATTGCGCAGGAGATCTACAAGGGCTTCGCGCTGCCGATGCTTACCCACGTCAGCCCCAGCGACTTCGACTACCTGACGGTGTACAACCTCGCCAGGGAGTCCAGGATCAGCTACGACCCCGAATTGGCCGCAGACATGGTGGAAGGGGCCATGACTGAGGCAGGCGCCGTCATGCAGGACGGTTTCTGGCACTTCAACGAACAGCGCGTCGATCTGAAGTTCATCGTGCGGACGGAGGACGAGCGTTGGGACATCGGCAACGACCTGCGCGCCAACCTGGAGACGCTCGGGTTCTCGGTGACGCTGCTGCCCAGGCAGTTCGGCCCGGCCATCTTCACCGTATACGGCACGGACCCGCAGCTGTTCGAGTGGCACCTGTACACGGAGGGCTGGGGCCGCGGAGCACCGCAGCGCTACGACTTCGGCAACATAAATTCCATGTGCTCGCCGTGGCTGGGCAACATGCCCGGCTGGCAGGAAGTCGGTTTCTGGCAGTACGAGTCGGCCGAGCTGGACGAGCTAGGCCAGCGGGTCTTCACCGGTGACTTCGACGGGCTGGAGGAGCGGAACCGGCTGTACGTGGAGACCACCGAGAAGTGCCTGGAGGAGTCCGTTCGCATCTGGGTTGTCACCGCCGTGAACAACCTGCCCGCCGTGTCCAACATCGAGGGCATCACAGAGGACGTAATCTCCGGGCCCCGCAGCTTCTGGACGCTCAGGGAGGCCCACATACCGGGCAACACGGACGAGCTCAACGTCGGCAATCTGTGGGTCTGGACAAACCGCACGACCTGGAACCCCGTGGGCGGATTCGGCGACGTGTACAGCAACGACATCTGGAACAACGTGCGCGATACGCCCATGGCCACTCACCCGTTCACGGGCGTCCCCATCCCCTTCCGCGCTGACTACGAGGTCGAATCCGCCGGTCCCGGCGCAAGCCTGGACGTGCCCGCGGACGCCTTCGCGTGGGACGCAGGCGCGAGCAGCTGGAGCAGCGTCCCATCGGACACACGCGCCACCAGCAAGGTCACGTTCGACTACTCCAAGTACTTCCAGTCGAACTGGCACCACGGCAGGCCTATCACCATGGCGGACGTCATCTACCCCATCGCCCAGACCTTCGACCTTGTGTACAACGAGGAGAAGGCCGACATCGAGGTGTCCATCTCCACCACCAGCAAGCCATTCACCGACACCTTCCGCGGCTTCCGCATCACTGACGACAACCGGCTCGAGGTCTACGTGGACTACTGGCACTTCGTGGAAGACTACATCGCGCAGTATGCCAGCATCACCGGTGTATCCATGCCCTGGGAGGTGCTGGCGGCCATGGACGACATGGTCTTCGAGCAGAGGATCGTCGCCTACAGCGACACCGCGGCGGCAAGGTTCAACGTCGACCCCATCAGCCTGGTGCTCGACAGGTTCGCAAGGTTGACCCGAAACACCCTCAGGGACTTCGCGGAGGACGGGCGTCTGCCGGACAACGTTTTCGACGTGAACGGCACGTCCCTCGTCAGCGACGAGGAGGCCTCCGAGCGGTATGCCGCGGCCATCGAGTGGTTCTCAGACAAGGGCCACATGATCATCAGCAACGGCCCGTACCTGCTGGAGACCTTCGACAGCAGCGCCCAATTCGCGCAAATACAGGCATTCCGGGATTCCGGCTACCCATTCAAGCCGGGCGACCTCTACTACGGCAAGCCCCCGACGCTGCGCATCACGGCCGTGGAGGGAGCGTCACTGGTCGAGGGCAGCGGTATGAGCGCCACGGTTTCCGTTGACGGCCCAGGCGAGCTTTCGGTGCAGTACGTGTTCCAGGACCCGGCCACGGGTGAGATCATCGCATCCGGGCCGGCGCAGGCCGGCTCAGCCGGTGAGTTCGGCGTGAACGTGAGCGCGGACGTGGCGGCGGGTCTCGCCGGCGACCTGTACCACCTCTACCTGGCCGCCTACTCGGACCAGCTCTCCACGCTGGTGGAGCAGCGCGTGGACGTGGAGTTCGGCGAGGCCATGCAGCCTACGGAGGAAGTGCAGCCCACGGCACAGGCGGAAGCCACGCCCACAACCGCGCCGACAGACGGTGACTCTGAGGACGAAGGCGGCACGACAACCATTCTGATAACCGCCGTCGCCGGAGCCGCAGTGCTGGCCCTGGCTCTCGGACTCGCCCTCCTGATAATGAGATCGCGGCGGCGGCCGGAGTAGCCGAGGCGGGCCTCCCCCGGATCGGCAGGGCGCCGGCGGTGTCCACATGACCATTGCCAAGACCCTAGCCATCAGAGGCGCTACGCTGGTGGGCGTTCTGTTCGCCGTGCTGGTCATGGTGGTCGTGACGCTTGGCGCCACTGGCTTCTCGGACCGAATGCTGACGGCCATCGTTAACGAGGAGGTTCGCGGACTCCGCCAGGGCCTCGCCCAGACCATCCGCGACGCCGACGAGCTTGAGGCCGCCCTACGCGATCACCGGCAGGAGCTTGAGGCGTCTTACGGCCTCGACCGGGCGTGGTACCTGCGCCTTCCCCAGATGATCGGGCGCGTAATCCGGCTCGATCTGGGCGAGGCTCGTACGCTCAAGACCGCGGACGGCAGCAGCAGCATCACGGCCCTGCTACGCGAGCGCCTCCCCCGCACCATGATGCTGGTCACCACTGCGTCGTTCATCACGGCCGGGTTCGGCCTGTTCTTCGGCGTCAAGTTGGCAACGCGCGTGGGGAGCAGGCTGGACAGGGTGGCGTCGCTGTTCGCGGCCACGTCCAACGCACTGCCCGCCTGGTGGGCCGGCATCCTGCTCATATTGCTAACCTACGTCATCCTCTCGACCTTTGGCGTGAGGGTGTTTCCGCCGGGTGGGATGTACAGCGCGCCGCCGCCTGAGGGGGGAATTCCGCGCCTGCTCGACCTGATGTGGCACGCCGCGCTGCCTGTCATCACGCTGGTGCTCATCTCGGTCGGTTCGTGGACCTACGTGGTGCGGACTATGGTGATGAACACTGCACAGGAAGACTTCGTGACCGTGGCGAGGGCCAAAGGGCTGCCGGAGGGCACGGTGATGCGGAGCCACATTCTGCGCGTGGCCGCGCCGCCCATTCTGACCGGCCTCATTCTGGGTCTGGCTTCCTCCGTGGGTGGTGCCATCCTCACGGAGACCGTGTTCAACTGGCCCGGCATGGGCCGCCTCTACTACGACGCCATCCTCTCGGTCGACGAGTCCGTGGTCGTGGCGCTCACATTCATGTTCACGCTCATCTACGTCAGTGCCCGATTCACGCTGGAGGTGCTGTACATCGTGGTGGACCCCCGTGTGAGGTACTCGTGACGGAGCGACTCCGCACCACCCTCGGCGAGCTGCTTACGTCGACCACCGGCAAGGTTGGCGTGGCGTTCTTGTCGGTCATGGTGCTCATTTCCATCTACGCGCTCACGGCCAATCCGGTTGATTTCGGCGACCGCCTATGGAACAACCCCGCGGCGTGGGCGGACAACCCGAAGAACGTGCCTCCCGCCTGGACAGGCCTGTTCCACGGCTCACGCCGCGTCAACCACTCGGTCCTGGAGGCCATAGCGCCGGCTGAGACGCGGCTCTCCACGAGGTTCGTCGAGCGGGTGTACGCCTTAGACGTGGATTTCCCGTACGACGAGGCTCCCACCTTCACCTCATTCTCCCTGGAGGAAGCTGTCTACCAGCAGAGGCCGCCAAGCGTGACCGTATCGGTGACGCGCCCGGACGGCAGGACAGTGAACCTCTACCGTCTCGTGGCGCCGGCCCCGAGGGAGAACGAGCCATCGCCGTATCGCCGCTACGAGAGCACGCCCTTCCGCGTGCACCTCACCGGCGAGCCTTCGGTGGCCGGCGAGGTTTCGGCCTTCCTGCAAGATGATTTCGGCATGAGCGACCAGAGCGGCAGCCTGGTGGGCCGCGTGGACGACGCCGTTTTCGGCGTGCCGGACGCGGCCTCCGAGACCGGCTTCCGGCCGCTTCAGGGCGCATACCGCATCCTGGTAACGGCACGCTTCCAGGACGAGAACGACTACATCGGGCGAGTGCGGTTCGTGGTGGGCGGCTCGCAGTTCGGGCTGATGGGCACGGACTCGCTGGGCCGCGACCTGGCGCGCGGCCTCGTGTTCGGCTTCCCGGTTGCGCTGACCATCGGGCTGATAACGGCCATTATGGCCACGGGCATCGGCACCACCATGGGCATCATCAGCGGGTACACCGGCGGCAAGACAGACATCGGGATCCAGCGCTTCTCGGATGTGCTCTCCAACATCCCGCTGCTGCCCATCCTGCTGTTCCTTGCCTTCATCCTGGGCCAGAAGCTCTGGATCGTGATAGTGATTCTCATCCTGTTCGGCTGGCCCGGCATGACCATCGTGATTCGCTCCATGGTGCTCCAGGTCAGGTCCGGCCAGCTTGTCGAGGCGAGCACCGCACTGGGCGCTTCGAGGTGGCGCATCATGCTCAGGCACATCTTCCCGCAGATGGCGCCGTTCGTCTTTGCGCAGATGATATTCTTCACGCCCGCGGCCATACTTGCGGAGGCCGGCCTGAGTTTCCTCGGCCTGGGAGACCCGTCGATACCCACGTGGGGCCAGATCCTGGACCAGGGGTTCAGGACGGGCGCGGTCTACGTCGGATACTGGTGGTGGGTGTTCCCGCCCGGCCTGCTCATCGTGGTCACGGCGCTCACCTTCGTGCTGATCGCGCTCGGTATGGAGCGGGTGGTGGATCCACGGCTCAGGACGGTGCGCCAGTGAGCCTGCTGGAAGTCACCGACCTGACGCTACACTACGCCACGCGCGAGGACCCGGTGCGCGCTGTGGACGGTGTCTCGTTCCGGCTGGAGCGCGGGCAGGCCCTCGGCGTCGTTGGCGAGTCCGGCTCCGGCAAGACCAGCCTCTCCCTAGCCCTCATGCGCCTGCTGCCCTCCAACGCCACAGGCTACGGCGGCAGCGTGATGCTGGACGGCCAGGAGGTCATGGCCCTCAGCGACGACGAGTTCCGCCGGCAGGTCAGGTGGCGCAAGCTGTCGATGGTCTTCCAGGGCGCGCAGAACTCGCTCAACCCAGTGCTGCGCGTGGGGCACCAGGTGGCGGAACCGCTGATGCTCGAGAATGGCGCCCGGAAGGCTCAGGCGCGCGAAAGGGTGCTGAGCCTCTTCGACCTCGTGCGCCTGCCGCGAGAGGTGGCCGACCGCTACCCACACGAGCTGAGCGGCGGCATGAAGCAGCGCGTGATGATCGCCATGTCGCTGGTGCTCGACCCTGCGCTGGTGGTGCTGGACGAGCCCACGTCTGCGCTGGACGTCAGCATACAGGCGCAGATGATGAATCTGCTGAAGGACCTCAAGCGCGACCTGGGCATCTCCTTCATCTTCATCACGCACGACATTGCCCTGGCAAGCGACCTCTGCGACCGCATCGCGGTGGTGTACGCCGGCCAGATGGTGGAGATTGGCAGCGCGGACGACGCCCTCACGCAGCCGAGTCATCCGTACACGCAGCTACTCCTCGGCAGCATTCCGCGGCTGGCCGCGGACGAGCCACCGCAGTTCATCCCAGGCGCGCCTCCCGACCTGACCGGCCCGCCTTCGGGCTGCCGGTTCCACCCTCGCTGCCCATATGTCTTCGAGCCGTGCGACCGAGACGATCCACCGCTGGCAGCAGCGCGCGAGGGGCACGAGGCCCGCTGCTGGCTCCTGGCCACGGAGAAGTAATGAACGCCGAACTTCTCAGAGTCGAGGACCTGAAGGTCTACTACCAGGCGCGGAAGGGGCTGATCGGCTCCGTGGCTGTGAAGGCCCTGGACGGCGTGTCGCTGGAAGTTCAGTCAGGCGAGACGCTTGCGATCGTGGGCGAGTCCGGCAGCGGCAAGACTACGCTCGGTAGAGCCGCGCTCAGGCTCATCAGGCCCACGGGCGGTAGCATACACTTCCGCGGCGAGGACGTGACGAACCTGTCGGACTCCGGGCTGGGCGCGTTCAGGCGGAGAGCGCAGGGCGTCTTCCAGGACCCGTACTCCAGCCTGGACGGCTTCATGAGCGTGGCGCAGATTCTGGAGGAGCCTCTCGTAATTCACGGCGTGGGCACGCACGGAGAACGCGTGGAGATGATCCACGACGCTCTGCGCGACGTGCGCATGTCGCCACCGGAGGAGATGGCAACCAAGTTTCCACACATGCTCTCCGGCGGCCTCAGGCAGCGCGTGGGAATCGCAAGAGCGCTCATCCTGCGGCCCGACTTCATCCTGGCTGACGAGCCGGTGTCGATGATCGACGCCTCCAGCCGCGCCGAGATACTGTACCTGATGCTGGAGCTGCAGCGCACCTACGGTATCGGCTTCCTGTACATCACGCACGACATTGCGACTGCGCGCCACTTCTCGGACCGGATTGCGGTGATGTACGCAGGCCGCGTCGTGGAGAGCGGCCCCGCAGGTCAAGTCATCGACGAGCCGTTGCACCCCTACACTGAGGCGCTGATTCGCGCCATCCCGGAGCCTGACGCCTCCAACCGGCTGCGGCAGCGCCCCGTCATACCGGGCGAGCCGCCAAGCCCCACGGAGCCGCCGGCAGGCTGCCGCTTCCACCCACGGTGCCCCTTTGCGATCGCCGGCACGTGCGAGGTGGTCGACCCGCCACTAATCGAGGTGAAGCCGGGACACATGACCGCCTGCCACCTTCACCCCGAGCCGGAGGAATAGGGGCGGGGGTTTTCTACCCTTGCGCCTTCGTCCTCTTCCCGTTCAACAGGGTGCCGAGGGGCGTGTACCTGACCAGGTATCGACATGTCACTATGCCCAACGCTCCCGTTGCGGCGCACGCCACAAGGAACTTGGCCTCCGCGCTCCAGCTGAAGCCGGTCAGACTCTCAAGCAAGCCCTGCCGGTCGAGATGAGCCAGGTAGAACGTCAGCAAGGCCACAGCCGGCAGGTGCATGATTTATATCCAGTACGACGAATCGGCGAGCCATCGCACCCAGAGCTGCGGCGCCTGAAGAATCCGCTCGAACAGGCCGACCAGCCCAACGCTGCCCAAGACCGCCACGCTCTACTCTCGCGCGCCACGCCGCCTCCCCCCACCCATCGCCGCGACCGGCGCCAGCCCGATCACGCACAGCCACGCCGACACTCGGAAGAAGTCCTGGAACAGCGTGATCGAGGCGTCCGCCAGCAGGTCGCCGTAGTCCGGCGAGAGCGCCGAAGGCAGCTCGGCGGCGATCAGCAGGAACCGGTCCATGCCCCACGCGCTCAGAGCCGCCAGGCCCATCGCCATGCCCACCATGCGGGCAACCGTCACCATAGAGGCGGCAGTCGCCTGGTAGTCGTCGGGGCATTCGTCCATCGCGGCCACGAACAGCGGCGCGATCACCAGCCCGAAGCCGAAGCCGGCCAGCAGCAGGTGCATCGTCAGCATCGTATCGCCGTCGTCCGGCAGCCAGCCGCTCATGAGGAACAGGCCAGTAGCCGCAATCGCCAGCCCCAGCGCCGATACGGCCCGGTGCCCCAGCCTGTAGGCGAGGTAACCGCCGAGCAGCGCGCCCACAGGCACCGTGCTGGTGAGGCGCATGAGCATCAGCCCTCCTTCAAGTGAGCTGCGCTCAAGAACCGTGTTCGCCATGAGGGGTACCGTCACCATCGCGATGATGAGGGACGCCCCCATGAGCAGCTTGGCCGACAGGGTCGCCAGCACCGACCGGGAGCGGAAGAAGTCCGGCGACAGAAGCGGCTGCTCCTTTCGCCTCTCCAGCCACACCAGTGCGACGAGCACCAACGCGGCCGCCGCTCCAAGCGCGTATGGCATCGCGGAGGAGCCGTCGAACAGGTCGCGCCGCGAGAGGGCAACGACCGTAAGCGTCAGGGCGACCGCCAGCAGCAGGCCGCCCGCATAGTCGACCTTGACGCCCCGGCTCCACGTCTTCGGCAGGTTGGTGAGCGCAACCAGGATGATCAAGGCCTGCGGCACGTCCAGCCAGAATAGCCATCGCCAGCCCCAGGCCTCGGTGATCACTCCGCCGTACAGCGGCCCGAGCACCACGCCCATCTCCGCAGCGGCGCCGACTATGCCCACCGCGATCGCGCGTCTGTGGACAGGCACGGCCTGCGTCGCCAGCGCCAGGCCTATCGGGATCGTCGCGCCTCCTCCGGCCGCCTGCACGACGCGGGAGCCCACCAGCCACGGCAATTCGGGCGAAAGCGCAACCGCAACCGAAGCCACCCCGAACAGCACCAGCGAGAGGCGGAAGAGAATGGCATGGCCGTGGGCGTCGGCCAGGCGGGCAGCTAGGGGTATGACGACCGTGTAGCCAACCAGGTATCCGGTGATGATCCAGGAGGCCTGGTCCAGCTCCGAGACGGGGATCCGCAGGTCGACCATGACGTGGGGCAGCACGGTCGCAACCACGGTCTGGTCGAGGGCTGTGAAGAATACCGCCAGCGCGACCAGTCCAACGGTCGACCAGCGGGCCGGGGAGTGTGTGCTGCTGCCGCTATCCTGGCGCAAGGGCACGTCCTGCTCGGAAGCTTGCGTGTGCGCCGCGAGCTGCGCGGGCGCGAATCAAGGCGGAGTGCGCGTTAGCGTGGGCAGGTTCCCCTGCGGGGTCTCGAATCGACTGGTCGGGGTGGTCGGATTTGAACCGACGGCCCCTTGCACCCCATGCAAGTGCGCTCCCGGGCTGCGCCACACCCCGTCCGACGGTAGAATACCATAGGCACAACAGCCATTCAAGGCGAGCACTACCCGGCTAGGCGTCGGAAAGCAGGCCAAAAGGCTGAGACTGGCATTGCAAGGTACAGGAATATCTGATAGGATAACGCGCGCAAGGTTCAGAGCATCACAATCCTGACTAATTCCTACGAAAGGATGCGGAAAAGGTAGATGGCATTCATAAAAGCGGCTTCCGAAAGGTTGGAAGAGCTCAACAAGCTACGGGAAGAGTCTTCTCTTGGAGGAGGCCAGACTCGTATCGATCAGCAGCACGCCAAGGGCAAGCTGACCGCCAGGGAGCGAATCGACGCGCTCCTGGACGAAGGCACATTCCGCGAGCTGGACCCGTTCGTCACGCATCGCTCGACAGACCTGGGCCTGGCGGAGCGTCACTACCTGGGAGACGCCGTCGTAACAGGCTACGGGCGCGTGAACGGCCGTCTCACGTTCGTGTTCTCGCAGGACTTCACCGTGCTCGGAGGCTCCGTTTCCGAGGTTGTGGGCGAGAAGATATCCAAGGTGATGGACCTGGCCGCCAAGAACGGCGCTCCCATCGTTGGTCTCAACGACTCCGGCGGCGCTCGCATCCAGGAGGGTGTGACCAGCCTCGCGGGCTACGGCGAGATCATACTCCGCAACGTCCTGTTCTCCGGCGTCATACCGCAAATCTCCGTGATCATGGGGCCCACGGCCGGCGGCGCAGTGTACTCCCCTTCCCTTACTGACTTCATCTTCATGGTCAACGGTGTCGGTCAGATGTACATCACCGGCCCGGACGTCATCAAGGCCGCCACGGGCGAAGAGGTCACCCACGAGGAGCTGGGCGGCTGGATGACCCACTTCACGCGCACCGGCGTCGCCCACTTCGCCAGCCAGACCGAGGAGGAGTGCCTTCAGCAGGTCCGCCAGCTGCTGACGTTCCTGCCTCAGAACAACGGCGACGATCCTCCTCCGGTTCCCTCGCCGGACCCGGCGGGCAGGACCAGCGCGGAGCTTAGGGCTATTGTGCCTGAAGACCCATCCAAGTCCTACGACATGAAGGAAGTCATCCGTCAGATAGTGGACAACGGAGACTTCTTCGAGGTCCAGGAGGGCTATGCGCAGAACCTGATCATCGGCTACGGCAGGATGGACGGCAAGACGGTCGGCATCGTGGCCCAGCAGCCCGCGTTCCTGGCCGGTGTGCTTGACATCGAAGCGTCCACGAAGGCCTCGCGATTCGTGCGATTCTGCGACGCCTTCAACATTCCGCTGGTCACGCTCATCGACGTGCCGGGCTTCCTGCCGGGCTCCGACCAGGAGTTCCGCGGCATCATTCGCCACGGCGCCAAGCTGCTCTATGCCTACGCGGAGGCCACTGTCCCCAAGGTGAGCGTGCTCATTCGCAAAGCCTATGGCGGAGCGTACATAGTCATGAGCAGCAAGCACCTGCGGGGCGACATCAACCTGGCGTGGCCCTCCGCGGAGATCGCCGTCATGGGACCGGATGCCGCGGTGAACGTCATCTTCCGAGAAGAGATTCGCAAGTCCGAGAACCAGGATGAGACCCGCGAGCGGCTCAGCGAGGAGTACCACGACCGCTTCGCCAATCCGTACGTTGCAGCCGGCCGGGGCTACATCGACGATGTGATCGACCCCGCCGAAACGCGTCCCAGGATCATCGACGCCCTAGCAATGCTCCAGAACAAGCAGGAAACGCTGCCGCCCAAGAAGCACGGCAGCATACCCCTGTAAGTGGGAGACGGGGCGTCAGGGATGGAAAACACCCCAGGCATGTGAGGCTCCCGGACTACAAATCTCATCACCATCGAGAGGACTGCCATAGCTCAGGCTAAGCGGAGACGCCCCGGCAGTAGTGAGCAGAGCGTCTCGCTTTGGCGCGCACGGAAGCAATGATATCTGATTATGCCACCAACGCACTGAAGATAACCGACACCACGCTGCGAGACGCCCACCAGAGCCTCGCAGCAACGCGCATGCGCACCGCCGATATGGAGCCCATTGCCGCGGACATGGATCGCGCGGGCTTCTGGTCGGCGGAGGTGTGGGGAGGCGCCACGTTCGACGTGGCCACCCGGTTCCTCGGCGAAGACCCGTGGGAGCGGGTGCGCGTGCTCAAGCGGCTCATGCCCAACACTCCCCTCCAGATGCTGCTCCGCGGCCAGAACCTAGTGGGATACCGAAACTACGCCGACGACGTGGTGACGGCCTTCGTGCACCACGCCGCCGACGAGGGCATTGACGTGTTCCGCGTATTCGACGCCGTCAACGACGAGCGCAACTTCGAGACCGCCGCCAAGGCCATCAAGGATAAGGACAAGCACTTCCAGGCCTGCATCTGCTACTCCGTTACGGAGACTCACATGGGCGGGCCCGTGTTCAACCTGGACTACTTCGTGAACAAGGCCAAGACCCTGGTGGACATGGGCGCGGACACGCTCTGCATCAAGGACATGGCCGGCCTGCTGGCCCCCTACGATGCGTACGACCTTGTGAGGGCGTTGAAGGAGAACATCTCGATCCCGGTGCAGCTGCACACCCACTACACCAGCGGCATGGCGTCAATGACGATCCTCAAGGCCGCCGAGGCCGGGCTGGACATAGCCGATACCTGCCTGTCTCCCTACGCGATGCGCACCTCACAAGCCGCCATCGAACCGCTGGTCGTCACCTTACAGGGCACACAGCGAGACACCGGCCTGGACCTGCAGCACCTGCTGAAGCTCGCCGACTACTTCGAGTCCATCGCGCCGCTGCTCCGCGACCACATCGACACCAGCCGCTCCTCCATCGTCGACACGGCCGTGCTTAGCCACCAGATACCTGGCGGCATGGCCAGCAACCTTGTATCGCAGCTCAAGGAGGCCGACGCGCTGGACAGGATCGAGGAGGTGTACGAGGAGCTTCCACGCCTGCGCAAGGAGCTAGGTACGCCTCCCCTTGTCACGCCCACAAGCCAGATAGTCGGCATCCAGGCGGTGCAGAACGTGCTGTTCGGCCGCTACCAGCTGGTTTCCGGTCAGATCAAAGACTACGTCTACGGCCTCTACGGCCGCAGCCCGATGCCCATCGATCCTGAGGTCACGCGAACGGTGTTGGAAGGCTATGAGAGGGGCCAGGAGCCCGTCACCGGCCGCGCTGCCGACTACCTCGATCCCGAGCTGGAGAAGGCAACGAAGGAAACGGAAGGACTGGCGAAGGACATCGGCGACGTTCTCACGTATGCCCTCTATCCCACAACCGGCCTTCGCTTTCTGAAGTGGAAGTACGGCCAGGAACCGATCCCCGACGAGGTCAAGCCAAAGTCGCTGGAGCAGGTCAAGCAGAGGATTGCCGAAGAAGAGGAGCTGGTTTCCAAGGCGCGTGCTGGACTGCTTGTCGAGAAGGACTCGAAGGAGGCTGCGGCCCCTGCTGCCGCGCCAATGGCGCCATCGTCGGCCGCAGCCCGCTCGTTTAACGTCTACGTAGGCAGCGAGATGTACCAGGTGCAGGTGGAGCCCCTCGCCGACGGCGACGGCCATCATGGCGCTGTGACGTACGCGGTCGCGCCCGTCGCAAGGCCGCAGCCGGTAACGGCAGCACCCGCGCCTCAACCCTTTGCCGCTCAGCCGGTGGCCCCCGCCCCCCAGCCCGTCGCGCCCCAGCCGGCGGCTGCCCCGGCTCCTCAGGCGGCGCCGGCCACGGACGGCACGCCCATCACTGCTCCCATGCCGGGCATACTCCTCCGATACGTCGTAGAGGTGGGTCAGCAGGTGAAGAAGGGCTCGCCGGTCCTGATGATTGAGGCCATGAAGATGGAGAACTCCCTTCCGTCGCCGGTGGACGGGACGGTCAAGGAGTTCAAGGTGTCCCCCGGCAGTTGGGTGAAGAAGAACGAGGTTCTTGCACTCATAGGCTAGGCCCGGGAAACAGCCAGGAGTGCAGGCAGGCGTCAAGGAGGACGCGCCAGGCTTACGGACCGAGTCCAGACAAGGAGGCGTGACATGGTGGACAAGCAGGTATTGGAAACTGCCAAGGAGCACTTCGGCAAGGTCCTCGAGGGCCAGCTGGAGCGTGTAGAGAACCTCAAGGCGGAGGGCGACTGGACGGACTACGGCGCCATATCGCCCGTCGTCATTGGGGTGCTGGGAGGCGACGGAATCGGTCCCACCATCACCGAGGAGGCCAAGAACGTACTGGAGTACCTCCTCAGGGAGCAGGTGGACAGCGGCAAGGTGGAGTTCCGCACCATCGACGGGCTGACCATCGAAAACCGCGCAGAGAAGCTCCAGGCGATACCGGACGACGTTCTCGAAGAGATTCGCAAGTGCCACGTCACGCTGAAGGGCCCTACGCACACCCCGGAGAAGGGCGACGGCTGGCCCAACATCGAGAGCGCGAACGTGGCGATGCGCAAGGCCCTCGACCTCTTTGCCAACGTCCGGCCCGTGCGCATCCCGAAGGAGAAGATCGACTGGATCATCTTCCGCGAGAACACGGAGGACATGTACGCAGTCGGAAGCCAGGGCATCAACGTCACGCCCGACCTGGCAATGGACTTCCGCGTCATCACCTCCCAGGGCTCGCGACGCATCCTGCAGCTCGCCTTTGACCACGCCAGGCGCACCGGCAAGACCAAGGTCACCGTGGTCACCAAGGCCAACGTGGTGAAGACGACGGACGGCAAGTTCCTCGACATTGCACGTGAGGTGGCGGAGGACTACCCGGACATCACCTGGGACGGCTGGTATATCGACATCATGACCGCCAAGCTGCTGGACCTGGAGCGGCGGCACGAGTTCCAGGTGATCGCCCTGCCCAACCTCTACGGCGATATCCTCTCGGACGAGGCAGGCCAGATACAGGGCGGCGTGGGGACCGCGGGCAGCGCCAACATTGGCAAGCAGTACGGCATGTTCGAGGCCATTCACGGCTCCGCGCCGAGGATGGTGCGTGAAGGCCGCGACATCTACGCAGACCCCAGCTCCGTCATGCGCGCAGGCGCCATGATGCTGGAGCACATCGGCTATTCGGACCTGGGCTCCAGGCTCCACAAGGCGCTGGACGTCTGCGGCCAGTACGAGCGCAAGGTTGTGATGACCGGGCGCAGCACCGGAGCCACCGGCCGGGAGTTCGGCGAATACGTCATGGCCACCGTGCAGGAAGCCGACCTGGAGTCGCGCTGGGAGCAGTACTCGCTGACCTAGGGCTCGCCGGGGCGCGGGCCGCGGCGCCGGTTGGCGATGTGCTCCGGACGCGGAGCCTCCAACTCAATAACTGCGCGGTCCAAAAGATACAGAAGGAGCAGTTGTAGATGCGCAAGAAGATAACAGTTGTGGGAGCGGGCAACGTGGGCGCCACCACCGCCCAGCGCCTGTTCGAGCGGGGATACGCGGACGTGGTGCTGGTTGACATCGTGGAAGGGATGCCGCAGGGCAAGGCGCTGGACCTCCTGGAGTCAGGCCCGGTGCTTGGCACCGACAGCATGATCTCGGGATCCAACTCCTACGAGGAGACCGCCGGCTCCGACGTGGCAGTCATCACGGCGGGCATCGCCCGAAGGCCCGGCATGAGCCGCGATGACCTCCTGTTCACCAACATGGACATCGTCGGCGGAGTCGCCGAGCAGATCGCCCGGCACTCCCCGGACACCATCATCATCGTGGTCTCCAACCCGCTGGACGCCATGGCTCAGCAAACCCTCAAAGTGACGGGCCTGCCCAGAGAGCGGGTCGTCGGCATGGCCGGCATCCTGGACACCGCTCGATTCCGCACCTTCCTTGCGCAGGAGCTCGGCGTGTCCGTCGAGGACGTGCAGGCGTACGTCCTGGGTGGGCACGGAGACACCATGGTCCCGCTCGTGGCGTCGACGAACGTGGGCGGTATCCCCATCGGGCGGCTGCTTGCGCAGGACGCCGTGGACCGCATCGTGCAGCGCACGCGTGACGGAGGCGCGGAGATCGTGGGGCTGCTGAAGACCGGCAGCGCCTTCTACGCACCCTCCGCCGCGGTCGCGCAGATGGTCGACTCCATCATCCTCGACAAGAAGCGCATCCTCCCCTGCGCAGCCTACCTGCAGGGGGAGTACGGCGTCGATGGGCTGTTCATCGGCGTGCCCGTGCGCCTGGGCGAGAGCGGGATCGAGGAGATAATCCAGGTGGACCTGTCGGACGATGAGCAGGCCGCCCTCAACAACTCGGCCGCAGCGGTCAAGGAGCTGGTAGAGGTGATGGCCAACAGGCCGCCGGCCGCGGAGCAAGCCTAGCCGGCAAAGGCGACATTCGGAGGCGGCATGAGAGAGATAAACGTAACCGAAATAGCTGACACGGTCGCGCGGCTAGCACAGGAGGCCAACTACTTCCTGCCGGAGGACGTTCTTGACGCCCTCAAGAAGGCACGCCGCGACGAGGAAGCGCCCAGGGCACAGAAGGTGCTGGACATGATCCTCCGCAACTCGGAGATTGCTGAGGAGAAGCAAATTGCGCTCTGTCAGGACACCGGCACCACGGTGCTGTTCCTGGAGCTTGGCCAGGACGTCCACCTGGTGGGCGGCGACCTGTACGAGGCGCTTGCCGACGGCGTGCGACGCGGCTACAAGGACGGCTTCCTGCGCAACTCCATCGTCAAGCAGCCGTTCTCGGCGCGCATCAACACCGGCGACAACACGCCGCCGATCGTTCATACGGACATCGTCCCGGGCGAGAATCTGAAGGTGACCATCCTGCCCAAGGGCGGCGGATGCGAGAACATGAGCCGGCTGTCCATCATGCGCCCCGGCGACGGCAAGAAGGGCATCATCGACTTCACGCTGCGCACCATCGAGGAGTCCGGCGGCAACCCATGCCCGCCCCTTATCGTGGGCGTTGGAGTGGGTGGCACAGCGGAGCACGTCATGCACCTGGCCAAGAAGTCGCTGCTGCGCAAGGTCGGCGAGCACCATCCGGACCCGGAGGTTGCCGAGCTTGAGGAGGAGTTGCTGGAGCGCGTCAACGCCAGCGGCATCGGCCCGCAGGCATGGGGCGGCCGCTCCACAGCTCTCGCCGTTAACGTGGAGACGCACCCGACGCATATCACCTCGCTGCCAGTCGGCGTGAACCTCCAGTGCCACAGCGCCAGGCTCAAGGTGGCGGTGCTGTGATGGCCAAGAGCCTGACCACTCCCCTGACTGACGAAGCCCTGGCTGACCTGCAGACCGGCGACGAGGTGACCATCACCGGCGTGATCTACACGGCACGCGACGCGGCGCACAGACGCATCATCGAGGCCGTGGAGCGCGGCGAGCAGCCACCTATCGACCTGCAGGGCCAGATCATCTACTACGTGGGTCCCACTCCGCCGCGTCCGGGCGACATCATCGGCTCCGCAGGGCCGACTACCGCGTATCGCATGGACCCCTTCACTCCGAAGATGCTCGACCTGGGCATGAAGGCGGCCATCGGCAAGGGCGGAAGGAGCAAGGACGTACGGGACGAGTTTGTGTCGCACGGCGCAGTCTACTTCGGCGCAATCGGCGGCTCCGGCGCACTGCTTTCCGGCACCATCAAGGGCGTGGAGATCGTGGCCTACGAAGACCTGGGCACCGAGGCCATTCGCAGGCTGGAGGTTGAGGACTTCCCGGCCATCGTCGTCAACGACGTACACGGCAACGACCTGCTGGAGCAGGGCCGCAACGAGTGGCGCCGCCCTGTCGCCTCCGAGCAGAGCTAGCCAATACCGCGGCTGCCCCTCCCGTCATTGCGGCGGAAGCCGCAATCCAGCAGGCCCGCTTTTGGTGAACCCGCCAACTGGGTGAGCGAGCAGCGACCTCACTCACCTCATTCGGGTCGGAGCCAAGCACAGACCGAACCAGGCAGCCTTCCGCGCACGGCTCGCGCCACCCTGCCACCCCTGGATTGCGGCTTCCGCCGCAATGACGGTGGTGGACGACCGCCGCATCGCCCATTTTCGTTGACACCTTTCAGGCGTGATGCTAGACTGCGCTTGCCGATGGCTCACATGACTAGCCTCTACCTGTGCCCGCGAGGGAGTTGACGCGATGAGCGACAACGGCAGTGTTGGTATAGTCTACAACCCCAGGTCTGCGGGCTCGCTGCCCATCGTGCAGGAACTCGCGCAGGAGTTGGGCCTTGGCGAGTCGGCTTGGATAGTCCCCACACGCACCGGCGAGACTGATGACCCCCCGCCCTCCACTTCCCTGCTCATCACCGTCGGCGGCGACGGCACAATCCTCTGGGCAACCCAGTTCGCCGCGCCCAGGGAGATCCCCATCCTCGGCGTCAACCTCGGCAGGGTGGGATTTCTGACGGAGCTGCGCGCTGACGAGGCCGTGAACCGCGTCCGCGACTTCCTTGACGGCAACGTGTGGGTGGAGGAGCGCTCGATGCTCCAGGCTACCGTGGTATCCCAAGCCAATGGTCGCAGCCCGGCGCACCAGGCCCTGAACGACGTAGTCGTCGGGCGCAGGGCAATCTCGCGACTCGCACACCTGGAGGTCAAGATCGACGACGCCCTGCTCACCACCTACCGCGCAGATGCAGTCATTCTGGCCACCGCCACGGGCAGCACCGGCTACTCCATATCCGCGGGAGGCCCCGTTCTTCACCCTGAGTCCAGGGACATGCTGCTCAATCCCGTCGCAACTCACCTTGGCCTCGCCTCCGCAATCGTGCTGGCGCCGGAATCCGTGGTGGAGGTAGCAATCCGCTCCGACTACACGGCCGCGCTCAGCGTTGACGGGCGCGCCGACATGGACTTGGCTCCCGGCGACGTCGTCGAGATTGTGCGGAGCCCGCTCATTGCGCGCTTTCTCCGCGCCAATCCACCCAACCACTTCTACAGCGTCCTCACGGAGAGGCTCAACCCGGAGATTCGCACCACATCCTACGCCGCCGCTCCGCGCCCCTGAGGACCGCTGCCATGCAGGAAGAGCCGACCCTCGAAAGCAGGCGCATCTACGACGGCAAGGTCGTGGCCCTGAGGGTGGACACGATTCGACTGCCCGACGGCGGCACGGCCACTCGCGAAGTTGTCGAGCACGGCGCATCGGTCGTCATGGTTCCCGTTGACGACCGCGGTCAGGTGCTGCTGGTCAGGCAGTACCGCAAGTCGGCTGAGCAGTCGCTGCTGGAAGCACCGGCGGGCGGCCTGGAGGAAGGCGAGTCGCCCGAGGACGGCGTGCTACGCGAGCTGCAGGAGGAGATCGGCCATACGGCGGGCAAGCTGGAGCGAATGACCGGCTTCTGGATCGCCCCCGGCTTCTGCACAGAGTACATGCACACGTACATCGCCACTGACCTGAGGCCCAGCGCGCTGGCCCCGGACGAGGATGAGAGTATCGAGGTGGTGCCCACTCCGCTCGAACACATATCTGAGCTGATCCGCTCCGGCGAGATTCAGGACGGAAAGTCAGTGGCGGCGCTGCTCATGGCCCTGCACGTGTTCGCCGACAGATTGTAAAATCCATCACTATTTGATATAGTTGCCACGGCTGAATGAGCACGCCCAAGGAGACCTGCCCCATGCCATTTGCGGTGGAAGAGGAGATCATCCGGCACGACGCCGTGGTCTTGGGTGGTGGCTTGGCCGGCATGAGGGCGGCGCTTGAAGCGGCCCGCTGCGGCGCAGACGTCGCAGTCGTCTCCAAGGTGTACCCCACCCGCAGCCACTCGGTAGCCGCGCAGGGCGGTATCAACGCCGCCCTCGGCGAAGACGACTCCTGGGAATCCCACGCATTCGACACCGTGAAGGGCAGCGACTACCTGGCCGACCAGGACGCCGCCTCCATCCTCTGCCGCGAGGCTCCCGGCGACATCCTGGAGCTTGAGCACATGGGTGTAATCTTCAACCGCCGCGAGGACGGGCGGCTGGCCCAACGTCCCTTCGGCGGCGCCGGTTTTCCCCGCACATGCTTCGTCGCCGACATCACCGGCCACGTCATCCTGCACGTCATCTGGGAGCAGTCGATCAGGGACAGCGTCGCCACCTACGACGAGTGGTTCGCGGTCAGCCTCATAGTCGAGGACGGCCGCTGCCGGGGACTTGTTGCGATGGACATGCGCACCGGAAGGCTTCACACCTTCGAGGCCAAGGCCGTCATACTTGCCACCGGCGGGCTGGGGCGCGTCTACGAGCCGTCCACCAACGGCCTCATCTGCACCGGCGACGGTATGGCGCTGGCCTACCGCGCCGGCGCGGCGCTTATGGACATGGAGTTCACGCAGTTCCACCCCACTACCCTGTTCCCCAGCGGCGTCCTCATCACGGAGGGAGCGCGCGGCGAGGGCGGCCACCTGCTCAACGCCCTCGGCGAGAGGTTCATGTCGGACTACGCCCCGGAGCGGCTCGAGCTGGCCTCCAGGGACGTGGTGTCCCGTGCGGAGCAGGTGGAGATTGACTCCGGCAGGGACGTGAATGGATGCGTAATGCTGGACCTGCGCCACCTGGGCCGGGACCTGATCATGACCAAGCTCAACCAGATTCACGAGCTTGCCATGGATCTGGCGGGAGTCGACCTGGTCACTGAGACCGTGCCCATCCGGCCCGGTATGCACTACCAGATGGGAGGCGTGAAGACGGACGTCGACGGACGCTCCACCCTGCCTGGCCTCTACGCTGCCGGCGAGTGCGCCTGCGTGTCCGTCCACGGGGCGAACCGGCTCGGCGGCAACTCACTGCTGGAGACCGTGGTCTTCGGCAGGCGCGCGGGCAGGACAGCCGCGCAGGAGGCCGCGGAGGAGCACTTTGTGAACCTGACTCCGGCCATCGCTCGCGAACAGGCCGAACGCATCGACGCGTTGCTCAGCCGCAGCGATCGCGGCATCAGGACGGCCGCACTACGCAGGGAGCTGGGTGCCGCAATGCAGGAGCACGCCGGAATCTTTCGGGACGCCGCCGGCCTGGGCGCAGGCGTCGACGCACTGCACGACCTGAAGAATCGATTTGAGGCTGTATCGATACAGGACCACGGCAGCGTGTTCAATACGGACTTGGTCTCGGCGCTGGAGCTGGACAACATGCTGGACTTGGCCGAGGTCATGGTGACAAGCAGCCTCGAGCGCCGCGAGAGCCGGGGAGCCCACGCAAGGCGTGACTACCCGGAACGCGATGACGATGGCTGGCTAAAGCACACGATTGCGCTGCACACGCCGGACGGACCGCGCCTGGAGTTTGGCCCGGTCACCATCACGGAGTGGCAGCCGCAGGTGAGGTCGTACTAGCAGTGAGGCCCGCCGAAGGAGGCGTTGTGAGCGCCGAGCACGGCGGTGCCCTTCCAGGAGGAATCGGATGGACGTAACGCTAAACGTCAGGCGGTTTGACCCTGAGTCGGAGAGCCCGGAGTCCCGCTTCCAGGAGTACAACCTGGAGGTGGAGGACTACTTCACCGTTCTGGATGCCCTCATCAAGGTCAGAGAGGAAGTGGACGGCAGCCTGGCCCTCCGCTGCTCCTGCCGGGCCTCGATCTGCGGCTCCTGCTCCATGCGGGTCAACGGCCATGCCAAGCTGGTGTGCAAGACCAAGGTCCGGGACGTGGCAAACGCCCAGAACCAGGTCACTGTCGAGCCGATGGGCAACCTGCCCGTGGTAAAGGACCTGGTATCGGACATGAAGCCGTTCTGGGACCGCGTGCGTGCCGTGAAGCCCTACCTTCAGCCGGAGGGAGAGGAACCGGAGGCCGAGTACCTCGCGCCGAACGAGACGATGCTCCACCTGGCCGGCGTGATGAGCTGCATCATGTGCGGGGCGTGCGTATCCGACTGCACCGCAATCGAGGTCGACCAGCGGTTCCTGGGCCCGGCGGCCCTCGCCAAGGCCTACCGCTTCGTCGGCGACCCCAGGGATGACGCCGACCGCAGCCGTCTCCAGATGTACAGCCAGCCGGGCGGCATCTGGGACTGCACCCGCTGCATGGAGTGCGTTCAGGTCTGCCCCAAGGGCGTTGCCCCCATGGACCGCATCATGGGGCTGCGTGACATGGCAATAGAGGCTGGGTTCAGCAACAACAACGGTGCCCGCCACACAGAGGCGTTCACGGACTCGATAAAGCACAGCGGCCGCCTGGACGAGCTCAAGCTGCCGCTGAGGACGTTCGGGGTGTTCAACGTCCAGGCCATGATGGGGCTTTCGCTGGTCGGCTTGCGTGCGTTCCTGCGTGGCAAGACGCCACCAATAATTCACAAGGCCATACCCGGCAAGGACAAGGTCCGCCGGCTGTTCGACAAAGTGGAGGGTAAGCGATGAAGTACGCGTTCTTCCCCGGCTGCGTCTCACGCGGAGGCTGCCCGGAGCTGTATCCCGCGGCCGTGAAGGTCTGCGAGCGACTTGGCCTGGAGCTTGAGGTCATGGAAGGCGCGGCCTGCACCGGCGCCGGCGTCCTGCAGGAGAAGAACCAGCTCCTTGGCGATGCCCTCAACGCTCGCACGTTCGCAATGGCGGAGGACATGGGTCTGCCCATTATGACCATCTGCAGCACCTGCCAGGGCACCATGAGCCAGGCGCACAAGCGCATGGCCGACGACCCCGCCTACATGGCCGAGATCAACGAGGTCCTGGCTGAGGAGGGGCTGGAGTACAAGGGCGAGGTGGTGGTCAAGCACCTGCTGTGGATACTGGTGGAGGACTTGGGACTGGACACCCTCAAGACCTTCATCACCACTCCCCTGCAAGGGCTCCGGATGGCCCCCTTCTACGGCTGCTACATCATCCGGCCCACCGGCGCGCTCGGCTTCGACGAGCACCCCGAGCGCGAGGACTCGCTGGAGCGCGTCATCGAGACCCTGGGCGCGGAGTCCGTCGAGTACGCTGGCAAGACACGCTGCTGCGGCTTCCCCATCCTCACCATCAACGAGCGCAACTCCGTGTCGATGGTGGCCAACCACACCCTCGAGGCCAAGGGACTCGGCGCCGACGCCATGGTCACGCCCTGCCCGCTGTGCCACCTGAATCTGGACGGATTCCAGCCCAAGGCGGCCTCCATGCGCAAGACCTCCATCGACCTGCCAATTCTTCACCTGCCGCAGGTCCTTGGCCTGGCGATGGGCATGGACGCCAAGAGCATGGGCCTCAACAAGCACATCATCTCCGCCAAGAAGCTCCTCAGCAGCGTGGCGCTCTCCGCCTAGCGCGTTCGGCTCTTGCCTGACAGCCCGCTCATAGCCCCGGCCCGTACCTGATACAGGGGTGAAGCGTGTCAACTATATGAGCGTCCGCACCGCCACCTAGCCCGCTCATGGTGAGCCTGTCGAACCACTTGAGCGGGCAGATAACGAACGCGCCTCGCTCAGGTCATTCCGAGCACAGTCGAGGAATCCAAGGTAACTGCGCACCTCGGCTTCCCCAAATGATGCCTCGCGTGCTTCTTGGGACGGGCGGTCGCACGGTGTGGCGAAACTCCTAGATTCCTCGACTCCGCTGCGCTGAGTTTACCCTGAGCGTAGCCGAATGGGCTCGGAATGACGGTGGGTAATGAACGACTCGGGTGTACTCCCTCACGCCCTTTGACAGGCTCAGGACGAGCGAGTGCTGCTGAGTGAACTCCTGCCCTCGCGGGAGTAGAGGAACGGGGAGAAACCAGAGCCGCACGCTGCTGCTGCAGCCCGGGGATCGCTAGAACAGCACCCCCGCAGCCTTCTCAGCTACGTTCATGATGGGGCCGGGGAAAACGCCCAGCGCCAGTATACCGAGGCCCGTCAGATACAGCGCAACCATAGGCACGCGGACCACCGGCACGCGCTCTTCGTCCTCCGGATCCGTCATGTACATCACCCGCACCACACGCAGGTAGTAGTACGCGGACACGGCGCTGTTCACAACGCCCACCACGACGAGCCACGCCAGGTCGGCCTTCATCGCGGCGCTGAACACGTACAGCTTGCCCATGAAGCCCGCCGTCGGTGGTATGCCGAGCAGCGACACCATCGCGAAGGCAAGCACGATTGCCAGTAAGGGCGCTCGCCGTCCCATCCCGGCGAAGCTGCTTATCATCTCGCTGCCCGTGCGGTTGGAGATCGCGATTATGGCGAAGAAGGCGGCAAGGTTGGTGAAGGCGTAACCCACCAGGTAGAAGAGCACGCCGCTGGGCCCGATCGACGACTCGCCCTCCGGCACGCGGGCGGCGATCGCCGCCACACCCGCCAGCAGGTAGCCCGCGTGGGCAATGGTGCTGTAGGCCAGCATCCGCTTGATGTTGCGCTGCGCGATCGCTACCAGGTTCCCGACCGTCATCGATAGCGCGCTGAGCACGGCGAACAGGCCGGACCAGTCGAGGCTGATCTCGCCGAATGCCACGTAGAACACTCGCAGAATGACCGCGAATCCAGCCGCCTTGCTCGCAACGGACAGGTACGCCGTGACTGGCGTGGGCGCTCCCTCGTACACGTCCGGCACCCACATCTGGAACGGCACCGCCGATATCTTGAACCCGAAGCCTGCCACCACCATCACCACGCCAATGAACAGGCCGTAGCTGCCGAAAGGCACAGACGGGTCCAGCGCCTGGCCGAGCCTCTCGAGTATGCCGTCAAGATGCGTGGTGCCTGTGAAGCCGTAGACCAGCGCCATGCCATACAGGAGTACGGCAGAGCTCATGGCGCTCAGGAGCAGGAACTTCATTCCCGCCTCCGTGGAGCGCGAGTCCCTCTGGAAGGCGGCCAGCGCAGCGAGGGGCAGGGAGGTCAGCTCCAGCGCAATGTAGATCGAGATCAGATCCGTGGTCGCGGCAAGCAGCATCATGCCGCTGGCCGAGAACAGCATCAGTCCGTGGTACTCGCCCGGGAAGAATCGAATATTGGACACGTAGCCTACTGAGGACATGATGACCAGGCCGACTACGCCCAGAACCAGGAACTTGATGAAGAGGCTGAACTTGTCGACGGCCAGCGTGCCGAAGATGCCGGTCATCTGTGCACCCGGCTCACCACCGAGGTCGGACCACAGGATGAGGCTGAGCGCAATCGGCACCGCCAGTCCCACCACCGAGACTATGGCTAGCAGGCCCTTGTTGCGGAAGGTCATGTCCACCAGGATGACCACCAGCCCCAGCGCCGCAAGCGACAGCTCGGGAGAGAGCAGATATACGTCGTGAAGCGTCATGTCGATTCCCCGCTAGGGGACTGCCCCCTGCTGAAGCGATGTGACTATGGGCTCAAGGCCCAGGGCGAATACGTCGGAGACTACCGCCGGGTACACGCCCACCACCATGATAGCTGCGACCAGGGCGACCATGGGAACGGCCTCGAGGGCGGTGGTGTCGCCCACGCCTGCGAACCGGGGCAGCTGCGGGCCGAAGAACGCCCGCTGCAGCATCCACAGGATGTATCCGGCCGTCAGCACGATTGCAAAGACCGCAAGGGCGGTGATCCAACCCCAGACCTCGAAGGTGCCCAGGAACACGAGCAGCTCAGACACGAAGCCGCTCGTGCCGGGAAGGCCAAGCGATGCGAGACCCGCGAGCAGGAACACCACCGCGATAACGGGCATGTTGGAGGCCAGCCCTCCCATGTCAGGAATGTGGCGCGTGTGAGCCTTCTCGTACACCAGTCCCACCACCAGGAACAGGAGGCCGGTGATGGTGCCGTGAGTGAACATCTGCATCGCAGCGCCGGTCAGCCCAACGGCGTTCACCACGCCGCCGGCTCCCACCACCGACGCAATGCCCAGCAGCACGTAACCCATGTGGCTAATGCTGCTAAACGCCACCAGTCGTTTGAGGTCGGTCTGGCGAATCGTCACCACTGCACCGTACAGCACGCTGATGATGGCGAGCACCGCAAGCAGCCAGGCGTACTCCTGTGCCCGGCCGGGGAACATGCCCACCGCCAGCCGTATCATGCCGTAGCCGCCCATCTTCAGCAGTACGCCTGCGAGCATCACGCTCACGGCGGTCGGAGCGTCCGTGTGGGCGTCGGGTAGCCAAGTGTGAACGGGCCACACCGGCAGCTTGACCGCGAATCCAATGAAGAGGAAGGCGAAGATGGCTCCCGCCGGGAGCAGCAGCCGCGCGCCTTCCACGCCCTGCAGCTCCACGAGGTTGAACGTGCCGGTCGAGAAGTACAACGCGAGAATGCCCACAAACATGAAGGCGCTGCCGAGCAGGGTGAATATGATGAACTTCATCGCGGAGTACTCTCGCCGCCCGCTTCCCCAAATCGAGATGAGGAAGTACATAGGCAGGAGCTCCAGCTCCCAGAAGATGAAGAACAGCACGGCGTCCAGCGAGACGAACACGCCGGTGACCGCCGTCTGAAGCACCAGCAGCCAAACGAAGTACTCCTTCACCCGGTGAGTCACACTCCAGGATGCGAAGGCAGCGCACATTCCGAGCAGCGCCGTGAGCAGCACCAGGGGCACGCTCAGGCCGTCCACTCCCAGGTGATAACGAATGTCCAGCGCTGCAATCCAACTCACATCCTCCACCAACTCCATGTTGTCCACAACGTTGTAGTCCTCCACGCGGAACACAACGAAGATGGCGATCGCCAGCGCAAGCTCCAGCACCGTCACCGCCAGAGCGAACACCTTTATCTGCCTGGCGTCCCTCAGCAGCACCAGGATTATGCCCGCAGAGATTAGCGGAAAGAAGACTATGGCAGAAAGCACTCAGCTACCCTCTGTACCGTTCTCAACTCCATATCACAAACACCACGACGATAAGCACCAGTCCCGCGGATATGCCCGCCCCGTAGGCCTGCACCTGCCCAGTCTCCAGCTTGCCGATAGCCCGCCCCATGTTCCTGCCCACCCAGGCGATGGCCGTGCCCGCCATGTCCACGATGTTCCTGTCTATCCAGTCCGTTGCCAGCGCCAGCCCTCGATAGAAGAGCCCGCGTGTGACCACATCTTCGTAGAGGTTGTCGAAGTAGTACTTGTGCACCGCGGCCGTGTACCCCGGTCCCATGCCAGCGGCGATGTCGTCGGGATCGACGCTGCGCCGGTAGTACATCAGGTACGCCAGACCGATGCCCGCCAGCGCCACCGCCGTCCCCAGTGCAGCCATCACGAGATTAAACTTCGCGGCGTGCAGGGACACCAGCTCGACGTGGTCCAGGAAGTCGACGAACCAGTGCGCAGGTATCACTCCCAGGCCCCACGCCGAGTTGAGCGGGTTGGCCATGAAGCCGGACACGATCGACAGGACGGCCAGGACGGCCATCGGGAGCACCATCACCATCGGCGACTCCGCAAGGTGTACTCCGTGGCCTCCACCGTTGTGGCCGCCGTGCTCGGCCTCGACGCCGCCCTGGAACTCGCCGTGGAACGTCATGAACAAAGCCCGGAAGATGTAGAACGCGGTCATGAAGGCGGTCACCAGTGCCAGCCAGAACACGACCTGGCCCAGCCCACCGCCGAAGTTCCACGCCGCGACCAGGATCTCATCCTTGCTCCAGAAGCCCGCCAACGGGAAGAGACCACAGATGCTGAGCGCGGCAATGAGGAACGTGATGTAAGTCCAGGGCATGTGCCTCCTCAGGCCGCCCATGTATCGCATGTCGAACGTCCCAGTGGCGTGGTTCACGCTGCCGGAGCCCAGGAAAAGGAGCGCCTTGAAGAAGGCGTGGTTGAACAGGTGAAAGATTGCGGCCTCGTATGCGCCCACGCCCAGGGCCAGCATCATGTATCCCAGCTGGCTCACTGTGGAGTACGCGAGGACGCGTTTGATGTCGAACATCACCAGGCCCATTGTGGCCGCGAAGAACGCCGTGAATGCGCCGATCGCCGCCACCACGCCCATCGCAGTGGTAGAGGCCTCGAACAGCGGGAAGAAACGCGCCACCAGGAACACACCTGCCACGACCATCGTCGCCGCGTGGATGAGCGCGCTGACCGGCGTCGGGCCTTCCATTGCGTCCGGCAGCCACACGTGCAGCGGGAACTGCGCCGACTTGCCCACCGCGCCGGCGAAGATGCCCAGCGCGACCCACGTTGCAACGCCGCTGCCCATCGCCACTATCTGCGCGCCCGCCAGCTCGCCTCCCTGGGCCAGCAGGTTGATGTGCCCGATCTCGAAGGGGTTGAGTCCCTGACTGAGGAACGCTTCCCGGTTGAAGAACAGATACAGGATGGCCAGCATGAAGCCCACGTCGCCGAGTCTCGTGACCAGGAACGCCTTCTTCGCCGCTGCCGCCGCGGACGGCCTGTCGTGCCAGAAGCCGATGAGCAGGTAGGAGGAAAGACCCACGAGCTCCCAGAAGACGTACACCTGGATGATGTTACGGGACAGGACCAGCCCCAGCATGGACGCCGTGAACAGGGACATGAAGGCGAAGTAGCGGGAGTACCCGGAGTCGCCTTTCATGTAGCCCTGCGAGTAAATCTGCACGGCAAGACTGACTCCGCTCACCACAACCAGCATGATCGCGGTCAGCGGGTCCATGAGTATGCCGACCGAGATGTCCAGGCTGCCGATGACCAGCCAGGAGTGCGCCGCCCATCCGATCTCGCCCTTGCCGCTCGCGACCTCCGCCAGGGCCATA
The DNA here is from genome assembly GCA_028877205.1 of Chloroflexota bacterium. Classification (GTDB taxonomy): domain Bacteria; phylum Chloroflexota; class Dehalococcoidia; order Lucifugimonadales; family UBA2985; genus JAPPHY01. The sequence goes on along the minus strand of JAPPHY010000016.1, from coordinate 55,659 downwards.
AGGGATAGCACGAACGCGGCTCCAATTGCGAGGATGGTCACGTAGCCGCTCAGGCTGTCGTAGCGGTTCAGGAAGGGCCTGATGACGAGCGCGATGACAAGGAATGAGGCCAGGGGAAGAAAGAGTATGGCCCAGGCTGCTCCTTCAGTCATGATGCTGTTATGCCGCTCCCTTAGTCATTTCGATGTGCCGCACTGCGAGGCTTCTGCCCTACAGCTTGCGAAGGATCTCCTCAGCCACGTGCTCCCTGCCCCGCGGGACCATTACGCGGTAGGGCACTCGCTCGCCCCAGGAGAGGATGTCACCCTCAGGCAGGATCTGCGCGGGCAGACCCTCTCCCTCGAGGAGCTCCTTCCACATCTCCGCGATCATCAGGTTTGGCGCCTTCTTGAAATCAACCCACATAGCGTACTAACCACTCATCATGTTGGCCTGAGTAACGTCCACCGACGATCTGTTGCGGTACATGGCTATTACGATGCCCAACCCGAGCGCAACCTCCGCGGCGGCAATGGTAATGATGAATACGGCGAAAATGTGGCCCGTCAGGAGGCTGCTCAGCACCGTCTCGCCGAGCGCCACTCCCTCCGACATCATCGCGTTTGCAATCTCGGCCTCAGCGCCTGCCGGGTCGACGGCAATCCTTTGCGGCACCACGTACCGGCTGAACGCCAGCAGCGCAATGTTGACGGCGTTGAACATGAGCTCGATCGACATGAGGACCGCGATCACGTTCTTCTTTGAGAGCGCGCCGTACAGCCCGATGCTGAAGATCACCGCGGATACGAGAAGGAAGTTCTCCAGGCTCAGGACTCACCCTCCCTCTCCCGCACCAGTGCCAGCGCGCCTATCACCGCCGCAAGCAGCACGACGGAGGCCGCCTCCATGGGCAGTACGAAGTCCTGTAGGAGAAGCCGGGCTATGACCTGGGTGGTGTCACCGAAGACGTCCCGGATGCCCTCTTCCGTGTGACTGGGATCCACAGAAGCAGCCTCGCCGGGCGCGACCGCGAAGCCCAGGTTGCCCCACTCATTCCAGTCGGTGACCACCACAGCGAAGGCGATGGCCGCGAACACCAGCCCCGACAGCATGAGCGCCGGCAGCTGGAACCTGTTGAACGGATTGCCGTCCTGGGCGTTCCGCGTGAGCATTATGGCGAAAATGATGAGTACGGAGATAGCGCCCACGTACACGAGCACCTGCACAACCGCGAGGAACTCGGCGTTGAGCAGCACGAACATCCCTGCGACCACCAGGAAGGAGACTACAAGGAACAGGGCCGCTCTGAAGATATCCCTCTCAGATACCACGGCCAGCGCGGAGACTATCCCCACGGCAGCCAGGCCCCAGAAGGCGATGTCCAGCGGAAACATCTAGCGGCCGACCTCTTCCCAAGAAAGGGGCTCACCGCCCTGGGGGCGGTAATCGCGCTCCTCCAGCTGGGGCCGGAACCAGGTGCTGGGACGTCTCTCGGAGCTGCGGAGCTCGTCCACCGTGATGATCAGGTCGTCGCGGCGGTACTGCCCCCGCTCGAAGCCGCTGCCCATGAACAGCGCGTCATAGGGGCAGGCCTCCACGCATAGGCCGCAGAACATGCACCGGCCTATGTCGATGTCGAACACGTCGATTGCGTAGGAGTCGCCCTCCGGCACGTTCGCGCCGCCGGGGTGCGTCACTATCCGAATGATGCCCAGCGGGCAGTACTTGGCGCAGCTTGCGCAGCCCGTGCACCTCTCCTCGTACCAGGCGAACTCCTCGCCGCGGAAGCGGGGCGACTGCGGCACCGCCTCCTCAGGATACTGGATCGTGAACGGCTTCCTGAACAGGTTGGTCAGCGTGACCATCAGTCCCTTTGCAATTCCTATGCCATACATATCATCTGGCCTCCTGAGCACGACCGCTCGATCTTCCCGGCACCGGAGCCAGAGGCGGCCGTGCGGTCAGCTTGTCCGACATCAGGTGAGAGGACACCACCAGGCACACCAGCGCGATCACCCAGTTGATGCCGCCCATTGCCCATAGCTGGATGGTGGTGGGGTCTTCCCATATCAGGAGCAGCCCGGCCGTTATGAACAGGTTGATCAGCCCGAGCGGGAAGAGGAACTTCCACGCCAGTGCCATGATCTGGTCCACTCGAAGTCTCGGCAGAGTGGCCCTGACCCAGAGAAGAATGAACCAGATGGCCCACACCTTGATGAAGAACCACAGGTGCGAGGGCAGCACCGGTCCCTCCCAGCCCTTGAGGAACAGCGTCGTGATGATTGAAGCGGCGCCGAACGGCGCGATGAACTCCGCCAGCTGGAACGTGCCCCACTTCATGCCGCTGTACTCGGTGTGGAACCCTGCCACCAGCTCCGAGTCCGCTTCCACTATGTCGAACGGCGAGCGGTTCATCTCCGCCGAAATCGCCACAATGAAGATGAAGAAGCCCAACGGCTGGATGAGGATGAAGGGAATTCGCTGGCTCTCCACTATGTCCACCAGCGAAAGCGAGCCGGCCAGCAGCAACACGCCGACGATCGACAGCACCAGCGGCACCTCGTAGCTGACCAGCTGCGCGACGCCGCGCATGGCGCCGAAGAGCGAGTACCGGTTGCCCGAGCCCCAGCCGGCCATGAACATGGCGATGGTAGGCACGGTGGTCACGGCGATAATGAATAGAATGCCGATGTTCAGGTCTGCGACGTAGGTGTTCTTGCCGAACGGGATGACGGCAAAGACCAATAGAGGGCCGAGTATGAACACCAGGGGTGCGAGATTGAACACCCAGCCGTCCACGCCCTCCGGCCTGGTGTCCTCCTTGGTGAGCAGCTTCAGGGCGTCGGCCACCGGCGTCAGGAGGCCGAACGGGCCCCACCGGTTGGGGCCGAGCCTCGACTGAATCCGGCCGATGAGACGGCGCTCGACCCAGGTGCCCACGGTGGTAGTAATCACCACCACGTTGATTACAATGAAGATGACCAGGAAGCCCGCGACGAAGTACGCGAGCCACTCCGGAATCAGCGAGACGCCGAACACGTTCAACCCCGCGAACAGGTCGTAGAGGTTGCCGAAGAAGGCGTTGGCCTCCCTGAATGGCGTGTAGCCTCCCATCGCTACCTGTCCACCTCACCCATGTTGATGTCGATGCTGCCGAACGTGACGATCATGTCAGCCAGCTTCCAGCCGATGAGGATGTCACGCAGCACGGTCAGGTTGATGAGCGACGGCGACCGGATCTTGCACCTGTACGGCGCGATGCTGCCGTCGCTGACCAGGTAGAAGCCAAGCTCACCCTTCGGCGACTCGACGTGGGCGTAAGCGTCGCCAACCGGCGGCCGCACAAGATTGGGTATCCTCTCGCGAACGGGGCCCTCCGGTATCTGGTCAACGCACTGCTCAATGATGCGCAGCGACTGCCTGATCTCCGCGATGCGCAGCAGGTAGCGGTCGTAGTTGTCACCAACGGTGCCAACCGGCACGTCGAACTCCAGCCGGTCGTACACGTCGTAGGGATCCGCCTTGCGCAGATCCCAGTTCACGCCGGCAGAACGGAGCACTGGGCCGCTGGCGGAGCAGTTGATGGCCGTTTCGCCGGCCAGAATTCCGACGTCCTTGGTGCGGGACAGCAGGATCTCGTTGCCGGTGAGCATTTTCTCGTACTCGTCTACGTACTCCGGCATGAAGCTCAGGAAGTCTCGAATGGCGGGCCAGAACTCGGTCGGCGCGTCCTGGAACACGCCTCCGACGCGCATGTAGCTCAGCGTGATGCGCGCGCCGCACAGCATCTCGAACAGGTCGAGTATCTTCTCGCGCTCCCGGAAGCAGTACATGAGAGGCGTTGCCAGTGCGCCAAGGTCGTTCAGGAAGAAGCCGGTGGCCACCAGGTGGCTGGAGATGCGCTGGAGCTCCGCAGCGATGACGCGGAGGTACATCGCCCGCTCCGGCGGCTGAATGCCGGCCAGCTTCTCCACGGCCAGCACGTAGGCCAGGTTGTTGGACATGGAGGACACGTAGTCGAGGCGGTCCGTGAGCGTGACCACTTGGGCGTAGGTGCGCTCCTCCGCCAGCTTCTCAGAGCCGCGGTGCAGGTAGCCGAAGACCGGCTCCACGTCCAGGATCACCTCGCCATCGAATGTGATACGCATTCGAAAGACGCCGTGAGTGCTGGGGTGCTGTGGCCCCAGATTGATGGTAACCGGCTCGGTACGGAGGGTCATCTTTCGCTAATTCTCCGGGAATCTCGCTCGTCTTGCGCTACCTTGGAGGTTCCAGGTAGTCCTTGCGCTGAGGATGACCTGGGTAGCCCTCCCACAGCAGCAACCGCTTCAGGTTTACGTGGCCTGTGAAGCTGACGCCCATGAGGTCGTAGACCTCGCGCTCCTGGAAGTCGGCTCCCTGCCACAGGCCGGTCACGGACGGCACGCTCGGCTCTTCCCTGCCCCAGCACCTGGTCCTGACCACCGCGCCGTGGTTGTGGGGCATCGACACCAGGTGGTACACAACCTCGAAGTGCTCTATGTAGTCCACCGCGGAGATTGACACCAGGTAGTCGAACTTGAGGTCGGCGTCGTCCTTCAGGAAGCCACACACATCGAGTACGGACTCGGCCTTGACCCAGACGTCGCGTTCGTTGGACTCCTCCACCGCGCCGGGGACGGCTTCCGCCAGGCGGCTGGCAATCAGGTCTGCGCTCAGGGTCGAAGTCATCTACGCACCCGCGGCTTTGCCGAAGAGGCTGTACTTCTTGATCTTCTCGTGGAGTTGCATAATGCCGTACAGGAGGGCGTCCGGCCTTGGCGGGCAGCCCGGCACGTAGACGTCCACCGGAACGATGCGGTTTACACCGGGCACCACGCTGTAGCCCTGGTAGTAGGGGCCGCCGCTCGTGGCGCACACGCCCATCGAGATGACCCACTTCGGTTCCGGCATCTGGTCGTAGAGGCGGCGGATGGCCGGAGCCATCTTCCAGGTCACCGTGCCGGCCACGATCATCAGGTCGGCCTGCCTCGGCGAGGCGCGCATGGCCTCCATGCCGAATCGGGAGATGTCGAACCTGGACATCGCGCTGGCGATCATCTCGAAGGCGCAGCACGCGAGCCCGAACGTCATGGGGAACACGGACGACTTGCGGCTCCAGTTCAGGAGAGCGTCTACGGACGTGATGACCACGTTGCGCTCGAATTCCGGGTCGACCTGGATGTAATCGCGGGCGAACGGCTCGATGTGCGTCGCCTTCATGTCGTTGATTTCCGCCCCTTCCTCGCGGTCCAACTCCCATGTGGTGGAATACAGGGGTACCGTCACACCGGGCACTTGCTCGCCGGAAGTTCGGCCGGGCTGCATTTCAAGCGACATAGTCTACCTCCACTCCAGAGCCTTGTACCTCCACGCGTAGGCCCAGCCCACCACCAGGATAAGGATGAAGACCAGCATCTCAATGAAGGCGAAAAGCCCAAGCTGGCCAAAGTGTACGGCCCAGGGGTAGATGAAGATCGTCTCGACGTCGAAGATGACGAAGAGGATGGCGAACATGTAGTAGCGGAAGTTGAACTGCGGCCAGCGGTCTCCTATGAGCTCCATACCGCACTCGTAGGGGTTCTTCTTGGTCGCGGTGGGTTTCTTGGGTCGGACGCGAATGTAGGAGAACAGCCACGATACCACGAGCAGCGTGCCCGGCAGCACCACCGCTACGACGGTGAAGACGGCGATGAGGCCGTACTGGCGGAAATAGTCCTCAAGCACAGGCCGTTACCTCCGCGTCAAACATCGGAAGGAATATAGCACAGGGCAAGCCTGTTAGCAAGTGAAAATCACCACAAACGCCTGCAGTTTGCGGCATTCAATCGCTACGTATCATCGCTCGGGAGTGAGCCTCAGCCCGGAGCGAAAATTCCATCGGAGTGTGCAAGCCTGGGTGTGCTAGAATTGAGGTATCACCCCTTCGAGAACAACCTGTGCGTGGTAGCAGTCTCAGATCCGTTCCGCTCACAGCCGGCGCCCTGCTATCCTTGGCGGTCGGCTTGGTTGCGTGCGCGACGCCTGCCGAGCCCACGCCCACACCTCCGGCTGACATCTCGGCAGTCGTGGACGTGTGGGAGCAGCTTTCAGGAGCGGACGCGTCTACGGACCACAACGCCATCGTGGAGGTGTGGAACACCCTGGACAGCTGCTTCGTGGAAAGGGAGACGCTTGACGTGGAGGCCTTGGGCGCGGCCGCCATCGACGCCATGACCAGCCAGGCAACGGTGCTGGACCAGCCTGACTCGGAACATCTCTCGCTTGTGGCCATCGAGGCCATGCTGGACGTCGTGGACGACCCCTATACCACGTTCTTCACTCCTGACGAATACGCCCTCTACTCTGAGGACAGCGAGGGCAAGTTCGGAGGTATCGGGGCCACCGTGGGCCTCAAGGACGAGCGAATAACGATCACGGCGCCTCTCCCGGATACACCCGCGGAGCGCGCGGGCATCAGACCGGGCGACGTTATCCTGGCAGTCGACGGCGAAAGCACCGAGGGCTGGACTGTCACGGAGTCGGTGCTCCGAATTCGCGGGCCGGAGGGAACACCGGTCCGGCTCCGGGTGCTGCACGAGGGCGCAGAGGAGCCTGTCGAGATCGAGATAGTGCGCGGCACCATCGAGATCACGAGCGTGGAGTGGCGGCTGCTTCCAGACGGCATCGCTCACGTGGAGATCTCGTCATTCTCGAGCAACACCGACGAGCAGATGACCGCCACAATCGAGAAGGCCATCGAGATGGGCGTCAGGGCCATGATACTCGACCTGAGGAACAACCCCGGTGGCCTGCTCTCCACCACCGTGAACATTGCCAGCCAGTTCCTAGTGGACGGCCTGGTGCTCTACTCCGTGGACGGCAACGACCACCGCATCGAATACGAGGTGAGACCCGACGGCCTCGCCCCTGACATTCCCTTAGTCGTGCTGGTAAACAATGGCAGCGCCAGCGGCAGCGAGGTGCTAGCCGGAGCGTTGCGGGATCACGACAGGGCCGTCCTTATCGGCGAGAACACGTTCGGGAAGGGCAGCGTAAACCTGCCGCACAATCTGGTGGACGGCTCCGGGCTGTACTGCACCATCGGGCGGTGGTACTCACCCGACGGCCACCTCATCGAGGGTGAGGGGCTGGCGCCGGACATCGAAGTTGAGCCGGGTACGGACGAAGACCAGGACCTCCAGCTGGATCGAGCCGTGGAATACCTGCAGTCCCAAGTGGCGGCCGGCGCACCATAGGCGCGATCGAGAGAGACCACTACGATGCCAAAGTCCAGATCCAAGCGAGCCAACCCTAAGGCAAAGCCGAAGAGCCAGACCGGCGCCGTCACGCAGAACCGGCGCGCCTACCACGACTACGACATCCTGGAGACGGTGGAGGCCGGCCTGGCTCTCACCGGAACGGAGATCAAGTCCGTGCGCTCCGGCAAGATGAACATCCAGCACGCCTTCGCCAAGGCCGAGGACGGCGAGGTGTGGCTGATGAACTCCCACATCGCCCCGTATGAGCAGGGCAACATCCACAACCACGAGCCGACCCGTCCTCGCAAGCTTCTGCTTCACGCCAAGGAGATCGGCCACCTGGCGGGCGTCACATCCCAGAAAGGCCTGACGCTCGTGCCGCTGCGCGTGTACATCAAGGGCCACTACGCCAAGGTGCAGGTGGGCCTGGCACGGGGGCGCAGGCTGCACGACAAGCGCCGTGCCATCCTCGACCGCGATCAGGAGCGCGAGGCGGGCCGCGCCATGCGCGCGGCATCTCGAGGCTGATGGTACTCCAAACTCCGCCCGTCCTTCGACAGGCTCAGAACGAGCGGGCCCAAACGTGTCCATTCACCTTTGGCCGGCCGGGAGTAGAGCGACGATCAATCGATAGGTCGCCCTGTGCTATAATGACCGTGTTGCACATCTAATGGGGACGCGTGGTCTCGACAGGGGGTGGTCTCGCGGAATTGCAGGCCGGGGTGCCGTCCACCCCGTGAACAAGGCGGCAAAAAAGTAACTGGCGAAAAGCAAGTAGCCCTGGCGGCCTAACACGGCTGCCACGTCCACCCTCACCTCTCCTCGAAGGTAAGGAGTGGGCGCCATAAGTCGAGGTGCAGCCCGCGCAACGCCGGTAGCGAGGGACCAAGACCACCGGCTGGCTACCCGGGTACTCCGGCCGGCAGGGAGACCGGGGTAGCGAGAATCAAGCGCCGGACAAGCCTGTAGTAGATTTCAGCGGGAAGCTCTCTGGACGGGGAGTTCGACTCTCCCCCGTCTCCACCAACTTTACTCCGCACCATAGTCGCGGCCGTCAACGGCCCCCGCGCCCTCGATTTCTCGATACTCTCTAGCTGCGCCGCGCGGAGAAATCCCGCGAACCGCGAGGCCATCCAGCCGTAAGCAAAACTTAAGGAATGCTCAACCTGCGCAGACTTGCACGGCGTCATTCGGATGGTATCATTCAGCTAGAGGCACTGGTCTACGAGGAGGGCCGCCGAGCTTGAGCGCACAAGCGATGACCGTCCGGCGCAACCCAGCGTTACGCATCCTGGCACTGGTCGCAGTCCTACTGTTCGCCGTGAGCGCGGCATGTGGTTCCGATCCAGAACCAACCGCGACCACTCCGGCAACGGCCACCACCGCACCCACCGAGGCGCCCGCCGCTACGGCAACAACCGCACCCGCTGCCGAACCAACCGCCACGCCGGCCGACCCAACAACTGGATCCGTCAGCGCAACAACCGAGCCGTCTGCGGGGCTTGAACCCGAAGCCACCGTCTCCGGCACTCTCGCCGCCTCCCCCACCGAGCCGCCGGCCGACCCGACCGAAGCGCCCACGGCAACCGCTGCGCCATCGGCCCCGCCCGTCGGGGTCAACGTAGGCAACACGCTGCCTCACTTCGAGATGACTCTTGTGGACGGCAGCAGGGTGTCGACGGAGTTGCTGGCGCACCAAGGCAAGCCGGTCTTCCTCTACTTCTTCACAACGTGGTGACCGGTATGTCGCGCCGAGTTGCGGCGCCTGAAGCTGGACTACCCGGAGTTCTCGAAGAGCGTTGACCTGTACGCCATTGGCCAGGACCTGACCGAGGGAATCGGCAAGCTGGAGGACCATCGCGCCAAGGAGGAGCTCCCCTTCCCGGTCGCAGTGGTCGACAACAACGTCTTGCGCAGCCTTGAAATCATCAGGCAGTCCACGAAGGTCGCCGTCGATCACAACGGTGTCATCACCTATCGCGCCGGCCTCGGCGAGGGCGAGGGCGACTGGCCCAAGGTGTTCGCCGACCTGGCGAGCGGCGCGGGCAGCTAGCCCTAACCTCCGACTTCACGTACACCGACTTCCCTCCTCGCGAATGCTCCGCCGCAATTCGACGCTCACCGTCTCCCCCTCGAGGCCCGCTGACTGTAGGGCTTGACAATGACAGCACACTTGTTCTACAATGGCGTCGAAAGGGAGGTGATGGTGATGGTTGGCAGCGCTCTCCTCATACCGGAAGGCGACATTGCATCGGATCACGTGGCCGCGGCCACTTTGACGCCAGAGCGGGTGATGATCAGGCTGCGCGGACGCCATGCCGACGTGACGGCGGTGGCGGCGCGCCTGCGCATTGAACTCAACCGGGACGGCGCGGACCACCGTCCCGCCGATGCCTGCTCCGTGGACGGCAGGCTTGACCTTGCGGAATCGCCGCGGCTCCTCCTGTAGCAGGCCGTCGACGACGCGCGCTCGCCGCGGCGGCCTCCCCACCGCGGTTGACCTCACACGCCCCAAGGCATAATATGCCAATGGCCCTGCCATGACCCGGCCCGGCCGCAGGCTGCGCCGGAGGCGTTTCCCCATCCCGTGTGGCGGAGCAAAGGGATGGCCGCGTTCGTTGAGAGCATTCCGGGCGTAAGGCGCGTCTTCTACGGCTGGTGGATCGTTGCCGTCGGCATCTCCATCGCCATACTGAACGGCGCATTCTACACCTACGGCTTCGGCATTTACTTCGTTCCGCTTCTCCATGAGCTTGGCGCCAGCCGCGCTGCCCTCGGCGGCGTCGTGGGCCTCGCTCGACTGGAAGGCGGCCTCATCGCTCCCCTCGCCGGCTGGCTCATCGACCGCTACGGCCCTCGCCCGCTGCTCTACTTCGGCATCATCACGATGGGCTTTGCCTTCTTCCTCCTCAGCTGGGTTACCTCCCTCTGGATGCTCTATGCCGTCTTCATGGTGATTGCCACGGCATCCAGCTTCGGCGGAGGGCGGCCCATCAATGTCGCGGTTGCCAACTGGTTCGTGCGCAAGCGGGCCCGGGCGCTGGGCATACTGCTCGCAGGCATAGGCCTCGGCGGAAGCGCCGTGGTCGTCGTTGGCTGGCTCACTCAGATGTATGGTTGGAGGTCGGCCGCCGTGATGGCCGGCCTGGCCTACTGGCTCGTCGGAATCCCGCTGGTCTCGCTCGTCCATCACCGGCCGGAACAGGTCGGCATGCACCCGGACGGCGAGCCTCTGCCCGTGGAGGCCCCAAGCCGTGACAGGTCCGGCAGCCACGAGCCCTTGGAGATCGAGCTCACGCCGCGGCAGGCTCTCAGGTCGCTCTCCTTCTGGATGCTGGCCATCGCCTTCGCGAGCTGGTCCGTGACCGTCACCGTCGCCGCCATATACCACGTCCCGTTCCTCATCGAGGAGATGGGCGCAACTCCCGTATACGCCGCTTGGCTGGCCTCGATCACGCTGCTAATCTCGGTGCCGGGTCGCGTCATTTTCGGCTGGATCGGCGACTATCTGAACATCCGCGTCCTGCTGGCGCTGCTGCTGCTGGTGCAGGGCATAGGCGTCTTGGCCATGTCCCTTATCCCGAGCCTCGGGTGGGCGCCTCTATACATCCTGCTGCTCGGTCCGGCCTATGGCGGCTCCGCCGCGCTGCGACAGGCCATCGTCGCCCACTTCTACGGGCGCCGCAACTTCGGGACCATCAGCGGCCTACTCCAGTTCGTGGACCTGCCGGGCACCGTCAGCGGCCCCATATTCGTGGGATTCATGGTGGACACCTTCGACAGCTACCGCCTAGGATTCCAGATTGTGGCCCTGTTCCTGGCGCTGGGTGCGGTTTCGCTCTTCATCGCACGCCGTCCGCGGCTACCGCTGGAGCCTGTGGAGGCGGAGGCGGGCGGCTCGTCTCCATCTGCAGAGCCCAACGAGCGCCCCTCCTGAAGAGTACGGGGGCGACTTCGTTTAGAGGAACGGGCTGACCAGGGATAGAAGGGAGACTAATGCCGAACTTGGCCGAACTCCTAATGCAAGTGGACGCCCACCGCGACGAGATAATCGCGCTTGAGCAGGAGCTGGTGCGGATTCCCTCCGTGAACAGCGGTGTCATGCCCACGGGCAACGAGACGGAGGTTTGCCTTGCGGTCCAGCGGTGCCTGGCAAGGGAAGGCATCCCTTGCGAGATACTGGAATCGGCGCCGGGCCGCGGAAACCTCATCGCCCGGCTTCCGGGGCGGTCCGGCAACGCGGCCCTCATGTTCATGTCCCACACGGACGTTGTGCCAGTGGAGGACGAGAGCAAGTGGAGGCACCCTCCGTTCAGCGCCACGATAGACGACGACCGCATCTACGGCCGCGGCGCCTCGGACTGCAAGGGCCTCCTCACGGCCCAGATCATGGCCATGATTCTGCTGAAGCGCAGCGGCGTGGAGCTTGCTGATGACCTGCTGCTGGCCTCCGGCGCCGACGAGGAGCACGGCGGCCGGTACGGGTTCGGCTGGCTGGCCGAGCACCACCCGGACATGATTGCAGCGCCCTTCGCAGTCAACGAGGGCGGCGGTGTACCGGTGAAGGTGGGCCAAGGCTTCGCCTACGTCCTCGGCACCGGCGAGAAGGGACGGCTCCAGGTGGAAATAGACATACGAGGCGCAAGCGCCCACGCCTCCGTGCCGTGGCGAGGCGACAACGCCCTCTACGCGCTCTCCCAGGTGCTGAGCCGCATCGAGGAGTACGAGCCGGAGCGGGACACCTCCGCCGAAGTGTTCCGCCACCTGTCCGACCTGGCGATCGAGCATCTGGCCACCGCCTCCAACGTGGACGAGATAATCGCGGAGCTGCAGACCAAGAACCCATCCCTGGCCAGCGTGTTGAGGGCGCTCTCCCGCATGACAGTGACGCCCACCATAGTCAGGGGCGGCGTCAAGTCGAACAGCGTGCCGGAGACCGTGCGGCTGACCTGCGACGTGCGGACGCTGCCCCACCAGGACGAGACGCACCTGCGCGAGGAGCTCGGCCGGCTGCTGGATGGCATCCCGGGCGTGGACTTTCAGGTGGACTACATGGCCGTGCCCAACTCTTCACCGTTCGAGACCGACTTCGCCCGGCGAATCAGGCAAGCCACGGCCAGCGCCCTGGGACTTGAGGACGTCCAAATGATCCCCTCCATCAGCACCGGCTTCACCGACTCACGGTTCACCCGTTCCCTTGGCACGGTTACCTACGGCTTCACCGGCGCGCATCCCGAGGACGACCCGGCCCTGACCTTCGCGCACGGGACGAACGAGTCCATTGGCATCAAGAGCCTGCTCAACGGGACCGGGGTCATGCTGGCCCTGGCCTACGACATGCTGGCTGCGCGATAGCTGCGGCCGGGGCGGGGCGGCCTCAGCGGTTGACAACGCCACGCCGTCAAACTAGGATTGCTCTTGCGGCGCAACACTCACCCCTGCACTGCGCCGCCTCGCATGGACTCCGGTTCACCAAGAAAGGAGGCAAGCCTTGACCAGCCAGGAAGGACCACCGGTTGGACCCCTGGGAACGCACGCGACGGTGTTGGGCGGCGCTGCTGCCCCGCTCGTCGGCGACTCGGACCACCTGTTTCACAGCACCATGGCGCCATATAACGTGACTCCTGTGCCCACCCCGGACAACCAACCCTACTGGGACGGCGCCAATGAGGGCAAGCTCGTTCTCCAGCGGTGCCAGAAAGAGGACTGCCTGAAGTACAACCACCCTCCCGTTGCCCTCTGCAACTACTGCGGCGACCGCAACGCGGAGCTGAAGTGGGAGGAGACCAGCGGCCGGGGCACGCTCTACTGCTACTACATCTGCTACGACACCTCCGTTTCAGGCTTCGAGGAGAAGGTCCCGTACGCCGTCATCATGGTGGAGCTCGAGGAGCAGCCGGACCTGCTCCTGATGAGCAACATCCTGAACCACGAGTACGATGCAATGGGCGGCGGGCTGGAGACCGGCATGCCTCTCGAGGCGGTCTTCGACACGGTGAGCGACGAACAGAAGATCCTTCAGTTCCAGCCGCGCTCTTCGTAGGCACGGCCATCCGCACAACGCAACGCTAAAGAGAGAAGGGAGGCATCATGCCTATCCAGTGGCCCAAGGGCAAGAGACCGGTATTCGTGGGGTCGGGAAGCACGATGTGCCGCCGCTACTTCGACGGCACCAAGTCGCATCGAGCCAACGAGGCGGCCCTCATGGCGATCGAGGACGCGGGCCTCTCCGTCGACGACATCGACGGCATCTACATCTGGGCGGACCCCAACTGGGGTCCCAACCAGCGCGGCGACATCAAGGTGTGGCTGGACGTGCCCCACATGATGTCCGTGGTCAACTGGAACAACATCAAGCACTGGATCCAGACCGATAGCCCGGCCGCCGGCTCCTGCGCGGGCCCTCAGCTTGCAGCGATGGCCCTGGGCGCGGGCGTGTGCAACTACGCCCTGGTCATCCGCACGGGCCACCACCCGGCAGGCGTGCGATACCGGCAGGTCAGCGGCAGAATGGCCAGCGGCGCAGCCTCCATGACCACCGTGTACGGCCACGGCGTGGGCGGCTCAGGCCAGGCAATCACCTACCAGCGGTACCTGGCCAAGTACGGCGCAAAGCGCGAGTCGATGGCAGGCTACGTGCTGAACGCCCATCGCAACGCGCAGTTCAACCCCTACGCCGTCTGGAACGGCCGCCAGATCACCTACGACGACTACATCAACTCTCGCCTCATCGCCTATCCCATGTGCGTGTTCGACAACGACATGCCGGTTGACGGCGTGCAGGCGGTCGTGATGACAACCGAGGACCGCGCGAAGGACACGCCGCACCCCGGCGGCTACATCTCCGGCATCGCAGCCATACCCATGCACCGCAGCAGGGGCGGCGTCACGGACTCGCTGGAGGGCCTGGAGGAGATGAACGACTGGCAGGCCAAGAACCTGTACGAGAGCGCGGGCCTGAAGCCGGAGGACGTCGACCTGAAGCACGTGTACGACGGCTTCAGCCCTATGGTCTGGATGTGGCTCGAGGCATTCGGATTCGCCCCGCGCGGTGAGGCACACCTGTGGTGCCAGCCGGAGAACATCGCCCTGGAAGGCCCGCACCCTCTGAACACGGCGGGCGGCAACCTCGGCAATGGCCGCATCCACGGCATGACCAACGTGTGGGAGACAGCCAACCAGATGATGGGCACGGCCGGCGTCAGGCAGCTGCCCCGGCCGGACGGAGAGCTAAAGAAGCTGGACGTGGCACTCTGCGAGACGGGCCCGTTCGGCAGCGCCTCCAGTTTCATCTGCACCCGCGAGTAGCGCACTGATGCGAGGGCCGGACCACCGTCCGGTTGCGGGCAGGCCCGGCCCTCGCGCAATACCCAACGAATCGGAGAAGGTCACTTGAAGATCGGCATCATTTCGGACATCCACTGCGACGTGACGGCCTTGGAGACGGCGCTGAAAGAGTTGCGAGGCGTCGACCAGGTGATCTGCGCCGGCGACCTCAACCTCCAGTACCGGTTCTCCAATGAGATCTCGGAGCTGATGCAGAGGTATCGCATTCCGGTTGTCCGGGGAAACCACGACACGGCCATTCTCTCTTCCGCCGGTCTCATGCTGCGAAACTCCGGGCAGATCAAGCCGGACAACCTTACGCACCTGCGCCAGATGCCGCTCATGCTCGAGTGGCCCATCGACGGCAAGCGCGTCATGATGATGCACACCAGCCCTCTGGACCCGACCGGCGGCGAGCACGGCGGACGCGCGGGCGTGTTCCTGCCCGGCGAGGGCGACCGCCTCGCGCCGGTATCCGACGGCGCGGACGCGATGGTGGCCGGCGGCGGCACTGACGACAACAGCAGCGCCGCGGGCCGCCTGGCCAAGATTCCCAACCACCTGCTGCCCGAGGCCAAGGCGGACGTCCTGATCGTAGGCCACACCCACCGCACGATGGTCACGCGCGTAGACGGTCAGTTGATAGTCAACCCCGGCTCCCTTGGGCAGCCGCGCGACCCCAAGCGGTCGACGCTGCGCACCTACGCCATCCTGGACACTTCCACCTGGGAGGCCACCATCCACGGCTTCGAGCAGGCGCGGGACACTTGGGGCTAGCAGCGGCCGCACTCTCAGCTCAGACGCGCTATCAGCTCATCCTCTGACGAGAAGTCGTACTCGCGCTGTTTGTCCAGACCCTGCGACACGAACCATTCGTACGTCTGCTCCACCGCCGACTCGAACGTGTACTCCGGCTCGTAGCCGATGTGGTTGCGCAGCTTGCTCATGCCGAACACCGTGCTCTCGTCCCAGCGATGGATGTACGGCGCGAGCCTCTGGATCAGCGGGCGACGCTGGTCGCCTGAGAGTTCATCCATCACCTCCGCAGGCACGAACAGCTTGTCAGCCTCGACGCCCACCGCCCGAGCGCACGTGTCCACGTACCCCTCGTCACTGAAGTAGTCCTTGCCCGTCACGTTGTATATCTCGCCGTAGGTGCGCGGGTTGAGCGCCATCAAGCGCATAGCCCTGGCTTCGTCGTCAACGTGGCCGATCTGGCTCAGCGTGGTGCCGCGGCCAGGCACCAGAATCTTGCGCCCCAGCAGCAGCCGCATGAACATTCTCTGCTCCCGGTCGATTATCCCGTTGTCCGGCCCGAACACCATAGAGAACCGAGCCACCGACATCGGGAAGCGCCGCTGCCTGAACGCCCGCGTCAGGAAGTCCTCGCAGATGAGCTTGTTGCGCCCGTAGTCGGACTGGCGCGGCGTGCTGTCCACCGCAAAGTGCTCGTCGATCGGCAGGATGTTGGTCGCGGCGTAGACCACGGTGGAGCTGGCGAAGATGTAGTGCCCGGTTCGCCCCTCGAAGATGTCCACCATGCTCTGCACGTCCTCCAGCACGTAGGCGCTGATGTCGAAGACAACGTCGAAGTCCTCGCCGCCCAGGACATCCTTCAGCTGCGCATGATCCTTCCGGTCCGCGTACAGGCGGCGCACCTCCCTGGGCAGTTTGGCCTCGGTCATGCCGCGGTTGAGCGTGGTAACGCTATGCCCGCAGCGCACCAGCTCATGCACCAGGTGAAGCCCGTTGAAGCGTGTGCCTCCCATTACCAGCGTGTTCATTCTCGACCTCCTGCGTGTGCGACTCCGTTGCGCCGGGCAGCCCCATTCTAGCACGCGCCGAGAGGGTGTGGCGGCGTTCATGCTTCAACAAGCTCAGCACGAACGAGGATACCGTGTCCGCTCGTCCTGAGCCAGTCGAAGGGCGGGCGGTGGCAACTGGCCGCCGCACACCGCCACGCAGCCGCTACAATACACGGCAGCCAACGCATCGGAGGCCGTCGAATGAACATCGTTGTACCGGACGACGCCGCGAGGATTGTGGCCGATTCTGGCTTGGAGCCGCAGCTTCGAGAGCTTGGCACGCTGCGCGTCCACGAATCGGGCGCCTACACCGAGGCACTGCTTGCCGAGCGCATCGCGGAGGCCGACGTGGCGCTCTCTTTCGCGGCCAGCCCGTTTATCCGGGCTGTGCTGGAGGCGTGCCCGCGGTTGAGGCACATTGCCGTGTTCGGCATCGGCGTCGACAACGTCGATCTGGACGCCTGCCGGCAGCGAGGCATTACTGTGACCAACACGCCCGGATACTCCGCGGCGACGGTGGCCGAGAAGGCGATTGCGCTGGCCCTCGCCGTCGCCCATCGCATGCCGATGCTGGACGCTTCGGTACGACGCGGCGGGTGGCCGCAGGAGCCCGTTGGGCAGCTGCACGGCGCAACACTGGGGGTGGTGGGCACGGGCCCAATTGGGCAGCGCGTCATCGCGGTTGGCAGGGGTCTGGGCATGGACGCCATCGCCTGGACGTTCAACCCGTCGGAGGAGCGAGCGCAGGAGTACGGCGCTCGGTTCGTTGGGCTGGATGAGCTGCTGGCCCGCTCTGACGTTGTGTCGCTTCAGCTGCCTCTGAGCGCGGAAACCGAGGGCTTATTCGGAGCGCGCGAGCTGGCGTTGATGAAACCAACTGCGATACTGGTCAACGTGGGGCGCGGAGCCGTGGTGGACGAGGACGCGCTGGTCGCAGCGCTGCAGGCGGGCCGCATCGGCGGGGCGGGCCTGGACGTGTTCGCGATTGAGCCGCTGCCCGCCGCCCATCCGCTCACCACGCTGGATAGCGTGGTGCTCTCCCCTCACAACGCGGCCAACACACCGCAGGCCAACCGGGCCGGACTGGAGCTCGCCATCCGCAACATTCGCGACTGGCAGCAGGGGACGCTGCGCACTTCTATCGTATAGGCGGGCGTCGGCTTGGTGCCGTTCGTGCTTCGACCGGCTCAGCACGAACGGTTGATATTGCTCCGTTCGCTCTGGGCTAGTCGGAGGGAGAGCGGCGCTACTCTTTGTCCTCCGGCACGAACCTGATGGAGAGTGAATTGACACAGTGGCGCGTGTTCTTGTCCGTCAGGTACTCGCCGAGAAAAACGTGGCCGAGGTGGCCGCCGCACTTGGCGCACTCGATTTCCGTGCGGAAGCCGTCCGGGTCCGGCAGGCGGGTGACCGCGCCCGGCACCTCGTCGTCGAAGGCCGGCCAGCCGCAGAAGGCGTCGAACTTGTCCTCTGAGCGGTACAGGTCCGCGTTGCAGCGGCGGCAGATGTACTTGCCGTCCTCGTAGAAGTCGTCGTACTCGCCGGAGAAGGGCCGCTCCGTCCCCTTCATCTCGATAACATACCGCTCCTCGGGTGTGAGTTCGTTATATGCGGGTTGGGTCATCGCGCAACCTCCCTTCGATAGCGGTCTACTGTGCCGCGGGCAGTCGGCGGTTACTCCTCGTATCGCTCCACCTGCGATTGCCCGGTGCGCAGCGACGCCAGGTCCACGCCGCGCTCCCGCAGCACCTGGCCGTGAACGGTGAGGGCGTCCTGGTCCGTCCACCGCTCCATGAGCGCGAACTGGTCCGGCTGTTCGGTGCTCTGGTAGAGCTCGTACTGCTCGCAGCCCGGCTCCTCGCGAACCTTGGGGCTCAGCTCTGCGAACGTGGCGATTAGCTCCTCGCGCTTGCCCGGAGCGGCCTCCATGTTTACTATAAGCCTGACCGTCATTGGTTCCCTCCTCAATTGGATGCGGTCCCACGCGGTTTGGACCGGCGTTTGGTTCCAAGTATCCGATATATGGAGCCTCCATTGCAATCCTGCCCACGCATACCATGAGCAGCCCCGCGGAGGCCTCAGCCTTCGTTCCCAGCGCCAGCCCGCTGCGCTGGCTCATGCTGGCACTGGTGTGGCTGCTGTACGTCTCGTTCGGCGTGACTGCCGGCACAATTGCCCCACTGGTAGACCCCATCGTCAAGGACCTTGACATGACCTATAGCCAGATGGGGCTGGTGCTCGGCGCGTGGCAGCTGGTCTACATCGGCACGGCATATCCGCTCGGCGCGCTCATTGACCGGCTGGGCGTCCGACGCTCTCTAGGCATCGGCATATTCGTCGTCTGGCTGTCGCTGGTGCTGCGAGGACTGGCATTGGACTTCCCCACGCTCTTCCTTGCAGTTGCGCTGTTCGGCGTGGGCGGCCCCATCATCTCGGTTGGAGCACCCAAGGTGGTCTCAGTGTGGTTCCAAGGCAACCAGCGAGGTCTGGCAGCCGGAATCTACACCACAGGCCCAATCTCCGGCATGGCCATTGCACTGGCAACCGCGGCCGGCGTGGTGATGCCGCTCACCGGGTCATGGCGAGGCATATCGATCGTGTACGGCGCCGTGGTCCTGGTCATTATGCTGCTGTGGTGGGCGCTGGCCCGCGACGTGCGAACCCCCGAGGACGTCGACAGCCGCCCGGACGCGGCGCCGGTCTCGGCATTCGGCCTGCTGGGTGAGCTGCTGAGAATCCGGAACGTACAGATTATCGTCGTGCTGGCCGTGGCCACGTTCCTGCTGAACCACGCCCTGAACAACTGGCTGCCTACGCTGCTGCAGGACCGCGGCATGACGCTCTCTCAGGCCGGCTTCTGGACCGCCGCGTCCACCCTGGCGGGTGCGGCCGGCCTGCTAGCCATCCCTGCAACCGCGCGGCAGGGCCGCAGGGCGCTCGCTATGGCAGTCATGCTCCTGGTGGCCGCCGGCACCGCGCTCGGACTGGCGACGCTGACAGGTGCGCCTCTCGTGGTCGTTCTCGTGCTGTCGGGCGTGGTTCGAGCGCCGATGATGCCCGTGCTCACGCTCATACTCATGGAGACGCGCGGCGTGGGCGCGGTGCGAATGGGTGCAGCGGGAGGGCTGTTCTTCGCGGCTGCGGAGATTGGTGGGTTCGGCGGGCCGTTCCTGCTCGGCGTGATCCGCGACGCCGCCGGGATGCTCGAGCCGGGAGTGCTGTTCCTGGCAGGGCTGTCGGCCGTGCTCGCTCTGACCCTGCCGTTCATCCGGGAGCGGCAGTGAGGCCGGCTACTGCGACCGGGCCTGCTCAGCGGGAGGCTTCGCCAGGACAAGCAGGATGCTGGCGATCATGACGCATGCCGCGAAGAGCTGGAATATCAGCGTGTAGCTGCCCAGCCGGTCAAACGCCAGCGCCGCAACGAAAGGCCCGGAGGCATTGAACACCAACTGTATCGGCCACACCACCCCGCGGATGGCTCCCACGTTGTCCCTGCCGTAGAAGTCGGCGAAGATGACCTGCTGGAGTATGAACATGCCCCCGAACGACAGGCCGTAGTAGATGCCCCACAGCATCGCCTGCCAAGCTTCATGCACCAGCAGCAGCCCAAGAAAGCCCAGGCTCATCATCGCCAGGATGCCCACCAGTGTGCGCCTGGCGGTGATCCGCTCGGACAGGAAGCCGGTCACTATCGAGCCGATTCCCGCGCAGATGGATTGCAGCGCCACCGCGACCACTGCATACCCCTCGGCTATGCCCTGGTCCGTCATGTACGGCAGCATGTGCAGGTTGAGCGCGGGCGCAGCCACGAAAACCAGCGAGAACGCCACCGTTAGCAGGTAGAAGGAGCGGTGTCTCAGAGCCTGCGCCCTGGTCAGCGACGTCTCCTCGCGGGCCGCGTTCACAGCACCCGAGTCGCCCGTCTGCTCCCGGCGTCCCTCCTCTTCCGGATCCGCGCCGTCCGGCCTCAGACCCATGTCCTCCGGCCTCCGCCTCAGGAATATGGCGATTGGTATCATGGACACGACCCACATCAGGATCCCGGCGACGGCCGTGGCGTGCCTCCAGCTGCCCTGCAATACCAGGTACTGAACGTAGAGAGGCGTGACCGCGTTGCCGATTCGCTGACCAAGTCCGCCAAAGGCCACGGCGCGACCGCGCTTGGCCACAAACCACTTGGGCACCACCACTCCCAGGGCCAGCGCCAGAATACCCATCGTCAGCGCCCGGCCGACTATCTGGAGGAAGTAGAACTGCCACAGCGTCTGGATTAGGGCCAGGAGAACCAGTGTGCTTCCCAGCACTGCGAACGTAACTGTGAGGATCCAACGGGCGCCCAGCCGGTCGATCATTGGGCCTGCCTTGAGAGCCACGATGCCGCCCATCATGGTGCCCAGCAGGGTCGCGCCGGCGAAGTCGCTGCGCGTCCAGCCGAACTCCTCCGTCATGGGCTTCAGGAACACCCCGAGGATGGGGTAGGACTCCGCGCTCTGCGTGAAGCCGCCGAGCCCAATGACGATTACAATCACCCACCCGTAGTAGACCCCGCGCTTCCTGGAGGGCGGCGTGGTGGGTGTTTTCTCTTCACGCATGTTGACGCATGGGTGTCATTCTCAAGGAAAACAGCGGGCTCGCAGGCAACGCAAGCCATGCTATTATCAACACCCCGCGCTGTCAACCGGCATGGATGCGCTCCTCGCTGCCATTGACCCCCATGCCCGCCGGTGTTAGGCTGTCACGCATCGTTCTTCCTGAGAGTGTCCACCATGCAGCAACCACAATTACAGAACGCCGACCTCCGGTACGCGTGGCTCTCCCCCGCCGACCTGCACAGCATCGGCGACATCGACCGGTCGGAGGAGGTGCGCGTGGGCTACGAGATGCACGACGGCTCGCTCCGGCGCATCGACGTCCACTGGGACATTCCTCCCTGGCGCCCGGACGGCGAGGGCGACCACACGGTGCCTGCCAAGATCGCATTCTGCCGCGGCCACATGGACAGGGGCGCTGTGGCGATGGGCGCATACGACGGAGACTGTATGGCCGCCATCGGTGTACTTCTGCCCCGCCTCCACGAGGGTATGGCGCAGCTCGCCTTCCTCCACGTGTCCAGGACGCACCGGCGAGCGGGTCTGGGCGCAGAGCTACTGGAGGCGCTGCTCCCGGTGGCGCGTGAACATGGGGCCACAGCCGTATACGTTACCTCCGCGCCGACGGAGTCCGCGGTCGGCTTCTACCTGCGCAACGGATTCCAGGTAGCGGATGAACCGGACCCTGAGCTGCTGGCACTGGAGCCGGAGGACATTCACATGGTCAAGCGGCTGTGAACGGAGTCCAGCGCGGCGGAGCTATGGCCCGCCAAGCCGACATTGTGTCATACTTCACTCTTGCCATCGCCGGGCCCGATTCGGTTGGCAGGCCAGTCTAGTATCGACTGGAGTCAGGAGCGACACGTGACGGTCAGCATAGGGTTGGTTGGCTATGGCAGCTGGGCGAAGGAGGCGTACGTTCCAGCGCTCCTCGATGACGGCGACGTGGCGATAGGGGCAATTGCGGCTCGAACCGAGGCGACGCGGCGGCTGGCGTCGGAGCGCTTTGGTGAAGGGACGGCACTGTTCGACGACCCCTTCCGGCTCGTACGGGAGGCCGACGTGGACGCAGTCATGATCGGACTGCCATCGGAGCTCGTGTCCGAGGTCGCCATCGCCGCCATCGAGGCTGGGAAGCACGTCTTTCTCGAGCCTCCGCAACCGGGCGATGCGCGGGTCGCAGGGCTGCTGGAACTCGCAGGGCGGTTGGACCTCGTATTCCACGCGGACATGGAGCTGCGGTACAACCCCGTCGTCGGGGCAGTCGCCCAGCTGCTCGACGACCGGCTGGGGCCCGTCCTGTCAGTGAGGGTGGTGCAGCGCTGCGACTGGGCGCTGACGTGGGACCAGGACGCGGTGGAGAGGGGCGAGATGGCCTCAGAACTGAGCACCTGTTACCTTGACCCAATCGACGCACTGATAGACTGCCGGCCCCGTCGTGTCGACGTGACCGGCGCCCGGCCGAGATTCGAGAGGGCTGTGGAGGCCGGCTTGGCCCTTGTCGAGTACGACGGGGCCGTGGGAGAGTGGTCGTTCAACTTGCGCGGTCATGAGAGTATGTCCCTCCGGCTGGAGGTCGCCGCCCTGGAGGGCGATGCCGAGGCAGACATGATGACTGGTCGGTACAGGTACCGCACTGGCTCATCTGACTGGGTCGAGGCCGAGGCGTCCCCGGCGCTGCCGGTTTACGGGTTCGCGGGGATGAGGGAGTGCGTCGCGGCTTTCCTGGGTGCGGTCAGGGGCGAGTGCCGCAGCCGTACCGGACCCGACGTGCTGGGTCGCGTGCATGCTGCGGCTACGGCGTTCGACGAGAGCGTGCGAAGCGGCGGCCCGGCAGAGGTGGAGGCATGAGCGCGCGGCAGTTGTCCGGACAGGGGTTCCAGCGCGCGAACGAGCTGGAGCACATTCGCATTGGTCAAGCGGCCATGACGGCGGCCTATTCGGCGGCTCTATAGCCCTGCGAGCCAACTTTGTGTCATACTCCACACAATTGTATCGTTGGCGCAGGAATGGGCTGACGGGCTAGATCGAGATCAATGAACGGCACACTCGCGCAGGTCATACAGTTCAGGACGCGCTCCGAGGGCTACGGTTGGGTGGTCATGGGGTTCCTCTGGGCCGTAAACCTCCTGATCCCCCTGGCAGCTGTTTCGCTGGGCGTCATGCTGCCTCCCATGACCGAAGAGCTGGGCATTTCCCCAATTGAGGCGGGACTGCTGGGCGCATCCTGGTTCCTGGGCTCGGCGTTGGTGTCGCTACCTGCCAGCATATGGCTGTCCCGCTTCAGCCCCAAGTGGGTGACGTTCTACTCGACATTCCTGGCCGGCATCTTGCTGCTGGTCCAAGGGTGGGCGCCGAGCTTTGGCGTGCTGCTTGTCGCCCGGTTCGTCTTCGTGACTGTGGTGGTCTGTCGAGTGCAGGCAGAGGTGCTTCTGGTGCACCAGTGGTTCAGCACAGCGCGAGTGGCCGTGGTAATGAGCCTGACCATCGGAATCATGTCCATCGGGCAGCTGGCGGCCGTGGGGCTGATCCCCGTCCTGATGGACGTGCTTTCAGGTTGGCGAAACGTATATATCGGGCTGGGTGCCGGCCTGCTGGTGGGCGCGGCGCTGTGGACGTGGGTGGGCCGAGAGCGGGCGAGGCCCACCGCGCCGGAGACGGAACGCGCCCGTGGCGCATCTCCCCTACGCGTGCTCCGCCGGTACAGGTTTCTGTGGGTGCTGGCGGCTGCGCCTTCCGGAGCTGCGCTGGCGTGGGGAGCCCTGATGACCTTCTGGCCCACGCTTGCGCTCGACAACCTGGGACTCTCTCTGAAGGCCGTGGGCGCGCTGATGATGCTGTTTCCAGCGGGAGGCATCGCCGCATCATTCCTTGCAGGCCCCCTCTCCAACCTCGCGGGGCGTCGGAAGCCCTTCCTGTGGGTGCCCGGATTGCTCCTGCCGCCCATCTACATTGCGCTCTACACCACCGAGATCACCGTGGTTGCAGGAATCCTGCTGCTGGTTGCAGGTTGGAACGCCATGATCTGGGTGCCGATCATCCGAACCATCCCGTTCGACCTCCATCTCTCGCCGAGGGAGACGGCAGTGGCCACCGGACTTGGAATGACCGTGCTGCCAATCGTCGGCGCCCTGGGGCCTCCGATTGTGGGCGTCATCCAGGAGGCGACGGGCTCCTTGCAGGTGGGGCTGCTGAGCATAGTGGGGTTCCCGCTCACGCTGGTGGTCGGCGGGCTGCTCATACCGGAGACAAGTCCGCGTCGCAGGCATCGGGCGGCCCAAAGCGTCGCCAAGCATGCTGTCACGTGACAAACGCGAACCGCCCCGCGCGTCTGTGCTGACGGCGCGGGGCGGATTCCTCACTACCCTGTCAGAGTTGCGGGCTACATACCCAGCGTCTGGGACAGCAGGGCGCGGATGTCCCTGACGGTCTCCTTCTGCCACTCCGGGAAGCGGGCGTTGACGCGCTCCCTGCGGGCGTCGCGCACGGCCTCTTCGCTCTGGCCGGCCAGCTCGGTCTCCACGGCCTTGGTAATGTCCGCCATCTCCTGCGTGACGGAGTCCGGCCTCTCGATCCAGTGGCACAGGTACTCCTGGTCGGCGTTGTAGAAGACCAGTGTGGGAATCGAGCGGAACTCGCCCCTGTTCAGGAACTCGTCTGCAATGTCCAGGTTCTCGTCCCTGGCGAACACCTTCATGTCCATGCCGGACACCGCCGCAATGCGCCCGATGACGGGCATGCCGCGATACACGTCCGGGCACCAGTCCTCACCGATCACCACAACGCGTGAGCAGCCCTTCTCCACAGCCGACTTGAAGAAGCCGGCGTCATCGTCCGTCACGGCCTCCACTGCGGTCTCGTCGTACATGGCAAACCGGTCCTGGTTGACCTTGATCTGCGCCAGGTAGTCGCTGTAGTTGAATCCCTGGGCATACCTCTCCGGCGTTACAACGGTCGTCTTCTCAGCCATATCTCCTCCTTACTCTTCTCTTCAAGCAGCTTGTCGAATTGCCGGCGGGCTAGCCGATGAAGCAGCCTATGCCGCCCTCGAAGCCCTCCTCCACCCTGCCGTCCGGATAGCGCACGATGGGGACAACGTCCCCGTACTTCCTGGCCTCCTCCATGATGTCCTGGCTCAGGTCGGCCCGGCGCTCCTCGAACACCACGCCGTCCGCGTTCCACTTGTCAAGCAGCTTCACGCAGGCGTCGCAACCCTGGATTGTGTATACGATTGGCACGGTCGATACCATGATGCTCCTCCACGGGGAAGATCGACGCCGCGGGCGGCGCCCGGCACACAAATTATACCCCTGCCGCCGTCTGCGCCGCAACCTGCCCCAGCCCTGCGCAGGCGTATCCGCCCGTCAACTCGAAGCCTAGGTCTGCGAAGTGCCCTCGCCGCGGGCTGCGGCTGCGGCCTCCATCTCCGCCCTCATCGACGGCAACGGCTTGGGCGGCTTGAGGAAGAAGAACACTATTCCTGCGGCGAGCATCATCCACAGGCCAATCTGCCAGATCACGCCCGCTCCCACTCCCGAGTCCACAAGATAGGCGGTTGCAGGCGCGCCCAGCGCGCCTGCGGCGATCATCAACGGCAGTGAGATTCCCCTGATCGCGCCCTGTGCCATGCGCCCGTAGTAGTTCGGGATCATCAGGTTCTGCGATGCGGCGAACGCGCCGGACCCTATTCCCCACGTCACGTTGTGTATATACACGTTCGCCGCGTGGCTGCCTCCGATTGCCAGCGGCACCATTGAGATCGCCCGCCAGATGCCTCCGATCACTGCCATGAACCGCACCGGGTATCGCTCGGCCAGGAACCCGAACAGCAGCATGGCGAAGATGACCGTAAACGGGTCTGCGGCAACTCCCAGAGCAATGTGCTCCGCCGCGACTCCCAGTTCGTTCCAGTACGGGACTCGCAGGAATAGCACGCCCGACGAGGAGAACATGTAGACCGTGAGCGTGAGGAGAATGAACCACAGCACAGGCGTCCGCATGGCCTGGCCAAGTGTCCAGTTCACCTCATCCTCCGGCGCAGCAGCCGCAGGAGCTTCGCCGGCCTCGCCCGCAGCCTCCGCTGGCTGCGGTTGACGACCGTCCGGCAGCAGGCCCAGATCTTCCGGCCGGCGTCGCATCAGGAAGGCATAGCCGGGGAGAATGACCACCCAAATGGCCACGCCAAAGACAACCCATGCCCATCGCCATCCCACGGTGTTGATGAGGTACAGGCCGAGCGGAACGCCGAGAGCGGTGCCTGCGCCCAGCCCGGTTGCGGCGATGGACGTGGCCCGGCCTCGCTTCGCAACGAACCAGTTGGCCACGGGCACGATGGTGAGCAGCTGGCCTCCGAACGTGCCAAAGCCGGAGATGCCGCTGACGGCGAACAACGCGTAGATCAGCCAGATGTTGTCCACATAGTACAGGCAAATGAGGACGGCGCCTCCCATCAGCCCGCCCAGGAAGCCCAACCATCGCGCCCCGTAGCTGTCAATGAGCCTCCCCATGATGGGAGCTGCGGCGCCTCCAGTCAGCATACGAATGCTTATGGCCCAGGCAATGCCGCTGAGGCTGAGGCCCAACTCCTCCCTCATGGGATCAATGAAGATGGAGAAGACCACCGGGTTCATGGTGGCGGCCACCATGTTGGCCAGCCATGCAATGGCCACGATGACCCACCCGTAGTACATACCGGATGGAAGTGGGATGGGAAGCGGTTGGCGCGTCAACTGACGGCCCCGGAATTCATGCGAGCTGGCTCCATGGAATCGTGGCGCGCCGGGTTGCGAAACGCCTCATCGCGCGCTTCCAGCAAGGATAGGGCCATCCCGCACGTGCGTCAAGGCGAAGGGCCGCGGGCACCCAGCGCACCTCCGGGCGGCCCATCGTCGCGCAGTGGCAGTCCGGCTATGGCGGCATTCCGGTATGCGTGATATATTATGGCACGGCTCATTTCGACACTTCGCCACTCGACGAACCTTCTACATAGCAGTTCTCCGGAGGACTTAGCATGTTCGAACACGATGTCCTGGTAATCGGCGCCGGTCTCGCGGGACTGCGCGCCGCCCTGGCGGCCAATCAAGCCGGCGCCGACGCAGCCGTCATCACCAAGGTTCACCCCGTTCGCAGCCACTCCAACGCCGCGCAGGGCGGGATCAACGCTGCACTCACGGATCGAGGCGACACCTGGGAGGAGCACGCGTTCGAGACCGTCAAGGGCAGCGACTACCTTGGAGACCAGGACGCGATAGAAGTCCTCTGCAGCGAAGCCGGGCGCGCCATCATCGAGCAGGAGCACTACGGCGTAATTTTTAGCCGCGACGAGAACGGACGGCTCGGCACTCGCAACTTCGGCGGCCAGCAGCGAGCCCGCACCTTCTTCGTCGCCGACTTCACAGGTCAGGCCATGCTCCACGTCATGTACGAGCAGCTGGTCAAGTCCGGCACCCGCGTGTACGAGGAGTGGTTCGTCACGTCCCTGATAGTTGAGGACGGCCGGTGTCAGGGCGTCATCGCAATGGACATGATGAGCGGGCAGCTGCACGTCATCAAGTCCGGGGCCGTGATTCTGGCCGCGGGAGGCCTGGGACGCCTGTACGAGCCGACCACCAACGCACTGATATGCACCGGCGACGGCATGGCTCTGGCCTACCGCGCAGGCGCGCCCCTGATGGACATGGAGATGGTCCAGTACCACCCGACCACGCTCAAGAGCAACGGCGTCCTCATCACCGAGGCAGCACGCGGCGAGGGCGCGCACCTCATCAACGCCAACGGCGAGCGCTTCATGGAGAAGTACGCCCCCAACATGATGGAGCTGGCCTCACGCGACGTCGTCTCCAGGGCGGAGCAGACGGAGATCAACGAGGGCCGCGGCGTGGACGGCTGCGTCCTCCTCGATCTGCGCCACCTTGGGCGAGAGAAGATCCACGAGCGCCTCCAGTACATCAACGAGGTGTCGATGGACTTCCTGGGAATCGACCTAGCGGAGCAGCCAGTGCCCGTGCGCCCCGGTATGCACTACCAGATGGGCGGCGTCAAGACCGACGTGGACGGCGCCACTCCTCTGCCCGGCCTCTATGCCGCCGGCGAGTGCGCCTGCGTGAGCGTTCACGGAGGCAACCGACTCGGCGCGAACTCGCTGCTGGACACAATTGTGTTCGGGCGCAGGTCCGGCGAAGCAGCCGCCATCTACTCCCGCGAGACCGCACGCGCAGACATACCGGAGTCGCGCCTGTCCGTCGACGAAGATCACATCAAGGAGCTCCTTGGCCGGCAGGACAATGGCGACACGCCGGCCGCCATCCGTCTGGAGCTGGGAACCACCATGAACGACTACGTTGCGGTCTTCCGTACGGTCGAAGGCATGCAGACGGCCTTGGAGAAGATTCGCGGCCTCAACGAACGGTACGGGACGGTCCCCGTTCAGGACAAGGGCAAGGTGTTCAACACGAACCTCATTGCTACGCTGGAGCTCGGCTTCATGCTGGAGTGCGCGGAGACTATCGTGGTGAGCGCGCTGGAGCGCAAGGAGAGCCGGGGCGCGCACTTCATGACGGAGTTCCCTCAGCGGGACGACGAGAAATGGCTCAAGCACATCATGGTGAGCCAGTCAGCGGACGGGCCCAAGCTGGACTACGTACCGGTCACAATCACCCAGTGGGAGCCTCAGGTCAGGTCGTACTAGAGCGCAACGCAGCTTCCACAGGAGGGGCCGCGTGGAAAAGTTCATCGTGCTGGCCGCCATGAAGGGGGAGTTCCTGGCCCACGGGGGCAACGTCTACGAGAACTTCCAGATGATGGGCTACGTGGAAGCGGCCTCGCCTTTCGACGCCGTGCGGTCGTTCTTCGACAACCCTCAGTTCCCGCTCGACTGGCGAGACGTGCGCTACATGTGGGCGGAGCCACTCCGTGACGACGAGAGCAGTGGCCACTATGGCGACTTCGATCGCATATACATCGAGGACCTTGCCAACCAGGCCAAGCGCGCCGCGGGCGCAGAACCCAGCGAGCGCGGAGCATAGCCGTCGGACATACCACCAGCGCAGCCGAAAGGAGGCACAGGCATGGCTATCGTTACCATCAACGGGCAGCGAGGCAGCGGGGCGCCGGAGATTGGCATGGAGGTTGCCGCACGGCTCGGCTATACGTACCTGGACCGCCAGGTGCTCGGTGAGGCAGCCAAGCGCCTGGGCACCACTGAAGAAGTGCTGGAGGCCAAGGAGAACCCTGCAATCTCGGGCCCCCGCGTCCTGTCAGCGCTCACCAGAATAATCAACCGCATGGGAGCATCGGGCGCGCTGGGCGACCCGTTCTCCCCTTTCGGACTCAGCCAGGACTACCGGGAGCTGATGGCCGGGCGCGCCGCGGGAAGCTTGCATATAGATGATGACCAGTTCCTGGAGGCCACCGTGGAGGTCATCCGCGACCTGGCGGACTCCGGCGAGGTGGTCATCGTAGGCAGGGCAGGCAACGTGATACTGCGGAACCACCCGGACGCGCTTCACGTCGGGCTTGTGTCTGAGAACGAGTCCCGCGCCGAGGTGGTCGCGCTGCGAGAGGGTATCACGACCGAGGAGGCTACGCTCCTGATGGAGGGCGCGGAGCAGGCACGGCTCGAGTACTTCCGTCGGTACTTCAACGTCGAAGCCGACGACCCGATGGGCTTCCACCTGATGCTCAACACGCACCTGCTGCCCCGGAAGCGCATCGTGGATATCATAGCCGGCTCCTTGTAGCAGCCGGCTGACTCTGCACTCATTCGCCCGCTCGTGCTTCGACTGGCTCAGCACGAGCGGGGGCAAGAATATCGCGCAGTCACCCGGCCAGCAGGTCCTTAACCACCTGTATCACCACTGCCAGCGTCAGGGTACTCGCAAAGGTGCTGGTCACCACCGCGTTGGTCACGAACCGCGGATGCGTCTTGAACTCTGTGGCCAGGATGATGGTGAACACCGCGACCGGCATCGCGTAAACGGTCATCACCACGCCGCGCGCCAGGTCGTCCAGGCCCAGTAGGGTGGCCGACAGGTAGGCCAGCGGCACGGATGCCAGCAGCCTCACCATCACGGCCGCAGTCAGGCTTGCCGCGCTCTCCAGTCGGATCTCGCCGCCCAGCTGGAACCCAAGCACCACCAGCATCATGGGAATCGAGGCTTGCGCCAGCAGTTCAATGGGGCTGTACACCACGTGCGGCAGCTCTACGCCGGCCGCCCTCACCACCAGCGCAGCGATGATACCGTAGATGGCGGGCAGCTTGAAGATCTGCTTCAGCGAGTCCAGCGGATTCAGGCTGCTCCCCGCAGCTATGAACACGCCGAGCGACTGCCCCATTATCGCCATCGTTACGAACACGATGACCCCCACGGCCAGGCCCTCCTCGCCGAAGGCCAGCAGCAATACGGGCAGCGCCATGTTGCCGGCGTTGGGGAAGCCGGTAGAGAGCACGAACGCGCTTCGCATGGCGCGGTTGTGCCGCAGCGCAAAGCTCACGACCAGGCTTGTTGCGATGATGAATGCGTTGGCGACCAGGAGCGTTGAAACGATCCTGAAGGTGGCGGAGGGAGGAATCTCCTGCTCCACCAGCGACGTGAAAATGAGCGCGGGGGTCAGCAGGTAGAGAGTGACCTGGCTCAGGGGTCCTACGGGCGCCTTCCTCCAGCGCTGGAACGCCGCGGCGAGCACGGCCACCAGGAATACCGGCATGATGACATTGATGAAAACGTCCAGCATGGCAACTTTGCCGGCAGGCCGGGGCCGCTCTCAGCCCGCTACCCGCCGAAGAACCGCCTGGGCGCGTCCACCATCATCGTGGTAATCGCATCGTCGCTCACGCCGAGCTCCCTCAGCCTGGGAAGCACCCGGCGACTGATGAAGCTGTATCCGTCCGGGTTGTTCTCGCTCCTGCGGCCGGCGTTTTCGGGCAGGATCGGCTTCCAGCTGCCGTAGTCGTGGGACATGGTCACCTGCGAGGCGTGTCCGAGGTCAACCAGCTTCTTGATCACCTGCGTCCGCTCCTCCCAGCTCAGGCCGCCCCGCGCGCCGCCGGGAAAGTGGTCCATGCCCAGGAAGCACCCCCTGGACACGATGCCCAGCAGGTAGTCCATGTCGTCCGTATCGTTGCTGTGGCCGATGCACACCCGGCCCATGTCCACGCCCTCCTCCTCGAACACGGCCATTTGCAGGTTGCCAGTCTGGGCTATGGACGATGTGTGCGTGGAGATCGGCATGCCGGTCCGGTTGCAAGCGCGCGCCGCAGCGCGGAGGATCAGCTCATTCGACGGCGCCAGTTTGCCGTCCTCCACGTTCCCGACGTCGGTCGCAACCTTGATCACTCCGGCGCGGATGCCCGTCCCCTCAATGCCCTCCTCAATCTCCCGCACGAACGACCCCGCGAGCCGGTCCGGGGTCGTGCCGTTCGCGATGGCGCGAGGTATGTCCAGCCACACGCCGGTGCATATCACGATGTGGAGGTTGGCCTCAGCGGCAACGTCTTTCAGCAGCCTCATGTCGCGGCCCAGGTCCATAGTGGTCACGTCCACGATGGCCCCAACGCCCTCCGCGGCCGCCTCGTTGAGAGCAGCAACGCGCTCCTCCACGTCCTCCTCGTGGTCGAACAGGTCGAAGAATGTGTACGGAACTCCGGCCGAGCTTTCCCGCACGTGCTCGTGCATCAGGGTGAAGCCCAGGTCGCCGGCATCCACCGGCCCGAGGACAGTGTTCACTGTTGCCATTCCAACCTCCCCGCGTTCGAGTTGGGAAGCGGCCTCAACCGCTCCGTGCAAGTTTAGCCGTGGTGGGTGAACCGCGCAAGGAGAGGCAACGTCCGACGGGAAGCGAAGATGTGGAGCCTCGCCGCCCTCAGCCGGCGGACACCCGCCTGCGCGCGCGATGCCCCGTCTCCGGCAGGCTGCGCGCCGCGATCACCGCGGTCAACGGCATGGCCGCCAGCACCGCCAGGCTCGGCTCGTAAGCGCCCAGCGCGTCCGTGGCCACGCCGACCAGGAACGGTGAGAGCACCGTCGAGGCGTTGCCGATCGTCAGAACGGCGGCCGTGACCAGCGCCACCCGCTCCATGTCCACTCCCGGCAGCTCCATCGCAATGGTGAACACGGTGGGCAGGAACAGCCAGAAGCTGAATCCAAGCAGGACGATCGAGGCGAGGATGACTGGCGTGTTGTTGAAGTAGAACGCGCCGAACGCCCCGATGGGGAACAGCAGGCCCGGGACGGCCAGCATCGGCCTGTGGAGGCCGAGCCGCGCCAGGAGGAAGCCCGACAGCAGATTCACGACTATGCCCATCAGCGGCAGCAGCGCGAGTATCGCGGTCGCCTGCTGCAGCGGCATGTCGAACACCTCGTTGTAGTAGGTGGGCAGCCATGAGCTGTAGCCGATGAACATCGCGAAAGGCCCCACGAGCGCAAACGACAGCAGGAGAGTGTTCCGCTCCCGCAGGGCGGCCAGCACTGACCTCGCGGACATGGTCTGGCTCGCGGCCGGGTCGGCGCGACCGCCGCGGCCTAGAGCTAGCCAGACCAGCATGGCCGTGAATGCGACGAACCCGTAGATCATGAGCACGACTCGCCACTCCATCGCCTCCGCCAGCGGCACACTCAGGAACATGGCGGTGGCCACACCCGTGCCTTGCGCCGCCAGCATCATCGCGTTCATCACTCCCCGCTCCGTGGGCCTGAACCACTCGACTATCAGCGAGGCGGTTGACGGCAGCAGGATGGCCCCGCCAATGCCGAAGCTGATGCGCAGCGGCAGCAGCGTAGGGATGTCGGTCGTCAGAGGGGTCAGCGCTCCCGCCGACATCAGCACTCCGCTCACGATGACCGCTCGCCTGGTCCCCAGCCTGGAGGATACGATGCCGCCCGGTATGAGGCAGAGGGTGAACGCCAGGAAGACCAGCACCATGAGGAGGCTGACCGCGCTCCTCGATACGCCGTACTCCTCGATGATAATCGGAAAGAGCGGTGCGGCCGAGAACAGGTTGAGGCCAATGGCAACATGGAGGGGCAGTAGGGCCCCCGCAATTACCCAGCGATAGGAGCTGGCCTCCGGGCGCTGTATGGCGCTCTCCTCTGCCTATAGCCGTTTCCGAGAGGACGCTATGCCCTGCCACGGAGGGTGTCAGTCATCTCGTTCGCCTACACATAAGCGTCCTGCCTCCGAGCGTTGCCGCCCAAAGGCAGGAGCTTCATGTGTACCTCGGTTGGCGATCGTGTCCCTGGTCTAGCCGGGTGTCGAACTCCACACGGTGAAGTTGCCGCCCGTGGGCGTAGGTCCGCCGGACACGCCGATCTCCGCCGGCTTGCTAATCTGGCGAGCGCCCGCCCTGCCCTGGATCTGCTGGATCGAGTCGGTGTGCATCCAGAAGCGAGTGCGTCCGGCACCCGCGTTTCCGCCGCTCGGCGACGCGGGGTTCGGCCCCTCAATCGTGATGTCAGTGGCGTAGAAGTCCAGCGCCTCGCCGCGCTGCACCCCTGCAAACCGGATGCCCTCCAGGTGGAACTGGTGGAACAGCGTGAAGCCGTCGTACATGTTCTCGAACGACAGGTCGCTTGGCGAAAGGCCCGAGCCCTCGTATATCTTGCGACCGGTCTCGTCCGTGGCGGCCTCCGCCTCCTCCAGCGTTGGGCCGAAGCTGCGGACCCGCGTCCTGTCCGACGCGACATTGAGGATGTAGACCGGCTTCTGCTTCATGTCCTTCGCTCGCTCCGGCGTGGTGAAGAGGTACGCGGCCGAGGCCATGATGGGAATGTCGTTGTCGAAGAGATTGGCGGGCTTGGCGATCCAGCGGGCCGCCAGGTAGTCCTCGACAGTCAGGACCTCAGGCCGATGCTGCGCCCAGAAGCCCTCCGGGAACATCAGGCCGTTGCGCTTCTCGTTCACCACGAAGGGCGCCATCATGTCGTGGTTCTTGCCGTACTTGCGGCAGTACGCCTCGAACTGCATGGCGGTTGTGTAGCACGCCACGGTGCCCCACAGCGTCGAGTACTTGCCGGGCCCGGTTACCGTGTTGCCTCCGGCGGCGCCCTGCCCCACGTAGTACCGCCCGCCGAAGTTGTGCCAGCCCTTCAGGACAAGACAGACCTCAGTCAGACCTTCTCCTACGGCCTGCGCCGCAGTAACTACTGCGTTGGACATGCAGCCGGGGCCGTACATGGTGAAGTTAACGTTGGTCAGCTCCGGCATGTTCATCAGGATCCAGTCGGCGCTGAGCCGGGCGATGCCGTCGAGCGGGTTGTCGGTGGACTTGTAGGTGTTGAGAAAGTCCTCGGGGATGGGCTTGTCGGAGGGCCAGGGTGAGCCGGTGGACGTCTCCTGCGCCATCACCAGCCCGTCGACCTCGTCCGGCCGCACGCCCGCGTCCTCAATCGCCCTGCGGAGCGCGAGGATGCTCCATGCGCCGAGGCTGGTGTCGGTGGTCTCATCCCATCGCCGTGCGGTCGGCGAGTGGCCTATCCCGACGGCCGCCACCTTGCCCTTGTGCTCCCAAATGCCTAGTCCCTCGGTGCTTCTGTACATAGAAGCAGGTGCGTTCTGAGTCGGCATACCTCACCTCCCTTTTCTACAGATGGGGATCGTGCGAGGGTGACGCGGTCAGCCGACCACTCGCCACTCGGGGACCTTCTGGCCGGTCGTGGGCGTGACCTCGAACACCACCTCTACGGCAGCGCCCACGGGCACATCGTCAACGGGAGTGCCTGGCAGATGCGAGAGCATCTTGATGCCAGGGTCTTCTTCCAACTCGACCACGGCAATGTTGAAGGGCTGGTCCTCGGCCAGGATGGTGACGGGGCAGTCGTACATGACTCCGTAGCCGTAGACCCTGCCGCGCCCGCTCATCTCCTTCCACTCCAGGTTGGTGCCGGGGTCACAATCGGGACACTTTGCAACGGGGGGGTGCTGCAATCTGTCGCAGTCTATGCAGTTCTGGACCACCAGACGGTCCTCGTTAGCGGCGTCCCAGAAGGGCTTGTCCACCTCGTCAGGTACGGGCGACTGCTTGGGCATAGTACACCTCCACTCTGGATTTGCTGAAACTGCCAGAATCATAGGTCATACGCACGGGATAGTCAAGCGTAGTTCGTAGCTGCAAGCGCATGGTAGCGGCCTCGTCGACACCCGCGGCGGCAACCGCCCTGCGTATTCCGAATCTACAGGGCGCGTCCGGTACGATTTCGGGAAGCCACAGGCGAGTCAGGACACTCGGGCCCCTACCCGGCTAGCACTGCGCGATGGGCCCGCTAGGTGCGTGCAGGCCGCGCGGCCCCTCGTACTGCACGCGAGGCCTGAACAGCCGGTTCTCCTCCTGCTGCTCGATCACGTGGGCAACCAGGCCCGCAATCCGGGCGCACTGGAAGATCGGCGTGTCCAGCGGCACCGGAATGTCCAGCAGGTAGAAGAGCAGCGCGATCGGGTAGTCGGCGTTGGGGTACAGCCCTCGCTCGCGTAGCATCACCTCCTCCACCGTGCGGTAGATGGCGTGAAGCTCGCGGCCCTCCGGCCTGTGGTCGGCCAGCGCCTCGATGTAGTCGCGCAGGAACAGGGCACGCGGATCGTAGCGGCGCATGTACACGCGGTGCCCGAACCCCATGATACGCGCCCGCTGCCGGAGCTTGTCCATCACGTACTCGTCAGCCGCGGCCTCGCCGCCGTTGTGGAGGATGTCCAGCAGCATCGAGATCGCGGCCTCGTTTGCGCCTCCGTGCAGCGGCCCCTTGAGCGACGCCACCGCGCCGGTCAAGGCGCCGTACACGTCTGCGAGCGTGGAGCCAATTACACGCGCGGCGAACGTGGAGTTTGCCATCTCGTGCTCAATGTAGCACGTGAGAATACGGTCGAACCCCTCCAGCGACTCGGCGTCCGGCTTCTCTCCGCGAATCATGTACAGGAAGTTCTCGGCGTACCCAAGCGACGGGTCCGGCCGTACGACAGGCAGGTCGTTCAATGCTCGATACGCGTTCACCGCGATCGCAGGTGCTCGCGCGAGCAATCTCACGCCCTTGGCGAGGTTTGCCTCCCGCGAGGTGTCCATCAGCAGGTCCGGGTCCTCGTAGCCGGCCAGGAACGAGATACCCGTCCGCAGGGCGTCCATGACATTCGTGTCTTTGGGCAGCAGCTCCAGCAGGCGGTAGGCGTCCTCCGGCAGCTCACACTGCGTCTTTAGGGCGTCGCAGAGGGACTGGGCGGCGGCCTCGTCCGGCAGATCGCCGTACATGACCAGGTGCGCCACGTCCACGTACTTCAGGCTGCGCGCCAGATCGATCAGGTCGTATCCCCGTATCAGGATGACTTCATCGTCCACGTCCAGGTACGATAGCCGCGTGACGTTGGAGATGACGCCCTCCAGGCCCGGGCTGTATTGCGGAGTCACCATGCCAACCCCCTACCAGAGTCTAGCCGGCAGCGTTCTCAGCCATCGCCGACAGGAGGGCGTCCAGGCTCGACTGCCGCTCCAGGCTCATCACAAGGTCGATCACGCGCCGAGACTGTGCCTCGCTCCAGCGGCCCTCCACGTTCGAGAGCAGCTTCGCCTCGACTTCCGCGTCGCTCATTCGGTTGTGGAAGTGGCCTCTCGGATAGCTCTGCTCGCCCACCAGCTTCCGGCCGTCCGCGGCTGTCAGGGTGATTCGATTGGGTATGCCCTCCGGGTAGCCCTTGTCGAGCTCCGGGTCCATTCGCAGCGTGCTCCTATCCAGGATCGACCTGACACGCGGATCCACCAGCCGCTCGTCTGAGAACGACCCGCTATCCACGAAGCCGTCCAGCAGCGCGACTGCCACGATATAGGGCATGGAGTGGTCCGCCGTCTCGCGAGTGCGGGGAGCCCACTTCTCCTGGTCCATCGCGATAATCTCGTAGGCCGCGCCAAACGTGTCGATGTGGAGGGACTGCACGGCACCGGCCACGGCGTCCGCCGAGTCTGAGGCACCAAGCTGCTGCCGCAGGTCTACGGCGATGTCCACTGCGCTCTGTGCGTGGTACTCGACCGGCCACCTCTTGATGTACGAGTCCAGGATGCGGGACGGCGGCGCGCCCCCCTCCAGCGGCTGGAACGGAGCGCTGTCGAAATCGTCTACTTGCAGAAGCTGGCGAAGGAAGCCCATCTCGCCCTGGAAGGGCTGGAATGGCCCGGTGAATCCCTTCTCCGCCAGGAGCGCGGCGAAGACCGCATTGCGCGTGGAGTTGGCGGCGGCGGCTCCCTTCCACATAGAAAGCTCGCCCGCTCTTGTCTGTCGCATCGAAGCGTGGGGCACGGTGGCGATGGAGATGGCGTGCTCGATCTGCGAAGGCGTGAGGCCGAGCAGCGTCCCAGCTCCGCACGCCGCGGCCACAGCGATGTAGTTCACGTGATCCCAGCCTCGAGAGCGAAGGCTCACGGAGTCGCACAGGGCCACGCCGATCTCGTATGCCACGGCAACGCCGGCGACGAGGTCACGCACGGGGCGGTCTCGCCACTGGCAAAGCGCCATGAGGCCGGGAATCACGTCGCTGGGGTGCAGCGGCTCCCGTGAGAGGTAGGTGTCGTTGAAGTCCAGGTAGCGCACCATCACGCCGTTTGCCAGCGAGGCGGCCTCCGGTGTGACGCGGGCGCCTGTGCCCCAGAGCGTTGCGCCCGCCGGGTGAGGCAGCTCCAGCGCATACGCCCTGGCCACCGTCGGCGCGTCTTCGTCGAACGCAGCCATCGCCACGCCGATGCTGTCCAGCACCCGGCGCTTAATCTCGTGGACTGTGGCCTCAGGAAGCTGCTCGAAGCGCGAGGCGTGGGCGTAGGATGCGAATAGCGATGCATACCAGTCTCCCTGCGATTCGGCCATGCCATTGACCTCCGGTGGGGGCTGCGCGAGCCGCGACTGGCTCACGCGGGCAATTCTAGCGGCCACCGGGAGGATGGGCAAGGCCACACCTATGTATCCTACCGAGCCTTGACACACCTATGCCCTCTGCCCTTCCGCTCTAATGGTTCGACATGCTCACCATGAGCGGATGGGATTCAAGGCGCCGCTCCGGGCTGGCGCAATCAGATAGCATGGTATACTTGACTCATGCGCACGTTTGCAGTCCTGCTGCTTGGCATCGTTTCTCTTGGCCTCGCCGCCTGCGGCACTGAGGACACGCCTGTGCCGCCTGTGAACACGCCCATGGACGCACACGCCGAGCCGTCGCCCACGCTTGCGCCCACGGACACCCCTCAGCCCACAGCTATGCCGCTTCCGATCACCACTTCCATCCCAACGGCGACGCTCTCTCCAACGGACACGCCGCCTCCGACCGACGCCCCGACGCCAACGCCATCGCCACTGCCATTCGCGATGCCGACGGCTGAGCCAACCGCGACCGTAGAGGCAACAGCGACACAAGCTCCGACCGCGACAGCCGTTCCCTCCCCCACACCTCTACCTACGGCCACCCGACCGCCCGCGCCAACTGCGACTCCGGTGCCCGTGCCCACCGCGACGCCCGTGTCTGTCCCAACTGCGACGCCTGTGCCCGTGCCCACCGCGACTCCCGTGCCTGTCCCAACTGCGACGCCTGTGCCCGTGCCCACCGCGACTCCCGTGCCTGTCCCAACTGCAACGCCCGTGCCCGTTTCAACGCCGACACCGGCTCGCACCATCGGCACGGACGTGGGCGACCTGGCGCCCAACTTCAGCCTGCCCTCCGCTTCCGGGTCGTCCCACTCGCTGCTGTCGTACAGGGGAGACAGGCAGGTTGTGGTCGTGTTCTACCGAGGGTTCTGGTGACCGTTCTGCAGAGCTCAGCTCGGCGAGCTGAAAGGTGTGTACGGGCAGATTCAGGGGTTGAACGCTGAGGTTCTGGCAATCAGCGTGGACAACCTCAGCGATGCGGAGTTCGCCGTGACGGGACTGGAGATTCCCTTCCCCGTCCTGTACGACCTGTCGGCACAGGTACCCTCGTCATACGGAGTCTACAACCTTCAGGGCGACAGCGAGGCCTCGCCCGCAACCTTCATCGTGGGCGTGGACGGCGAAATCCTGTGGAAGTACGTAGGCGCCTCCAAGGGCGACAGGCCGTCGGTGTCTACGATCCTGTCCAGACTTGGCGGCTGAGGCGGCGGGTTGAGGCGCTTCAGTTACCTGGGAACGACTCTTGGCATTCTGGGACTAGCCGTCGCAGGGGTGCTCTACGCCTTAGGGGCCAGAGAAGCGCTTCCCACAGAGAACGAGAGATTCATTGCAGAAGGTGAGTGGTATAGTGCGAGCAGCCCAGGGCTCTATCCGGACTTCAGCGTCGAAGAGGTGGCGCGCATGTCAAAACTGTTCGTAGTCGGAACCGTAGGCACCGGTAGATTCCTGAAAAAGGATTTCACCGGCGAAGAGGTAATGAAGGGTACTCCGACTATTCCGATCAGCCTGTGGTACTACGCTCAGTTTCATGTAACACAGTACTTGAAGGGCTCCGGGCCGGACCAGATAACAGTAGCACTGCCCGCAGAGCCGGATGGAAGCTCAGTAGTGGTGAGAGAAGATGTCCGGCTGTTACATGGCAACACGTACCTCCTGAGTCTCCTCAACAAGGAGGGCTACGACGAGTGGTACCTGGGGCCGAACGTGTACAGAGTGTACGAGGGTGGGTATGGGAAGTGGAAGGTCGTGGGAGAAACCGCGGTCTCTGACGATGGGAGAGACGTGGCAATGTCCCTCGATGAGATACGCGGCAAGGTCGATGCCTCTTGCAGTACGCAGGTCCGGCCTGAATTTGAAGCCGTTATTCTGCAGAATCAGTACTGTCCTTAGACTACCGCCCTATGCCCTGTCGTGTCCTTTCCTAGCGGCTGAGGC
Source organism: Chloroflexota bacterium (assembly GCA_028877205.1). Taxonomy (GTDB): domain Bacteria; phylum Chloroflexota; class Dehalococcoidia; order Lucifugimonadales; family UBA2985; genus JAPPHY01. The sequence continues at coordinate 15,886 of JAPPHY010000016.1, read as the reverse complement.
TCACTCCCAAGCGCGCAACGATTCCCGCATTCCGTCGGCGTTTCGTGGCGGAAACCATGCCCTCGCATATTGACTTTCCGAAGGCGCTGCCCTTATAGTCCGTTCGTTACGGCTCAGGCTGTGGCTAATCGAGGCCGGTTGTGCTATCATTGAGTGCAGCTTCCCTCCGGGGAAGTTGCGTTGTTATGCCAGCACGCAGTGCCCGAGTGGCGCAAGGGCAGCGCAACCGATTTGTAATCGGTAGGTTAGCGGGTTCGAATCCCCTCTCGGGCTGTAACCGGACAACTACGTGCGGAGGTGGGAACAGAAAGTGGGGTCTTGGAAGGCCCACACACGAGTGATACACTAGCACCCGAGGAGGGGTGGGTGAGCGGCTAATACCACCAGACTGTAAATCTGGCGCCCGGAAGGGCTTCGTAGGTTCGAATCCTACCCCCTCCACCAGACAGAGAGCGAGCAAAGAAGTCGAAAAGCGAAAAGCCCACATAGCTCAGAGGTAGAGCACGTTCTTGGTAAGAACGGGGTCACCGGTTCGACTCCGGTTGTGGGCTCCACGCAAAACGGGCAAACGTAAGGAGGTAATCAGAGGAATGGCCAAGAGGAGGTTCGAGCGCACCAAGCCCCACCTTAATGTGGGAACAATAGGCCACGTGGACCATGGCAAGACCACGCTCACGTCGGCAATCACAATGGTTCTGAACAAGCAGGGATCCGGCGACACCGCATTCCGCAGCTTCGACTCCATCGACAACGCGCCGGAGGAGAAGGCGCGAGGCGTGACCATCGCCATTCAGCACGTGGAGTACGAGACACCCAACAGGCACTACGCCCACGTGGACTGCCCCGGCCACGCGGACTACATCAAGAACATGATCACCGGCGCCGCGCAGATGGACGGCGCAATCCTGGTGGTCAGCGCCCCGGACGGCCCCATGCCTCAGACCAGAGAGCACATTCTCCTGGCCCGCCAGGTGCAGGTGCCCAACATCGTGGTGGCGCTGAACAAGGTGGACGCCATGGACGACCCCGAGCTCCTGGAGCTCGTGGAGCTTGAGCTCCGCGACCTCCTGAAGAGCTACGGCTTCCCCGGCGACGACATCCCAATCGTCCGCGTCAGCGCCCTCAAGGCGCTGGAGGAAGAGGGAAACCCCGACTCCGAGTGGACGCAGGGCATCATCGACCTCATGCAGGCCGTTGACGACTACATCCCCATTCCGCAGCGTCCCAAGGACCTGCCATTCCTCATGCCGGTTGAGGACGTGTTCGGCATCAAGGGCCGTGGCACCGTGGTCACCGGCCGTGTGGAGCGCGGCGTGGTCAAGACCGGAGACGAGGTGGAGGTCGTCGGTTTCGGCGAGTCCCGCAGGATCGTGGTCACCGGAGTCGAGATGTTCCACAAGACGCTTGACGAGGGCGAGCCGGGCGACGCCGTGGGCTGCCTGCTTCGCGGCGTTGAGCGCACGGAGATCGAGCGCGGACAGGTGCTCGCCAAGGTCGGCTCCATGAGGGCCAGGACCGAGGCAAGTGCGGAGGTCTACGTGCTGGGCCGCGACGAGGGAGGCCGGCACACGCCCTTCTTCAACGGATACAAGCCTCAGTTCTACATCCGCACCACCGACGTCACCGGCGAGATCTACCTGCCGGAGGGCGTGGAAATGGTCATGCCGGGCGACAACGTGACCATGCAGATCAAGCTCATCAGCCCGGTTGCCCTGGAGGAGCAGCTCCGCTTCGCCATCCGGGAAGGCGGACGCACCGTGGGCTCCGGAGTGATCACAGAGGTCAAGGACTAGGGTCATGCCAAAGCGAAGAGGCGAAGTCAGACCGATCATCACCCTGGCGTGCAGCGACTGCCGCGAGCGGAACTACACCACGGTGAAGAACCAGCGCAGCGACCCGCAGCGCCTGGAACTCACCAAGTACTGCCCGCGTTGCCGGTCGCACAGGGCGCACAGGGAGGTCAGGTAGCAGTCATGGCCCGAGTACCTGCCGGGCGCTCCCTTCGCACGGGCGACTCGGCGCGGCGAGGAGCCGGCGGCCTGCAGTTCTTCCGCGAGACCGTCGGTGAGCTCAGGCGCGTCGTGTGGCCCACGCGCGAGCAGACCACGCGGCTGACCATCCTGGTCATCATCATATCCGTGTTCGTTGGACTGCTGCTGGGCGCCGTGGACATGGGCTTCGGCAGACTGTTCAGGTTCCTGGTATAGGAGAGGACGCCGTTCGTCATGGAAGCTGAAGTCACCACCTTACGCGACGAAAGAGGTCGCTGGTACATCATCCACACCTACTCCGGGCAGGAGGAACGGGTCAAGAAGAACCTGACCCAGCGCGTGGAGTCGATGGACTTCAGCGACCGGATCTTCAACGTGGTGGTCCCCACCGAGGAAGAGATCGAGATCAAGGGCGGCAGGCGCCGCTCCGTGCGCCGCAAGGTGTTCCCGGGCTACATCCTGGTGCAGATGGAGATGGACGACGACAGTTGGCACGTGGTGCGCAACACGCCAGGCGTGACCGGCTTCGTTTCGGCGGAGGACGAGCGAGAACGAAGGCCCAAGCCCGTGCCCTTGGAGGAGCGGGAGGTCGACCGGATCCTCAAGCAGATGGAGTCGGAGGCTCCCAGGGTCAAGGTGGGCTTCGTCACCGGGCAAAGCGTGAGAATCACGGACGGCCCGTTCACGGACTTCATAGGCATTGTGGACACGGTGATGACGGACAGGGGCAAGGTGAGCGTACTCGTCTCCTTCTTCGGCAGGGAGACGCCCGTGGAGCTGGACTTCCTCCAGGTGGAGAAGCTGTAGGAGAGCGCGAATGGCGAAGAAGGTACGCGCAGTAGTCAAGCTCCAGATCGCCGCCGGCAAGGCCACCCCCGCGCCGCCCGTCGGGCCCGCGCTCGGCCAGCACGGCGTCAACATCATGGCGTTCGTGAAGGAGTACAACGAGCAGACCTCCACGCGCGAGGGCACCATCGTGCCCGTCCATATCACCGTCTACGAGGACCGCTCTTTCACATTCGTGACCCGCACGCCCCCTGCGTCCGATCTCATACGAAGGTCGGCCGGTATCGAAAAGGGCAGCTCAACCGCCAACACCGAGACCGTGGGAAGCATCTCGCGGGACGAGGTGCGGGAGATCGCCCAGACCAAGCTGGCGGACCTTAACGCCCCGGACCTCGAGGCGGCAATGAAGATAATCGAAGGCACCGCCCGCAGCATGGGCGTGCAGGTGGCTGACTAGCCTCGATCTCGATAAGGAAGCGTAGTATGGCAAAGCACGGCAAGCATCACCAGGAAGCCATCAAGGCTGTCGACCGCGACCGCAACTATACGCCGGACGAGGCCCTGGATCTCGCAAAGGAGACAGCCAGGGCGAAGTTCGACGAGACACTGGAGATACACCTCCGCACCGGCTCCGACCCGCGCCACGCCGACCAGCTGATCCGCGGAGTGGCGCTTCTGCCCCACGGGCTGGGCAAGGAGGTGCGAGTGCTGGTGTTCGCCGCAGGAGAGGCCGCCACGGCAGCCCGGCAGGCCGGCGCTGACCACGTCGGTGACGACGACATCATCCAGCGCATCGAGGGTGGCTGGCTGGAGTTCGACGTCGCCATAGCCACGCCGGACATGATGGGCAAGATCGGCCGTCTCGGCCGTGTGCTGGGCCGCCGAGGGCTGATGCCCAACCCGCGGGCCGGCACAGTGGTGCAGGCACAGGACTTTGGGCGGGCAGTCCAGGAGGCCAAGCAGGGCCGCATCGAGTTTCGCCTGGACCGCTCTGGCATAATCCACGCGCCACTTGGCAAGATCAGCTTCGAGAAGCAGATGCTCATGGAGAACATGAACTCGCTCGTGGACACGGTGGTAAGGGCGCGCCCTTCCGCCGTCAAGGGGCAGTTCATAAGGACCGCATACCTCACCACCACTATGGGACCAAGCATAAGGCTTGACGTTTCGAGATTGCTGGCAATGAACAACTAGCGGCTCAGAATCGCCGAAGAAAGCGGGGGGCTTCAAAGCCATAATCTGCAAGAAAGACCCGCCGAGGCAGGACAGAGGGACAGCTAAACGCAGTGGTTGCTGCGGGGCTCCCCGGTGTTCCGGCCCGGGAAGCCCCGCAGCGTTTAGAGGAGCATAATGCCAACGCCACAGAAGGAAAGCCAGGTAGAGGACATCAAGTCCCGGCTCAGCCGGTGTACCATAGCCATTGCGACCGGCTACCAGGGAATGTCTGCGTCCAACATGACGGACCTGCGAGCTCGACTGCGCGAGCTGGGCATAGAGTACCGCGTCATCAAGAACACGCTGGCCCTGCGGGCCGCCGCGGAGCTGGGCAAGGATGGCGTGGAGCGTGTCCTACAGGGGCCGACCGCGATCGCATACGGATACGGGGACGCCACCGAGGCCGCCAAGGGGCTCAACGGCTACATCACGACCAGCCGCCTGCCCCTGGTGATCCACGGCGCGGTGATGGACGCGCAGATCCTGACCTCGGAGCAGGTGGTCAACCTGGCCATGCTGCCGCCGCGCGACGAGATTCTCTCACGGCTTCTCGGGCAGATGCAGGCGCCCATCTCCGGGCTGGTGACCGTGCTCAGCGCACCGCTGCGCAGCCTCGTGACGGTGCTCCAGCGAGCCTCCGAGCAGGGAGGCGGCGCCCCAGCGGCAGCCGCCGCCGAGGAGCAGCCCGCCGCTGAGTCCGCCGACGCTCCGGCCTCAGAAGCTGACGCAGCCGCCGAAGACGCCACGGCCGCGGAGCCTGTCGCGGAGGCAGTTGACACTACCGATGAGGAATCGAGCGAGGAGACCGCCGACGCCCCGGAGCCGGATGAGGCTTCCGAGTCGGAAGAACCCGCATAACACATTCGCAAGTCCCGCACACAAGTCATCGAGGAGGATCAGACAATGGACAAGGATCAGGTGCTTGAAGCAGTGAAGGGCATGTCAGTGCTGGAGCTGGCGGAGCTCGTCAAGATGCTGGAGGAGGAGTTCGGCGTGAGCGCAGCGGCGCCGGTGGCCGTGGCGGCTGCCCCCGTCGCAGGCGTCCAGTCCGTCGCCGCCTCCGACGCGGAGGAGAAGACGGAGTTCGACGTAGTCCTCAGGGAGATTGGCCCCAACAAGATCAACGTCATCAAGGGCGTGCGCGAGGTGACGACCCTGGGCCTCAAGGAGGCCAAGGACCTGGTGGAAGGCGCGCCCCAGACGGTGAAGGAAGGAATCTCCAAGGACGACGCGGAGCAGATCAAGGCCAAGCTGGAAGAGGCCGGCGCCGTAGTCGCCGTCCAGTAGACGCATCCCCCAAAACTTCCGGCTCGCTCACTGGCATTGCCCTCCCCGTAGGGCAATGCCCCGTTGCCTTCTACCGCCGTGTGCGGTAGGCAGAAGCTTGACACGCACTTGATGCGGGGACTGGAGCACGTACAGCCATGAGTCGTCGCAGGGACAGGGAGCGGTACGAAGCGATGCGCCGCCTGGACCCGGACTACCGCGGGTTCCGGGGCCACTCCTCCGAGCCTCGCGCAGTGGTCGAGCCATTGGAGCCGGTCACCTGCACCGTTTGCGGGCGTACTCGCAACGTGCCCCAGAGCATCGCCTCAGAGCAGCGCGACTCGTTCGTCTGCTCCCGCTGCCAGGAGACGGGCCGTCAGGAGCCGGAGGGCGCCGCGGCCGAAGCGCAGGCGGAATGACCACCGATAGCGGAGCGCAAGCATACGAGACCCGGATCCGTGACCTCCCCGCCGGCGAAAGGCCCAGGGAGCGGCTGCGCAGCTACGGGGCGTCGCGCCTGAGCAACGCCGAGCTTCTCGCCATCATCCTGCGCACGGGCCTGCCGTCGGAGAGCGTGCTCAGCCTGAGCACTCGTCTCCTGTTCCAGTTCAAGGGGCTGTCCGGGCTTGCCCGCGCCAGCTTCGAGGACCTGAGGAGCGTGCGCGGGTTCGGAGACGCAAAGGCCGCCGAGCTGAAGGCTGCCCTGGAGCTCGGGCGGAGGCTCCTCACAGTGCCCGAGATAGAGCGTCCCACCATCCAGGGCCCTCAGAATGTGGCGGACCTTGTGCAGGCGGAGATGGCCTTCCTTAGCCAGGAACACCTGCGGGTGCTGGTGCTCAATACCAGGAACCAAGTGGTGTCCACGGAGGAGGTCTACAAGGGCAACGTCGGCTCAGCAGTCGTGCGGGCCAGCGAGGTCTTCCGGGAGGCCGTGCGCTCCAACGCCCCATCAATCATCATCGTGCACAACCATCCCTCCGGCGACCCAACGCCAAGCACCGACGACGTACAGGTCACGCGCCAGCTTGTGGAGGCCGGCCGCCTGCTGGAAATCGAGGTGCTCGACCACGTGGTGGTGGCCGAGCGTGGCTTCGTCAGCCTGAAGGACAAGGGGCTCATGTCCTGAGCGTGCGGCTCACCCGCCGTACCAGCCGGGAAACACTCTGCCTCAAGAGTAGAGACAAACCGATGGACGAGAAGGTCTGCGCCGTGTGCGCCCAGGTTAATCCGGCAGACGCCAACTTCTGCACCAACTGCAGGGGCCAGACCTTCGTGCAGGCGCCCACAGAGTTGGGCGAGAACGATCCAGGCCGGCCACTTCTTGCCGAGGGCTACGCGCTGCAGATCAGCACCGCTCGAATCATCGTCCTGTCCATCGTCACGTCCGGCGTCTACGTGCTCTACTGGCTGTACAAGACGTGGCAGCAACTCCAGAGCGAGACCAAGGATCTGCACTACCCGTTCTGGCACGCGGCTACCATGTTCGTTCCCGTCTATGGTCTGTTCCGCATTCATCGCCACCTGTCGGTTATCCAGGAGCTTGCGCAGAGGAGAGGCGTTGAGTCCCTGATGACTCCGGCACTGGGCGTGACACTGATGGCGCTCTACTGGGTAATCGTACTGGTATCCGGGAACCAGGTGGACTTTCGGAGCATGATCGTGCTGGGCCTCATCCGGCTGGCGCTGATCACGACCATGATGGTGCGCGCTCAGCGAACGCTCAACGCGTACTGGACGAGCCTCCACGAGAGCCGCGCGGTCCGCTTCCCACTGGGAATGGGCGAGATCAGGTTCCTGCTCATTGTGCTGGCCGCGCAAGTCACCCTCACACTTGTGATGGGCAGTCTGAGCGGATCTGCTACCTAGACCATCGCCAGGGCATTCGGCGAAGGTCCGGCCAAACCTCCTGCCCGGTCGCCTTGAGGTAGAGCGCGGACGCCGCCGCGCCCGCAACGAAGCCGCCCACGTGCGCCCAGTACGCCACGCCTCCGCCTGTCGAGCCGAGCGAGCCCAGGCCCGGCAGGATGTTCTGCAGGATGAACCAGAACCCCAGCAGAAAGATTGCCGGCACACGAATCACCATGATGAAGTAGGCAACAACCAGCGTGTTGATGCGGTGATACGGGTAGAACATGATGTACGCGCCGAGGACTCCCGCTATGGCGCCGCTGGCTCCGATGAGCGGCGCCGTGCTGTCGGAATTGATGGCGACCTGCGCCCAGGCCGCCGCCACGCCGCAGGCGAGGTAGAACGCCAGGAACCCCGCGTGGCCCATCCTGGCCTCCATATTGTCGCCGAACACCCACAGGTAGAGCATGTTTCCGCCGATGTGCATGAATCCGCCGTGGATGAACATGGAGGTGAACATGGTCAGCCACGGATGGTGCGGCGCCTCCAGGAGGACAACCGTGCCCTCGCACGCCAGCCTGCCGGAAGCCGTGCGGTACACGACCCCGTCGCACACCGCGCCGAACTCCGCCGCGCCCTGAGTCAGCTTTGCCGGAATAAGCCCCCACTCGTGGTAGAACAGGGTCTGTCCGGGGTTGCCCAGGACGACCTCGTAGAGGAAGACCAGGGCGTTCACCAGGATGAGCGCCATGGTCACGTATGGCGTAGCGTGTCGCCCGACTTCGGGATCCGAAAGGGGAATCACCAGGCGGTCTCCTGAGCTCCAAAAGGCGGTGGCGTTCGCTTGGATGCGGCTGCCCGACCCGACCGCTGCTTTATCGCATGATAGCATACCGCTACGGCCGGCAGGTGTGGCGCTCATCCCTTACAACCACCGACAGGACTATTGACAAGTGCCACGTGCGAGCCTTAGCATCTTGGCCGGAATGTTAGAACGCTCTGGCGATGCCCCGTGACCCGCAGCTGCAATGCGGGATACGGTTCACCCGAGTCCCTCATTCTGGGGCTCGGGATTATTTGTGGCCCGAATCCCCGGGACGTGGACGTCGGAACCCTCTCCGCCCGACCTGTGTTCCGACCCTGTCAGGGGAGAGAAGTAGTTGCCGGACTCCCGGCGAGACCGGCGACAACGTAGGAAGGAGTCACGATGCTGACCCAGGTTTCCACGTCACCCAAGTCCTTCGAAGACTACAGGCCGCTGGTCGGCGACGAAACGATTGACGAGATTCAGCGGCTCGTAGAACCTCTCCGAGGCTCTCGCACGCTCCACGTCAACGCCACGGCGCGGGGCGGCGGCGTCGCGGAGATACTCTCGTCGATGGTCCCCCTCATGAACGACCTGGGCGTCCACACGGAGTGGCACGTCATGGAGGGCGCGCCGGAGTTCTACCAGGTCACCAAGGCACTCCACAACAGCCTGCAGGGCATGGAGATGGAGTGGACGCCGGAGATGTGGGAGACGTGGAAGCACTACAACCTGCGCTCGGCAGAGCTCATGGAAGGTGACTACGATTACGTCGTAGTCCATGACCCTCAGCCGGCAGGCATTCTCCACTATCTGAAGGAGGCCGGCGCGGTGTCCGGCGGCTCCAAGTGGGTCTGGCGCTGCCACATCGACTCCACGAACGCTCAGCCGGAGGCCTGGAACCTGCTTCTGCCCTACCTGGGCGATTACGGCACTGCCATGTTCACGCTCAAGCAGTTTGTCAAGCGGGACCTGACGGGGCCTCGCATCCGTGTGATTCCTCCCGCCATCGACCCGCTCAGCGAGAAGAACATCCCCATATCGCGAGACACGATCCGCGAGGTGCTCACCCGCTACAACGTAGACCCCGACAGGCCCTTCATGCTCCAGGCTTCCCGCATGGACGCATGGAAGGACCCCATCGGCGTGCTGGAGTCCTACCAGCTAATCAAGCCGAGCCTTCCAGCGCTCCAGCTTGTGTTTCTGGTGGCCATCGCCGACGACGACCCGGAGGGCTGGGCCTACCTGGACCAGGTCTCGGCCTCTGCCGGCGGCGACCCTGACGTCCATATCCTGCCCAACCTGCTCAACGGCATAGGAGACGCGGAGGTGAACGCGTTCCAGTCGGGAGCGCAGGTGGTGCTCCAGAAGTCGCTCCGAGAGGGCTTCGGGCTGGCCGTGACGGAGGCTCTCTGGAAGGGCCGGCCGGTGGTTGGCGGCAGGGCCGGAGGCATACCGCTCCAGGTGCTGCACGGCAAGACGGGCTACCTGGTCAGCTCGCCGGAGGAGTGCGCTCACTGGACGCTCCGCCTGCTGAAGGAGCCGGACAAGGCGGACCGGCTGGGAATGCAGGGGCGAGAGCTTGTGAGAAAGAGGTTCCTGATAACGCGCTACCTGCAGGACTACCTGAAGCTGTACCGCTCCCTTGACCGCCGCAGGAGCAGGCTGCATAGCGCGGCCTTCTCGCCCAGCGTGGCAGGGGCAACCGGAAGAGCGTAGCCAAGCACCGCCTGCCGAAATGGCGGCCGGGCTGTTGGGACAATTCCAAATCTGTGGTATTATGGACGGCAGTGCAATTCAAGCGCCCGCATAAGGCATGAGGGGCGCAGGAAAGACAGAGCGTTAGCGGAATGTTCGAACCGGGAGGCCAGCGTCAGCGGCCCGAGGTACAGGTTGAAGAGGTCCTTCGGGGCATAGGCTCCGGATTCAACAACGTCATCAACCGCCTTGGCGGAGGCGGCGTACGGCTCATCATCCTTGGCGTGCTTGCGCTGCTGGTCATCGCCTGGCTTGCCAGCGGCCTGTACCAGGTGGGGCCCAGATCGCGGGCCGCCCTCCAGTTCTTCGGCGACTTCCAGAGCACGGAAGGCCCCGGCCTGCACTGGTACTTCCCACAGCCCATCGGCAACCGCACCATCGTTGACGTGGACGTCACGCGCAACATGGAGCTCGGCTTTTTGACAACCACCACAGGTACAGCAACCGATCAGGCCGTGGAGGCGTTGATGATCACCGGCGACCTGAACATCGTCAACGTCCAGATGGTAGTCCAATACCAGATCGCGAACCTCGAGAGCTACCTCTTCCGCGTCGACGACCCCGGCGAGGTTCTGCGCGGCATCGAGCAGGGCAACCCCGAGGGGCGCACGCTCAAGGACGCCACGGAGGCCGCCCTGCGGCAGGTAGTGGGACAGCGCAGCATCGACGATATCCTGGTGGTCAACAGGCCGGCAGTTGAGTCCGAGACCAGAGAGGAGCTTCAGAAGATCCTGGACCTGTACGAGACGGGCATCCAGGTGAACACTGTGGCGCTCCAGACCACCCGACCGCCGGACCAGGTGCGCGCCGCGTTCGACGACGTTGTGAACGCTCGCGTAGACAGGGAGAGCCGCATCAACGAGGCCAGGGCCTTCGAGCAGGACCGCATCCCCAGGGCAGAGGGTGACGCCGCGCAGGTGGTGCAGGCCGCAGAGGCCTTCAAGACAGAGCGAATCGCAAGGGCCACCGGTGAGGTCAACCGCTTCCGCTCAGTTCTGGAAGAGTATCTGAGCGCGCCGGACGTCACCCGGCAGCGCCTCTATCTGGAGGCCATGGAGACCATCATGCCTGACCTCACCAAGTTCGTGCTCACTGAGGACAGCAACGGCAACCTGCTCCAATTCCTTCCCTTATCCCAGGATGGGACCCCGTAGCTATGTTGAGAATTCTTGGAATAGCGCTGCTGGTTATCGTTCTGGTGGCAGGCCTCGCGCAGGCCGCTGGGTATGGCCTTGCCTATACCGTGGACGAGCGCGAGTTTGTGGTCATCACCCGCTTCGGCCAAGTGCAACGAGAGGTCGTCAACCCAGGGCTAAAGTTCAAGTCTCCAGTTGAGACGGTGGTGCGCTTCGACAGGAGACTGCTCCGCATAGACGTTCCCGTGGCTTCCATGCCTGACAGGGACAGCCAGTTCCTGGAGATCGACGCCTACGTCCGCTACAAGATCACGGACCCAACGCTGTTCCTGGAGAGCCTCAGGGATGAGACCAACGCATCGCGGCGTATCGGGGATCTGGCCGTCTCCGCAATACGAGACGAGGTTGGCGTGCGTGACCGGCGAGACATCATAGGTGGAGACCCCATAACCCAGGACGACGGCACCATCCTGGTGAACCCTAGGCAGACCACGGATGGCCTCCCCAGCCGCGAAGCAATGATGCAGCTAGCCCTCAACAGCGTGAAGGAGGACACCCAGGAGCAGCAGTGGGGTGTCGAGGTCGTGGACATACGCATCAAGCGCGCGGACTTCCCAGCCGCGGCGGAGGCCAGCGTATTCGACCGGATGCGCTCCGAGCGCTCCGTCCAGGCACAGCGACTGCGGGCCGAGGGCGAAGAGCAGTACCTCACCATCACTGCGGACGTGAACCGCAGGGTGCGCGTAATTCGCGCAGAAGCCGACAGGGACGCCAACATCCTCTCTGGTGAGGGTGAAGCACAGGCCGTCCAGATATTCGCAAGGGTGCTCGGCACTACCGCCCTCTCGCCCGCAGCGTTGGACGCGCTGGACGCGCTGGAGTCGCTGGAGCCGTCCGTGCTCGACCAGCTCAACGAAGTCAACGACGAGCTTCTGTCCGGCAGCACGGAGGCACAGCTACGGGCCGGGAACATCCTGGGAGCGGGCTCGCTCGCGGGCGTCATCGAAGCCATGCAGAATATGTCCGATGCGGATTTCGCGGCTCTCGAAGAGGTTCTTGGCTTCGAACGGACTCAGGCGCTGCGAGGGCTTAGGGCTTCTGGGGAGGGGGCTCTCGCTCCACTTGACACCGCAGCGCTGGCAGAGGCGCTGGAGTTCTTCGCATTCCGGCGCAGCCTCGAGGCCTACGCCAACTTCCTGAATGAGCAGACCACACTAGTGCTCTCAGCCGATAGCGACCTCTTCCGCTACCTGGAAGGCTACGACAGCGGCCTGGACGCGGGAGGCAGCTCCGCGGATAACAGCGGCAACTAAGCAGGCAGAACCGCCACGCCGTCCGCGCACCCTTTGGCATGCTCAGCGTGAGTGGAAGACCTGGGGTCGTGATTATCCGCTCATGGTTCGACAAGCTCACCACGAGCGGGCCGAGTGGCGGCGGCGGAGTCACATCCCGTGAAGCGGGAAGATGAGCCTCTCGATCTCCTCAACCGTACTCTCGGCGAAGCGACGCCCCTGCTCCAGGATTGCTGCGTCCACCGACGGCCCCTGCGCGTCTCTTAGCGCTATCAGGCCGTAGCGCTCGCGATAGGTCTCAGGAATCTCGTCCGGCCACTCCGTCTCCAGCATTACGCCAAAATCCAGTGTCCAGCCACGCGCCACCGCGGACAGGTCGTAGCCGCCTCCTCCGAAGGCCAGCCACCGCGGGCACAGACGCCCAAGCTCCTCCACCAGCCTGGCGTGTCCCTGCACGGTCAGGCCCAGGTGCGTGATGGGATCGCGGAAGTACGGGTCCATGCCAAGCTGCGTCGCCAGCACGTCCGGCTGAAATGCCTGCACCAGCGGAACCACCACTGCTCGCAGTGTCCAGAGGTACGTCTCGTCGTCAGTGTAGGGAAAGAGCGGAACGTTGACGGAGAAGCCGCGGCCGCTTCCCTCCCCCATCTCGTCCACGAAGCCGGTGCCCGGAAACAGGTAGGAACCGGACTCGTGCAGGGAGACGGTGAGCACCCGATCTGAATCGTAGAACGCGGCCTGTACGCCGTCGCCGTGGTGCGCGTCGATGTCCACGTAGGCCACGCGCATCCCTCGCTTCAGCAGCGCGTTGATGGCGATCACCGGGTCGTTGAAGATGCAGAAGCCGGACGCCCGTCCAGGCATGGCGTGATGGAGACCGCCCGAGCAGTTGAAGGCCACATCCACCCTGCCGTTTGCCAGCATCTCGGCGCCTGTGAGCGACGCGCCCGTCGACCAGAGAGCCGCCTCGTACATGCCTGGGTAGACCGGGTTGTCACCGTGGTCACTGAAACCGTAAGCCGCGGCGTCCCTGCGTTCCTCGCCCTCGCTCAGGTCTCGCACGGCGTCCACGTATTCCCGCGTGTGGAAGGTGAGAAGCTCCTCCTCGGTAGCCTGGCGCGGCTCCACCAGCACGGCGTTGGGCATCGTAAAGGCCCCGTACGACTCCAGAAGCTCGTACGTGTAGCGCAGACGCGTGGGCACCATCACGTGACCTTCGCGAAGCACATGTCTGGACAGGCGATCGTGGTATACGAACGCGGCGCGCCGGCTCAACTCCTGCCGCCTCCTACCGTGGCCAGCTCCCTGACCATGTTGCGCCAGTGCGTGCCGCGCCAATACAGCCGCATGCAGACAGGGCACTCCACGAATGTCTCCTGCGTCTCGTACACGTACGCCGGCACCCTGCCGTGGGCCGCCGCCCGCTCGACGGAGCGCAGCGTCTCGTTGCACTCCACGCAGCGCGAGAACCCGCCTGACGCGTCCAGCCCGTAGACCTCGACCACCTGGCGCAACTGTTCAACCAGCCTGTCGCTGCTGACAAGCAGAGCGCTCAGCCGGCCGGAGGCGATCGCGCGCCTGCGCATGACGAGCCTGTCCCGCGTGATGATCGCGCGGCGCTCCTGCAGGGCCAACCGCACCAGCTCGGCGTCCTCGATTCCGGGAACAAAGAGGACATCATAGCCCATGATCCTGAGCCACTTCGCAAGGCGGCCCACGTTGGCGTCGACGATGAACCTGTAAGTGTCCACGGCTTCTCCCAGCATCATGATAGGCGCACCGTCGCCTTGGCGCAATCCGAGGGGGTACGACGAGAGCGAACCGTAGTACAATGCGTGTGACGAGCACCGACAGGCGGGGCTGCCTCCGGCAGCCGATTCGCTTTCGCCTGTCAAGGGAGGCCGCCATAGACACGCAGCGTCTGGAGGATATCCTGCGGCAGGTGCAGCAGGGCAAGCTGAGCATCGAAGATGCTATGGGCAGCCTGCGCACCCTCCCCTACGAGGACCTTGAGTTCGCAAAAGTGGACCACCACCGAGAGCTGCGCACGGGGTTCCCGGAGGTGGTATACGCGCCGGGCAAGACGCACGAGCAGCTCGCCGAGATCGCGCGGAGGCTTGCGGAGGCTTCATCCCGCGTACTGATCACGCGCGCGGCACCAGACGCCTTCGAAGCCGTGAGGCAGGCCGTGCCGGAGGCCCGCTACAACGAGACCGCACGCGCAATCATCGCCGGGCCGGAGCCGACGGAGCCGCCGCGGCCGGGCATTCTGGTAGTCGCAGCCGGCACGTCCGATCTCCCTGTGGCGGAGGAGGCGGCCGTCACCGCGGAGGTCATGGGCAACGGCGTCGAGCGGCTGTGGGACGTGGGCGTTGCCGGCGTGCATCGCCTGCTGGAGCGCCTGCCGCTGCTGCACAAAGCGCGGGTCGTCGTGGCGGTGGCCGGAATGGAGGGCGCGCTGCCAAGCCTTGTGGGCGGCCTTGTGTCGGCGCCCGTTATCGCAGTGCCAACCAGCGTCGGGTATGGCGCCAGCTTTCAGGGACTGGCCGCGCTGCTGGCCATGCTAAATGCCTGCAGCCCGGGAATAGCGGTTGTCAACATAGACAACGGATTCGGAGCAGGCTACATGGCGGGCACAATAAACCTCGCCGCCCACGGCGTGAGCGGCGAGGCGAATGGTCCGGGTTAGCGAGCCTCCAGGCTCTGCCAGTCCTGCTACTCTACTGGAGCGACTTGAACAGCGCTATGATGTGCTCGATGTCTTGATCGCTGAGTGGCAGGACGGGCATTGTACCGGCGGGGAATCCTACCTCAATCCTCTTGTCCGGCTCCCTGATGGACTCCTTCACGAAAGCCTCGTCCACAACTGCGCTGCCGCCGTCCTCGAACTGCCTGGTAGTGCCCCAAAGTCCCTTCCAGGTGGGGCCGACTATCTCGGTGCCGTCCCAGCTGTGGCATGCGATGCAGCCCTGGTTGGTGGCAATCTCCTTCCCGATCTCGGCGTCACCCTCTACGACGGCCCCGCCAGACGTCGGCTCGGTGGGGTCGGGCACCGAGGCCGATGTTGCTGTTGGCTCCACGGGCGCCGTGGTTGCGGTGGGAGGTGTGGTGGGCGCGGGGGTGTTGGTGGGGTCTGCACCCCCGCCGCCGCACGCCAAACCTATGGCGGCAGTCAGCAATACTACGATGGTCACTACCCAAGCCTGCCTCACTTTGCTTCCTCCGGAACATGGACCTGATCTGGGCGCCTCCTATGTGGCATCCCGCAGTCCCTGCCCAAGCGTGAAGTTTATCACGGTCATTCAGAATGTGCAATGCTTCACAATGGGATGGCTGTGGGACAGAGTTTATGTCTGCCTCGCCGCGGCTTCACTCCCCACTCCTTCCTACCTATCGGAAGTAAATGGCAACCAGCCTCCGCATGTCCGCCGAGCTCAACGTCGGCGAAGGTCCGAAGAAATCGGCTACTGCCAGCCTCATGTCTGTATGCTCGATCGTGCCGTCATCGTTCGGGTCGAACCTGGCAAGCAGAGGGTCGCAGGCTTGTTGGTCGTTGGCCAACAGGAAGGCCGGAGACCAATTGGAGATAGGAGTGCCATCCCTCCCTCCCGCAAGAATCCTAACGGTCAGCGTCACCTTGTCCATATATGGCCAGAGGTTCTGCCAGAGTCCTTGCCGGTTGACCGTGATGCGCGTTCCTCCTTCCTCAATGCGGGCATGACTAATTCCCAAGTGCCCCCTATGCCGCGAGGTCACCTTGCGAAACTCAAGTGTGAGGTCGCTCCGGCC
>JAPPHY010000019.1 GCA_028877205.1 Chloroflexota bacterium | reverse complement strand
GTGGTGGGCTACCGTTTACGGAAGATACCACCGAGCCGTTCAGCGGTATCTGCTGCACTTTTTTTCCTGGAATCAAGCTATCGTCCGGCATGGGGACGGCGTATCGGACGACGGCGTTGTCAGGCAGGAGTTCGATCTCCCTGACGAAGGTCTCGATGAAGGCCCGGCGCTCGGTCAGCTCGCTCTCCTTCAGGAACCTGCTCATGTCCTTGGCGTAGGCCGTGATGGTATTCACGTCGTCGAGGACAGCCCTACGCCGGGCCAGGATCGCCCTCGCCCCCTCTGCGGCGGACTCAAGGCGCTGCTGCCGCTCCTTGTGGTCCTGGATGCGGTCGGCGAAATGGGCCATGTCGAACTCGGTCGTCGTCTCCACCAGGTCGTAGAGCCGGTCGAGCCTGCCCCGCACGTCGGCAAGCTCCGACTCGATGGTCTCCAGCCGCTTGCGCTCGTCGCCGGCCACGTCGTCCATCTGCTCGTCCACCACGTTGACCAGGCTGCGGATGTTGCCCTCGGTCAGGATGTTGGAGCGGATCAGGCCGACGACCAACTCCTCGAACTGCCGGGCGTCCACCCTGGGCGAGTCGCAGGAGCCGGGAGCGCGCTTCACGAAGGAGTGGCAGACGTAGTAGGGGAAGGTGCCCCTGCTGGAGTACCGGCCCGAGAGCGCCCTCCTGCACCGGTAGCACTTGACCAAGCCGCTCAGCAGGAAGGTGCTTCCCACCCTGCGGGGGTGGGTGTTCCTGGGGGCGCGGGAGCGCATTATCCTGTTCACCCGGTCGAACTGGTCCCCGGTGACGGTGGCGGGGAACGCGCCCTCCACCCGCACCGGGTCTGCACCGTCGCTGGCGTTGTTGCCCCATACGAGGGTTCCCAGGTACGCTTCGTTTCTGAGGATGTTGTGGACGGTGGGCTTGTTCCAGAGCTTCCCCCTGGGGCTCTTGATGCCCTCGTCGTTGAGGATGCGGACTATCTTCATCATCCCCTTGCGGGACTCGGCCAGGTCGAAGATGCGCTTGACGACGCCGTTGGTTTCGGGGTCGGGTTGGAGGGTGGGCCTCTCCTTGGGGCCGTCCTGGACCTTGACCTTCCTGTAGCCGTAGGGTGCCATGGGAGCGACCCAGAAGCCGCGGGACGCCGCCTCCCTCATGCCCCGCAAGACCTCCATCCCAAGATTTTCCGAGTAAAACTCGTCCACGGTCTCGATGATGCCCTCAAGCAGCCTGCCGGTGGGGTTGTCCTCGGCCTGCTCGGTGATGGAGACGACGCGGAGGCCCTTTCGTCTGAGCATGGACTTGAGCACGACGGCGTGCTCCCGCTTGCGGGTGAATCTACTGAATTTCCAGACCAAAATCTCCTCAAAAGGGGCCTCGGCTCTCTTGGCCTCGTCGATCATCTTCTGGAACTCTGGGCGGTTCAGCACGCGTCCGCTCTCCGCCTCGTCCACGTACTCCCTGACGACCTGGTAGCCGTTCTTTTGGGCGTGGTCCCTGAGCGCCCTGAGCTGGGCGGAGACGGACAGGTCCACGTCCTGTCTGTCGCTGGAAACCCTAGCGTAGAGGGCCACGGGCGTGCGGTCGGTCTGTTCGGTCTTGCTGCTCATGTGTGCGTCCTCCTGTTTCATTTGCTCTTGTTTCTGCGGGCCTCGGCCCGTTGTCGGCGTTCCTGGATGCGCCACTCCCTCTCCTCCATGTACAGGCGTATGGCCTCGCGGAGAAGCTCGCTCACGGTGCGCTGTTCATCCTTGACCACCTGCCGCACCTGTTGGGCCAGCTCCGGCGGCAGAGAGAAGGTGATGGTGTCGGTGGTCCTGGGCATGGTGGGTATCATCCCCTTTTTTGCCTGTCGAGATATCGCTCAGTCTTACTCTTATCATGAACGAATCAGGCCGCCGAGTCAAGGTTCGCGCCCCTGTATCGGGCAGTCCAAACAGGGTAAAATCGGGGCGAGATATGTCTACGCTGAGGCTCATCCTGTTGGAGGTATTCAGGCGGTTTCTGTGGAAGCCGCTGCTGCTGGCGATCATGGTCGCTGGCCTGGCGGCTACGCTGCTCGCGTGCAGCGACGACGCGGAGCCGGTGCTGCTGGCCACAGAGGGCGACTACCGCCCCTTCAACTTCATCAACGACGACGGTGAGATCGACGGGCTGGAACGGGAGCTCGGCGACGAGCTCTGCCGCAGGGCCGGGCTTGAGTGCGAGTGGGCGCTGAACGACTGGGAGAGCATGATCCCGGACCTTGTGGCGGGGGAGTTCGACGCCATCATGGCAGGCATGAGCATCACCGACAAGCGCGACATGACCATCGACTTCACCGAGCCGTACTACCCTCCCACTCCCTCCGTCTACCTGGCACTGTCGGGCGCGGGCGACGATGCAGTTGAGGGTAAGCTCGGAGCCTACGCCAACACCATCTACTCGGACTACTTCACCGAACGGGGCATCGCGTACGTGGAGTTCAACGACGAGGACGACCGGCTGGCGGCGCTTCTGAACGGCGACATCGACGCGATGCTGGTGGACCACGCCTACGCCACGGACAGGCTCTCGGAGTACGAGGGGCGGCTGACCGTAGTCGGCCCCTCCGTGCTGCTGGACCGGGGCATAGGCATAGGCGTGCGCAACGACAACGAGTTGCTGGCGAAGCTGAACTCTGCCCTCGCGTCGATGAAGGCGGACGGTTCCCTGAACGAGCTCATCCGCAAGTGGGTGGGCGAGGACGCCTCGACCTTCTAGCCGGCGCCGCCGGAGAATCTGCCCGCCCATACTCAGGGCGGTGGTCGCATCGGTCGCCCTCTGGCTGGTGGAGTTTCTTCCCTCATGCCGCATCGCAGCAGCCTCAGACGCCATGCTCTTGACCTCGCTCGGCCTCAAGGCCATCTAGCTTCCGTCCCTCGCCGTCGTCCTCAATGGCTTGGGGCCGTGGCGATGTTTCCGCCCTCTCCTCCAGGTAGGAGCGGATGGCGACGCGGGCCAGGATGCGCAGCCCCTTCAGTACCGCCCTGCGATGCTGTGGGGTGTAGGACGGCATGGAAAGCTCCAGGGCCTCTTCAAGCTCCCGGCCTCTGAGCGTCTTTCGTCTTCTCTTTTCTCTGGTGTCTTTCATGGGTCACAATCGCAGCGGTCAATCGTCGGGCCGCTGGCCTCTCGTTGTCAGGTATGGGAGTGGTCCGCCATCGCGGACAGGCGGGACGCAGCTTCAGGTTGTGTCATCGCTATTCCTCCAGTCTGAAAAGGTCGTTGAAGTCGTCCACTCCCAAGGCCTTCTGCATCCGCTCCCGGATGCGGCCGGAAGGGGCTCGCCCCGCGTTCACCAGCATCGAGAGGTAGCCGGGGCTTATCCCGGTCTCCCGCGCGAGCCAGGACTGGGAGCGGTTCAGCAGAGCCAACCGCCTCCAGAGCGCCGCCGCGTCGAGCCGGACGACCGCCCGTCCTCCACGCCTTCGGTGATCTTCCTGCTCGTTGGCCTTCAGTGGTTTCATCGTTCCGGCTCCTATCGGTTCAGCGATTCAAGGGAGTTGCAACAGAGTCTGAACAAACGAAACGGGGTTGAATACTAGCCACGACGACGTGGGACGGAAGGGGGTGCTGGACGCCCCTCCCTCCGGCTCCCACCCTGCGGGAATCTTGGAAATCGGCCTCCGGCCTGATGCACCGTGGGTGTACAGGAGATCGAGTTTTGTCTGTGATACGTCAAACGGGTCGCTGCAAAGCTGAAACAGGGGTAAATCACCTCCCTACCGGACGTAACCTGTGAACACTTCGTTGAAAGTCCCCAGTCCGGTTGAAATCGAGAAAATGCGATTGACGTGGGGGTGCATGACGCGGCCCAAAATCGGCGGCCAATCGGAAAACGGGCCGAAAAAGCCGTTCGATGTGGGGGTGCGTGACGTCCGGCGAAAGACTGACCGGACCGGAGCGTAGTTCCCGGTGGAATGAGTCGTCCTGCCGAACGGAGCTTCAACTTCAGCGCCAACTCGCTCACCTCCTGTGGTTTGCTGTGGTTCATCGGATCGCAGCCCTTGCCAGAGAGTGTGAACAAATCAAGCGCCGAAAAAGACCTCACGCATGGTGGCACCACGCATGGTCTGCAATCGGGGAGCCGTTTCTTGCAGTAGCGGGGGTGTACAGGAAATGGAGTTTGGTGACTGACTGGTCAAAGTCGTGATTTCGTAGCTGAATCAGGGGCAAAACCCTCTCTACTGGACGTGAGCGGTGAGCAATCTGGTGAAAGGGCGGATTCCGGTCTCCGATGACAAAAAGAGGCTTGAGGTGTGGGTATGTGACGCGGGCAAATTCGGCGGCCCGATGACAAAAGCGGCCCAAAAGGCCGCTTGAGGTGGGGGTGCGTGACGCCGGACGGGATAGATTCCGAAGCCGGAACGAGTTCCCCGTCAAGAACGAAGAGTCGATGAGGACGACCCAACACGGCGTCGAGGACGGCGGGGACTTCGAGAACGTGTACCACATGAGACTCTTGGACCTCCTGAAAGAGCTGGCGTGAAAGCTGGGCAACGACAGCACCGAGGCACGCTTCAACGGGCCGCAGCACTCCGCAAGAGAGTGTGAACAACGGATATGCGATCCGGAACCTCCCATGCGCAGGTGCGGAGATGCACCTGCACGCGTGGGGTTACGAAACCGCACCCTTCGCGCTGTAGCTGGGGTGTACAGGGAAGTGGTGTTGGGTTGGAAAATCCAAGTGAGGTCATTTCGTAGCTGGAGCAGGAGGAAATAGCCTCCTATTGGA
>JAPPHY010000002.1:123350-165741 GCA_028877205.1 Chloroflexota bacterium | reverse complement strand
GCGTACCTGCCCGGGACCCTCTACCCGCCCGACGCCGTGGGAACCATGACGATCAAAGACGACGACTAGTCCGGCCCGGCCGGACCGGCAAGAGGATGCAAGGGGGGCCTGCGGCAATGTCGCAGGCCCCCCTTGCGCTGGCCGTGGGGCGGCTAGGTAATATACTAACGTGGGTGTCAGGATCGCCGGAGTGAAGTTGGATCACCCATCCACAATTCGAAAATGGTTCTGCCTATCGTCAACTCAGGCCCACTGCACAGTATTCGAACTCTGGAATACAGCCGGTGACCCAACTATACTCAATCTATATTGGAACTACCCACCGAAAAGTTCGCAGTATGGTACGCTTAGGTGTAGTCTGTCCCGCTCTACACCGTGGGTTCGCCGTCTCTTTGGGACCGGAACCAGAGCGCCAGCGTCGATGTGAAGACCAGCGCGCCTCCCACCCCCACCAACAGGACAGTCCACGGCGACCAGTCGAGCAGCGTCTCGACCCTTCCGGCCAGCGCGGCAAGCAGCACCAACAGGAATGACGAGAGCAGCGCTGCAGCCGTCAGCACCAACAGCATTCCTGCTTCGCCGAGCACGACTCGGCTGCGGTCTGAGGCCATCGCCCTCTGCGATCTGAGCTGCCTGTCCATTCTGCGCAGGCCGGCGAGTCGGTGCAGCGCTGCCAGGCCAACCAGTGAGGCAAGGAGGAGGACGCCGTCCACCGTCGTGGAATTGAAGGCTGTGACGGTGGCATCCAGTCCGAACAGCCGGTATAGTTCCAACCGGTTGTGGCTCCAGACTGCCGGGATGTGCGGCAGCAGCGCTATCATCGCCATCAGCAGGAACGCCAGCCTCACGCGGCCCCGCCAGCTCAGGAGCCAATACACGCCTGCCACAACCAGGGTTGTTGCCGCCAGTTCTACGAGGCCGTAGTTGCCGAACGGCGTGGCCGCGGCTTCCCTGGCAACTGACACCGACAGCGCGACAAGTCCGACTAGCAGAAGCGCCTCAGCAGCGGCGAGCTTCATCAAGGTGATGCGTCTCCCTCAAAGTATTCGTAAACGTGGATCAGCCATAGGTGTGCACATGTCGCATAAGGGCCAAAGTGAAGTCCTCAGTGTCCGGCTCCCACTCCATGACTATGGCCCCCGCCCTTCGCAGGACTCCGGAAACAACTCTCGTTTCCCACTTCAGCAGGGACGGAGCATTCAGCTCGTATGCGGGCTCCTCGGGGGCCACGTGCACAATCCTCACCCGGCCAGGCCTCCCGGAGTGCGCTCTCATGGACGCGAGCCTCGAGACGGCCGCTTGCAGGCGGTCCAGCGACGCGGGAGCTTCGCCCAGTCTGGCATAGTGCACGTCCAGCCGTGTGATGACGTATACCTCCGGGTGCAGCTGAAGGAGAAAGTCCTTGCACCGCTCCACCGCCTGAAGGAGGTCCAGGTTGGGACTACCGGACTTCAGGCTGGTCAGCAGGTGTACCATCCGGTTGAACTGCTTCCGTCCGGACTCCGGCGAGAGCAGCTCACCCGCGGAACCGGAAGTGTTGTAGGCGTAAGCTCCCAGTGTTGACCCCTTCCAAAGGTAGTACTGGGCCAGCGCACCGGATGCCCCCACTGTGTTCTCCAGCGGGTTGGACAGCGGGCTGCCCACTTCCATATAGCTGGCCATGTCCAGGAAGATCCAGACGGACTTCTTGGTTTCCGGCTCAAGCTCATTCACAAGTGGCACGTTGTTGACTCCGGTGGCCCGTGCGCTGGCCTTCCAGTTGATGCGCTTTATGGGGTCGCCCGGCTGATAGGGCCGGATTTCCCTGAACTCGTTGGTGGAGGCTCCCGTCTTGGCGACGTCATCCTGGTATCTCTGCGACCTTGCGGGCACGCGGACCTCGTTGAGCCTGTTCACGCTGCGTACTCTGGGGACTACGCTGACTTCTAACGCTTTCCCAGCCGTGCCCGATGCGCTCCTGAACCCGAACGGAGACTGGGACTGCCACCTGCCTTCCCGCAAAGTGAATCGACCCCGCTTTGGGAATGCGAGTTGGTAGGAGACGTCGTAGGTCCTGGCGCCGGGCCACTTCCATAATGCTCGAAGATTGCTTCCATCCGTGACCAGTGCCTCTGAGGGCAGCGGGTCGTGGACGAAGATCGGCCCGATGCCTCTCAAGACGGTCAACCGGCGGTCCACGGTGAGCGTGTCACCAGTCCAGAAGATCAGGCGGGGCAGCCGTCTCTCGACCACGATGCCGGACGGAGGAGGCAGGGCCGTGGCTATGAGCGTCGAGATCAGCACGAACATGCCTCCCGCCAGCAGCGGTACGTTGCCCAGGAACAGCCCCAGTAGCAACATTAGCATCGCCGGGGCAATCCAGGTCCGCAGCGAGGTTGGGAACATGCTCAGGAGCCCGACTTTCCAATGTCGCTGGGTACGGGCACCTCCTGCAGCACTTCGTCGATCACCTCCTGGCCCCGGACTCCCTCCAGCGTGTCTTCGATGTTCAGAATGACACGGTGCGAGAGGGCGTCGGATACGACCATCTTGACATCATCGGGCACCACGAAGTCCCTGCCGTGAATCAGCGCGATGCCCCTCGACACCCTGAGGAGCGCCAGCGCGCCTCGAGGGCTAACCCCCACCGCGACCCTGGGATGCTCGCGGGTCAGTCTCACCAGCTGCGTTATGTAGTCGATGATGAGCGGGTCGGTGTAGACCCTGGTCTCGACCAGGCGCTGCAACTCCACGAACCGCTCCATGTCCACGGCCGGCTCCAGGTCTTCGGTGGGGTCGTCCTTCTGCCACTCAATCCGCCTCAGGAGAATGTCGTTCTCAAGCTCCTGGTTGGCCGGATAGCCGGCGCTGAGCTTGAGCAGGAATCGGTCCAGCTGGGCCTCCGGCAGCGGATACGTGCCTTCCTGCTCAATCGGGTTCTGCGTGGCTATCACGACGAACGGCAAAGACAGCTGGTTCGTGGTTCCGTCGATGGTAACCTGGCGCTCCTCCATCGCCTCCAGGAGTGCGGACTGCGTCTTGGGTGGCGCGCGGTTAATCTCGTCGGCCAGCAGGACGTTTGTGAACACAGGCCCCTTCACCATCTGGAAGGTGGAGTCGTTCTGTCTCCACACGTTCACGCCCAGAATGTCGGTGGGCAGAAGGTCGGGCGTAAACTGCACGCGCTTCGTATCGCTGCCAATCGACTTGGCGAAGACCTTGGCAAGCAGCGTCTTGCCCAGGCCTGGAAAGTCTTCGAACAGCACGTGGCCGTTGGCCAGGGCAGCGCCGAGAAGCTTGCGCAAGAGGACCCGGTTTCCGACGAATGCGGTGCCTATCCGGTCGATGATCTGCTCGCAGGACAGCCTGGCTTCTTCCAATTCTCGTTCATTCATGGCGTGGTCACCGCCTTTCCCGGTAGTATTCTATGTTGCTGCAGCCACCATTTCAGGCGACGACTCAACCGAACTTCGATGATCCCCGCCGAAGAGGTAGGTGAGCCCAATGTCGACCATTCTCTGCCGCTGCTCGCGCGCCCTGACCAGTGACCGGGTGCGCAACCAGGGAGGCGTGTACCAACCCGGCGTCGCGGCACGCCGCCTGAGAAACGGCACCCAGTAGCTTATGGCCGCGCTCAGGTCGCTGCCATTCTGGCTGTACGCCAGAATCATGGCCGCCGCGAGCTTCTCGGGATTTGTCCCGCTCTGAATGTAGTCTCCGGCAGCCTCCCTGAGAAGCGCCTCGTCCGCAACGGTCGTGCCCTGGCCCGCAGAGTTCAGGCCGTTCTCAACCTTCGAGAGGACTTCCACGAGGGTGTTCCTCCGGATAGACCTCTTTCGGCCCTGCCCTCCTCCAAGGAAGCGGCGCTCCGAGGAGAGGACTGCCCCGCGCATGGACCGGCACACCTCCTCAGCGTGTTCGACCGGGACGTAGTTCCGGTACAGCAGCCCCAGGAGGTAGCTGAGAATAGGACTCCAGTCCCCATTGTCCACGAACCGGCTCTCCAGGACTCTCATCCCCGTGGCGCGTGGGTCCCGTCTCGCTGCCAGCCGCTGCTCGTGGTGTGTCCAGTCGGGCCAGTCCAGCGGTATTCGGTACGGCTTCTCCGCCTCAACCCGCACCCAACGTCTGAACCGCAGCAGCAGGAACATCATCAGTGCCAGGACTGCCACGTATTCGAAGACTGCGGCGAATCGCATGACCTGGTGAAGAAACGGGTGCAGCAGGAGTACATAGTACGCGATTGTGGCTCCAAGTACGAATCCGCGTACCTTCGACTCGGAGAGCCAGCGCCCCAAGCCGGCCAGTGTTGGGCTGGAAGACGTGGTCGCATAGCCCGCCAGCTGAGCGAGGGCAAGCGTCAGGAATCCGGACGCGACTATGGCTCCCCCGAGCGTGTAGAAGTGGTGCAAATGCGACAGGCTGGTACCGATATCCCAGGCGAAGTACGCGCCTGCGCTGAAGAGCGCGGCGGACGCTATGGCCTGATACCGCTCCAGTGTGTTGCCAAGCTCCCTGGGCAGGGCAAATGCGAGGATGGTGACAAATGCAAGCAGAGCGGTTGCGTTGCGGGCCTCGAACAAGCCCGAATATAGCGGGGAGAACGTCTCGGTCAATCCTCTGGAGAGCGCGCGGTACCAGAGAAGGTCCCCGATCTCCGGCAGATTGTCCAGGGTGAGCCACAGGAGAATAGCAGGAACGGCGGAGGTTTCCACTGCTCTCAGAACCGGCAGGGCGGCGACAATCTCCGGCGCTACTCTCTCAAGGAGACCCGCTCGAGCAGCTCTGTCCAGGACGGAGGTGATGTAATTCAGCGCGAGCACCAGCGACAGCACCGGCGGGATCCCGGACAGGTCCACCGAAAGCTCAGCGTTCAGGATTCCGTCTTCCGAAAGGAGTAAGAAGGCAACGGCCAGAATCGTCAGCTCCCCCACAGGAATACCAAGCACGCTGCGCACCTCAGGGAATGCCGAGAATGCGGCTCTTACGATTGCGAAGGGAGCCAGGACTACTAGCGACCAGAACGCAAGGGGGTCGAAGGCTGCCAGGTACTTCGTGGACCACATCAGGTCGGGACCGCCGGGGCGGTTGGAGATCGTATCGGGAAACTGAGGAACCGCTGTCAGGAGTCCCCATAGCAGCGCTATCCATGCCGAGTGGACCAGCAGGCTGTGCACGACGGGGAGTATGCCGACACGAAAACGCCTGCCACCGGCCGCCGTTTGCAGGACGAACACAGTCGCAATACTGGTGCGGGCTGCCCATGACACCAGGCGGCCGAATAACCATAGTACGCCCGCCAGGGCAAGTGGCAGCCTCAGGTAGTGCAGATCGAGACCACTCACGTTGTGAAACCCGCCGCCGGTCGCAAGGAACGCCGGCGCGCCGATCGCAAGAGCCAGCGGCGGCAGTAAGGAGACCACAATTCTCGATGGGGATGGCGCCGTCGCGTTCATCGACGCGCTTCCTCCACTACCTTGTGCCAGGCGCGGTACATGGCCTCGTAGTGCCGTCGTGTGATGGGATGCTCGCTGTAGTCCGCCTCCTCATACTGCGAGATGACGCCGTCCAGGGCCTTCTGGTCAACTGCCAAGCCCTGCGACACCAGGGTCATCTCCACCTCCCTGGGCGTAAACTGGTCCTGAATGCCGGAGCTTCTCCCTCTGGCCCAATCCAGGAAGACGTCGTACAGGCGCACGATCTCCTCCCGGAAGTCGACTACGCGGAGACTCCGTGAGCCGGATGCCACAAGGTCTCGGCCGTCGCCTGCGACGGCCGCCCTTACGACATACTCGCCGACCGGCCCGGCAGCCCAACTCAGGCTGCACCTCCCCGACTCGTCGGTGGTGAGCTCGGACGAGACCTCCGCATTGGCGATTGTCACCTCCACCGTCGCCGAACTGATCGACTCTCCGTCGCTCCCAGCAAGCACCACCTCAACCTCCACGGTCTCGCCGACACCCCAGACGTCTGGCAGGTCCTCGGCATTGTTCACGAACCGCACCTCGATCAGGCCTACGTCAGGCTCGGACGTGCTCTGCAGCTCGATCGTTTCAACCGGTTCCGCTATCTCGGTAGCCGGCTCTCGCTGGTCAAGCGACGACAATCGCCTGGCCAGCACCCTTCGCCCCAGGAATATCACGGCCACGGCTGCCGCGGCTGCCGCGGGCACACCAACCCAGGGCAGCCAGTTGGTGCCGGGGGCCTCACCCTGTGAGACATTCAAGGAGTAGCTGACCGGCATCAGCAGGTCGTCGCCCGCATACCTGATTGCCAGGGGCTCCGCAAGCACGTTCTCACTTGGAACGTAGGTCAGCTCGAAGTTGCCGTCGTCGTCCGTGGTCACGGCGGCAAGCCGGCTTCCCTCCGCGTCCTCAAGCGTGAAGGGCAGCCGGCCGATCGATGGGAGAGTGGGGGAGGACACGCTCCCGGTGATGGCAGTCTCGATTCCTGTCTGGAATCGATCAGGCACGTCAAGAGTCAGGATGAGGGCGTGCCTGGTAACCAAGTGGGCAACGGCACTCGACGGGAGCGCCGGCGGCCTTCCGGCGAACTCGACCTCCACGCCGTACCGGCCCGCCTCGTTCACGTTGCCAGTGAGCCCGAACTCGCCGGAGTCGTCGGTGAAGACCGTCTGCTCCTGTCCGGCGATTCGGGCGTTGAGGCTCACATCCCCGACGGGCTCGCCCCTCGCGTCGAGCAGTTTGCCGGTGACAGTGAAGTCCCTGCCTACCTCAACGATCACTGGGACGGTGATCTCCGTCTCAGTGGGCAGTGTCACAAAGAAATCCAACCGCGCGGAGTTCCCCATAAGCAGATCGTCCCCTTGAATGGTCACCTCTACCCAGTGAGGCCCAGTCTCCGCAAAGCTCCTTGTGAAACTGAACCCGCCTTCAGGGCCTGTGGTCACCGTCAGTCCGGGACTGCCGTCGATGACTACCGCAATCACGCGGCCTGCCTGCCCCCCGCCGCTGTCGTCGGACAGTCTGCCGCGGAACGCCGCGTCCACGTCAACAGCCACCTCCGAGGGGCCGGTGAGCTCCAGTCCGCTCCTGGACACCACGGTGATGTCCGGGTCGCTCCAGGACTCGTTGATTCTATTGTTCTGTACCGTCCTGGCGAGGAGCTGGTAGTTACCCAGCTCAATCTCGAAGGGTATCACGACGCCGGCTTCGAACTTCCCATCACTGACTTCCGCTCCGCCAATGATAGTCCCGCCGTGTTCCTTGGTCTCGTTGACGTAGATTTCCACCTCTGCGTCACTCACCAGGTCTCCCGCTGCGGTGGTCACCGTGCCGCCCACGCTGAAGGGGGCCTGGCGGTGTATCTGAGAGGGCCATTGGGTGATAGTCGTGACGGTTTCGAGACGTGCCTCAACAACCGGCGTTGCCTGGGGGTCCACGGGGTATGCCGTATTCGGGCCATCCAGGTCAGGAGCGGCGATCTGGTCGCCGGTTCCTCCGGTCGCGCTCTCCGAAGCCGGAGGTTCCGCATCCGTCGGTGCGATCTGTTCGATGCCTGGGAATGCCTCCGCCAGCCTAGAAGGCGCACCGCCGGACGCCGTCGGTTCGAAGCGGACCCACCCGATACCTTCGAACGGGACCTCCACCCATTGATGCGCCTGGCGCGACTCGACCACCTGCGGGTCGGCCGTAGGAGCGACAACCCACCCTGTGACCACCCTCGCCGGAATGCCGATGGAGCGCGCCATGACCGCAAAGGCAGTGCTGAACGCACCACACGTTCCCTCTCGACGGTCGAAGAGGAACCAGTCGACTGGATCGCGCCCCGGTGGTGGGAGTCCCTCATCGGCTGTGCTCGCATAGCGGTAGGCGTACTGCGTCCTGAGGTAGTGCTCCAGGGCCTTGGCCTTTGCGTACGGAGTCGGGTGGCTTGCCGTGACATCAAGCGCCAGGCTTCGGATTCTGTCCGGAAGGTCGTCGGGCAGCTGCGTATAGGTTGGGTCTGAAGAGGTCACCGCTGCCGCGTACTCTTCCGGGGAGTACGAAGGGATGGTGGAGGTCCACGAGTAATACTCAACAGGTTCGTCAACAGAGAATGTTCCACTGAACGGATGGAACTGTCCTCGCACGCCTGCGCTGGACAGGGGCATCGAGACCGGCACAGTGCCCGAGGAGAGCTCTCCGGAGCTTCCGGTAGTGGTTACCTGTATGCTGTCCGCAGTGGCTCCGGACGTACGACCGGGCAATCCGGTCAGGAGGGCGGACTCGCGCCTCCATTCCGGCAGGCCTGCCAGTCCGCCGGTTGGGCTTGCGTAGACCTCCGCCACGCTATCAGCGACATTCCCGGCGCCGTCGTACGAGACCGACACGGGGTCGAGTTGCGCCCAGTTTGCCCCATCGTACACGTCGCCTACGCCGGTACGGAGATACCCGGTATTGGCAGCGCCGCTGACCTCAAAGAGCGGTACGGGATCATGCTCGGCTGCTTGACCGGTGGAGGTTCCCGTCAGGAGGCTGACCTCCCCGTCGAGCTGCACCACTGCGCTCCCGTTCTCCAGCCGGGACACGTCCGCGCCATCCTGCTCCAGCAACTTGAGCAGCTGTTCAAGCGCCTCGGCACCAAAAGAAGGGACGCCCGGTAGCCCGTCGCCCAGCTCTGCCCCGCCGCCGTCAAGGTTGCCCGGAAATTCACCAACGCCACCGCCGCCTGACACGGCTTGCCCCCCACTCTCACGTGGGCTGAGGAGCCACAGTATGAGCGCAGCCAGAATCAGCAGAATCAGGAGGTTCAGGAGAAACCTTCCAACCCCGGAACCTCGGGCGTCTCCTGCGGGCCTCCACGCCAGCAGCCGAGCTATGAGAATCGGCACTGCTATGGCAATCAGTCCGAGAAGGACTATCAGGGCTCTCGGATCGATGGGAGTCGGCTCAGGCGGGGACGGGATGCCACCGGAACCGCTTGGCTGGGTAAGCTCGCTTCCCGTTCCACCCCATTCCCGTACGGCCCACATAACGACTGCTGCCGTGAGTGCGACCATCAACGCTGGCAGGAGAAGCCTGGGATTGAGTATGCCAACGAGGATGATCAAGAGCAGGAAGCCGGACAGCGCCGCCAGGACGGAGGGACGGAGGAGTGAACTCTCCACAAGGCCCCGCTCATTTGACAGGTCCTGGCCCAGCGCACCCGACAGCGCCAGGTAGCCCCCAAGCCCAACCAGGAAAAGAAACGCCAGCACCCCCGCGACCAGAGGCCGGCTGAGCCGAAGCCTGTCCAGACTCAGTGGACCGCGCTGGGTCAGCAGGAGCGCGGAGATTCCCAGGATCACGGACACCGCCAGCACGGACACTGTCAGTAGTCCAACGCCGCTCGGGAAGCCGGTCGAGTCATCGGTTGGTGCCCTTGACGCCCACAGGCCCTCGGGTGTAGGTGAGGCGAGCGGCAGCAACAGGTTTAGCAGGACCAGAAATCCGGTGAGGCCAGCTGCCAGCGTCAGGAGCAGCACTATCTGGCGGACTAGCCGTCCTGAGGTTGAAGACTGTTCTGACAGCGAATCGAGCCCTCTCATGATCAACCTGACTTCGAGACAATCGCCCGCCGGTCCGCTTCCGAGGACTACTATACAGGTGACGGAGGAGCTTTCAGATATGGGCGGGCTTCGAGAGTGCCGGAATCAATTGAGCGACGCACCCGGCGCGCTGCTTGAAGGAAGTCGGGAGTCGGCCGCTCCCAGGCACAGGACTCCATTGGCCTTGCAGTCCCCATCGATCCCTCGTCGTCTCCCAGCTTCGTGGAGAAACGGATGCACACCGTTGGCCGTGACGTGATTCGCCCGACTATGCGGGAGAGATGACGGGACGCAACTCGCGGGGAGTATATTCCAGTCCGTGCCTGCGGGTCAACGCAGGTCGAATTCCTTCACAACCGGCGTTAGCGAAGGGGATGATGTTGCTTCATAAGTCACGTTGTCGGGAGGGGACATCAAGAAAGGCGGCATAAGCGCGAGTGGACAGATGGGACTTGTGCGAGAGCGGAGCAGGCCAGCCGGTGGGAGAGGGCGTCTCTAGTAGGCGCACCTGAGCGGAGTAAAGATGGACTTCAGCCGGCTCAGCAAGCCTACGGACGTCGCCATGGTCAAGGCTCTCCACGCAAGGCT
This sequence comes from Chloroflexota bacterium, assembly GCA_028877205.1. GTDB lineage: Bacteria > Chloroflexota > Dehalococcoidia > Lucifugimonadales > UBA2985 > JAPPHY01. The sequence continues at coordinate 155,645 of JAPPHY010000002.1, read as the reverse complement.
TGGCGCAGAACGTCTCAACGAGAGCTACGCCTAGCTCTAGAAACAAACTCATCCCCACCGGACTTGGTCACAGTGTGACGTGGGTATTGGCATCTGCCCATTTCGAGAATCGGCTGGCTGAGTAGCTGCCTCGGCAAGCTCGAACTTGGCCCATGCAGAAGTTCGCAATGTCGAACGTGCTGGGGCACCGATAGGCAATGCCAGAGCGAGGTCTATACCTCCGCCCCGCTCTCCCTCAGTGCCTCAGCGATGGTGCCTGGATTCATGGGCGCCCTGGTCATGCGTACGCCGGTCGCATTGGACACGGCGTTGGCCACCGCCCCGATGACTGGAACAATGGGGATCTCTCCCGCCCTCCCCCTCAGTCCGAACGGGTGGCCAGGGTTAGGCACCTCCACGATTACCGTATCGATCATGGGCACATCCAGTGTTGTCGGCATGCGGTAGTCCAGGAAGGTGGAGTTTGCAATCGCGCCGTCTCCGGTGTAGTAGTACTCCTCGCTGAGCGCCCACCCGACACCCTGCGCCGTCGAGCCCTGAGCCTGTCCTTCCACGAAGCTGGGGTGGACCGCCTTGCCCACATCGATGAAGGTGGTGAAGCGCAGGATGTCGACCTTGCCGGTCTCTGGGTCGACCTCCACGTCCACGAGGTTGCCGCCGAAAAGCACGCCGCCGGGCCCGGTCGGGAACGAGTATCCGGCGCAGGTGATTGGGCCTCCCGTGCGCATGAGCCTGCCCGCCAGCTCCTTGAAGCTCAGCCTGTCGGCCGGATTCTTGGTGCACACAAAGGCGCCATTCACGAACTCCACGTCCTCCGGCTGCACCTCCCAGACCAGCGCCGCGCGAGCCTTCATCTGAATCTTGACCTCCTCCGCGGCGGCGATGGCGGCCAGACCCGTCGAATAGGTGATCTTGCTGCCGTTGGCCACGCCGCTCCAACCGGCGGATTCGGTATCGCCAACTGTGGATATCACGTCAGTCGCGTCCAATCCCAACACTTCAGCGGCCTGCATCGCCACGGTGGTACGCGTGCCGCTCAGGTCGTTTGAGCCCGTCACGAGAGATACGGTGCCGTTCGCATTGACGCTGATGGTTGCAACGTGAGGCGTAGCTCCTTCGCCGCCTATGGCCCTGGCGGCCACTGACACGCCTCGACCCCGGTTCGGGCCGCCGAGCGGCGCGCTGTAATGGGGGTGGTTCTTCATGGCTTCCATGATCTCCATGCAGGCGATTCGGGGATAGAGAACACCATTGGGCATCCGGTCCCCTTCCTGCACAGTGTTTCTCAACCGGAACTCCATGGGGTCCATGCCCAGCTTCTCCGCCAACTCGTCTACAACACTCTCCACGGCAAACGTGGCAGGAGGCTGTCCGGGCGCCCGGTAGCTCTGCATCTTCTGGGTGTTCGTGACGACGTCGTAACCGTCCACCTGGAGATTCTCGATCTTGTATGACGCGAGGCCGTTCTGCACGCCCGCGCCCACCGGCGACCCCGGGAACGCTCCTGCCTGGTAGGCGAGGTAGTACTCGGCGGCCGTGATTCGCCCCGACCGGTCGGCCCCCATCTTCAGCCGGATGTAGGCCGCCGAAGCGGGGCATGTGCTCTCGAAGGTCTCCTTGCGGCTCATGACCATCTTGACGGGCAGGCCGCTCTTCCTGGAGAGAACAGCCGCCATCGGATTGAGGGGGTTGGTGTTCGGGCCCTTGCCCCCGAATCCTCCGCCGCACTCCATCGCGATCACTTTCAGCATCGACTCGGGAATGCCGAGGATGGAGGCGGTGCCCTCGCGAACGTCAAAGGTGCCCTGGGTGGTGGTCCAAACAGTCACGTGGCCGTCCGGGTTCCACTGTGCCGCGGTTGCGAACGGCTCGATGTAGCCGGGGTGGACCGGCTGAGTCGAGAACTCACGCTCCACGATGACCTCCGCCTCCCTGAAGCCGGCCTCCACGTCACCTCGCCTGAGCTGCGCGTGGCTTGCCACGTTCGATTTTGTATCCGAGACCTCGCGGCCATCGGGGCCGCGCGTTACGGTGGTAAGGCTGTCGTGGACAAGAGGGGCGTCGTCCTTGAGGGCGTCCTCTATTGTGAGGACGGCTGGCAGCACCTCGTACTCCACACGGATCAGCTTTGCGGCTTCCTCAGCTACGTGAGGGCTGGTTGCTGCAATGGCGGCCACCGGATGGCCTCGGTAGAGGGCCTTGTCGCGAGCCATGAAGTGTTCGGCCATGATCCTGGCGCCGCGGAACTGCTCCGCGACGAAATCTACGTCCGGCTGCCGTTCGAAGATTGAAAAATCCCTGGCCGTCATCACGGCCTTTACGCCCGGAACGGCCTCCGCTTCACTTGTGTCTATCGAGAGAATGCGAGCATGGGCGTAAGGACTTGTGAGCATCTTGCCATGAAGCATACCGGGCAAGTGAATGTCGGCTCCGAACCTGGCAGCGCCGGTCACCTTCTCCAGGCCGTCCAGTCGTGGAGCCCTGGTGCCTACTATTCGAAACTGGGCCGGTTCTGCAAGGCCTTTTTCAGTCTCTACAGTCATCGGTATGCCTCCTTGCGAGTCGTTCCGGATGCCCCCATGAGTTTAGCCGGAAATCTCAGCCTAGTACAGAACACGCACTTGATCGAGAGCTTGCGGCTTAGACCAACATTGCCCGCGTACTAGTGTTGGGGCAGTGTTGGTGAGGCTGCGCAGCTGTGCACCAGACTGGGACTTCTGGCGGCTAAGTGCACACCCGTCGCGTTCAACGGCGCGCGAGTACCCGGGTCAAGCACCCGGTATGGGCGCCGGTCACTGGCTGCAATCGTGCTCGGCTGAGCGCATCAGAGCGCAGCCGGCTAGTCCTGACCTTCGCTGATGATCCTCACAAACTGGTCCGCTGCCGACCTGGCCCGTTCCATCAGCACCTCAGGTGGAAGGCTCCCGACCGGGTGAGGCACCACGGCGAACTCCATGTCCGGGATCCCACCGACGCGCGCCATACCCTTGCAGGTGCTTATGAAGGCATCTGTGGCAATCAGCATGGCAGGTATTCCGTGCTTCTCGATTTCTATGCTGTTGAGCAGACCGCTCGAACTGCAGGACCCTCAGTCACCGTGGGTGAGGATCGCGACGTCACACTCCTTCGCCCCCTTCTCCACCCACTCATCCCAGGTGTGGTGGTGACTGGAGCTGTACGTCGATCGAACGATTCCCTTGAGATTGTACCGTTCGCCGAGGACCTCCCCAACCATCTCGAGCAGCTGAGGCGCGTTGAGCTTCTGATTGTTGAAGAGTCCAACCACCTTCCCGTCAAGGGTGTCCACTCTGGCAGCCTTCGATCCGGCCTCTATGACCGGCTCCGACGTGGGATCGAGTACTCGCAACCGCTCTGCTACAACCATCTCGTCCTCCTTCCACTGGACTCCTGCAACACTCTTGGATCCAAGTTAGGCTTAGGTTCTCTGCCTATGACCTGATCTCGCACGTGATGACCGATCCGCCGTACGGCAGCATATAGTGAATGAATCCTCCCGCCGGGCCGCCCGCTGTCACAACATAGATGTCGTCGGCGCTTCCGGTTACCGCCAGCATCCGCTCGCCGGCATCCGACGAGCCTCCTCCTCGAACCGGCCAGCCCTGCGCCGCCAGCGACTCGGCCGTGCGCCTGGTCCCCTCGTGCACCGCTTGCCGAAAGTCGGCCTTGGACCAGCCGTCCTTGACGAGGTACCCGGCGTTCTCCGCCGGAATCACGATTACGCAGTAGCCTCCGGACGCGACCAGTCTTCCGCTGCCTACAAGGTGCCTGGCGACCGTGTCGGCTATCTTCTGCGCCGAGCCCTCGGAGTGGGCCGAAATCTGCACGTGGCCGCCCGTGGAGAACACGGTCACGGCGCTCTGGTCCCTGCTGAACCCCCGCTCAACATGTACCGGGAGCAGCGTCGGGTAGTCGTCCTCGTTTTCGACGATGTGGTAGCCGGCATACTTGCCCGGCTGTCCGACGGTCGCCCTGTCGAATACCGGGCGGCCGAGCGGGTCCTCCGTTCCAGCGCCCGCCAGCGAGCCGAGGATGTTGATCTGGCAGAGCCTCACCGCCCGGCCGATAGTGGAGTTGGCGCGATTGCCGGGGCCAAGCACGTTGCCGCGGTAGTTCATGCCAAGCCTGTCCCGAATCGGGCCGTTCACGATGAACCCGATCGCGGCCCCGCCGGTCGTGGAGTTGGGGACGTGGAGATTGAATCGCGGGTCGAGTATCGGTTCCATGATGGCAAGCACCACCGGGAAGTACTCGGGGAGGCAGCCCGCCATCACCGAATTGATGGCGACCTTCTCGGCGGTCACCACGCGCTTTCGCGTTTCGTACGAGCCGATGACAGCGTCGGGCTCGAGTCCCGCCGCGTCAAGGAACGCCCAGACCTTCTCCTCGGTCGGGGGAACAACAGGCAGGCCGTCCGTCCAGCCCTTTTCGTAGTAGAACTCTATAGCGTCATGGACGCTATCCACTTCGAACTGAGCTGACTGAAGTGCCTTTGTAGTCACCAGACCCTCCTGCGGAAGGTATTTTCGACTAACCACGGCGGACTGGCTTGATTATAGCTGAGGGCGAATGGGTGTCAAGTGAAGAGCGAAGCGATGGATCACGCGCCGCACAGGTAGGCGTAGGCGGACAGAGCGGCAGTAACTCCGTCACCTGCGCCGCTGGCCAACTGGCGCGCCGAGTGCCAGCGGCAATCTCCTGCGGCGAACACCCCCGGGACTTCCGTGGCCATCTTCAGGTCGACCCTTATGTGACCTCCGTCATCCATGGGAATCGTGCCCAAAAACGCGTGGGTGTTTGGGTGATACCCAACGCATACGAACACCCCCGCCATCGAGAATTCTGTCGCCTCACCTGTCCCCACGTCGCGCAGCACGACGCCCTGAACGACATCCTCACCGACAATCGACTCAACCACCGTGCCATATCGCACGTCCAGCTTGGGGTTGCGGAGGGCGCGGTCTTGGAGAATTCTGCTGCCCGTGAGTCGATCTCCCCTGTGCACCAGCGTGACCCTGCTGCACATCTCGGTCAGGTACAGGGCCTCGTCGAGCGCGGTGTCGCCTCCTCCGACTACCGCCACCTCGCTGTCTGCGAAGAAGTAGCCGTCGCACGTGGCACAAGTGGAGACGCCGCGCCCTTCGAACTCATCTTCGCCGGGTATTCCCAGCCTGTTGCGCTCGCCGCCGGTCGCGATGATGACGGTTCTTGCCAGGAACTCATCGCCTTCGGTGCGAATCGACATGGGCTGAGCCTGGACGTCTAGCGACTGCACCTCGCCGAAACCGTACTCCACGCCGAGGTCTGACGCCTGCTCCTGGAGGGCGGCTACCAGGTCCGGCCCCTTGATTCCCTGCGGAAAGCCCGGGAAGTTCTCGATGGTGTCGGCGTTGATGATCTGCCCGCCGAAGACCGTGCCCTCAACGAGCAATGTGCTCAGGCCGTATCGAAGGGTGTAGATGCAGGCGCTCAGCCCGGTTGTGCCACCGCCTATGATGACCACGTCGAAGACATTGCTCATGTCGGCTCTCCGGTTTAGCTCAGTATTCCATCGGCGCCATGAATGGATGCAAAAAGACATGCCAGGAGGCGCGCCCAAGCGTACTCTACTTCGAACTCGCTTCTTTGGCTATACGAGAGATTTCCCTGCTGCGACCGCAGTCGGTCTTCCTCTTTGCGGGCTGTCGAATAACCCATCTCACGCCGGTTGCTGAGATTATTGTAGAATGCAGTGGATACTCGGACAGAAGGAGAGCACGATGCCGAGAGCAACTCTTGCCCTGGAAAGCGCAGCGGGACAGGCAGCGGTCAAAGGCCAGTGGAGGTTCGCCCGAGGGTACGTGCCGGGCGAGCCAAACGAGGGCCTCGTAGAGCAGTCGGAGGGCAGCCCGGCCCGGCTGCTGGACTACGACGATTCGGCATGGGAAGTATGCGGCGACCTGATGCAAAGGGAGTCACAGGGATTCACTTTCGGGTGGTATCGCATCAACGTCACCATGCCGGAGACGGTGGACGGGCATCCGGTCAGCGGCGTGCGAGTGCAGTTTGAGACATGCATCGACGACTACGGCGAGATCTGGGTGGACGGCGAGTTGAACCGGGAGCGTGGAGCCGTTCAGGGCTTCAACGTGCCCCAGAGGGTCCCCGTCACTACCAGCGCCGTTCCTGGCCAACAACACACCATCGCCTTGCTGGCGGTGAACGGCCCGCTGGGAGCCCCCGGCGGCGGCATCTTCGTGCGATACGCCACTCTGGCATTCGAGTGGGCCGGGCCATAGCTTGCGCTCCGCGACTTCATACGTGGCACTCCTTCGAGGAGTCAACGCCGGAGGCAAGAACAGGCTGCCTATGGCTGACCTCAGAGACATGTTCGCCGAGGCGGGCTGCGCGGCGGTGCAGACCTACATCCAGAGCGGCAACGTCGTATTCGAGGCGGCGCAGGAGCTGGCCGAACGGGTGCCTGAGATCGTGACTGAGGCCACTCGCCAACGGTTGGGTTTCGAGACGGCCGTCGTCGTGCGTTCGAAAGAGGAAATGCAAGAGGTCGCGGACTCGAATCCTTTCGATACCTCCGGCGATCCGCGGCTTCTGCACGTGGCGTTTCTGCAAGACACTCCCGGCGCGGAAGCTGTGGCCAGCCTGGACCCGTTGCGTTCGCCGCCTGACGCCTTTGAGGTGCGGGGACGCGATGTCTATCTCCACTACCCCAACGGCGTCGCCGGCAGCAAGCTGACCAATGCGTACCTGGAAGCGCGGCTGCAGACCGTGAGCACCATGCGAAACTGGCGCACCGTCCTCACGCTGCTGGACATGGTCAACGCGCCGTAGCGGTGCACGGCAACTATTGACATGCTAATCGCATCGGAAGTCAGCAAGGCCTACTCTACCCGGACGCTGTTCAGCGGCCTCAGCCTGGTTGTGACCGCCGGAGACCGAATTGCGCTGATAGGCGCGAACGGGTCCGGCAAGACCACGCTGATGGACATCCTCGCGGGCGACATCTTGTCGGACACGGGGAGCGTTTCGAGGCAGCGCAACCTCTCCATCGGCTATCTCAGGCAGGAGCCCGCGGCGTTCACCGGCAAGCCGCTGCTCCAGGAGGTGCTTGACGCCCGCTCCGACGAGCTTGCCCTCATCGACCAGGTCAATGACACTCGAGAGGCTCTCGCGACGGAGCGCGATTCAGCGAAACAGGCCGCCCTATTGAAGGATCTCGGCCGGCTCGAAGTGGCGCTGGAAGCAACAGGCGGCGGCGACAGGGAACATGAGGCCAAGACGATACTCTCCGGCCTTGGCTTCAAGCAGAGCGACTTTGCCCGGCCGATGCGTGAGTTCAGCGGCGGCTGGGTCATGCGGGCGGGCCTTGCCAGGCTGCTGTTCAAGAGACCGGACCTCTTGCTCCTGGACGAGCCGACCAATCATCTTGATCTCGATGCAAACCTGTGGTTCGAGAAGTACCTCGCTTCCTTCCGGGGCGCAGTGATCGTCACGTCTCACGACCGTGCATTCCTGAACCAGGTCGCAACGAGGGTGCTCGCCATCGAGGAGGACGGGCCTGTCCTCATGAAGGGCAACTATGACGAATACCTGGTTGCGCGCGAGAGCATGCTGAAGGTCAAGCAGGCGGCCGCGGCCAGGCAGGAGCGCGAGATCCAGAGGCAGATGCGGTTCGTCGAGCGGTTCCGGGCCAAGGCAAGGAAGGCCAGCCAGGTGCAGAGCCGTCTGAAGCAGCTCGAGAAGATCGAGAGAATCGAGCTGCCAAGAGCGACCAGGAGAGTCCGCTACTCGTTTCCGCAGCCGACGCGCAGCGGAGCCGAGGTCATATCGCTTACCAACGTGAGCAAGTCATACGGCGACAACGCCGTCTACCAAGGCATGAACCTGGTGCTCTCGCGTGGCGACCGCGTTGCCCTGGTCGGTCCGAACGGCGCAGGCAAGACCACCATGCTGAGGATGCTCGCGGGCGTCCTCCCACTCGACGAAGGAAGACGAAGGCTCGGCCACAACGTGGTGGCGGCCTACTACGCGCAGCACATACTCGAGCTGCTCAACCCGGCGAACACGGTCATCGGGGAGCTGCAGCAGGCGGCGCCGATGGAATCGGAGCAGAACCTTCGCACGACCCTCGGCGGCTTCCTGTTCAGCGGTGACGACGTTCGCAAGTCCATCTCAGTGTTGTCGGGAGGAGAGAAGGCGCGGGTCGCCCTGGCCAAGCTGCTTCTCCAGCCCAGCAACCTGCTCCTCATGGATGAGCCGACCAACCACCTGGACATCGCCTCCAGGGAGATTCTGGCGGACGCCCTAGATGACTACCACGGCACCATCTGCCTGATTACGCACGATCGGACTCTCATCCGGCAGGTGGCGAACAAGATCATCGAGATAGACTCTGGGCGGCCCACGGTCTACCCCGGCGACTACGACGCCTACCTGTACACGAAGCAGTCCGAGGCCCAAAGCGCAAGCGCGGCTCCGTCGGACGATGGGACGGCAGCAGACGCAACCCCGGACGCTCCACCGATCAGAAGGCGCTCTGGCCGGCCGCACAACGCGGAGGAGATGCGGCGCCGGGCGCTCAGCAAGGAGGCCCGCATCCTGGCGATTCGGATCGCGGAGATAGACGGCCTGCTGTCCGACCGCGAGGCCCGCATATCGGAGCTGGAGGCCATGTTCTCTCAGCCCGACAGGTCGCTCAGCCCGGCCGAGTTTGCGACCGCTGGAGAGGAGTACCGCGTCCTCAAGGAGGAAGCAGGGTCTCTCTGGGACGAGTGGGAGAGGCTGTCACTGGAAGCGGAGACCATCGACGGTGAGCTGGCGGCGCTGAAGGCCATCTAGAATCACCGGAGAAAGCGGTGTCCCTACGCGTTGAGTCTGCCTCGTGAAGCAGCCAGCCGTTCGGCGCGTCCGGATATTGCCTTGGCCAGTCCACCGAAAATCCAGGAGTGAACGGGATACAGCGCGTACCAGTACAGCAGTCCAGCCAGTCCCTTGGGGATGAAAGCTGCGGTCTGCTCCAGGTGCGTCTCGCCGTCCTCCGTTTCCCACACCTCGTACTGCAGCCAGGCGCGGCCGGGTAGCTTCATCTCCGCCCTCAGCCGCATGAGGCGGTCGGCGACCAGGTCCTCAACCCGCCAGAAGTCCACGGCGTCTCCCACTCGCAGGTCGTCCGGGTGGCGCCGCCCCCTCCGCAGACCTGCGCCGCCGAGCAGGCGGTCTGCCATCCCGCGCAGCCGCCACGTCCAATTCGCGAAGAACCAGCCTCTTGCCGCGCCGATGCCGGTGAACACGCGATACACGTCCCGGGCCGGCGCCGAAACCGACAGGCGGCGGCGCTCGATGATCATGCCCTCGCGAGACTCCAGCCTCACCGGCTCACCGCTCGCTGAGCGATTGCCCGCCGAATCGCTCCACGACGTGTCGATCCTCCCCTCATCGAGGTCTCGCGTCACGCCGGCAATGGCCTCGGCGTAGCCGCGAGGTTGGATGTGCGGGAATGTGGTGGCCGCAACGGTGTCGGTGACCACCACGTCGTTGCGCAGCCCCTCCACGAGCGCCTTGGAGATGCCGGCAGGAATGGGCGTCACCCAGTGCACCCAGTAGGAGGACAGGCGAGGGGTCAAGACGGGCACCGGTAGGAGCAGCCGCCTGAGTCCTCTTGCCCTGGCATAGCCGAGCATCAGCCCCTTGTAGGTAGTCACGTCCTGCCCGCCGATCTCGATGATGGGCTCGGCGTCCTGGGGCAGGTCCAGCGCCACGACCAGGTACGCCAACAGATCATCGACTGCGATGGGCTGGATGCGGGAGTAGATCCACCTGGGGCAGACCATGACCGGAAGACGCTCCACCAAGTGCCGAATCATCTCGAACGATATGCTACCTGACCCGACCACAACGGCGGCCCTGAACTCGGACACGGTGACGCCGCTCTCCCTCAGCGCCTCTCCGGTCTCCTGGCGGGAGCGCAGATGGCGGGAGAGGTTGGCTTTCGGGTCACCCAGGCCGCCCAGGTAAATGACCCGTTTGACGCGGGCCGCCCAAGCCGCCTCGCCGAATTTGCGCGCAGCCTCCACGTCCAGGTCGTGGTAACGAGGCCCGCTGGCCATGCTGTGAATCAGGTAGTAGGCGTAGTCCACGCCTGCCAGCGCCTTCGATAGGGACTCGGGGTCGAAGACGTCGCCGGTGGCTACCTCCACCTGGTCGGACCACGGTCTGGATCGAACGCGGGACTCGTCGCGAACGAGGACGCGCACTCGATGCCCAGCTTCTACCAGAAGGGGCACCAGCCTGCCGCCTATGTACCCAGTGGCCCCGGTGACCAGGACCAGCCCTGAGTGTTCCATCCGACTCCTCTATGCGACTGCGGGGACGGCTTGGCGAATCAGCGCCCCACTTAAGGATACACCCCAACGCTCGTGGAAGCAGTAGCTGGCTAACCCCAACCGGCCTGGCTCCAACGTGCCTGTTTTGGGCGTCTGCTTGAATCGAGCGATGGCTGGTGGCATAATGGCATCGGTAAATCCGAATTCGCCCAAGCCTAATGATGCCTTGTCGGGCGAGTCGGGGTACCACCAGGAAACATCGGAGCAGATCCAAATAGCCGAAAAACACGAAGCCACATAGCAGAACGACGGCGGTGTAACAACCGGACTGCGGCGCACAAGCGCACGCGGGAGAGGAGGATGCGATGCCTGGACCTTGTAGCGGACTGACTGTGTTGGACTTCAGCTTCGGAATGCCGGGAACGCTCACAACGGCGGTCCTGGCCGACTTCGGCGCCGACGTCATCGTCGTGGAGCCGCCCGGCGGTAGCCCCTACCGCTCGCATCCCACCTGGCTTGCGTGGAACCGCGGCAAGCGCGGCATCGTCCTCGACCTGGAGGACGCCGCCGACCGCGAGAAGGCGCAGACGCTCGCCGCCCAGGCCGACGTGCTCGTCGAGTCGTACCGGCCCGGCGAGGCCGAGCGCCTCGGCGTCGACTACGAGACGCTCTCCGCCCTCAACCCACGGCTCATCTACTGCTCAATCTCGGGATTCGGCCGCAGCGGCCCGCTCAGCAACGTGAAGGGCTACGAGGGCGTGATCGCCGCTCGAAGCGGTCGCATGCACAACTTCGCCGGCCAGCTCGACCGGGAAGGCCCCGCGTACGTGGCCGTGCAGACCGGGACGTGGGCCGCAAGCCAGGGCGCAGTGCGTGGCATCCTCGCCTCACTGCGAGCCAGGGCACGAGCCGGACGCGGCCAGCGGGTGGACACCAGCGTGCTCCAGGGCATGATCCCCTACTACGGCGGACGGCAGCTGTCCACCTACTTCACGCGCATCGACCCGGAGAAGTTCCCCAACACGCTGCCCGGCCCGCGCACGCTGCCCAACCTCGGCTACATCCCCGTACGCACCGGCGACGGCCGCTGGCTGCAGCACGCAAACATCCAGTTCAGCCCGCGGCTGCTGCACGCGCACCTGCGCGCAATTGGGCTCGGCTGGGTGCTGGAGGACGACAGGTTCAAGAACACGTCCGCCCTCACGCCTGAGAACCAGGAGGCACTGCGGGAGCTGATCCTGGAGCGCATGCAGGAGAAGACGCTCGACGAGTGGATGGAGATCTACGTGGAGGACGGCGACATCGCAGGCGAGCCGTTCCTGCACACCGTCGAGGCGATGAACCACGCGCAGTTCGTGCACAATCGCCACGTCGTCGAGATCGAGGACCCGCGCGTCGGCCCCATGAAGGTGGTCGGCGTGCTGGCGGACCTGAAGAACAACCCCGGCGAGGTCGGCGGCCCAGCCCCCGACCTGGGACAGCACACGGAAGAGGTGCTCGCCGAGCTTGCCGGCCGCGAGCCTGCGGTCGTGGCGGGCGCTAGCTCCAACGGCAGCCATCCCATGCCCAAGCACCCGCTCGAGGACGTCACCGTGCTTGACTTCTCGACCGTGATTGCTGGGCCGTACGGTGCCGTGATGATCGCTGACCTGGGCGCACGCGTCATCAAGGTGGACGCCGTGCCCGGCCGCGGCATGCCTGGCGTGGGCGCGGTGAATCTCAACAACATCCGCACATACTCCGGCAAGGAGTGCATCCGCGTCGACCTCCAGACGGAGGAGGGCCGCGAGCTGGTACACAAGCTGGTGGCCCGAGCCGACGTTCTGCTGCACAATTTCCGGCCGGGCGTGCCGGACCGCCTGGGCATCGACTACGAAACGTGCAGGCAGATCAACCCCCGGCTGGTGCACGTCTACGTAGGCGCTTACGGCGCAACAGGCCCGCACAGCCGGCGACCGGGCGCGCACCCCATACCCGGCGCGCTGTTCGGAGGCGCTCTGAGGCAGGCCGGCAGAGGCATGCCATACCCCACCTACCAGCCCATGAGCATGGACGAGATCAAGGACATGTCCCGCCGCATGATGCGCGCCAACGAGGGCAACCCCGATCCCAACTCATCGCAGGGCGTCGCAACGGCGATCATGCTGGGACTGTGGGACAGGGAGCGCACCGGCGAGGGCCAGTCGATCCAGGTGACGATGATGTGCGCCAACGCCTGGGCCAACCACGACGAGGCCTACGACTACCAGGGCCGGCCGCCCTACGCAGTGCCCGACGCGGACTGCTACGGCCTCCACGCCCTCTACAGGATCTACGAGGCGAGCGACGGGTGGGTGTTCCTTGCCTGCCCGTTCGAGGAGGAGTGGCAGGCGCTGTGCAACGCCATCGGGCGCGCGGACCTCATTGGCGACCCGCGATTCGCACCGGCGGCCCGCAGGTCGCACGACGAGGAGCTCATCGAGCAGCTGGCCGCGGTGTTCGCCACGCGCACGGCTGCGGAGTGGGAAACGCTGCTGACCACTGAGGACGTCGCCTGCGTCCGCGTAAGCTACAGCGAGGACGAGGAGTTCTTCATGGACGACCCGCACGCGCAGGAGCTCGGCCTGGCGGTGGAGGTGGAGAACGAGAGCCCGCGCTTCGGGAAGTACCTTCGCAACGGGATGATCGTCCACTTCTCTGAGATGTCCGCGAGCTACCGGTGCGCCCCGTACCCCGGCCAGCACACCGCCGAAGTCATGGCGGAGGTCGGCTATAGCCAGCAGGAAATCGACGACTACCAGGAGCGAAACATCGTCAACTGGGAAGAGGTAAACCCCATAGCGGCTCGATAGCGGCCGCAATCACCGAACCGACCGGCGCGGATGGCGCGCCGCCGCACACGAAAGGAGACAGGACATGCCGAAGCTGATACCGGTTCCGGACGACCTTAGCAAGCCGTTCTGGGATGCCGTCAACGAGCGGAAGTTGGTGGTCCAGAGCTGCGCTGATTGCCCAACGCTGCAATACCCACCCAAGCCGACCTGCCTGGACTGCGGCTCGGAGAACCTTGGGTGGAAGGAGACCAGCGGCCGGGGCCGCATCTCCACCTACGTGGTGATGATGGACATCCACCTGGCGCGGCGCGTGGAGGACCAGCCGTTCAACCTGGCCTTCATCGAGCTTGACGATGACCCAAAGATCAACTTCTACTCCAACCTGCCGGGTGTTCCAGTAAGGCAGGTGCCCATAGGCGCGGCCGTGGAGGTCATCTTCGAGGAGGTGGCGCCCGGCCAGCTGATCCACGAGTGGAAGATCGTCGAGTAGGCAGAACGCTCTCTTGAACCGACAACTTCATTCAGCACGGAGGACAAGACCATGACGACAGAGACCGGTTGGAGAAGGGACAGGAAGGGACTCGGCGTCTGGCCGCATCAGGGCAAGGTTGCCATCACGGGCTGGGGCATGTCTCCGGTGGACCGGCGATGGGACGGCGTGTCGATGGACCGGACGCTGGGCGCGTTCTGCATCCTGGCGGCGCAGCGCGCGCTGGAGGACGCAGGCGTGAGCCCCGAGGAGGTCGATGGTCTGCTCCAGTGCCCCAACAACATGGCGGGCGCAAACGGCGGCAGCTCGGCGAGCTGGGGGCCGTACCGCCCCTACTTCCCGCCGCCCTACGACTCCGAGGACGGCCTGACAGTTGTGACGGGCAAGTGGATGCTCAACAACATGCCGGGACTGACCGGCGTCACGTACGCCCCGGAGGCCCTGCCTGACATCGGCGAGGGCCTGGGCTTCGCCGCCGAGGCCGTCGCCACGGGCAAGTGCGAGGTCGCGCTGTACATCTATACCGCCAACAACCTGGAGGGCCGCTACCGCCGCGGCGGTGACAACGCCCGCGACTACGCGGAGGGCCCCAACCAGTGGAACTTCCCGTGGGGCGCAAACACGCTATCCCTCCAGATCGACGGCACCATCTGCATCCAGCAGTACTGCGCCCGCTACGGCACCACGTGGGAGGAGCTGATGGCTCCCCTGATCCTCACCGAGCACCGCAACGGCATGATGACCTCCTGGGGCTTCTACGCCACCAACGGCGCGTCCGGCCTCACCACGGAGGACTACCTGGCCTCCAGGCCCATTGCGTGGCCCGCGCGCATCTGGGACTACGACAGGCCGGTCAACGCCGCGGGCGCATTCGTGCTCACCACCGCGGAGCGCGCAAAGGACATGCGCCAGAAGCCCGTCTACGTGCTCAACCACAACCAGGGACGCGGCAACGTGGCGCGCAGTAGCTACCTGACGCTGGACGAGTGGATGGTCGGCAAGCGCAACATCGCCGAAATGGTGTACGAAGGCTCCGGCCTGCGCGCTCAGGACGTTGACATCTTCAACCCGTACGACGGCTTCTCGCCGTTCATGCCGCTGGCGCTGGAGGCGTTCGAGTGGCACGGCGTGAAGGAGGGCGAGGCCAAGGACTTCGTCAAGGGCGACATAAGCGTGGAGGGGCCGCATCCCTTCCTGTCCGGCGGCGGCAACCTCGGCTGCGGGCGCACTCGCACCGCCATGTACATCGACGGCATCGAGCAGCTCAGGGGCACGGCCGGCGCGCGGCAGGTCAACGTCAAGGCGGAGACGGCCGTCGTCGCCTATGCTCCTGCCATGAGCGCCGCATACCTCACCCTTGCCAGCTCACCGCCGTAGGCCCCCGACTCACCCACACACCAAGGAGGCTCCATGACGACCAACGGCGAGAAGCTCGGCATTCTGGTTGGCGGTGGCCCCGCGCCCGGAATCAACAGCGTCATCAGCTCCGTCACAATCGAGGCCATCAACTCCGGCTTCGAGGTGGTGGGCATCATCGACGGCTTCCAGCACCTGATCGCGGGCAGCACGGAGCACGTCCAGCCGCTGTCGATCTCGGACGTGTCCCGCATCCACTTCCAGGGCGGCAGCGTGCTGCGCACCTCGCGCGCCAACCCAACACGCAGCGAGGAGCACCTGGAGACCGTCGGCCGGACGCTCAGCGAGCTGGGCATCGGCCGGCTGGTCACCATCGGCGGCGACGACACGGCGTTCGGCGCGTCCGAGGTGGCCCGCGTCTCCCACGCCTCGCTTCGAGTCGTGCACGTCCCCAAGACCATCGACAACGACCTGCCGCTGCCAGCCGGAATGCCAACCTTCGGCTTCGAGACTGCGCGGCAGGTCGGCACCGAGATCGTGCTGAACATGATGGAGGACTCGCGCACCACAAACCGGTGGTACATGGTCGTGGTGATGGGCCGCACGGCGGGACACCTGGCACTGGGCATCGGCAAGTCCGCGGGCGCAACCACGACCATCATCCCGGAGGAGTTCTCCACGCCGAGCCTCTCGCTGGACCAAGTGTGCAAGGTCATGGAGGGAGCGATCATCAAGCGCAGGGCGATGGGCCAGCAGCACGGCCTGCTGGTCGTCGCGGAGGGCATCGGCAGCCGGTTGGACCCGGAGGAGCTGGCGCAGGTGCCCGGCGTGGAGGTGACACGCGACCCCTACGGCCACATACGCCTCGCCGAGATACCGCTTGCGATGATTCTGCGCAAGGCGCTGCAGAGCCGTTTCGCCGAGCGCGGCCAGACGTTCCAGCTGGTCGACTCGACCATTGGCTACGGGCTGCGGTCCGCCTCGCCGGTCCCGTTCGACATCGACTACACTCGCACGCTGGGCTGGGGCGCCGTACGCATCCTGGCGGAGGAGCCGCGCGAGGAGCTGGCGCGCGGCGCGCTCATCTGCATTGAGAACGGCGACCTGACCGCGCTGCCGATGCACCAGCTGCGCGATCAGGAGACCGGCAGGACACGCGTGCGCCTGGTGGACGTGAGCTCGCCGTACTACGCGACGGCGCGGGAGTACATGATCCGGCTGGAGCGGCAAGACCTTGAGGACGCGGAGATGCTGGGCAGGCTGTCGGCCGCCGCGGGCATGTCGGACGAGGAGTTTCTGCGCGCCTATACGTCCGTGGTGGGGTAAGGGGCGGGGAGTGGGGCGGCTAAGGCGGTGGCCAAGTAACTAGAGTCTGTTGCATGCGCCCGCGCCGGTTTCTGGATCTGAGCAAGTAGACTTTCTTGGGACCAGTTGATCAAGAAACGCCGCAAAACGGCAGACCAAGTTCGTCAAAGTCGTTCTGAGGGACTTCTCGCAGCCCCTCTGGTATACATCCTGTGAACTGATTGCCTCCCAAGTACAATATGTGCAGTTCGGCAAGGCCCTCCAATGTCGAGGGTATCTCACCAGCCAGATTGTTGTTGCTGAGGTCGAGCCTATACAAGTTCGAGAGATTTCCCAATTCAATGGGGATTTCGCCGGTCAGTTCATTCCCGGCAAGGTCCAGCGACTCAAGATTCGCAAGGCCGCCGAGTGCCGAGGGGATTCCCCCAGTCAGCATGTTGTCGCCAAGATCTAATCCTGAAAGGTTGGACAGACCCCCGAGTTCCGAAGGTATCTCACCGCTTAGCTGGTTTCCCCAGAGACGAAGTGACCATAGATTAGAGAGACGCGCCAACTCAGACGGTATCGTCCCCTCCAGCTGATTCTCCTCAAGTAGAAGACTCCTCAAATTGGACAAGCTTCCCAGCTCAGGAGGAATCTGTCCGCTCAATCGGTTTCTCCTTAAGGACATATATTCAAGGCTCACTAGTCCGGCCAGTTCCGATGGGATTTCGCCGACCAAAGAGTTTCGATCGAGGTCAAGCCATGTGAGACGGGACAACCTTCCTAATTCAGCGGGTATCTCACCACCTAGCTGGTTTCCCCACATGCTAAGGGATTCGAGGTTGGAGATGTCACCCAGTTCCGGCGGTATCTCTCCATTCAGTTGGTTGCGTCTGAGATCTAGTGTTTCTAGACTGGAAAGCCTTCCGAGTTCAGGGGGTATAGTCCCCTCCAGCGAGTTATAAGCCAATTTGAGGAATCTAAGACTCGAGAGAGCTTCCAAGCCAGGTGGCAGCCTGCCTGCCAAGGAATTGTCCTCGAGATCCAGGTCCCATACGCGATTCGTATAATCGGTTTGTACACCGTACCAAGCCCCCAAGGGTGCACCAAGGGATACCCAGTTTCCGCTATGCATCCAGCCTGCTCCGTTGGTCGATTCGTATAGCGCGGCCAGTGCCGGCCAATCCGGAGAGTGCTCCGGGGTCATGTCTACGATAGATCCGCCGTGATACCTTCGATATGCTGTCTTGAAAGCCTCTATGTTCTCATCGGTCGTTTGTGACAGAAGAGCGTAGTATATGCTATCGTCATTCAGTCTCACAAGACGCATGGACTGATCGTGCAACTCATTCAATGCCACGCTGAGGGCTTCAGGACCCAAAGCAACGTACATTCCCAACATGAACTGCTCACCAAGACCGTGAGCCTCGCATTGGCTCAACTCGTAAATGTCGCGAAAGATGGTCTCGTTTTCACCTTGGAGCGTCTCGCTGCTACTTGACTCTCTCAGTCCCTCGAAGTACTCCAGCCTATCTTCGATAGATTCTACGCCAAGCTGGTCTCGAACGTAGGCCTCTAGGAAATTCGCCGTACCTTCCTGGATCCATGGAGATCCATACATATGGTAGTAGT
The DNA here is from genome assembly GCA_028877205.1 of Chloroflexota bacterium. Lineage (GTDB taxonomy): Bacteria > Chloroflexota > Dehalococcoidia > Lucifugimonadales > UBA2985 > JAPPHY01. Next base: position 137,730 of record JAPPHY010000002.1, on the reverse strand, counting down.
GGGCGATTTCGTGATAGATTATGCGCTTTAGTGGCCCATGCCCAAAGTCCCCGATGGCCATGTGGGCGGTCATGTGCCCAGGCTTGCCCTGGTCACCAAGCAGGTAAGCCCAGTGTCTTCCACCTAAACGCCAGATGTCTGGATCGGTAACAATCAGTATTATGTCATCGACGGGAAACGGTCTTCCCATGAAGCCTTCGATATACCGTAGTCCCTCCTCCATTGTGGCCAGTGTATGATCTTCTGTAGGAAACGGGGTGTTGCGAATTACAACCGTTCCTACGTTGCCAGACAACGGTAGCTCCACGGTCGCAGACGCCACGTAGTGTTCGTCCAACAAGGCCTGCCGAAAGTCACCGGTACTCATGCTGATTGCATACAAGAGCGCTGCATCCAAATCATCTATACCGTCACTAAACCACGTTTGGGAACCAAGCTGAGTCAGCAGGGCTTTCCTCTCTTCATTGTGCGGCCCATCTTGGGCCAATGACTTAAGGACGCTCAACGCATACTGGTCTCGGTACCGAAATGGAGGTTCCATAAACGGTTCTCGAATCGCCTGCCAAGCCAGACTCGGGTTATCTTCGACTAGGCGGGAAAGTTCCCTCAGCGCAAAAAACCGAACTGTAGGCATTGCTTCTTCAACCCACCAGAGATCAAGCACGGCTTTCCCAAACTCCGGATCCTTATCCAAGATTCTATTGATCGTAGAGATTGCGTGCTCTTCTTCCTCAGTGAGGCCGTCCTCCACCCATGTGAAGCCAAATAGTGGACTCGTGGTGGGCGTAGGCGTTGGAAGTGGCTGAGGAGTTGGCGTAGGTACAGGCCCCTGTGTCGGAATCGGCGTTGGAAGTGGCTGCGGCGTCGAATATGGCCTCGGCGTGAGAGTCGGCCCCATGGTGGGAGTCGGCTGGGGTGTGGGCGTTGGCACGGGCTGCGGCGTAGGTGAAGGCTGCGGCGTAGGCGTTGGGACTGGCTGCAGCGTAGGCGTCAGGGAAGGCTCAGGAGTCAATGTTGCTGCGGGAGTTTGGGTATTGCCGGGCTCGGGGGTAGTCGGGATTTCACATGCCGACTGCAACATCGGCACCAAGACGCACAACAGGCCTATGCGACCGGCGGACTTGAGGGCACTTCGCATTGTGATGACCCTATTGGAAGCTAGGTGTCTTCAGTGATTACCTTGACTCTCCGCAAAGTCCTACAGGCGCAGGTTGCACGGATGTTGGGCTATCGGCGTTGTCGCTCTAGTTCGGGCCAGGGGTTCGCGACCCCACCCCAACCCCCCGCGCGCCCTACTCCAGGAAGTCCTTGAGCTTCCTGGAGCGCGAGGGGTGGCGGAGCTTTCGCAGGGCCTTGGCCTCTATCTGGCGGATGCGCTCGCGAGTCACGCCGAACTCCCTGCCCACCTCCTCCAGCGTGCGGCTGCGCCCGTCCTCCAGCCCGAACCGCAGCTGCAGCACCCGACGCTCGCGGAGGTTGAGCGTGTCCAGCACATCCTCCACAAGCTCCTTCAGCAGCTGGTAGGAGGCGGCGTCCGCGGGCGCAATGGCGCCGCGGTCCTCGATGAAGTCGCCCAGGTGGTTGTCCTCTTCCTCGCCTATGGGCGTCTCCAGCGAGACCGGCTCCTGCGATATCTTGAGGATCTCGCGCACCTTCTCCGGGCTCACTTCCATGTCCTGCCCGATCTCCTCGCTGGTGGGCTCGCGCCCGAACTCCTGCACCAGCCGGCGGCTGGTCCGCATGAGCTTGTTGATGGTCTCCACCATGTGGACGGGTATGCGAATGGTACGGGCCTGGTCGGCGATCGCCCTCGTTATGGCCTGGCGAATCCACCACGTGGCGTACGTGCTGAACTTGTACCCCTTGCGGTAGTCGAACTTCTCCACGGCGCGGATGAGGCCGATGTTCCCCTCCTGCACCAGGTCCAGCAGCGACATGCCCCTTCCGATGTACTTCTTGGCGACACTCACCACCAGGCGAAGGTTCGCCTCCGCCAGGTGTCGCTGCGCCTTGTTGCCTTGCTCCACCACGGAGTGCAGGTAGGAACTCATTGCCGACTCCCTCACCCGCAGGTCACGAATGAGGTCCTGATCGCTCAGGAACCGCGGCAGCTGGCTGAGGGGCGTTGCCTCGCCCACCACCTCCAGCGCCTCGAGCGGCACAATCCGGCTGTTCACGGACAGCTGGAGCAAGCCGTTGCGGGCCTCCTCCGGCGGGCACTCCAGCTTCATGGCCAACTCCGCGACCATGTCCTGGTTAATCTCGCTGTCGATGGCGTCGAGCACGGTCGGGTCGGAGCGCAGGTGCCACAGGCTGAGACCGCCGGGAATGTCCAGCCTCTCGCCCAGCGCGTCCGCCAGGTATGAGGCATGCGCCAGGCGGGTGAGCAGCAGGTGCACCACCTCGTAGGCCTTCGGCTCCCAGCCGCCCTGAGCGCTGACGTCCTTCTCCAGCGCCTTCACCTGGATGCCGCACTCCATGCTCCGGGCCAGGTTGCGTTCGTCTCTGGCGGTGAGCAGGTGGACGCGGCCGATCTCGCGAAGATACATGCGGACCGGATCATCGATCATGTCCAGGTTGGCGAGATCCGGCTCCACCTCTACCTCTACCTCGGTCTCTCCCTCGGCTTCCGCCTCCTCGGTCAGCTCCTCGACGTCGTCCTTGGCCAGGGAAGTGGGAAGCGCGTGACCGTTGGCATCGCCGTCGCCGTCACCCTGTGGGGGCGCGATGTTGATGCCAAGCTCTTTGGCGTCCTCCCTGATGGACCCCACCGCCGCGAGCATGTTCTCGGAGGTGGGTTCTTCCTCTTCCGGGCTCACTTCCATCTCGTTGTTTCTGTCTCTTACCATATCTCCATCTCGTGCGCTATCCGGAATCCGTGCCGGAGTAAAGCCCCTTCAACTGCTGATTGATCTCTCGTGCCCTATCCTGGGACTGCTCAAGTCCGGCAATGTCCGTCCAGTCCGCGTCTTCCAGTCCCTCCAGCAGCGCCAGTTCCTGCACCTTGTAGTACCGCTCCTTCAGGCGGTTCACCACCGAGTGAAGACTCCTCTCCCGCTCCTTGATGTTCAGGGGAGGCTCATCGGTGTTCAGGAGGGTGTGCAGGTGGTCTGCCAGGTCAACGGGCACACTCCTACCAATCTCCTCTATTGTATCGCATGCAAGCCATTTTGTGAAGACGTCCCTGTTCTCCGACTGCTCAAAGTAGTCCGGCAAGATGTCAACGCCCCTCTCCCTCAGCTCCGGGTGCCTGAGCAGAAGCGACAGGCAGTGCTCCTCCAGGCTGACCGGTGCCGGAACGCCCGCCGATCCGGCCGACGCCGCACGCCTGCCAGCGCCGGCGGCCGGCTGCCTCTGAGAGCGCCACACGTACCGCTCAAGCTCCGGCTCGCTTAGCGCGACCGTCTCCGCAAGGCGGCGGAGGTAGCGCCGGTACGTGAACGGGTTGCCCTCGCTCCTGACGAACGGCGCTATCGCGTCAAGCAGCTGCCTTCTGCCGTCGTCGCTGCCCAAGTCGAACCGCGGAGGCAGTGCATCCATGAGGAAGTCCATGAGTGGCTGTGCCTCCGCGACAAGTCTCTCCCACTCGCCCGGAGCCGATCGTATGAGCTCGTCGGGGTCGCGGCCCGTCGGCAGCGGCGCAACGTTCAGCGATGCGTTCAGGTGGCGCTGACTGAACACTATCCCGCTCCTGCCGCCCGCCCGCACGTAGTCGATCTGCAAAGCACGCCACGACGATTCCAGGCTGCGCAGAGTGGCCTCCCTGCCCGCGTTGTCGGGGTCAAGGGCCAGCACGTAGTTGGACGTAACGTTCCTGAGCAGGCCCACCTGCTGCTCCGTCAGCGCCGTGCCCATCGACGCCACCACGTTGGAGAAGCCGTGCTGGTGCGCGGCTATAACGTCCATGTAGCCCTCGACGATGACAGCGCTGCCCGCGCCGGCGATGCTCTCGCGCGCCATCGAGAGGCCGTAGAGGATGCCGCCCTTGTCAAATACGGGGGTACGCGGCGTGTTCAGGTACTTGGGAGTGCCGTCGTCCAGCGCCCTCCCGCCGAAGCCGGCCACTCGGCCGGAGGAGTCGAGAATCGGGAACATCAGCCGCCTCTGGAACATGTCACGCACACCGCCGGCTCCCGAGCCAGTCGCCAGGCCCGCGGCCAGGACCTGCTCCTCTGCGTGACCTCGGCCCAGCAGGTGGCGCAGCAGGACCTCGCGACCGCCGGGGCTCAGGCCGAGTCCGAAACGATGCGCCGTTTCGTTGTCGAGGCCACGCCGGCGCAGGTACTCGCGCGCGTTCGCACCCTCCTGCGACTCCAGCACGCGGCGGAAGTATTCGGACGCCTCGTCGTTCAGCCGGTACAGCCCGTCGTAGCGGCTCCTCTGCTCGCGCGACGGGAGCTGCACACCGGTGCGCTGCGCCAGAGCGGCGAGCGCCTGCGCAAAGTCCTGGTTTTCGACCTTCATCACAAATGTGATGACGTCACCTCCGGTTGCGCACGCGCCAAAGCAGCGCCACGTCTGCCTCTCCGGGAACACGATGAAGGAAGGCGTCCTCTCCGCGTGGAAAGGACAGTTGGCCTTGTAGTTGCGCCCCGCCTTCTGGAGCGTCACGTGCTCCGAGACCACCTCCACAATGTCCGCCCGGCTCTTTACGTCCTGCACAGCCGTCATGGCAATGGCCTCACCTCAACGAGCTATGAACCAACCACCACCATTTTACCAGTCCGCGGGCAAACCCGCCCAAGAGGACTGGCTACAGTTGCATCTCTCTTTGGCCCGGTTGCTGGCTGATCGACCGGAGGTGCTCCTCCAGCTCATCCATGCTTCTTACCAGCACGTCGCCTCGCTGACCGATGAAGGGCGTTGGATCGCGGGACGCCTCCCACAGTATGACCACCTTCTTGGTGGACGCGGAGGCGTACTCGATCTCCGACTGGACGCCGCCCGCGATGAGTGGCTCCCCGGACGCGTCCGAAGGGAAGTAAGCGACTATCATCTCGGACTGATCGATCAGCTTGTAGTCCCTTGCCACAATTTGTCCGTCGATGTCGTACGCCACGTCCTCGATCTCCCGGCGGCTCAGCTTCACACTCTGGCCCAGAGCGGTGCACTCCACCTCATCCGAGCCGCTCGCCGACCGATGGGCCAGGTCCACGAGCCTCTTCTCGTCGATCATCAAGGGGTCAAATGCCGTGAGATACCTCCTGGCCAGCTTGCGGAACTCGATGACCTTCTCCCAGACGTCCGGCCTGGAGCGCGCCCCGCTAATCGGAAAGCTGACGTACGATGTCTTCCTCCACGGCTCGAACATCAGGCTGTGCAGCACGTCCAGCGGCATCGTGGACACCTCCTCCTCCAGCGACACGCCCAGCACGTAGTGGGGTATCTCCAGCACGGAGGCGAGAATCTCGGACGCCAGCATCTCCTCTTCTCTCCACACCAGCAAGTCCTTGAGGCTGTAGCGCGTGTCGGGCGGCAGCTCACCGGACTCCTTGAACTGGTCCAGCCTAAGCTTGACGTTCTCCACGTCGTCAATGAGCGTGACGATGACGTCAGGCCGCAGGTCCTGGACCTCCGGCAGCTCGAAGGCGCGGAACAGCCGGTTGTTCCAGCGAAACACCGCGTGGGAGTTCACCAGCACATTCTTCTCTTCGCCAACCTCGTTTCGCACCAGGTTGAACGCGGAGCGGCGCAACGCTCCAAGCTGCGCCAGGGGCAGGTCGAGTATCTTGCCCTCAGCCAGGCGGAGGCCGGACCGCCGGCTCTCGGCGTACATCATGTCGCCGATGTTGAAGACGGCGTGTATATTCTTGCCCCTCTGGGCGCTGTACTCACCGAGAGCCTGCAGCTGGATCTTCTTGTCGATGCCGGTCTGCCCTGTGACGAGGACCCGCATGAGGTGCTCTCCCTTACAGGCAATGAGTGGGCTATCGAGCGGCAGCTTGTGCCGTGCAGGTGGCGCGGGCCTCCGCCGGCCGGTGGACCGGCGGGCGGGCCGGGTCTCACTCGACCGTTACGGTCTTCGCCAGGTTCCTGGGTTGGTCCACGTCGCAGCCGCGCTTGACGGCGATGTGATAGGCCAGCAGCTGCAGGGGCACACTGGCAAGTATGCACGTGAGCAGAGGCGAAAGCTGGGGAATGTACAGCACGTGGTCGGCCACGTCCGCCATCTCCTCGTCCCCCTCGGTCGCGACGGCGATGACCGTGCCGCCCCTGGCCTTCACTTCGAAGATGCTGTTCAGCATCTTGTCTCTCAGGCCGTCGTCGGGGGCTATGGCAACGATGGGCATCGTCTCGTCGACAAGGGCAATGGGGCCGTGCTTCATCTCTCCGGCGGGGCATCCCTCCGCGTGGACGTAGGCCATCTCCTTCAGCTTGAGCGCGCCCTCCATGGCGACAGCGTAGTTTGGGCCGCGGCCCAGGTACATGAAGTGCGGCCTGTCGTGATAGAGCTCGGCGAGCGCCTCCGCCTCCTCATGCCGGGACACCAGGCCTCCGAGCAGGTCGGGCAGCCTCGCCAGGTCTTCCAACACGTCGCCCATATCTTCCTGCGGCAGGTAGCCCCGGCGCCTCCCAACGTAGGCAGCCAGGATGTAGAGCGCCTCCAGCGAGCACGTGAAGGTCTTGGTCGACGCCACCCCTATCTCCGGCCCGCATCGCAGGTAGACGCAGCCCTCCGCCATGCGCGTGGCGCCGCTCCCCTCCGCGTTGCAGACCGTGATGAGGCGCGCCCCCTTGCGCGACGCCTCCTCCATCGCCGACAGGGTGTCCGCCGTCTCGCCGGACTGGCCTACGGACACGACCAGCGTACGGGAGTCCAGTATCGGGTCCCTGTACCGGAACTCGGATGCGTTCTCGGCCTCCGACGGGATTCCCGCCAGCCGCTCCATCATGTGCCGGCCAATCATCGCCGCATGGTAGCTGGTGCCCATTGCCACGAAAATCACGCGGTCAATGCCGCGGAGGTCGTCGTCCGTCAGGTTGATGCCGTCCAGCTCGACGTCCCAGGGATCAAACGAGACGCGGCCGCGCAGCGTTGCGATGGCGGCCTGGGGCTGCTCCTGGATCTCCTTCAGAATGAAGTGACTGTAGCCGTTCTTCGCCACCGACACGGGGTCGTACGGCAGAACCTGTGGCGACTTGCAGAGCTCAGCGCCGTCGAGCGTGGAGTAGGACGCCCCGTCCGACGTCACCGACACCATCTCGCCCGCCGACAGGAAGGCCACGCGCTGCGTGTGGGGTATGATGGCCGGCAGGTCGCTGGCCAGCAGCATCTCACCGTCCCCGTAGCCGACTGCGATGCCCCCGGCATTCCCGACCCGGAAAGCCATCACCCTCTCCGGCTCGCGCTTCAACGCCACTGCCACCGCCTGGGCGCCCTTGAGCAGCTTTGCAGTCCTGCGCACCGCCTCCTCGGGCGTGGCGCCGTTGTTCAGGAAGCTCTCAACCAGGTGCGGAAGCACCTCGCTGTCCGTCTCGGAGGCGAAGGTGTGGCCTTGGGCGATGAGCTCCTCCCTGAGCTCGATGTAGTTCTCGACGATGCCGTTGTGGACCACGATGACGTTGTCGCCGCAGTCCAGGTGCGGGTGCGCGTTGGACAGGCTGGCCTTGCCGTGGGTGGCCCAGCGCGTGTGTCCGACGCCCACCCTGCCCTCCGGCAGAGAGCCGTTCAGCGAGCTGACAAGGCTCTCCAGCTTCCCGGAAGCCTTACGCACAGCGACGGAGCCTCCGGAAGAAAGCACGGCGATTCCGGCGCTATCGTAACCCCTGTTCTCCAGGTTGGCCAGGCCCTCCAGCAGAACTGGCGCCGCCTCCCTGCGTCCTGCGTATCCGATGATGCCACACAAGGCCCGTAATCCTTCTACTCGCTCCCGCCGGCCCGTTCCGGCGACGCAACTCCGCTTCTGACCGGCTCATACGCACCGCGGTAGCTCTCCGGCAACAGGGCCGCCACGCGTTCCATAATCATCGTCGTTATTGCTTCGAGCTGCCCCCGCACGATGTTCCCCTCCATTTGAGGCACCGTGAAGGGCTGCCCGATCCTGATGGTGAACGAGCCCTTGGGCACCGCCACCTGCCACGGCGGGCCGATGACCTCAGTACCCACGATCCCCACGGGAAGGATCGGCGCACCGGATCTGAGGGCAATCAGCGAAATGCCCGGAATGGCCTTGCGCATGCCCCCGGGGCTCCTTGTACCTTCAGGGAAGATGCCCAGCGCGCCGTCCCGCTCCAGCAATCGCACACTGCGTTGTATTGCGCCCAGATCGTTGCCGCTCTCGTTGAGCGGAAACGCGCCATAGGCCTTGAAGAACTGCGAGGCAACCGGGTTTCGAAACAGGCCCCGCTTGGCCATGAAGGTAATCTTCCTGGGAATACTGGCAGCCAGTATGGGCGGGTCCATGTTGCTCTGGTGGTTGGACACGATGATGAGCGGGCCCATTGGCGGCACGTTCTCCCGGCCTTCAACCTTCCAGTCGCCGAAGATGCGAAGCGCTCCACGCATGAGCGTGTTGGACAAGCCGTACACCGCACCCATCAGTCGTCTCCCGCCAGCCCGATTATCCGCTCCACCACCTGTTCTATACCGATGCTTTCCGTGTTGAGCACGAATGCGCCGTCCGCGGGCCGCAACGGCGAGTTTGCGCGTTCGGTGTCCAGCTTGTCGCGCTGAATCAGCTCGGCCAGGACCTGCTCAAGCTCGACCGTCTGTCCCGCCTCTCGCATCTCCTGGTGGCGGCGGCGCGCCCGCTCCTCGGCGGAGGCCGTCAGAAAGATCTTGAGGTCGGCGTCGGGAAGCACCACCGTACCGATGTCCCTGCCCGCCATGATGAGCATGCCCTCGCCGGCAAGCGCCCGTTGACGGGCCACCATCGCAGAACGCACACCGGTGAACCGCGAGACAAGGGAAACGCCCTGCTCGACCTCTTTGGTGCGAAGCACTCCCGTTACATCGTGGCCGTTCACGATGATGCGCGACACTCCGCTCGCGTCGCCTTCAGTTACCTCGATCCCCGACCTTTCGGCAAGCGCCGTAACGCTCGCTTCGTCCTCCGGGTCCAACCCGTCCTTCAGAGCCGCCCAGGTGATGGCGCGATACATAACCCCGGTGTCGATGAATCGGTAGCCAAGGCGGGCAGCCAGGAGCGTGCCCACTGCGGACTTGCCCGCGGCCACCGGCCCATCTATGGCAATGGTCGAAGATCTGCTCAAGTAACGCCCTTGCATGGGTATGGGAGCCACGCTGCGGGAGCGAGCGGGCTTTGTGCAATTATATGTTCACTTCCCCGCGAGCACAAGCGCGGGCTACCGGCGGTGGTCGAGATTGTAGACGTCAACCGTCGCGGAATGCCAGCCTGCCTCATGCCTGGGGCGCAGCGCCGGATCTGGACAGCCGCTTCTCCAGCGCGCGGCGCTCCAGCATGACCCTGCGACCGCACGTTGCGCATCGGATGCCGATGTCGGCGCCCACGCGGTACACCTCCCACCGGTATCCCCCGCACGGGTGGACCTTGCGCAGCGTGAGCACGTCCCCCACCTTCCACTCCATCACCATCGCGCGCCTATTCCCTCGCGGCGTTGATAGCGCGCCTCAGCTCGTCCGCCGCCCTTCGCGCCGCGTCAGCGAAGTCGTCGCGGCCACGCGAGGCGTAGATGACGCCCCGCGATGAGTTCACGATCAGCCCGCCTCCCTGTGCGTCAACACCGCTTCGCACCGTACTCTCCAGGTCTCCTCCCTGTGCGCCAATGCCCGGCGCCAGTATGACCATGTCAGGACACAGTTGCCGCGCCGTCTCCATCTGCTGGGGGAAGGTTGCGCCAAGCACCAGCCCGGCGTTGCCGCGTTCGTTCCACGAGCGCGTCCTGAGAGCCACCTCCTCGAAGAGCGGGCGCTGCACTCCGTCCCTTTCTACCGTCAGGTCCTGGAAATCGACCGAGCCGGGACCGGACGTATGGCAGAGCACCAGGATGCCGCGGTCGGCGTACTCCAAGAACGGCTCGACGGAGTCACGACCCAGGTAGGGGTTGACCGTCGCCGCGTCGAAGCCCCACCACTCGAATAAGGCTGTAGCATAAGCCTTTGCCGTGGAGCCTATGTCGCCCCGCTTGGCGTCGCAGATTACCGGGATGTCCTGCGGAATGCACTCCAGGGTACGCCTGAGAGCCTCAAGGCCGGAGATTCCAAGCGCCTCGTAGAAGGCAATGTTGGGCTTGTAACAACACACCAGGTCCGCCGTGGCCTCCACGATCGCCGCGTTGAACTCCGCCACGTCCTCGATGGGCATGAGCGCGGGATCCGGGTCCAGTCCCACGCACACCAGGGACTCGTTCTTCTTTGCGGCGGCAGACAGCTTTTCGCGGAACGTGGGCATGGAGACTCCTTTCACCACGAAGGCCTGACGATAGTGTACCCGCGTGTCGGCGAGCGAACAAGGCCAGAGGCGAGTTCTAACGGAAGCTGTGGGGGTAGTAGCGGCGCACGGCGTTCCACTGCCCGGCGCGGTCGAGCGTCTCAACCTCGATCCACATCAGCCGCTCCTCGAACATCTCCCTGGCGGACGCCATCGCCTCACCCGCGCGCCTGTACGCCTCCTCCAGCGTGTCCACCACCATTGGCAGCGGGGTGATGATCAGCTGCGCGGGGCCGCCAATGGGCGTGCAGTGCGCAACGTACCTGCACAACCACTCTTCAACTATCCAGTCGGTACTCGTATGCTCCACGCACTCCTCCGCACAGGCGAACTCGGTCGCGCAGCACGCTCACGCGCACCAATATCTACACGCGCACTCGAAAGCGCTTGAGTGAGACCAGCTTATCCAGGCCGTTGTCCCGCGCGAGTCTCACCACCTCCGCGACCGCAAGCGCCGCCTCCAGCTGCTGCCTCCCCCGCGGTGGCATTCGAAACGCCCATGACGCAGGGTACTCCTGCGAGGCAAACATCTGCGGCTCCTGAGCCTCATCGGACTGGCCGGTCACGGCGTAGCTGACCTGCAGCAGCGACCGCCTGTCATGCGACGCAGCCACGCTCAGCGCGGAGGCAACGGACGGCGGGACGGTGCGACCGAGTGCTCTCACCGCCTCGGTGGCGCTCAGCCCCAGCGACAGGAAGAGCGTGGCATTGGAGATCATCACTCGAAACGCCGCCGTGGCGAACTCGCCAAGCCGCTCCTCCCTTGCCTCGTCGCTGTGCGAGGCCCACTCCGCGGCGTCGATGGGTCGAAGGCGCGTCGGGCCGGCGGCTCGCCCTGCCCGCCTCCACTGGCGCGTCGAGAGGCGATGGCCGCGGCGAGAGGCAATCGTGCGGACCCGACGCAGGCGTACCTCCATATCCACAAGCCCCATCGCGTGCAACCGGCGCACGGACCGGGAGAAGGCCGAGACGTCCGCCCTCGTAGGAGTGGCCGTGCCCATCATCTGCACGGCGCGCCGAACGGCGGCGCCGTAGGCGATGCGGCGGCGCGGCGCTCCCAGTGCGGCCACCAGCAGCATGAGGGTGTGGCCGCGGAGTACCACGGATGCTCTCGGATTTTGCGGAGCTGGGGGCATCGTTGTGTTGTGCCCAGGGAGGGATTCGAACCCACACCCCCTTATCGGGGAGCGGATTTTAAGTCCGCCGCGTCTACCCTTTCGCCACCTGGGCAGAGTGGAGGGTGGTATGCGTGAGCAGTGACTGGCCTGATTCCGCCTGCTCAACGATGGGGTGTTTGGAGGCGACGGGCGGATTCGAACCGCCGAATAGAGCTTTTGCAGAGCTCCGCCTTAACCACTTGGCTACGTCGCCCCAAACCATTCTACCACGTTTCTGGTGCCGAGGAGGAGATTTGAACTCCTACGGGTTTGCACCCACGGCCCCCTCAAGACCGCGTGTCTACCAATTCCACCACCTCGGCACAGCGCCCGCTTGGGGTTTGGCAGGAGTGGGAGGACTCGAACCCCCGACCTGCGGTTTTGGAGACCGCTGCTCTAGCCAACTGAGCTACACTCCTGCACTGCCGATGACGGAACCCGCCGGAGCGTCACACAGCATCGTTCGCAACCCGCTATCGAATCTGCCTACGACCGTGCATGCTCCAAGCTGGTTCCAGCCCAATAATTGTGCCACAAATCAGCGCGGATTTGTAGGGGGTTGGTCTCACGCGCCGAGATTACAGGAATCGTTGGTTGGTACCCCAGGCAGGATTCGAACCCGCGACCCGCTGCTTAGAAGGCAGCCGCTCTATCCTCTGAGCTACTGGGGCACTGGCAATTCCGCTATCTTCGGTGGATCCGGGCCGCGGCGCCGAAAAGCAAGGGCCCTGATCCCTACCTGTGGCTAGTCGTCTTGGGTAGTGCGCACTCGGTGAACAGTCAGGCCGCCCGAGCCCAAACGCCCTACGTCACGGATGCTCAAGCCGTCCACCTCGCCGCTGGTGGTCACGTATCTCTGCACCTGCGGGCCAACATACTTCGCGGCCAGCAGGGCCATCAGCGACACCGACATCAGCCGCGGGATGCTGCTCCACCTTCGCCTCTTGCCGACTGCGATCGCGCATCCCACCGCTACCAGCGCGGCGGCCACCACGAGGTTGGTACCGCAGTACGGCGACACGGCCAGCTCGGACTCGCCGGACTTCAGGCGCCTCAGCGCCTCCTCTGCGGCGCTGGACAGCACGTCCGTGGGCACGTCGCCGTACACCAGGAAGCCCCACTGAGTGGAGTTCCCGCCAAGTATGCCGCTCTCGCCCATGCCCGAGTGAGCCAGCGCAATAGTGGCGTGCTCCAGCGCGTGGTTCCTTCGAATCTTGTTGAAGAACTCCAGGTTCAATGAACCCTCCGTTCGGCCAGGTTGACTATTCCAATGATAGCACTCGAAGGGTGACATGTACACTTGGCACAGCTTCCCGGCGCCAATGCCGGCACTTTCCTAGTCCACCAGGATGATGCGGCCCAGCCCGATTCCGCTCAGCGCCACCGCCGTCACCACCACGCCTGCAATCGCGACCCCTATCGCTATCAGCGGTATCGCGCGGCGCGGCGGTATTCCGAACACCCACGAGGCCAGTGACCCTGTCCACGCTCCTGTCATCGGGAGAGGGATGGCCACCAGGATAACCAGCGCCAGCGACCCGTATTTCTCGAAACGCGGGCCCTGCACACGCCTCACGCGTTCCTGCTGCCAAAGCAGGAGCCGTCCCGCGGGGTTCGGAAAGCTCAGCAGGATTGCGGAGATGCGCCGCAGGCCGGGAACTAGGATGAGCACGGGCACCATGTTTCCGAGGGCTGCCACCGGCAGAGCCACGTACCAGTCGAGGTCGTAGGTGAGAAGCGCGAGTGGAATCGCAAGTCGGAGCTCGCCAACCGGCGTCATGGCGGCTGCGAACGTCAGCAGGACGTGTGATAGCTCCATGAGCCGATATGGTACACGATGGGCGGGCGGGTGAACAGCAAGCTGCGTTTTTCAACCGCGGGCGAATCTGTTATCCTGAGATTCCCGGCCCGTACCTTTGAGCAATCGGAGGATGTTGAGACCATGTACCCAATCGACCTGAGCGGCAAGAGAGGCGTGGTGTTCGGCGTTGCCAACGAGCATAGCATCGCCTGGCCGATTGCCTCCATACTGCACGAAGCCGGCGCTCGCTTGGCCATCACGTACCAGAACGACCGATTCCGCGACAGGGTCGCGCGCCTCACTGAGTCGATGCCGGGGACGCTGCTGCTGGAGTGCGACGTCTCCCGCGACGAGTCCATTGCCGCAGCCTTCGACGAGATGGCGCGAGAGCTGGGCGGACTGGACTTCATGGTGCACAGCATCGCATTTGCCAACCGCGACGACCTGCGTGGCGAGTTCTCCAAGACGTCCAGAGACAGCTTCCTGCTCTCGCTGGACATAAGCGCGTACTCGCTGATCCCGCTGGTGCGCCATTCGGCCGACCTCATGCCCAACGGCGGCAGCATCGTTGCGATGACCTTCCAGGCCTCCGAGCGGGTCTTCCCCGGCTACAACATCATGGGTACCGCCAAGGCGGCGCTCGAGAACGAGGTCCGGCAGCTTTCACAGGAGTACGGCGGCGCGAACGTCAGGGTCAACGCAATCTCTGCGGGGCCGTTGGAGACTCTGGCGTCACGCGGCATCCACGGCTTCCCGGACATGCGGCGGATACACGCTGAGAGAGCGCCACTCCGTCGAAACATCACCCATCACGAGGTGGCCAAGACCGCTCTATTCCTGTGCAGCGACCTGGCCAGCGGCATCACCGGCACCGTCATACCCGTGGACGCCGGATACCACATCATGGGCATCTAGCCGGCCAACCAACTGCTATCACTCAGAACAAAGCAAGAGGCGGGGGGGGGGGGGGGGGGGGGGGGGGGGGGGGGGGGGGGGGGGGTGGGGGTGGG
>JAPPHY010000002.1:0-123340 GCA_028877205.1 Chloroflexota bacterium | reverse complement strand
ACCACCAATCATCCAATACCACCAACCACACCCGCGCGGGCCCCCTCCCCGGTGCCCCCCCCCGCCTCTGCATTTGCATCGATGGACTTCTAGTCGAACCGGATGCGAGGGTCGAGCCAGCCGTAGGTGAGGTCCACGATGAGGTTGGTGACGATTATCCAGGCTGCGAAGAACAGCACCAGCGTCTGCACCACCGGGTAGTCCCACCGGCTCAGGCTGTAGACCAGGTACTGACCCATGCCGGGCAGCAGGAAGATGGTCTCCAGAATCACGGAGCCGCCCAGGATGCCGGCGATCTGTATGCCGATGATGGTGACGACAGGCAGCATGGCGTTCTTCATCGCGTGTCGGTACACCACGATGTAGTACCGCAGGCCCTTGGCGTGTGCCGTCCTGATGTAGTCCTGGCGAAGCACTTCCAGCATCGTGGAGCGCATCATTCTGGCCTTGGTGGCCATGGACGACGTGCCAAGCGCGAATGCCGGCCAGAAGAACATCCACAGGTTATCTACCGGGTTCACCCAGATGGAGACGTACTCCAGGCGCGGGCTCCAGTCGAAGTAGAGCACACCACCCAGGATGATCATCGTTGCTATCCAGAAGTTCGGGATGGACAGCCCCAGCAGAGACCCTATGCGGATGATGTAGTCCGTGGCAGTGTCCTGTTTCAGGGCCATGAAAATCCCGGATGGTATCCCCAGAACAACCGAGATGACGAGCGTCAGGATTGAGAGCTCAAGGGTCAGGGGCATCTTCTGCCTTATCTGACCCCAGATGGGCTTGCTGTCCACCAGGGACACGCCCCACTGGAGCGTTACGAAGTCCCTCATCCACGTGAAATACTGCACCGGCAACGGTGCGTTGAGCCCCAGCTGCTCCCTGAGAAGGTCTGCGGTCTCCTCCGAGTAGAAGGCGTCCTCCCCTCCCAGAATCACGTCCACCACGTCGCCCGGCGCTATGCGCATGATCACAAAGACCATGATGGACACAAGCACGGCTGTCAATGATCCCAGCCAGAGTCTACGAAGAGTGTACTGTAGCACTTCTACCCCCAGTGTCTGTTGAAGGTTTCGCTTTGTGCGTGTCGAGCGATTATATCACGGAGTCAGCGAGTTTAAGCCACTATTTCCTTACATTTCTTGGCGCATTGCGGCATTTCGAGCGATTGGTTCGCTGAACACGACGCAAACGCCTCATACGTGCGCGCCCGGCACGGTCAGGTTGTCGACAATCGAGGTGACGGCCTTGGCGCCGTCGATGCCCCTGGCCCTGGCCTCAGGCGTCAGGATGAGGCGGTGCGCCAGAACCGGGACCGCCAGCTCCTTCACGTCATCCGGTGTTACGAAGTCGCGGCCGCGGATGAGCGACAGCGCCTGTGCGGTCCTGAACAGGGCCAGCGACCCTCTGTGCGATGCGCCCAACACCACGTCCTGGTGCTGCCTCGACGCCTGGGTCAATGAGACGATGTACTGGCGCACCAGTGGATCTACGTAGATAGCCTTGGTTTCCTCCTGGACCTGTATCAGGTCCTCAGGGGTGGTCACCGACTCCAGGTTGTCGATGGGGTCCTCCAGCTCCTGCCTGCCTATGATCTCCACCTCCTGCTGGAAGCTGGCGTAGCCCAGGGTCACGCGTATCGTGAACCTGTCCAGCTCCGCCTCAGGCAGCGGGAATATGCCGTGGTACTCCACCGGGTTGAGCGTGGCGATGATGAAGAACGGCCGGTCCATGCTATAAGTCACGCCGTCCACGGTGACGCGGTGCTCCTCCATTGACTCTAGCAGCGCGGCCTGTGTCTTGGAGGGCGCGCGATTGATCTCGTCGGCCAGCACCACCTGCGTCATCAGCGGCCCGTGTCGGAACTCGAACTCGCTCGTCTTCTGGTTGTAGATGTTGACGCCTGTTATGTCGCTGGGCAGCAGGTCAGGCACGAACTGTATGCGCTTGAAGCTGCAGCCGGAGGAGGTCGCGATGGCCTTTGCCAGCGTGGTCTTCCCAAGGCCGGGAACGTCCTCGATGAGCAGATGGCCCTGCGAAATCAGGGCTACCAGGCTCATCTCGATGGCCTGCTCCTTGCCTACGATTACACCCTTGATATTCTCCAGCAGTTTCAGCGCTGTTTGTGAAGCCTCGACTAGTTGATCCAAGCGTTCCTCTCAACCCGGTGTCATTTGGATTCCCACAAGTTTACCATGAAGTTTGCAGGTTGTGTCACCCCAAGCCTGATACGGTGTGTCCCCCGCTAGCCGGGCGCGGCCTCCCCCGCCTGCGCCTGCAGTGCCGAGAACGCCTTCTTGATCCGGCGCCATGCCCAAAGCAGCCTCATCTGCTCCAGGGCCGTGGGCCGGACTCCGCCGTACCTCTCCCTCACGAAGCTGCGCGATACCATCTCCACCTCGTCACGCACTTCCGGCACCAGCGCGCTGAGCCCGCTGGTGAACTCGGTCGGGGTCTGCGATAGTCTTGCACGGAAGCCGAGAAACGCCGACAGGCGGTACATTCGCTCGTAGGCGGTCTGGCCGGTTGGCAATCGCCCGTACTGCATCATCCAGACAACGCGGAGTACCACTGCTCCAACGACCAGGAACGCGAGGAACAGCGCGCCGCCCAGTCCCAACGGTGTGCCGAAGTAACGCACCGGGAGAGGCTTGGCGCCCTCGCCGCCGGACAGCGGACCTCCCGGGTCCAGCTCCAGCGTTTCCAGCGCCTCGGGGTCCATCTGCGCGTCGCCCAGCAGCTCCTGTAGTTCGCCGCCAAGATCCCCGCCTCCGAGTGCGCCTATGCCAAACGGGCTCTCCAGGAGGCCTCGCGTACGGGTGGGGTAGATGGGAGTGGGCTCGAAGGGCACCCATCCGAGCTCTCCAAAGTAGACCTCCGGCCAGGAGTGGCTGTCCTTGTCCCGGACCATGAAGCCCTCCTGCTCAGCATCAGGCTCGCCGGGGCCAAAGCCCAGCACCATGCGAGAAGGGATTCCCTGCGTCCTCAGCATCACGGCCATGGAGGAGGCGAAAAAGTCGCTGAACCCCTTCCTGGATTCGAACAGGAAATAGTCGACCACGTCGGCGTCGTGAGGAATTTCCTGCTGCAGGGTCGTGTACTCCATCTCTTCCCGAAGGTAGGTCTCAATGGCAACTGCCTTGTCGTAGGTGTTCTCCGCATTGGCAGTGAGATCCGACGCCAACGCCGATACCCTGCCGGGCAGCGAGGAAGGCAGACCGAGAAACCGCTCGATTATGCCGGCGGGGTACACCACGTCTGCGGAACGCAGGGTTTCCTCGCTGGCATAGACGAATTCGCTGGTGACCGTGTACTGGCTCCCCTCCTCCATTCTCTGCACCGGCTCAACGTAGGCCACAGAGTCCTCCTGCGGCACGCGCACAACCTCCAGTTCCACCGTGGAACCCGGTTCACCGAAAACTCTCCTCAGATCCTCATAGTAGACGATGAGCTCGCCCGACTCTACGTCCACGCTCCTCCGGTCGCCCGAAGGCGACTCCTTCGTGACGCTGGTCACCACCATGCTGGAGGGAAGCGCCCTTACGCTCGGATTGCCGGAGCCCGCCGCCGACGCCTTCAGTGAAGCAGCCAGATCCCGCATGTCCTGGGGCAGGTCCCGGTTCTGCTCCAGGTCCGCAAGGTCCAGCCGGTGCGGCTGGAACGCGGGCATGAACTCGTTTGCATTCGGCTTGATGTCCAACACGTTGCCCGGCAGCATGAGGTACGGCGATTCCACGTGCAGGTCCACCCTGTAAATCGTGCCCGCCAAGCCCTCCTCCTCCTCGTCTGCAAGCTCCTGCGCAACGGATACCGCCCGCTTGGGAGCCGTATTTTCCACCTTCCACGCCTTGCCCGTATACCCATCGTAGGCTATGGCAGGCCAGTAGAGCGGATAGCGTGCGCTGGAGAACATGATCTCGTCTTCCGTGATGGGTACTGCCCGTTGCAGCGGAAGCACTGTCCCAAAGAACCGCACGGAGGCCGGCTCGTGGCCGGGAATGGCTGCGAAGACCCGGTAGACCTCGTCCTGCAGATTGCGCACCAGCCTGTCAATCGGATCGAACACTGCTTCCAGCGGCGCGGTCGGTTCCTTCGAGAGCGGGAAGAACGCCGCTATCCCAAGAACGGCGACGCTGAGAAGCAGGCCGAGAGCCATGACCAGCCGGTGAAGCGATGCCGGATGCGGAGTGCCACGCGTCCTCAGCAGCGCGCCTGTGTTCAGGCTGTTTACGTGCACGAGCATGAGCAGGGCAAAGAACATGTTTACGAAGAGATGCACGTGGAACCGGTCCGGCAAGTAGGTCATGTTGATCACAACCCCGGTGCCCACCGGTAGGAGAACAGCCCACACGTTCCTCCGCTTGAAGAGCATCCAGGAGGTGAAGTACGCGACCATCCAGACCAGCGCGATCATCGTGATTGAGAGCGGCAAGCTGTCCGTCGCAGCGTCCTGGCTGAACACGGCGACGCACCACTCCCACAGCCTGCTGTTGAGCTCGCCGAATCTCAGGTACCACTGATCGGCCTCGGTGAGGAAGACGCCGCCCAGGTATGCGATTACCAGGCCTACAAGGGAGGCGGAGGCGTGGTAGACCGCGGCGCGCCCCTTCAGGTCCGCCATCAGGAACGCCGCCAGCGCCCCCAGGAACGCGATGACCACCAGCGGCGGCGACTCCACCCAGCCGGCCGCCTGCAGGGACCAGGCCGCCGATGCGAGCAGCGCCACCTGCAGCCAGAAGGTGACGTTGAGGACGCCCGTGAGGCCCCTCACGCGGTACTGGGGCGTGACGTAGGCGGCTCCGGCTTGTTGCACGGCGCTCATGCTGTTGCTCCCACGGGCTCTTCTACACGTTGCGGGCTGCCGGGGTGCCAGCGATGCTGAAGCGCATACGATATATCTTCGCCCTTCCTCAGCAGGTAGGTTGGGACTCCACGTCGTTGCAGGCGGCTCAGCAGCAGCGCTGGGTCATCCCTTCCGCCGAACGACGAGGCGTCTACGACTACAGCCGAGGCCGTGACGCCCTGCCGCACCACGGACTCCAGCGCAACACCCCAGCCCGGCTCCATGGATGCGGAAACCACCACCAGCGACACGGCAGGTGACGGAACGTGGGTCTGCCAGTAGCTCAGCACCTCGCTGATGGGATATGCGCCGTTTGCGCGCGCCTCCGTAAGAGCCATGCTGATGCGCTCGTAGGCCGGAGCGCCCTCCTGCGGCGGCAGCAGGTACTGACGGTCTCCCTGAGCCAGCAGTCCAACCGCCCATCCTACCTCTGAGTAGCTCTTGGCAATCGAGGCAGCCGCCGTTACTGCGAACTCCTCGGAGTTCTCCAACTCGTCGCCGACCGTGGTTCCGGCCTGCAGGTCCAGCAGGATCCAGAGCACGTCCTCCATACCACCGTCGAACTGCTTGAGCATCAGCTTGCCCTTGCGTGCGGTGGCGGGCCAGTGGATGTACCGC
Source organism: Chloroflexota bacterium (assembly GCA_028877205.1). Lineage (GTDB taxonomy): Bacteria > Chloroflexota > Dehalococcoidia > Lucifugimonadales > UBA2985 > JAPPHY01. The sequence goes on along the minus strand of JAPPHY010000002.1, from coordinate 117,882 downwards.
GTGCTGTCCTCATGCCGGTACTCCCTGACAGTCGAAGCCGATGCGGTGGCCTCCGGAGCGCTCCTGAGCAGCGATCCTTCTCCGCTTGTGTCCCCCTGCGCCACCGAGAACGGCGGAATGTCCACCACGTACGGCATCACGGCAAGCGGCTCAGTCCCGGGCCGTTTGCGGCGCAGTGTGAAGATGCCGAACGGATCGCCTCCGACCAGCACCGGCAGTCCGATCCTGTATACGCCTCGCTTCACGAGAGGCACGCTGAGCTTCACATACGCCTCTCCGAAGGGCGGCAGGTTGATCACGGCCGCGGTATTGTGGCCCGGCATCTCCGAGAGCTCCCTCACCTCCAGGCCGAACTTCGGCAGCGGGCTCCCGCTCCGCACCGCAATCTGGCTCTCCATCCTCTCGCCTACGCGCAGCTTACCGAAAGACCGGTCCACCCCAACTCCCAAGCGCCAGACGCTCAGCAAAGCCCACGCCAGTCCAAATACCAGCACGAGAGTGGTGAGAAAGAAGACGCGGTAGTACACGGGCACACCGGAGCCTAGCGCCATCAGCAGCGTCACCACCATCAACAGCGAAACGGCGTATACGCGCTTCATGCCTGCTCCAGAGCAACGGCGCCATTTTGCTCGATCTCCGGCTCATCCTCCGCCTCCGCGCTGCGCCGGCCGTACACCTCCCAGCCGGCCATCACGGCCGCGGCCGCGGCCAGTGCGCCCGGAATCGTGCCCGCCAGCACAGGAAGCAGCGGGAAGCGGGCAAAGGGAATTCGTTCGACCTCGTCCAGGAAGTGTGGGCCGGTGTAGGACCAGGTGGACATCCACTCAAGACCCAATCCGATGGCAAGCAGGGCTGCGATTCCAACGGACGGGAGTCCCTTGCGGGCCAGCACCACGGCCAGTACAATGACTCCGCTTATGCCAATCGGGGCGGCCACTGTGTAGAAGAGGCGATCCGGAATGAAGATGAGAATCGAGAAGTTCACCACGTCACCTATCAGGGCGGTGGTGAAGAAGAGGAACGCTACCGCCGACGTCAAGCCGACCAGCAGGAACAGGTTGGAGGTATGGTTGGGCCTGATGCCGGGTATGGCCGTTTCCAGGAACAGGAACAGGAGCAACGGGATGGCAACTGCGTACTGCCAGAGTGGAGGAGCCAGCTCCTGAATGTCCAGAAGGGTTGAAGTGTCGTACTCAATGGGGAGCACCTGCAGCATGGGCAAGGTCACGAGCACCGCGATGCATGTCCCCCAGAACACCAGTGCAATCGTGCGGCGCCCCATCACGGCAAAGGAACTGGCATAGATAGCCAGTGCTCCCATGCCAAGCGTCAGGAACACCGCCGGAATCTGCATCAGGGGCTTGGGAAGGGCGCGAGCCTCGACGACCAGCACGCCCGTTGCCGCAACCAGCGAGACTCCCACCACGGCGGCGGCCAGCCTTATCAGACCGTTGGTCTGCAGATACGAGGTTCGGTCTATCTCCATGTCCTGTCGGGTATCCCTCTCTCCAAGACTCGAGAAGATCGGACTCCGTCAGCCCTTGGCCAAGGCCGAAATCGATTCGTGGATTGTACTACTTTTTCTTGTCAAGTCCAACGCCTGAGTCGAGACGCCGGATTGCTCGGGCGGAGGCCGGCGATTGAGGAATCGCGGCTCGCGCTAGCGTCTCCGGGAGCCGGCCCGCGCCGGCGAACGCGACGCTGGCCGCTGCTCGGAGTCCTGGTCTTTGCCCGAGGCCATCACCTTGCGGAGCTCCATCACTTCGTCGCGGATCAGGGCCGCTTTCTCGAACTCCAGCGCCCGAGCGGCCAGCTTCATCTGCGACTCCAGGTCCTTGATGACCCTCAGCAGGTCCTCCCTGGGCATGTCCTGGCGCACCTGGTACGTGGGGCGCCGCTCGGCCACGGCCTTCACGCGATCCGTGATGTCGCGCACGGCCTTGCGAATGCCCTGGGGCGTGATGTCGTGCTCTCGGTTGTACTCTTCCTGCAGCTCCCGCCTTCGATACGTCTCGTCGATTGCCTTGCGCATCGAGTCGGTGACGCCGTCGGCGTACATGATGACGTGTCCATCCGAGTGGCGGGCCGCCCGTCCAATGGTCTGGATGAGCGACGACCCGGAGCGCAAGTAGCCCTCCTTGTCTGCGTCCAGGATGGCAACGAGGCTCACCTCCGGCAGGTCCAGTCCCTCTCTCAGCAGGTTGATGCCCACCACCACGTCGTACACACCGAGGCGCAGGTCGCGCAGTATCTCGCTGCGCTCCAGCGTGTCGATCTCCGAGTGCAAATAGTGCGTCTTGACGTTCATTTCCTGCAGGTAGTCGGCCAGCTCCTCCGCCATGCGCTTGGTGAGCGTGGTGACCAGGCAGCGCTCGCCGCGGTCTACCCTCACCCGTATTTGATGCAGCAAGTCATCGATTTGACCCGTGGTGGGCTTGACCTCGATGGTCGGGTCGAGCAGTCCGGTCGGTCGAATCACCTGCTCCACCACCTGCTGACTGTGGTTGTACTCGAAGGCGCTGGGCGTCGCCGAGACGTAGATCACCTGGTTGAGGTGGTCCTCGATCTCCCCGAAGTTCAGCGGCCGATTGTCCAGCGCCGAGGGCAGGCGGAAGCCGTAGTCCACCAGCGTCTGCTTCCGCGAGATGTCGCCGTGATACATCCCGTGCAGTTGGGGGATTGTCATGTGGCTCTCATCCACGAACAGCAGGAAGTCGTCCGGGAAGTAGTCCAGGAGGCACCACGGCGTGCTGCCCTTGGGCCGCCTGCCCAGCGGCGCGGAGTAGTTCTCCACGCCGGAGCAGTAGCCCGCCTCACGCAGCATTTCCAGGTCGTAGCGCGTGCGGTTCTCCAGGCGCTGCGCCTCCAGGAGCCGGTCCCGATCCCGGAACCAGGCCACGCGTTCCTGAAGCTCCTCCTCTATGTCGCGAATCGCGAGCTCCAGCTTCTCTCGCGACGTGACGAAGTGCTTGGCAGGGTAAATGGCGATCGAGTCCCGCTCCCCGAAGACCTCGCCGGTCAGCGGATCGATCTCCATGATGCGGTCAACCTGGTCGCCCCAGAACTGCACCTGCACGGCGACCTCCTCGTATGCCGGCAGTATGTCCAGGGTATCGCCCCGAACCCGAAACTTGCCCCGTGACAGGTCTGAGTCGTTGCGCTCGTACTGCTGGTCGACCAGGCGGCGTATCAGCCAGGTGCGGTTGCTCTTCTCGCCCTTGTTCAAGAATACGACGAAGCTCTGGTACTCCTCCGGCGCGCCCAGGCCGTATATGCACGAAACCGAGGCTACGATGAGCACGTCCCGCCGGGTGAGCAGCGCGCGCGTGGCGGAGTGGCGCAGCTTGTCGATCTCATCGTTTATGTCCGCGTCCTTCTCCACGTACGTGTCCGTCTGGGGCACGTAGGCCTCCGGCTGGTAGTAGTCGTAGTAGGACACGAAGTACTCCACGGCGTTGTTTGGGAAGTACTCCTTGAATTCCGTTGCCAGCTGCGCCGCCAGCGTCTTGTTGTGGGCGATGACCAGCGTGGGGCGCTGCACGCGCTCTACCACGTTGGCCATGGTGAACGTCTTGCCGCTGCCGGTCACGCCAAGGAGCGTCTGGTGGCGGTATCCCTTGCTTACGCCATCCGCCAGCAGGTCAACGGCCCTGGGCTGGTCTCCCGTGGGATTGTAGGACGATACGATCTTGAAATCCGGCATGCTGCCTCACTCTGCGAAGTCGAGAATCGGCCTACCCCTTATTCTAGCAGACCACCGCGGGTCTCACCTAGCCCGTCAGTCAGTCTGATTCTGCTGGCGAGGCCACCCACACCATGTCCGTGCTATCCTCGTCGAACGGGCCGAGCTCGAAGTCCCCGTACAGCTCCTCAACCCGGAAGACGGCCAGCTCCAGCAGGTGCTGCGCCTCGAACCTGTGCATGTACCGGATCTGGAACTCGCGGTACAGGCGGCGCACGACTTCACCCGTCGAGTCCACCTCTTCCAGGATGGTGCGCGCGTTGTTGATCTGATTGTGGTTGTCGAAGCGGTTGTGGTGCCAGACGACCAGCCGCCTGTCCGAGTCGGGGTGCGGCACGTCCTCGACGTAGAAGGGAGTGGAGTCGTCGTCCACAAGCATGTTCAGGTCCGGCACGAACACATCGAAGATGAGCCTGCCGCCCGGCGCCAGGTGATCGCGGATGCAGCGCAGGCAGTCCAGCTGCTCCTCGACGGTAAGCAAAGACAGGAAGCCGCGGAAAGGAATGATGACGAGGGCAAAACGCCTGCCCAGCGAGAAGTCCCTCATGTCCCCCTCGATCCATTCGGGGTGGCCGTGGGACGTCCCGCTGCCCGTCTTTCGCCGTGCCTCTCCCAGCATCGCCGTGGAGCTCTCCAGTCCCACGACCTCGACGCCGGCCTGCGCGATGGGAATGGCTATCCTGCCGGTGCCGCTGCCGAGCTCCAGGACCGGGCCGCCCGACCGCCGGGCCTGCTCCACGTAGAACCGGACGTCTTCCCGTTTCCAGGCGAACACCCAGTCGTAGATCTCAGCCCACGAGTCGAAATGGTTCACCATGCTGGATTGGTCGGACAGTCGGCGCTAGTCACGAGTCGCGGGTGAGCATCCCCGCCGCTCCAGATTGGAGATTACGCGGCCGCCTAGCTCCCGTACTTCTCGAGCGCCTCGTCCGGGAAGTCTGCGTTCGAGTAGACCTTCTGGACGTCGTCCAGCTCCTCAAGCTGGTCCAGCAGACGCAGGGTCTGGTCGGCCACACGAGCGTCAAGCATGATGGTGTTGCGCGGCACCATGGACAGCTCCGCAGACGTGACGTTCACGCCTTGCTCCTCCATCGCACTGCGGAGCGCCTCGAGGTTCTCCAGGCCCGTGTAGATCTCAAGGAAGGAGCCGTCCAGCTTGAAGTCCTCGGCGCCCGCGTCGATTGCGGCCAGGGCAATCTCCTCGCCCAGATTTGGGTCCACCTCCGCGGTGACCACGCCGCGCGACTCGAAGTTCCAGGACACGCATCCTGCCTCGCCGAGACTGCCGCCGGCGCGCGTGAAGGACGACCGCACGTCCGACACGGTACGCTTGCGGTTGTCCGTGAGAGCCTGCAGCATGATGGCAACTCCGCCGGGGCCGTACCCCTCGTACAGAGCCTCTTCCAGGTCGCCGCCGCCCTCGCCTCCGCCGGCGCCGCGCTTGATGGCGCGGTCAACGTTGTCCTGCGGCATGTTGTTCTCGCGGGCCTTCTGGACGGCCAGGCGAAGGCGGAAGTTGGAGTCCGGGTCGCCGCCGCCCTGACGGGCTGCTACGGTAATTTCGCGGGCCAGCTTGGTGAACAGCTGTCCCCGGCGGGCGTCCGTAACCCCCTTCTGATGCTTGATGGTGGACCACTTGGAGTGACCGGACATATCACCACACCTCGGTAGAGCTTCAGGCTGCGCCTATTCGGATTCTACCATTGCAGTGCGGCGAGGTCAAAACGCCCGCGCACGCACACCACAAGGCCACCTACAAAACCGGAAGCGGGTGCGTCAGCGCAACCCGTCGGGCAGGTCCACGGTGATCCTCCCCCCGTCCACGTCCACCTGAAGCACCACGCTCTCAATAGCAGGCACCAGCACCTCCTCGGCGCCGCGGCGCACGACGTACACGTCGTTGCTGCCAGTGCTCAGGATGTCCTCCACAACGCCCAGAAGCTCCCCGGACGCCGTCCACACCTCCATGTCCAGGATCTGGAAGTGGTAGTAGCTGCCGTCCGGCAGTGGCGGCACGTCCTCGACGGGGACCTCCAGCTCCACGCCCGCGAGCCGCGAGGCATCCTCGCGAGTATCGATACCCTGGAACTTCACGAGAGCCATGCCCCGGTGGGTTCTCCGTCCCTCGGAGCGCAGGATGCGGCCGGCCGCCATGAGACGATCGCCCCTGACGAACCTGCGTGGATTGTCCGTGTGTGGCTGCACCCTGACCTCGCCCGCGTTGCCCCACGGCCCAACGATCACGCCGACGACGGCCGTTAGGGGATGGGGATTGCCTGAGCGTTCCGGAGCGCCGGCCAGTTTGCCGGAAGAGTCCATCGATTAGGGGAGCCGCAGGCTAGACTATCTCGAGGTTGGCCCGCGTGTCGTCCTTGACCGCACGCACCCGGAGCAGCACCCGCATGGCCTCGGCAACCCTGCCCTGCCTGCCGATGATCTTGCCCTTGTCCTCCTCCGCCACCTCCAGCTTCAGGAGAACCTGGCCTTCCTCGTTCGACTCCTCGGTGACCTTCACCTGGTCAGGATTCGAGGCAAGCGACTTGGCGATATACTCGATCAGCTCTTTCATTCCGCCTTCAGCCTCTCAAGGACTCCCGACCTTTTCAACATTCCCTCCACCGGCGCGGAGGGCTGTGCTCCGGACCTCAGCCACTTGGCCACCTTCTCTTCGTCCAGGGTAACGGTGGGAGGATTGGTGAGGGGATCGTAGTGGCCCACCTGGTCAACGACCATGCCGTCGCGAGGCGAACGCGAGTCTGCTACGACTATCCGGTAGCTAGGCTTCTTTTTGGCCCCTATCCTGCGCAATCTGATTCTGAGCATTTGACCTGCTTTGTGAAATTGAGTTACGTAATCTCCCGTGGATTACGGTATTCTAGTGGCGGGCAGTCTCAATTGTCAACATATTCCCGCGATCCTCTGTCTCACAACCACGATGACACTCGTGCAACCCGCCGGGCTTCCGATACGCCTGCACTTCAGGTATCATCTCACCGTTCACCAATGGCACGGGGCGAAACAGCCATGCAAACCAAGACCATCCTGGACTACGTGGGAAACACCCCGCTCGTCGAGCTCTCGCACATGAGCCCAAAGCCGGGCGTGCGAATCTTCGCCAAGCTGGAGGGCCACAACCCGACCGGCAGCATCAAGGACCGCGTGGCCCTCTACCTGGTGCGAGAGGCCGAGGAACGCGGCGCGCTGACTCCCGGCAGCACCCTGATAGAGGCCAGCACGGGCAACACCGCACTTGCTCTGGCCCTCATCGCAAAGCAGCGCGGCTACGGCCTGAAGGTGGTGATGCTCCGCCGGACCACGCCCGGCATGGCGGAGCTGCTGGAGACGTTCGGCGCCGAGGTGGTGTGGAGCGAGCCGGTAGCAGGCATGAAGGGCGCTATCGAGATGGCAGATCGCCTGAGCCGGAAGGAAGGGCTGTTCAATACGCGGCAGTTCGAGAGCGCGGCCAACCTGCAGGCTCACTACGACACCACGGGACCGGAGATCCTCGCGGCCCTGCCCCAGGTGGACGCCTTTGTGGCCGGTATAGGCACGGGCGGCACTCTCATGGGCGTAGGACGCAGGCTGAGGGAACGAAACCCCGGCACGCGCATCGTCGGCGTGGAGTCCAAGATGGGCGAGCAGCTGCAGGGCCTGCGAAACCTGCAGGAGGGTTACGTGCCGCCGCTTCTGGATCTCGACATGCTTAGCGGCAGGTTCCTCATCGATACGGATGAGGCGTTCAGGTGCGCCCGGTCAGTGCTGGAGAAGGAAGGGATATTCGCAGGCGTATCGTCAGGGGCCGTTCTGAGCTGCGCACAGAGGGTGGCACAGCGCATGGACGGGGGCAACATCGTGGTCATCTTCGCCGACGGCGGCTGGAAATACCTGTCGGCAGGTCCCTGGCGCGAGGAGATGGACGCTCGGAAGCTGGACCCGGACGAGACTGCCTGGTGGTAAGTATCAGCCCGCTCAGACCCTTCGACAGGCTCAGGGCGAGCGGGCTGCGGTCTGCCTTCAGGACTGCCCGTCTCGGTTTACCAGGAAGTACTCCAGGCTGTCCGCCAGCGCCATCCAGCTGGCCTCGATGATGTTGCCGGATGAGCCGACCGTCTGCCACTGGCCCCGCCCGTCCGTCGACTCGATGAGCACGCGCACCACCGCTCGAGTGTCCTGACCCTGGTCTACTACGCGCACCTTGTAGTCCAGCAGTCGCACTGCGTCCAGCGACGGGTAGAACTCCAGCAGCGCCTTCCGCAGCGCGTTGTCCAGCGCGTTCACCGGCCCGTTGCCCTCGGACACCGTGTGCAGCACCTGCGACCCCACTCTCACCTTGACCACCGCCTCGGACGTCATGTCCTCGCCGCCGTCCTGCACGCTGCCGTCGCGGTCCTCAACCAGCACCATCAGCTTCAGAAGGTCGAATGGAGCCTCGTATCCCTCCAGGCTGCGCCTCACCATCAGCTCGAAAGAGGCCTCCGCGCCCTCGTATTGGAAGCCCCGGCTCTCCTGCTCCTTCAGACGCTCCAGGAGTGTTCCCACCTGCTCGCGGCTAACGCGGTCGGCCAGCCCAAGCTCTCGCAGGCGCATCTGAATGTTGCCGCGCCCGGACAGCTCCGAGATGACCACGCGATTCGCGTTGCCGACGCGCTCCGGAGAGACGTGCTGGTAGCTCTCCTCAATCTTGGCCACCGCCGCCGCGTGCAGGCCTCCCTTGTGGCTGAAGGCGCTCGCCCCTACGTAGGGCTGCTGTCCGTTTGGCGGTATGTTTACGATCTCGCTGACGAGCTGGGAGGCTTCCGCCAGGCCGGCCAGCTGCTCGTCACTAACGCAGTCGATCCCCATCTTCACCTTGAGGTTGGCGATAACCGACAGCAGGTTGGCGTTGCCGCAGCGCTCGCCGTAGCCGTTGATGGTGCCCTGCACCTGTACCACGCCAGCCATGATGGCAGCCAGCGAGTTGGCCACCGCCACGTCGGCGTCGTTGTGGCAGTGAATGCCCAGCGACGTGGAGAGCTCGCGGCGCACGCGAGCGATTATCTCCGACAGTTCGCCGGTGAGAACGCCTCCGTTGGTGTCACAGAGCACCAGGCAGTCGGCGCCGGCCTCTGCGGCGCTGCGAATCGTCTGAAGCGCGTAGTCCGGGTTCGCCATGAACCCGTCGAAGAAGTGCTCGGCGTCGTAGAACACGGTGCGGCCGTGGCGCTTGAAGTAGGCCACGGTATCGGCGATCATGGCCAGGTTCTCCTCCAGGGTGGTCTCCAGCACCTTGTGTACGTGGAGGTCGGAGCTCTTGCCCACCAGGGTTACGACGGGCGTTTCCGCCGCCATGAGCGCTCGCACGTTGCCGTCGTCCTCCACGCTGACGCCCGCCCGGCGCGTGCTGCCGAAGGCCGCCACCTGCGCGTTGCAGAGTGTCAGGTCCTTCACGCGTCGAAAGTAGTCGGCGTCCTTGGGGTTGGAGCCGGGCCATCCACCCTCAACGTAGTGGACGCCTAGTTCGTCGAGCCTGCGCGTAATCTTGAGCTTGTCCTCGGCGGACAGGGAGATCCCCTCCTGCTGCGCGCCGTCTCTCAGCGTGGTGTCGTAAAGTTGTATCTCCATGTTTTCCCCCATAACGAAAAATCCCGTCCCCAAAAGGGACGGGACACAAAGACCCGCGGTACCACCCTAATTCCCCGACAAAGCGGAGCACTCTTTATGACAAGGCGCCAACACGCCCGCGCCTTGGCTAACGGGAGCGACCCCGGCCCGGTCTACAAGCCCCTGTCAGGAGCGTTCGGCGGGCGGCTCAGGAGGGATATTCGGGAGGGCCCTGCATGCCTGCTTGCACCGTACCAGGCTCGCTGAACGAGGGATGCCCCCCTACTCGTCTCCGTCTTTGCCGTTGGCGGGAACATTAGCACAAGGACTCAACGGCGTCAAGGCGTGGCTCCGACCGCAATCGAGGGCCGACGCGAACCACTCTCGCCGTCCAGTGACCAGCAAAGTGGAATAGGAGCTCTATACCTCCAGCTTGCCGTCAATGAGGTCTCGGGCGCATCTGTATTGCCAGTTTGTTCCGCCCTTGCCGGTGTATCTCACGGGCCTGCATCCTGGCACGTCCGGGGGATCATTGGTGGCGAAGATCACCAGCTTCTCGCAATCGATAGGTTCAGACAGATTGCCGAAGATTGGCAGGTAGTCTTTCCCAGCGATGCAGAGTACGGGGCCTTCTACGGCCTCTCGGATCTCTGCCAAAGCGTTGAAGTCTCTGAAGCCGGCGTCACGACCGTAATCCCGCCTTTCCGCGTCCGGCGCGAGGCCGGAGAAAGTTATGTCGTATTGCGGCGTGAGGAAATCGGACCGAATGAGACCCCAGCCGGCGGACAGGATGAAGACGTTCTCCGGTCCGAACTTGCCGGCCAGATCGCGATAGATCCGGTTCTTATACAGTTGAAACGCGGGCAGAAGGTCGCTGGGGTTGCCGCCGGTGCGCCGATGCTCTTCGTTGTATTCCGCCAGCCTCTCTCGCCACGTCGCGCCAAAGCCGGACTGAGCGTCTGGAGACGCGTACACCAAGTTGGGTTCGATTCGCGACTCCTCCATCAGGTCCGGGTGCGCCACGAACTGGACCGGCCTGCCGTCCGGTGTCAGCAGCCTGCCGGCGTTCGGGGCCTTGCTTCCCGCACAGGATATGACGACGATCACCTTATTACCTCCATCCTGTTCACCGGAGACTCTATCTGGTCACAGAACTTCCGTTCCTGCTTCCCTAGAACGGGCTGATTGTTCCTTTCAATATCAACCAGCCGCCATTTAGTTAACAACCGGATAGTAGTTTGCACCCCACGGCTCGTCCGGGTGGTCCATCATCACGCCTACGAAGCAGGGGATCAGGAAGGCCATGATCTCGGCGCCGTCATCCACCTGCTTGCGATTTACACTGCTGTTCCAGGTTGCGCCACCGTGGAGGATCTGGTTCCTCAGCACATAGAGCCGGTCGAACAGCGTTGCCAGCAGTAGGTCGGTCTTCTGCCCGGCGCGAGCCTGGTTTATCGCCTGCATGTCGCTTCGCAGCCGCGCTTCCCAGTTATCGTGGCCCGATACGCCGTTCACGTGCTTCCAGAACGGCTCGTAAACGTACTGGTTGTCCAGAATGTCGTTGACCGGCCCGGAAAGCTGCTCCCAGATAGCGTTGACGATGGTCCCGCCGTCGTCAAGCCTCAGGATCTTGTCGAAGTAGTCCGCAAAGAGTGCCCGGGCGGTCACCTCGGCTGCGTGGGCAGTATCCTCCGCGTACGCGGCGTTGAATGCGATCCAGTAGCAGGTAAAGGCGATGTCCGGGTCCCCGTCGACGGCGGCCATCTCGGCGCGCTGGATCCAGCTTATGGCACGGTGCACCCGCAGCCGGAGGTTGTTCGGGTAAGAGTCTCCTTCCGACTCTTCGCGTTGCAAGAGATGGGTGCCAGTTACGTGGCTGAAAGACGAGGCACTCATAACGTTAGCCAGGCTGGCGTGAGATTACCCACGACCCGTTCTCGGAATTGCCCGCACAGAAACAATGGCGCCGGGATGCCGAGCCTAGTCCAGGCGGATGCCCATCTCGCGGAGGAAGCTCTCCACGCCGGGAGCCAGCGGAGGCGACTCTTCCTCCTCCTCCGGCTCCTCCTGCTGATCGTCGTAGTACTCCTCTAGCTTCGACACGAGCGCCTTGACCTGGAGGTTCTTCTCCACTCGATTACCCACGTCCTGATACTGGCTCGCTCCCAGGTCCGCCTCCACAAGGTCAGGCGGCAGGTCATAGAGGGCGCACAGCACCTCCATCAGCCGGGCCGTCCCCTGGTAGTCCTCGTCCAGGCTCAGGTAGTGGGGAAGATGCACCATGAAGTTGATCATCTCCGTGCCCAGCTTCTCCAGCTCATCCGTCAGCGAGTTCATGATGCTCGTTGGGCCCTGGTAGCCGCCCGTGGCCCGGCGCGGGGTGATGAGGCCGGCCAGCTGGGGCATATTCTCCAGCTCAGGAGAGCCCGTGATGCGCAGCCGTCGGGTGTGTGGCACTGCGTTGTACATGCCGCTGATCCGGCAGTAGCGCTTGACGTCCAGCGCCTTGATCAGCTCCGCCACGGACTTCACGTACCTCTCCGCAAAGGCGTGAGGCTCCATGAGGTGAATGAACAGGAAGTCCGGGCCCTCGTCCTGCTGCGCGTAGTATACGTTGGTGTTGGGCACCACGATGACCCGCTCGCCCTCCACGAACTTCGACGTCGGGCGATATCGCGTGAAGTCGAAGAAGCTGCCCGGCCTGTGAAGCTTTCCAAGCTCCTGCGCGCCGAAGTGGTTCTCCAGTCGCTCCAGGGCCAGCGTTCCCACGCTGCCCGCGTCTACCCAGGGATGAAGCAGGGCGATTGCGTGGAGGTCCTTGAACTCGGGAAGGGGTTCGATTAGCTCAAACGCGCCAATTCTCATGGTTTCATTGTCCCACAATTGCAGGGTTTTGGCAATCCGACGCAGCCGTCCGGCCGCCAACCGCCGTGACAGGCCCCCGGAGTGTCCGCAACCCCCGCCGGACGCTATTGACTCGCATGGTTTTCGATGGTAGACTCCCCTCCGTAATCTGCATTCTATCACCCATGGAATGCTGCGACGCGGCTCGGAAGGTCCTTCCCGGGGTTCTGGGCATCGATGTATCGGTCGATCAAGCGACCCAGAATTGGCCTAGGAGGACCCAGCGGTTTGAGTGACAAGAGCCTGGTTTGTAGAGAGTGTGGAGTTGAGTTCCTGTTCACCGAAGGCGAACAGGACTTCTACCAGAAGCGAGGACTTCTCAACGAGCCCAGCCGTTGCCCCGAATGCCGGGCGGCGCGCCGACGGTCTCGAAGCAGCGAGGACGGGGCTCCCCGTGTGATGCACGCCATAGTCTGCGCCTCCTGTGGGCGCGACGCGGAAGTGCCGTTCCAGCCAAGGCTGGGTAGGCCGGTGTACTGCAGCGACTGCTTCACCGCCGAGCGAGCGGTGCGCTAGCCACTCCGCCGACCATCGCCACACATCGCACTGAGCACGGCAGTCGCAGCCTGCGACTCGTTCGGGACACCGGTCCACGCACGCCGCAGGCATGGCGTCGCTTGATGTAGCTCCGACGGGTCCTGCTACCCGGCAGTCCATGTTCGGGGTGCGCGGCGCGTGGCGTCCACAGCGTCGTCGCAGAGCTCTGCTCAATCGTCACTTCCGCAAGGCCCTGCTTTATCACCCGCGGTTTACTACCCGCGCGACCTGTGATATAATCCCGCCCAGTAGAGAATAGAGAAAGGTCATAGTCGTAGATGCTGGGGACAGAGGCCAAACAGGACCTCATCAGGGAGTACCAGACCAGGGAAGGTGACACCGGCTCCACGGGTGTTCAGATAGCCATTCTGACGCAGAGGATCAACCACCTGAGCAGCCACCTGAGGGTACACCGCAAAGACTACCATTGTCTCCGTGGACTGCTCAAGTTGGTGGGCAAGCGCCGGCGCCTCCTACGTTACCTCTTGAAGGAAGACAGCGCCCGCTACCTGGAGATCACCTCCAGCCTTGGCATTCGCAGATAGCGCCCGCCCTAAGGGCGCTCTTTCTTTGTTCTCCCCATGTTGCTGAGAAAATATGAGGAGGATAAGTATACCTTGATTCACACAGCTAGCGGGGAAATTGCCGGTCGCGCGCTCACCATAGAGACCGGCAAGCTGGCCAACCAGGCCGGCGGCTCCGTGACAGTCCGATATGGTGACACCGTCCTGCTGGTCACGGCCTGCGCCGCGCCCAACCCCAGGGAAGGCATCGACTTCCTGCCCCTGACCATCGACTACGAAGAGCGCCTGTACGCCGCGGGCAAGATTCCGGGCAGCTTCTTCCGCAGGGAGGGCCGCCCCACGGAGGTGGGTACCCTCGCAGCGCGCCTCACCGACCGGCCTCTACGCCCCCTGTTTCCGAAGGGACTCCACAATGAGATCCAGGTCATCGTCACGGTGCTGTCCGCAGACCAGGAGAACGACCCGGACATCCTGGGAATCATCGGCGCATCATCCGCCCTGTGCCTGTCCGAAATACCCTTCGACGGGCCCGTGGCCGCCACAAGGCTCGGCTACATCAACGGCGAGCTGGTCGTCAATCCCACGTTCGCACAGCTGGAGGAGAGCAAGCTGGACCTGGTAGTGGCCGGCACCAGCGAGGCCATTGCAATGGTCGAGGCCGGCGCCAACGAGGTGCCGGAGGACGTCATCATCGGCGCAGTCAAGCTCGGACAGGATACGAACCAGACCATCATCGGGCTTCAGAGAGAGCTTATGGCCACTGCCTCCAAGCCCAAGATGGAGCTGAACCTTGAGCCTCTGGCGGACGATGAACTGGTTGAGAAGGTTGCTTCCATGGTGGACGGCCGCCTGCACTCCACGATCTTCTCCGGCAAGGAGAAGGGCGAGCGCGACGGCGCCCTGGACGAGCTGAGCCGCGAGGTAGCCGCGGAGCTCGCGGACGATCACTCCTCCCAGGCCGTGCGCTCGGCATTCGAAGCGCTGCTCAAGAGAGAGGTGCGCTCCGGCATCGTACAACGCGGACTCCGCCCGGACGGCCGCGCCCCCCGTCAGATTCGCCCAATCACCTGCGAGACCTCCATCCTCCCGCGGACTCACGGCACCGGCCTCTTCACCCGCGGCCAGACCCAGGTCCTCACGATTGCGACGCTCGGCTCCATGGCCGAGAACCAGAAGCTGGACACCATCAATCCGGAGGACTCGAAGCGATACCTCCACCACTACAACTTCCCTCCGTACTCCGTCGGTGAGGTCCGGCGCGTGGGAGGCCCGGGCCGCAGGGAGATAGGCCACGGCGCACTCGCCGAACGAGCCCTGCTTCCCGTCGTTCCGAGCGAGGCTGAGTTCCCCTACACCATCCGCCTGGTATCCGAGTCGCTCGGCTCCAACGGCAGCACCTCCATGGCCAGCGTGTGCGGAAGCACCCTGGCGCTCATGGACGCGGGCGTGCCGCTACGCACGCCCGTTGCCGGCGTGGCGATGGGACTCGTGATGATTGAGGATGGCGGCTACGTCATCCTCACCGACATCCAGGGCGTGGAGGACGCCCTTGGCGATATGGATTTCAAGGTGGCGGGCACCTCGCAGGGCATAACCGCCCTCCAGATGGACATCAAGGTGAAGGGTATCACCTACGGCATCATGGAGGAGGCGCTAAGCCAGGCGCGCGAGGCGCGAATGTTCGTGCTGGAGCGCATCACCGAGACGCTGGCCGCGCCGCGTGAGGACCTGAGCCCCTACGCACCGCGGATGATCAGGCTCTCGATTCCGGTCGACAAGATCGGCACCATAATAGGTCCGGGCGGCAAGACTATCCGGTCGATCATCGAAGAGACCAAGACCACGATCAACGTGGACAACGACGGCACCGTGACCATCGGCTCCACCAGCCAGGAGGCGGCGAACAGGGCAATCGAGCGCATCGAGCTGCTGACCAAGGAGGCCGAGGTCGGCGGCATCTACACCGGCAAGGTGGTGCGCCTCATGAACTTCGGCGCGTTCGTGGAGATCCTGCCCGGCAAGGACGGGCTGGTTCACATCAGCGAGCTTTCGACCGAGCGCGTGGAGTCCGTGGAGGATGTTGTGAACATAGGCGATGAAATCACCGTCATGGTCAGAGAGATCGACTCCATGGGCCGCATCAACCTGTCCCGCCGCGCCCTGCTGCAGGACCCGGGCTCGGACGGCCAGCCGGCGCCCAGCGCCACGGAATCCAGGCCCCGGTTCGACAGGCCCCGCCGCGACAACGACCGGCCCGGCAGGAGCCGCGGTCCCCGCAACTCCGGGCCAAACAGCAACTCGCGGGGAGGCGGACGGCCTCCGTTCAGGCCGTCCCGCTAGCTCGGCTGACACCTGAAAGGCGTGAGGTATAGGAAATGGCGCCAATAGCTGTCCTTGTCCACGGCGTGATGGGAAAGATGGGCAGAGAGGTCCTGGCGGCGGTCTGCCGCGAGCCGGACCTGGAGGCGGTGGCCGGCGTAGACCGCGCCGCCTCCGACGAAAGCCTGCCCCTGCCGGACGGCTCCGGCAGCATTCCAGTATCGCCCGACCTGGCCGGCACGCTGGACGCCCACACGCCACAGGTCATGGTGGACTTCACGAACGCTGAGGCGTCGCTGGCAGCCTGCCGGGTGGCGGCCGCACGCGGCGTCAACCTCGTGGTAGGGACCACAGGCCACAACGAGGACTCCGTTCGCGAGCTGGACGGCCTTGCTCGCGAGTACGGTATCGGCGCCTTCCTTGCGCCCAACTTCGCCATTGGCGCGGTGCTGCTGATGCACCTCGCCAAGGGCCTGGGGCGCTACTTCGACTACGTGGACATCGTCGAAGCCCACCACGAGGCCAAGATCGACTCGCCGTCAGGCACTGCCCTGGCACTGGCCCGCAACCTGCGCGAGGGCCGGGACGGAGCGTTCACGCGACCCTCGCCGGAGAAGGAGCCGGTGGAGGGCACGCGCGGCGGCGACGTGGAAGGCGTATCCATACACAGCATGCGAATGCCCGGCAGGATGGCCCACCATGAAGTCGTGCTCGGCACGCAGGGGCAGACCCTCAGCCTCCGCCACGACACCATCAACCGCGAGTGCTATATGCCGGGCGTCACGCTAGCCATCCGAGAGGTGGTCAAGACGCCGGGGCTGACCGTGGGCCTGGACAAGCTGCTGGGGCTGTAGCGGCGGCAGCCTCTACTCCCCCATTCTGCTCTTGTCTTTCCGCGCTCGCGCGTATAGTATGAGGACTGCTAATTCAACATCTCAGGTGGAGACATGGGCTTTCGCGTTGCAATAGTTGGCGCTACCGGACTGGTGGGAAGCGAGTTCCTTCGGGTGCTCGAGCAGAGGGCATTCCCAATCGACTCGCTGAAGCTGCTCGCTTCCGACCGATCCGCCGGTAAGCGCCTCTGCTTCATGGGCGAGGAGCATGAGGTGGAGGAGACCACCGAAGACTGCTTCGACGGTATCGACATCGCGCTGTTCTCCGCAGGCGGCGACATCAGCCGCCGCTTCTCCCCCGCGGCCGCTCGCGCAGGCGCAGTCGTCATCGACAACAGCTCCGCATTCCGCATGGATCCGCAGGTTCCGCTCGTAGTGCCGGAGGTCAACCCGGACGACATTCGCGACCATCGCGGCATCATCGCCAACCCCAACTGCTCAACCATCCAGATGGTGGTTGCCCTCAACCCGATCCACCAGGTGAACCCCATCCAGCGCATCGTCGTCTCCACGTACCAGGCCGTGTCGGGCACCGGCAGCGCAGCCGTGGACGAACTGCGCGAGCAGATCGACCACGCAGTTAAGGGCGGAAACGGCGAGGTCACTCCCCAAGCCTATCCGCACCCAATCGCCTTCAACGCGCTGCCTTTCGTCGAGAGCTTCCTGGACAACGACTACACCACCGAGGAGTGGAAGATGGTCCAGGAGACTCGCAAGATCATGCACGAGCAGGACATGCCCGTCTGCGCCACCTGCGTACGCGTTCCGGTGTACGTGGGCCACGGCGAGTCAGTGAACGTGGAGCTGAGCAGGCCCATGTCCGCCCGCGAGGCCCGCGAGATACTCGCTGACGCGCCCGGTGTCGCCGTGCAGGACGACCCCGGCTCGCAGCGCTACCCGCTGCCGCTGTACGCGGAGGGCACCGACGACGTGTTCGTGGGCCGCATCCGGGAG
Source organism: Chloroflexota bacterium (assembly GCA_028877205.1). GTDB lineage: Bacteria > Chloroflexota > Dehalococcoidia > Lucifugimonadales > UBA2985 > JAPPHY01. Next base: position 100,429 of record JAPPHY010000002.1, on the reverse strand, counting down.
GACTTGTCTCACCCCAGCGGTCTGGCCATGTGGGTTGTGGCCGACAACCTGCGGAAGGGCGCCGCTCTGAACGCCGTACAGATAGCCGAGGTGGTGGTCAAGGAAGAGGTGCTATCCCCAATCGCCAGGAGGTAGTTGTCATGGTCGACGTCGGCAGGCTCATAACGGCAATGGTCACACCCTTCGACGCGCAGGGCGACGTGGACTTCGCCCAGGCCGGGAGACTTGCCTCCGCCCTGCTGGACTCCGGCAGCGACGGGCTGGTCGTCTCCGGCACGACCGGGGAGTCGCCCACGCTAACGACTGAGGAGAAGCTCCGCCTCTTTCGGGAAACCAAGTCGGAGCTTGGCGACCGGGGCGCCATCGTGGCCGGCACCGGCAACTACAGCACGGCCGAGAGCATCGAGCTCACCCGCGAGGCCGAGAAGGCGGGCGCGGACGCTGCGCTGCTGGTGGTTCCCTACTACAACAAGCCCACGCAGGAGGGGCTGTACCTTCACTTCCGCGCCATCGCGGAGAGCACAGCCCTCCCCTGCGTCCTCTACAACGTGCCCAGCCGCACGATAACCAGCCTCTCGTGGGAGACCACGCTGCGCCTGGCTGAAATCGACAACATCGTCGGCGTGAAGGAGGCCAGCGGCGACTTCGACCAGATCGCGCGCATCATTGCAGGCGCGCCGGAGGACTTCCGCGTCTGGAGCGGCAACGACAGCGACACGTTCGGGATAATGACGATGGGCGGCTACGGAGTGGTGAGCGTGGCATCGCACCTCGTGGGCCGCCAGATCAAGTGCATGATGGACGCGACGGTGGACGGAAGGACTGCGGAGGCCGCCGCCGAGCACCTGAGGCTCACCCCCATCTTCAAGGGGTTGTTCATCGTGTCCAACCCCATACCGGTGAAGTTCGGGCTGAACGAGGCCGGCTTCAACGTGGGCAACCCCAGGCTGCCGCTCACGCCGCCGGACGAGCGTACGGCGCAGCAGCTCCGCGCCATGATGGAGGCTTACTCGGTCGATCTGCCGGTGGCCGCCGGGGCGTAGTTCCGGGGCGCAGTCCGCAGCCCGGCGTCAGCGAAGACGCACCGTCCCCTGCTAAGACTGGGATGGTGGCCCTTCAGCCCCCATCTCTCGGATCCGTCACATGGCTACAATCGACACGCAGCGCCCCCCTGACTCGGTGATGGTCAGGGTGCACGAAATTGCCCTGAAGGGCAGGAACCGCCCGCTCTTCCTTCAGCGGCTCAGGCGCAATCTCCGGCTGGCGCTGCGGGACACACCAGTGCAGCGCGTCGACCCCAAGCACCTCGGAGTTGAGATCTCCCCTGTGCCGGACTCCGCCTGGCCGGAGATCGCCGAGCGAATCGGCCGTGTCTTCGGCGTGGTCAAGTTCTATCGCTGTCGCAAGGTGCCACGCACGCTTCAGGCTATAGAGGAAGCCCTGATCAGTGAGACCGACGGCCTCGAATTCGATACCTTCCGCATCACGGCCAAGCGGTCGGACAAGGCGTTCCCCCTCACGTCGCTGGAGATCAACAGCCGGCTCGGCAGCCTGGTGGAGCGCGTCACGGGCGCGCGGGTGAGTCTGCGCGATCCGGAAGTCAACATCTTCGTGGAGATCACGCCGCGCGAGGCAATGGTGTACCTGCGCGAGATGCCTGGGCCGGGCGGTCTGCCAGTCGGCTCGGGAGGCCGCGTCGCCGCGCTGCTGTCGGGCGGCATCGATTCTCCCGTAGCAGCATGGCGCATGATGAAGCGGGGCTGCCAGGTGATGTTCGTGCACTTCCACAGCTTCCCGCTTGTGGACGGCTCGTCCAGGGAGAAGGCGCTGGAAATTGCCGAGCTTCTGAGTAAGTACCAGTTCCGCTCCACCCTGTTCCTGGTGCCCTTCGCGGACGTGCAGCGCGAGATCATCCTCTCCGTGCCTCCGCCCTACCGCGTGGTGGTCTACCGCCGGTTCATGACAAGGATCGCGGAGGTGATCGCAAGGGAACACGGCGCCGGCGCGCTCGTGACCGGCGAGAGCCTGGGCCAGGTTGGATCGCAGACTCTGGAGAACCTTGCCACGGTGCGAAGCGTCGCCTCGCTTCCAGTCCTCAGCCCGCTCATCGGCATGGACAAGCAGGAGATCATCGACGAGGCGCGACGACTCGGCACCTTCCCCATATCGATCCTGCCGGACGAGGACTGCTGCTCACTGTTCACGCCGCGCCACCCGGCGACGCGTACAAACGCCACAGAAATCGAGCGGCTGGAGTCGGCGCTCGACGTGCCCGCGCTGGTCGCCAAGGCGGTTGAGCAAGCGGAGGTCCGTCGCGTCACGGAATCAGGCGCCTTACCGCAGCCTGCGCCCGCGATCGCCCGGCGCGGGTAGGAAGCGGAGCGGCGGCTGGCCGCGGTGTGGACAGCCCGAGCGAGAGGGTTGATAATGGTTGGTAGCCCAGACGCGCTCACGGAGTCGATAAGTTGACAACCAAAGCCCCAGACCTGCGCAAGGTGATACTGCCCGTGGAGGGCATGACCTGCGCCGCCTGCGTCTCGCACGTTGAGGGGGCGCTTAAGGACGTCGCAGGCGTCGTTTCCGCCAACGTCAACCTGGCCTCAGAGGAGGCCGCCGTCGAGTTCGACGGCGACCGCGCGTCGCTCAAGGACCTCATCGGGGCCGTGGACGACTCGGGCTACAAGACCGGCCTCGCCAGCATCACGCTCAACGTGGGAGGCATGACCTGCGCGTCCTGCGTGGTGCACGTGGAGCACGCTCTGCGCGACGTGGAGGGCGTACTTTCGGTGAACGTGAACCTGGCGTCCGAGCAGGCCGCGGTGGAGTACCTGCCCGGCACGGCCGCGCTACCGGACATGCGCCACGCCGTGAGCGACGCGGGCTACTCCGTCGAGGGTGTGTCAGGCGACGAGGCCGGCCACGACGCGGAGCGGCTGGCCCGCACCCGCGAGATCGCCGGGCTGCGGCGACGGACGCTAGTGGCCTCCAGCCTCGGTATCCTCATCTTCCTCGGCAGCTTCCGCGAGCTGTTCCCGTGGATGCCCTCTTTCCTTCAGAACTGGTACACCCTGTGGGCACTCGCCACGCCGGTACAGCTGTGGGCCGGCTGGCAGTTCTACCAGGGCGCGTGGGGCGGACTGAAGCACGGCACCGCCAACATGAACACCCTCATAGCCGTGGGCACCAGCGTTGCGTATGTGTTCAGCGCGGCGGCGACCCTCTTCCCGGACGCGCTCAGCGTGGAGCAGGCCGACGCCAAGGTCTACTTCGACACGGCAGCCATCATCATCGCGCTCATACTGCTGGGACGCTACCTGGAGGCAAGGGCGAAAGGCCGTACCTCCGAGGCCATACGTAAGCTGATGGGCCTGCAGCCCAAACATGCGGCCGTTCTGCGCGACGGCGCGGAGGTGAGCGTGCCGGTCGAGGACGTTGTGCCCGGCGACGTGGTGGTGGTGCGACCCGGCGAGAGACTCCCCGTTGACGGCGTGGTGGTCCAGGGTGCATCTTCCGTGGACGAGTCCATGCTGACCGGCGAAAGCGTTCCCGTCGAGAAGACCGTGGACTCGCCGGTGTACGGCGCCACGCTGAACGGCACGGGCAGCTTCCAGATGCGCGCGACGAGGGTCGGCGCAGCCACCGCACTGGCGGGCATCATTCGGCTGGTGCAGGACGCCCAAGGCTCCAAGGCGCCGATACAGCGCCTCGCAGACGTCGTGTCCGGCTGGTTCGTGCAGGTGGTGATCGGCATTGCCCTGGTTACCTTCCTGGTGTGGCTCATGGCCGGGCCGTCGCCCGCATACATCTACGCCCTGCTCAACATGGTGGCCGTGCTGGTAATCGCCTGCCCCTGTGCGCTGGGCCTCGCCACGCCTACCGCAATCATGGCCGGCACGGGGAAGGGCGCCGAACGCGGCATTCTCATTCGCAGCGCCGAGTCCCTGGAGACAGCACATCGCGTGGATACGGTCGTGTTGGACAAGACCGGAACGCTCACGCTGGGCCGGCCTAAGGTCACGGACTTTGTGGCGTCCGGCGTGTCCGAGGAGCGGCTGCTTGCGCTCGCCGCATCGGCGGAGCGCGGCTCGGAGCACCCTCTACGGGATGCGATCCTGGCCGCGGCCGAGGATCGCGGTCTCGCTCTCGAAGACGTGCACGATTTCCAGGCCCTCCCCGGCCGCGGCATTCGCGCAGTCGTGGGCGGCGAACCGGTCGCGCTGGGCAACCTTGCGCTGATGCGCGAGCTGGACGTAGACCTGAACGCGCTGGAACCGGAGGAGGCCCGCCTCTCCTCTGCAGGCAAGACTCCCGTGTTCGTCGCGCTCGATAGGCAAGCCATCGGCGTCATTGCGGTTGCCGATTCGCCGAGGCCGGAGGCCGCCGAGGTGGTGCGCTCCCTGCGCGGCATGGGCCTGGAGGTGGTCATGCTCACGGGCGACAACCGCCGCACGGCGGAGGCCATCGCCGCGGAACTGGGCATCGAGCGGGTTGTGGCCGAGGTGCTGCCGGGCGGCAAGGCGAGCGCCATACGCGAGCTTCAGGAGGCCGGCGCGACGGTGGCAATGGTGGGCGACGGTATCAACGACGCCCCGGCGCTGGCGCAGGCGCACGTGGGTATCGCCATCGGCGCAGGCGCGGACGTGGCAATGGAGGCCGCGGACATTGCTTTGGTGCGGGACAACCTGCACGGAATCGCTGATGCCCTCGACCTCAGCCGGGCCACCATGCGGGTGATTCGCCAGAACCTCTTTTGGGCATTCTTCTACAACACGGCGCTCATACCCGTGGCGGCGGGCGTGCTCTACCCCTTCTTCACAGGAGGCGTGCCGGCGGCGCTGCATCCGCTCCTGGGCGAGCACGGCTTCCTGAACCCCATGATGGCCGCCGCAGCGATGGCGCTCAGCTCCTTCAGCGTGGTGAGCAACTCATTGCGGTTGCAGCGCTATCGCGGAGCACGAAATCGACGACCGGAGGTCGCGCAATGAGGATTCCACTACTGAGCCGTGGCCGCGGAGAGAGGGCAATCGACCCGGTGTGCAGCATGGAGGTGGACATGAAGTCCCCACCCGGCGGCACCCACGACCACGAGGGACAGACCTACTACTTCTGCGGGCCGGGCTGCCGCGTCGCATTCTCGCGGGAGCCGGAAGCGTACCTGTCGGGCGAGAAGCGCATCGAGATGTAGGCAGGCCGCGCGCCACACCGGCGGCCTTGCGGCAGTACGCCGCGCCAATGTACCATGCGCAGCATGACGCCACGCCACTCATCATGCCGCCCGATGCTCCTCTCTGCGCCGCACCCTTTCAGCCTCCCGCGTCGCCCGTCGCCCGCGCTGCGAGGCACCTCGCCTTAGGGTCCGACTTGCCGCCCGTAAGAAAGGCCGCAATCGCGCTAGTACTTGCCCTGCCCGTGTTGGCCATGTGGCTCGCAGCGCCGGAAGTGCCGGCCGGCGCCAACGGCCAGACAGTCTCGATTTTCGACACCGTACAGGGACCGTATCGCGTGGAGGTCAGGGTCTCGCCGCCGACGCCACGCGTGGGAAGCCTGCACATGTCGGTGGTTCTGCAATCCACAGTCAACATGCAGCCGGTCCACGACGCGTCCATATGGGTGCGCGCGATCGGCCCAGCCCCCGACTCACTGCTGGTGGGGCCGGTCAACGCCGAGCCCACGACCGAGCTGCTCAACTGGTACGACCTGAACGTGGCGCTGCCACAGGACGGCGAGTGGAGCTTCGCGCTGGACATATCCCAGGGCGAGGACTCGACAATTGTTGAGTTCCCAGTGTTGGTAAGCTCTGGTGGTGTCAACTGGGGCGTAGTAGTGGTGTTCATAGCCGCACTGCCAATGCTGGTGTCAGCGGCGTGGTATCTCAGGCATGCCACTGCCGGAAGGCCGGCGCGGCGACCCGCCCGGCGGAGACGCCGAGGCAGGTCCGGGTAGCATCGATGAGACCGTGGACTCGGCTGGCCCCTCGAGCGCTGCTTCTCGCCGTTCCTGCTGCGCTTGCGGTCTCGCCCGTATACGCCCACGGCTTCGGCGAGCGGTACTCCCTGCCCGTGCCGCTGGAGTACTACCTGGCGGGCGCGGGGGCCGCTGTAGCACTTTCCTTCGCACTGATAGGGTTGTTCGTTGGAGGCACGCCGGGGGGAGGACGGCAGTGGCGCTTCAACCTGCTCAGCGTCCCACGACTGGGCGTGTTCCTTCAATCCAGGCTGCTGATCACGCCAATCAAGGTGGCCGCCGTAGGGCTGCTCACGCTCGTGGTGACCGCCGGCTTCTTGGGCGACCAGGACTCGGGCGTCAACATTGCGCCGACACTGGTGTGGATCGTCTGGTGGGTTGGCCTGGGTTTCTTCGTAGCACTGGTGGGCAACGTATGGCCGCTGATCAACCCGTGGAGCATCACGTTCGGCTGGGCGGAGGGCCTGCTGTCGCGCATGAGGCCTGGGAGAGAGCTAGACCTGCGCTTCGAGTATCCGCGTGGCCTGGGCGTGTGGCCTGCGTTCGGACTTTTCCTGGGTTTTGCGTGGCTGGAGAACTCGTACCCGGGAGCATCGGAGCCGGAGATAATGGCGCTGGCGGTCGTCACCTATTCCTTGGTCACGTGGGTTGGGATGCTCATGTTTGGACGGCACGTATGGCTGCGATACGGAGAGGCCTTCTCCGTCGTGTTCGGCGTGCTCGCGAGGTTCGCGCCCTCGGAGCTCAGGACGACGAGCGATCGTTGCATGGACTGCGAAGCCGACTGCGGCAACGCCGGCGACACCTGCGTGAACTGCTGCCTGTGCTGGGAGCGCTCCCCGCGCGCCGAGCGCGAGCTCAACGTTCGTCCCTACGCGGCCGGCCTGGCCGTCCGCGAGCGCGTCACCGCGGACGTGATGGCGATGGTGCTGCTCCTGCTGGCCACCGTGACATTCGACGGCCTGAGCTCCACGCCCCTGTGGACGGAAGTCCGCGACTCGCTGTTCAGCACGACCAGCTCCATGTTCGGGGCCAACGCAGTCGTCGCCATCGACACGATGGGGCTGCTGCTCATACCCGCGCTGTTCATGGTCACCTATCTCGTATTCTCGTGGGTCATGGCCATAGCCTCGGGCGGAGAGGCCCCGGCCGGCGAGATGGCTTTGGCGTTCGTCTTCTCGCTCGTACCGATTGCGCTTGCGTACAATATCGCCCACTTCTTCACACTGCTGGTAATCAACGGGCAGCTCATCATTCCGCTGGCGTCGGACCCGTTCGGCTACGGCTGGGACCTGCTCGGCACCGCCGGCTACGTGATCAACCCAGGCGTGGTCACCGCCCGCGCCACGTGGCTGCTCAGCGTGGGCGTCATTGTGGCGGGGCACATCATCGCCGTGTACGTTGCACACATGATCGCCATAGGAACGATGAAGAACCGACGGTCGGCGCTCCGGAGCCAGTACCCCATGATGGGCCTCATGGTCGTGTACACCATGGCCAGCCTGTGGATCATAGCCCAGCCCATCGTGGAGGAGGTGTAGACGGGAGGTGGTTACGCGGCCCGCTCAAAAGGTTCGACCGACTCACCATGAGCGGGCCAAGTTATTCCGCTCGTCCTGAGCCTGTCGAAGGACACGAGCGGATGGATCCTTCACAAGCGCGATGCCGCGTCCCGGCCGCCTTGACCGCCCACGCATGGTTGGGTAGAATCTGGTAAGCCAAAGAGCGAGGTAGCACGATGCCGATCTACGAGTACGCCTGCCCCACCTGCCGGAACCGCTTCGAGCGCATGCGCTCCATGGACTCGTTCGACGAGCCGTCGCCGTGCCCGGACTGCGGCACCCCTTCCACCAGGGTCCTCTCGATGTTCGCGGCGTTCACGAAGGCGCCCGGTGGCGAGATGCTGCCGGTAGGCGTCACCAGCGGCGGATGCGGCGACGGCCACGACGCCTGCGGCTGCGCGGACGTCGGCCCCTTCTGCTAGCTCAGCTCCCGCCTCGAAAGCCGTCTAATCGCGGCCGTCCCCCGACGGCCAGAAGCGCGAGCGAATGCGCATCCCATCGCCGGACGCATCGCAATAGCCCGCGCGCCGAACCATAGCCCCGTCACCAGCACAGCCACCGCATAGCCGGTACGCGCCCGAGAGCGCCTGACCCCCGAATTGGGATTCGTGCTACGATACTAGAGAGGCCAGAATCCCAAGATCGGACCTCCACCTACCAGGAGGATTAGCGATGGGTGGCAGGCGGTTGCCGGAGGGCTATGTCGAGATTGACCGGTGGACTGCGAAACAGGCATCCGCAAAGGAGGGCCTGCTCTCGGTCCTGATTGGCCTTGTCGCCTTCGTCGCTGCACTCTCTGCCACAGCCCTTATCGTCGGGGCGGCGACGGGCTCGGGCGAAGTGACGATAGGCGGGGAAACGTTTCTCCTTGGGGTGCTGGTTGGGCTTGTTCTCGGAGTCACATTGCACGAAGCCGTCCACGGTGTCTTCTTCCTGGCTTTCGGTGGTAGACCGCGCTTTGGGTTCAAGCCGTGGACCAGGTTTGGGCCGGTCTTCTACGCGGCCGCCCCCGGGAGCTACCTGAACAGGCCTCTGTACCTCGCAGCCGGGTTGGCCCCGGCGGTGCTGTTGACCGCGGCGCTGGCACCAATCCTGGCTTTCGTGGCTGCGGAAGACCTGCTTGCCTCTGTCGTAATGTGGGCCTTTGTGCTCAACGTCGCGGGCTCAGCAGGTGACATGCTCATGATGCGCAAGGTGATGTCCTACCCCCGCGCGAGCCGCTTCGAAGACACCGGTGACGGGTTCGTAGTCTACGGCCCTGTGGGCGGCCCTGAATCACCATAGGAAGCGTGGCGGCAGCTTCTTCTAGCTTTGCCCCCGCCTGGAAAGCCACTTCATCGCGGCCAGGGCGGCCGCCGCGATCGCCAGCGCCTCAAGTATGACCGCCGCGGCCACTATCAGCGCGGCCTGCATGAAGAACTCCTCTGTGAACAGCCTAGTCAGGTAGTTGTAGCGCGGGTCGAACGTCCAGGTGCCGGCGGCGAAGCTGATGACGTGGAAGCTGTAGAATAGCTGGTCGAAGCCCACCAGCGACGCCAGACCTCCGACTGCCAGCAGTGCGACGGCGGAGACGCACCCCAGCGCCAGCCGCCTCGCAACCGCCCGCGCGCCGCGCCATCGCCCGTAGGCCAGCACGACCGCCGCGTAGCCGAGCAGGTACAGGCCGGAAAGCATCTGTACGGCGTGAACGGCCCGCACAAGCCCCTTCACGTCCTGCATGTGGAGAGTCTCACGCTCGTTGAATAGAGGACGCACCTCGCCGGCCAGGGTTACCTGCACGTCCAGCAGCTCGTCCGGGGAGTTGAAGTAGTCGCGGATCTCGGTTGCCACGTCCATGAGCTGGTCCATGCTCAGCCCCGTGGTGGACGTCACGTCGTACTGCTCGAAGCCGAAGCGATAGAGCGCAAGACTGTCGAAGGCCAAGCGTACGTTGGTGGTCAGCAGGAACACGGGCACGGCCATGATGAACAGCGCAGTGGCCGCCTGCCGCAGACCAGTCAGGAGTGCGCTGCGCAGCTCATCTCGCGATTGGGCGGTCACGTTAGGCACCTTGCGTTACGCCGCACAGCGAGCGCGTCACCGGCAAGCCAACTTCGGGCCAATCTCCCCCAGGCGCCGCAGCACACCCTCCTGCCCAATACCTAGGAAACGCCGGACGAATGGCTCTACGTCGCGCCGCTGCATCCGAATGCTAGGATCATGCTGAATATCGTCGCGGGGCTTGCGAAGAGCGGTGAGGGCGCGCCGGAGTTCGACATTCATAAACTGTCGATCATCTTTGTCGAGATTTGCGGAGTCTATTAGAATCCTGAAAAGTGGCCTCCGACAGGCCCAAGTGTAGTCACTAAGGGTGGGAAAGAAACCCTTGTCTCTTAGCCCGGCGTCCCTGGCTTTGAATGCCAGCACAGCTTGGCCTCCCTGGGTCTGCCTGAGCGGCTCCCAGATGTACTGGTAGCACATGGTCTCGGCGGCGACCTGCAGTTCGTTCAGCACGGAGCCTACGTTTGTCCCCCGCGCGGCAGAAAACCACAGATTGTCCACATTGACCAAGCTTTCCCGAGTTTTCTCCGGCAGTTTCTCCCAAATATCCCCAAAGAAGTAACGCCTGAGGCGTTGCTCCGAAGCGTCTTCGTCATCTTGGCGTCTCATTTCGCGGTACTCGTTCGGAGATAGCTGCGCAGCGGCCCATCCTTTAGCACGAATCCAGTAGTCCTGCCATTTCTCTCTAAATCCATGCGGGGCCACATCGCCCTCTAGTATAGGTACTTCGCTCAACGCCTTACGTAAACGATAATTCCAAGTGATATCCGGTTCGTCACCGACGAATACCCTAGTCTCATTCAACTCAGCCGAACTAGCAATGGCCAAATAGTCGCAGTTGCGTGCCAACGCTTGCCAGTCATCACATTTGCCTTGCCGCTTAAGGCCTTCAAATGCGTCTACCATCAACTGAGGATCGAGAATCGTTAGAGGATCACCGATTCGTATCTCCCTGCGGACCTCGAAATCCCTCTCAATCTCCTCTTCTAGCTCCTCTTCATCAACTCCTTCGCCCAACCAGTCTTCCATGAGCAGTTCTTTGAGAAAGTCTTCTGGTTCGTACATGGTCTCAAAAGGCCGCAACTCCCTGAACGCACTCAAGGCCATCTCGAATGCCTCCCCATATTTCGTGTCGCGGTACCGGACCTGTGCCTGAAGACTCAAGACTATAGCTCTTACCCCACTGAGGGAAATCGTCTCGCCTGTATCCGATTCCATGAAGCCGCCGTAGTTTCCACGATACAGAGTCTTCCTCACATCATCCAAAGTCCGTGTAACGTCATCGGACAGACCGTCTCTCTTTCGGTGGCTCAGCGCTGATGCGGCTCCCACGTGTGCGTAAATGCTGGCGTCCCTATGGTCGATTGCAGTCTCCGAGTCCGGCTCGTAGTAGACTCTGCATTCCTGCTCCAAGCCAGCGAGAATCTCCAAGTGCTCCGCCTCCAGTTCATCCGGCAGGGATGGTGGCTCTTCATCAGTATTGCCGACCGGAACTGAGGCAACCGCTACCATGGCGCGCGGGTTCCAAGTCTCCCAGAACAGCCTCACTGTCCTCAGTGCGTCCAGCTGTCCGGACTCACGAGTCTCAATGAAGTCGGCCAATGCGTTCAGGTCGCTTCTGTGTATGCCGGTACGCCGGAAACACTCTTGCACCAGCTCACTTGCGTTCATCAATGTCACCCCCCTACTCCAGATCGCCCCACGTGGGGCCACTCTTGAGCTCCACCTTCAGCGGCACCACCAGCTCCAGCGCGGCCGGCATCAGCTCCGACACAAGCGACGTTACTGCCTCGATCTCGTCCATCGCCACCTCGAAGATGAGCTCGTCGTGGACCTGGAGTATCATGCGCGAGCGCAGGCCCTCCTCCTCCATTCGCCGGTCTATGCTCACCATAGCCAGCTTGATCACGTCCGCCGCCGTGCCCTGTATCGGCATGTTCACCGCCATGCGCTCCGCCGCCTGCCGTATGTGGAAGTTGGGCGAGTTCACCTCAGGAATGTAGCGGCGGCGGCCGCTCAGCGTCTCCAGGTAGCCCAGCCTGCGTGCCTGCGCCCTCGTCTCGTCCAGGTAGTCGCGAATGCCCGGGTAGCGTGCGAAGTAGCTCTCGATGAACTTGGCGCCCTCGTTCGCGCCCAGGTCGGTCTGCTGCGAGATGCCGTACGCGCTCAGCCCGTAGATGACGCCGAAGTTCATCACCTTGGCGATGCGCCTCATGTCCGGCGTGACCTCGTCCAGACCCACGCCGTACACCTGCGACGCCGTCGCCGAGTGGATGTCCTCGTCGCGCAGGAAGGCGTCCACCAGCCCGCGGTCGCCGGACAGGTGCGCCAGCACCCTCAGCTCGATCTGCGAGTAGTCCACGGCCAGCAGCGTCCACTCGGGCGCGCCCTCCGCCACGAACGCGCGGCGCACCTCCCGACCAAGCTCCGTGCGCACGGGTATGTTCTGCAGGTTCGGGTCGTTGCTGGAGACGCGGCCCGTCGCCGAGCCGGTCTGGTTGTAGCTCGTGTGCACGCGCCCCGTCCAGGGGTTGACCAGCTGCGGAAGCGAGTCCACGTAGGTCGACTTGAGCTTGGACAGCTCGCGGTACTCCAGGATGCCGTCCAGCACCTGGGGCGCTCTCGGGTCGGCGTCGACCGCCTGGCCCTCCTTGATCATCACGCGCAGGCCCTCCAGCACGGACGCGTCCGTCGAGTAGCCCGTCTTGGTGCGCTTCGACCGGGGCAGGCGCAGCTCGTTGAACAGCACGTCGGCCAGCTGCTGCGTCGAGTTCAGCGCGAACCGGTGTCCGACGGCGCCCAGCACTTCATCCTCCACTTGGTACAGCCGCTCGCCCAGCGCATCCGCCATCCGCCTGAGCCTCTGGACGTCCAGCGCGACGCCGTTGCGCTGCATCTTCACCAGCACCGGCACCAGCGGCATCTCCATGCCTGCGAAGACCGACGCCAGCTTGCCCTCGCTCATGAGCGGCGGGCCGAACAGGTCCTTGAGCCGCTGCGTCATGTCGGCATCCGCGGCCGCGTATGCCGCAGCGTCCTCGACCGGCACCTGCGCCATCGTCTTCTGCTTTCGCCCCGTGCCGATAAGCGCGTCAATGTTCGTCATCTCCACGTTCAGCCGGGTGAACGCCAGGTTCTTGAGGCCCAGCGCCTTCTCGCCGAGCAGATGGGCGGCCACCATCGTGTCGAAGTCCATGCCGCGGGCGTTGACGCCGTAGTTGGCCAGCACGGTCATGTCGTAGTTGGCGTTGTGGGCCGTCTTGCCCACCGCCGGGTCCTCTAACAGCGGCTTGAGGACCGACAGCGCCTCATCGACAGACAACTGAGAACCCTCATCGTGCCCCACTGGCACGTAGTACGCGACGCCGCTCTCGCAGGAGAACGACAGCCCGACGAGGTGCGACGCCATAGGGTCGCGGCCCGTGGTCTCCGTGTCGAACGAGAAGCTGCCGGCGGCTCGCAGCTCCGAGGCCATCGCCTCCAGGGCCTGAACAGTGTCCACGGTGCGATAGTCGCCTTTGGGCTCATCAGTGACAGGTATGAGCGCGCCCTGCGCGGACTGGGAAGCCTCCCCAGGCGAGGTCTCACTTGCGTCGGCGGGGTTGGGCACGCGAGAGAATATGCTCGCAAACTCCAGCTCCCGCAGCAGGCCGATCACGCGCTCTCGGTCGTACCGCCAGAAGCGGGATGTCTCCGTGTCCAGCGTGATCGGCACCTTGTCGACTATCGTGGTCAGCTCCAACCCCTCGCGGGCGTCGGCCTCGTGCTCCGCCAGCAGGGCGCGGATGCGAGGCGGCGTGACGCTTTCCAAGTTGGCGTAGAGGCTGTCGATGCTGCCGTGGTCCACAATCAGCTTTATGGCCGTCTTGACGCCAACGCCAGGCACGCCCCGGATGTTGTCCGACGAGTCGCCCTGCAACGCCTTGACGTGTGGCTGGCGGTCCGGCTCCAGGCCTCCATAGCGCTCACGCACGCCCGCCAGGTCGTAGATAATGCGGTCCTGGACGCTGCGGTTGAGGGCAACGCGGACGGAGGGAGACACAAGCTGCAGCGTGTCGGTGTCGCCTGTGAGGATGATCGTGTCCATGCCCAGGTCGGTGGCCTGGCGGCAGAGCGTCCCCAGCACGTCGTCGGCCTCGTACTCCTGCATCTCGTAGATTGGCACGTCGAAGGCCTCCATAAGCCGCCTCACCCACGGGAACTGGTTGCGCAGCTCCGGCGGCGTGGAGGGCCGCTGCGCCTTGTACTCGGCGAAACGGACGTGGCGAAATGTGGGCACGTCCATGTCGAATGCGATGGCGCAGTGGGTCGGCCTCCATTCCTGGATGGCGCGGATGAACGTGTTGGTAAACGCGAATACGCCCCGCACGTCCTCGTTGGTAGTGCGCAGCGTGAGCGGCGACTGTATCGCATGCCATGCCCTGTGCACCATGGCGTGGCCGTCCATGAGCATGAGCAGCGGCTTTTCCGGCAAGAGGGGCATTGGCTCGGTCCTGGCGCTGGTCATAATCGACACCTCCGGCTACGCGCTGATTATACTCCGGGCCATGCTCCCGCAAAAGACGCGCAGGTGCACTCTCACGCCGCCGCGCTGAATGCAACGATGCCGCCCATCACGACCGCGACCCCCACCACCTGCGTCCGCGCCAGCCGCTCCCGCACCAGCACCCAAGCGAGCGCGACAGTGACCACGGGGTAGGCCGCCGCGATGGGGATGATGAGCGAGACCGGATTCCTCTCGATGCTGAAGTTGAATACGATGAAGCCCACGGAGTCCAGGAGAGCGGCGGCAATCACGAACACGCCGGCCCCATTGCGGAACGGCGACCACTGGGCCCGCATAGCCGCCAGAAACCCGCCGAGCATCACGGCGGAGATAATCCGCACCGAGACGACGGCCAGGAATGGTCCCGAAGCGTCCACCATAGGCTTCCAGAGCGAAATCGCGATCCCCATCACGATCATTGCCGTGACGCCGTGGCCCACTCCTGAGAGCGTCGCCCGGCTCCTGCCCCGCGTCGATGCGAGGGCTATGCCCGCCATTATGACGAGAATGAGCATCCACCTGTCGAAGCCAATCGTCTCGTGAAAGAACACGGCCGAGACCAGCGCCGCTACCACCACGTAGCCCGCAGAAACCGGGCTTACAATCGACACGAGGCCGCGGGCCAGCCCCCGGTAGAAGACTATGTAGCCCACAGAGAAGAGCACCGCCGTTGCAACCGCGAGCGCGGCATAGTTCGCCGTGGCAAGTGCATCCCAGGACTCGTCGAAGAGCAGAAAGCCGGCCAGCGCAGGGAAGACGCCCATTCCCTGAATGGCCCAGGACATCGTGGGGCTCCCGACTCGCATGGATGCCGAGCGTCCAAACACGTCCCCCACGCCCCACATCACCGCGCAGGCAAGCCCCCACAGTACCGGTTCTACGTGCCACATAGGAAGGCTGAAGCGTCCCCTTGCGCCGCGAGTAGCCGCCCTCGCCGCTTCCCGATTCGGTCGCGGCCGCGGGCGGCCTGGCGCCGGCTCAGCTTAGCACACATGCGGGCTGGCGGACAGGCGGCCCACGCGGTGTACTGCCCACTCATGTGGGTGGAAGTGTCCGATCACTCAGGCAGATTATTGGGCAGGTCGAAGGTCTCGTTGAACGCGATAAAGGTGTATTCCCATTTTATCCAAAAGTCCTGGCCAATCTGCTCGGCCAAACTTCTGCCCCAAGGTACTCTCCCCTCTGATTGATCTCCATTCCAACAGATGACTTTCGCCAGTTCATAATCTTCCGAATCCATGGGTGCATCGAAAGCATGGAAATCTATCAGTGATCCCGATCTCGGCCGATAGTAGTACTGGGGATCAACGAACTCCCCGATCCCTTGACACCAGTCCCTTTCATCAAGGTCTGCCGGAGGATCGGGGGCCTTCTCAATCTGCGTCCAGTCGGCCTTTACAAGTGTGCCGTCGCCTGCAGTTATCCAGATGTCAACAGTGTCCACATAGACCGTATAGTCGTCAGCCCCCCGATGGACGGTCTTTGCACTCTTTAGCGCGCTGCCTTCTATGTCAAACTCCGTTACCACATACCCAGGCGTGCTGGTCGGCTTAAGTCTTCTTGTCGCACGGTAGTGGACTACGGGCAGTCCATCAATTTCGACCTCTCCCAGTTTCTCAATCCGGTCGAATCGGTCTGCCGCGACTTCACTGCTCCAGGGGAGTCCCCCTAGGTCTCCGAATGGATCCCAACCCTTTGTCTCCCGCGAGAACATCCATTCCCCGTTACTTGCCCAATTCCGGTCGAACGCCTTGCCTTCGATCGTGATCGACTCGCCACTAGGAGCATTACTGGCAGGGTCTGTGCCGGGCCAGGTGGCCCAGTAGTGAATGTGATTGACCATGTCGACTTTGTGAGTAGTGACGGAGCGCTGACCAAAGCTGTCGTCCCCATCAACCCGGTAATGAACGGTCTCGAACTCGTATAAGCCGTCGTATGCGTGCGCGACAGCTGTGAACAAGGACACGGAGTCGTCGAGATTAGACCAAGGTCTAACAACCGCGAGAAATGCAAGCAACGACGCCACCGCGGTAGTTGCCATCATTGCTGTAATCCTCGGAAGCCGTGTCCGCTTCCGTGGACTCAGCCAATCGCTGATGGTGGGCCAGAGATCGCGCCCTGTTCCGACGCGGTCCATGTATTCACTTAGCGCATCTCCAATCAATCGCTCTTCAATACGGAGACCACCTCGCCGAAGCATATCTATACCTCCTCACGGCTATGCTTTATCGCTTGGGACCTGGTGTGCCTCGTCCACGTTCCCGCACACTCTCTCCCTTTTTGCTGTCCCGCAACAGAAACTCAAGCTGACGCAGCGCTGAGTGCAGACGGGACTTCACCGTGCCTCGAGGACAGCCGAGCGCAACAGCCATCTCAGCCTCGCCGAACCCGTGGTAGTAGCGGAGCACGACCACCGCCCTCTGTTTTGGACTAAGTCTTTGAATAGCCGCCCAGACGATCCTCCTGGCTTCCGATTCCTCCGCTATCAAGTCGGGGAGAGGATCGAGCGAGGGCACATCGGCGGCCTCTTCCAGCGGCAGGTTGCGGTGGTCGCGCCGCCGTACTTCCTTGAGGCTGATGTTGACTACGATCCGGTATAGCCAGGGAGCGAAAGGCCGATTCGGGTCGAAGCGCCTTATCGCTCTGAACAACTCTACGAAGACCTGCTGCGTTACGTCCTCAGCAATGTGACCGCTTCCAATGATCCCATATGCTGTACGTAGGACCGCCAGCCTATGAAGCTCGAAGAGAGACTGCAGTCCGTCCACGTCTCCACGCTGACACCGCAATATGGCTTCTCGCTCGTCTGGAAGCGTCATAGGACGTTCTAATCCGAACCCCGCATTATGAACCCTTCCTATAGTATTACCACCAGACCACAGAAAGGTTCATTTGCCAGTCAGCAAGCATCGCGGTGCGGCCCTGTACCACCGTCGCGGACGTCCTTGCGATTGGGGCGCAGCGCCCACCACCGTTAATCCTGCTTTCGCAGGAATCCATCCCTTGGCGCCTCGCTCTTCATGGACTCCTGCCCCCCGCCTTCGCGGGGACAAGCTCCGCAGGAGTGGTTACGTAGATTCGGCCTTCCCTGCGAGGGTATTGACACTCACGTAACGTCAGGCTGTACCGTGATATTCGAGGCAACGAAATGACCTACACGGTAAAACAGGTGGCAAGGCTTTCAGGCGTAACCGTCAGGACGCTCCACCACTACGACGCGGTCGGCTTGCTCAGGCCTGCCGCCATCAGCTCGGCCGGATATCGCCTGTACAGCGATGCCGACCTGGAGCGCCTGCAGCAGGTGCTGTTCTTCCGTGAGCTGGGCTTCAGCCTGCGCGATATCGCACGCGTGCTGAGCAGCCCGGACTTCGACCGGAAAGAGGCACTGGCCATGCACCGCAGGCTGCTTGTCGAGAAGCGCAAGCGCCTGGGCGCGCTGATCAGGTCGGTCGATAGGTCGATCGCCACAATGGACGGAGGTGAAGAGATGACTAGCAATGCTATGTTCGACGGGTTCGACGAGTCCAAGCTCCGCGAGTACCGGGAGGAGGCGCGACGCCGCTGGGGAGGCACACCCGCGTGGGAGGAGTCCGAGCGCCGCACGAGCGGCTACACGAAGCAGGACTGGCAGGACATCCAAACGGAGAGCGACGAAATCAACCGCGGTCTGGCAGCTCTGATGGAGCGGGATCCGGCAGGCCCGGAGGCGCAGGAGTTGGTGGGCCGCTGGTACAAGCTCATCAACTACCGTTTCTACGAGTGTTCGCCGGAGGTGTTTCGCGGGCTGGCCGACATGTACGTGGAGGACGCACGTTTCACTACCCACTACGATCGATGGCGTCTAGGGCTGGCCGCGTTCCTGCGGCAGGCCATGCACGTCTACGCAGACGGTCTGGAGAAGAGCAGCGCCCGCTGAGTACGCCTACAGCTGCACTACGACGGTCTGTACCATGTTGGGAAGGGAGTTGATCTCGGCGAGGACCGAGTCCGGTAACGGATCGTCCAGGCCGATGATCATGGTGGCGTGGCCTCTCGGCTCCAGCCTGCCCACCTCCATGAAGCCTATGTTGATGTCGTGCTTGCCGGTGATAGTGCCCACCGCACCGATCATTCCAGGCCTGTCCTGGTGGTGCGCAATGAGCATGTAGCCGCCGGTCGGCACGATGTCGATCCAGTAGTCGTTGATGCGGACGATGTGCGTCTCACCCCGCACCTGCGCAGCCGAGATGGCTATCTTCCGCTCGGTGGTCTCCATCTCCACAGTGATCAGGCTGCCGTGCTCCTCCGCCGAGGGGCTCTTCTGCTCCGTGATTCGCAGGCCGCGCTGGGAGGCGTGGAGGTTGGCGTTGATCAGGTTGACGCGCTCGTCGCTGATGGGGCTGAGGATGCCCACCAGGCAGGCCGCCCTCAACAGGTTGGTGTCGTGGGTAGCTATCTCGCCGTCGTAGCGCAGGTTCACCGACTGCAACTGCCCGGTAACGAGCTGGGCCGCCAGCTTGCCCGCGTACGACCCGGCGTCCACGAACGGCGTCAGCACGCGCTGCGTCTCGGGCGGCACGAACGGAGCGTTCACGGTGTGCATCGCCGAGCGGCCCTGCAGAACTGCGATAACCTGCTCGGCGACCTCCCGCGCCACCTCCGCTTGCGCCTCCTCCGTGGATGCGCCAAGGTGAGGCGTGACGATAATGCGCCTCTCGTCCAGCAGGGGGCTGCCGTGCGGCGGCTCTTTGGAGAAGACGTCCAGCGCGGCTCCCGCCACGCGGCCCTCCTCGACCGCCTTCAACAGCGCGTCCTCGTCCACAAGCTCACCGCGGGCCACGTTGAGTATGCGCACGTTGGGCTTCATCATCGACAGCGCGTTCTCTCCGATGATGCCGCGGGTGGATTCGGTTAGGGGGGTGTGAAGGCAGATGAAGTCGGACTCTTCGAAGATGCGCTCCAGAGAGGCCAGCTCGATGCCCAGCATGCTGGCGTGCTCCGGGGAGACGAACGGGTCGTAGCCCAGAACGCGCATCTGAAGGCCGCGCGCGCGGTTTGAGACCTCAGTGCCGACTTTGCCCAGACCGATTACGCCCAGCACGCGGTTGCGCACCTCAACACCGGTGAACGCGCTGCGAGTCCACTCGCCGCGGCGCAGCGACTCGTGGGCCTGCGGGATGTTGCGAGCCAGCGCCAGCATCATGGCGATGGTGTGCTCGGCGGCCGCGATAGTGTTGCCGGTCGGAGCGTTCACGACGGGTATGCCGCGGCGCGTGGCAGCTTCAACGTCAATGTTATCGACTCCTACGCCTGCGCGCCCGATGACCTGGAGCCGGCTACCCGCCTCGATGACCTCCGCCGTAACCCTGGTCTCGCTGCGCACTACCAGCGCGTCGTACTCCCCGATGATGGTCAGAAGCTCCGCGGGATCCATGCGGAGCTTGACGTCTACGTCACCCTGGGTACGCAGAAGCTCCAGCCCTTCCGTGGCCAGAGGGTCCGAAACCAGCATCCTGGGCATCAGGCGCCCCTTGCCGGTGAGGTCACTGGCTGGAAGCCGACCTGCGGCAGCACCGTCGACAGTGCGCTCAGGACCTGCGTGATGTCTTCGTCCGTGATGTACCCCAGGTGCCCGACTCGCATGATCTTGCCGTCGAGGGCGCCCTGCCCGCCTGCCAGCACGACGTCATGGTCGGCCTGGAGCTGCCGCATCAGCGCGCCGAGCTGCACACCCTCCGGCACGTTCACCGCTGTCACGGTGTTGGAGGCACAGCTCTCGTCGGCGAAGAGCGACAGGCCAAGCTCCTTGACTCCGTCGCGCGTCTTCTGCGCAATGCGGGCGTGACGCTCGAAAATGGCGTCCATGCCCTCATCAAGCATCCGCTCCAGGGCGGCGTCCAGTCCGTAGAACACGGAGACGGCCGGAGTCCAGGGCGTCTGCCCGCGATTGAGATAGCTCTTGGCCCTGCCAAAGTCCCAGTAGAACCTGGGCATCTTGGCTTCCTCAAAGGCCTTCCACGCTTCGTCGCTGACGCTGATGAATGCCAGGCCGGGAGGCACCATGTAGCCCTTCTGCGAGCCGCTCATCACCACGTCGCAGCCCCACTCGTCCGTGTAGAACGGCAGCGAGGACAGGCTGCTGATCGCGTCGACGACGAGGAGCTTGCCGGCTCCCTTGACAACGGAGCTGATGGCGGCCATGTCGTTGGTGACGCCGGTGGAGGTCTCGTTGTGGGTGACCAGCACGGCCTTGATGTCGGGGTTCTCGGCGAGCGCGCTGCGAATGGCCTCGGGGTCGGCCGGCGTGCCCCACGTGGCGGTCAGCTTCGTGACGGAGGCGCCGAACGCCTCCGCGATCTGCGCCAGCCGGTCGCCGAACACACCAATGGAGACGCAGAGCACCTGGTCGCCCGGCGAGAGGACGTTCACAACGGCTGCCTCCATGGCGCCGGTCCCGGAGCCGGTCAGGATGAGGACGTCACTCTCGGTCTTGAAGACCTCCTTCAGCCGGTCCGTGCAGCGATGCAGCATGTCCTGGAACTCCGGGCCGCGATGGTTGATCATATCGCGGTTCATGGCGTCCAGTACGTAGTCGGGACATGGCGTGGGTCCGGGTATGCGTAAGTTCACTTCAACCTCCCATCATTCTTGCAGGGCCCTTCCTCACGGTCGGTTGGGATGGGCCATAACGCATTGTGAATTTTACCACATGGCAAGCCCTGCCAAAAAGAGGCGCGACGGGGAGATTTGGGGCGATTGGGCTGCCCCTGCTAGTCCTCTTCCAACCAGTCCTCGTTCAGCGAGTAGAGAGTGCCGTCGATGCGCACGTCGTACTGCAGCAGCTCGAAGTACTGGATGTGCTCTGAGCGGACGGTGTGCTCATCTCGCCTCCCCGCGCGAGGGTCCCAAGCGCGCTCCACGGAGCCTGTGCGCCCGATGAGCGCGTAGCCGTCCGGGTTGTTCAGGGGAAAGCTGCCCTCCCTGATACGGACCATCTGACCTCTGGCGAACTTGAAGTCAGCCATGACGTCCTCTTGCACCCCGGCCGTGCCAGCGCATTTGACGGATACGCCCGCCGCGTCAACTTGCGGTGGGACCAACAAATCGAGCGAAGCGTCGCCTGCCCACGCGCATCAGGCTGCCCTCACGCAGCAGCGCCGTCTGCCCCGTCAGCCGCTCGCCGTCTACCTCTACCGCGCCCTGCTGCAGCAGCCTCTTGGCCTCGCTTGCGCTGGCGGCCAGGCCCTCACCGACCATGATCGGAACAATCGGCAGCCCAGCGGCGGGATCGCCGACCTGGACGTCGCCATGTTCCTCCCGCAGCCTCTCGACCCACTCCGTCAGCGATATGACCTGCGCCTCCTCCGGCGCTTCGCCGCGCTGGTACGTGCTCTCGAAGTGCTGTTCCGCCCGTAGCGCCGTCTGCGGGTCGTGGAACTGCGCCACGAGGTCGCGCGCCAGGCGCTTCTTCAACTCCATAGGGTTGACCGCGTCGGCCTCGAGCGTGGAGCGCATCTCGGCCAAGTCCTCGTCCGACACGTCCGTGAGCAGCTCGAAGTAGTCCAGGATGAGGCCGTCCGCAATCGACATGGCCTTCCCGTAGATGTCGTTGGGCGGCTCGAACACGCCGATGTAGTTGTCCAGGCTCTTGCTCATCTTCTGCACTCCGTCCGTGCCCACTAGCAAGGGCATGATGAAGCACTGCTGCTGCCGCTGCCCCATCATGGCCTGGAGGTCGCGGCCCACCAGCAGGTTGAACCGCTGGTCCGAGCCTCCGAACTCCACGTCCGACTCGATTGCCACCGAGTCGTATGCCTGCAGCAGTGGGTACAGCAGCTCGGTTATGGCGATGGGCTGCTGAGCGCGGAACCGATTCGCGAAGTCGTCTCGCGCCAGGAACTGCGCGACAGTGAAGCGTCGCGTCAGGTCTATCACGGTGGCCAGCGAGAACTTGCCGAACCACTCGCTCTGCCACACGGTCTGGGTACGGTACCTGTCGACCACCTTGAAGAACTGCTGCATGTAGGTCTCGGCGTTGGCGCGAACCTCCTCCGCCGTGAGCATCTGCCGCGTGGCGGATTGTCCGCTGGGGTCCCCTATCTGCGCCGTCCAGTCGCCAACGATGAGGATGACCTGGTGGCCCAGCTCCTGCAGCTGGCGCAGCTTCCTCAAGCCCACTGCGTGGCCCAGGTGAATGTCTGGCCGGCTGGGATCGAATCCCATCTTGAGCCGCAGTGGCTTGCCCTCGCCGAGGAGGCGAACGAACTCCTCCTCCACGATGATGTCGCTCACGCCGCGTTTGGTTATGCTGTGAAGCGTCCTCGGGTCCATAGCACTGCCGCTCATGTTCTACACCGCCTCAACGAGCATCCGTAGCGGACGGGAGCTGCCCCAGAATCTGCCTGGACTGCTCCACGTCCTTACTCATTTGCGCAACAAGCTCCTCCACCGAGCCAAAGCGGAGCTCATCGCGCAGCCGCTCGACGAACTCCACTGCCAGCTTCGAGCCGTAAAGGTCTCCGCCAACGTAATCCAGAATGTGCACCTCGACCATGCGCTCTCCGTCGCCGAACGTGGGTCTCACGCCTATGTTCACGGCCGCCGGAAGCGCTGCGCCGTCAACGACAGCCCTGGCGGCGTAGACGCCGTTGCCGGGTACAACCTGGCACTCCGGCAGGTCCAGGTTTGCGGTAGGAAAACCCAGCTCCCTGCCGCGGGCCTGTCCCCTTACGACCTCGCCTCGCAGCACGAACTTCCTGCCCAGCATACGAGAAGCCCTGCTCACGTCCCCGCTTGTAATCGCCTCGCGAATAGCGGTGCTGCTCACTTCCTCGCCCTGCGAGGACGCCGACTCAACCACGGTCGTGGAGAAGCCCTTGTCGCGGCCCATCTGCGCCAGTGTCTCAGGCGTACCTCCCCGCTGGTGGCCCATCGCAAAGCTGTTTCCCATGACCAGTCCGCCCATGTTCACGCGCTCCCGCAGCAGGTCAACAAACTCGTGTGCCTTCAGGCGGGATAGCTCTTCATCAAAGGTCAGTGGAATCACCAGGTCCACGCCTTCCTGCCTAAGAAGCTCCAGCCGGTCATCCACGGGAGTGATGTAGGGCACGCAGTCTCCCGGCCTGATGACGGTTCTCGGGTGGTTGGTGAATGTGAGCACCGCGCTCAGGGCGCCCTCACGAGCAGCCGCCTCCCGAAGGCGCTCCAGCAGATAGCGATGGCCCAGATGCACCCCGTCGAACACGCCGATGGTCAGCAGGGCGCTCTCTTTGGGCGGGTGTTCGGGCAGTTCGCGGAGGAGTTGCATCGATTCCTTGGCTGGACGGTCCCGGTTGCTCACGAGAGGCAGAATGAGCAGAGGGATACTAGCATAGGCCCCTATGAGCGTCAAGCTGAGCGGTAGGGCGGCGCGCCGGGACGCCTACGCCAGGGCGAGGGCGCCGACGCCTGCTGTCACGAACGTCGCGGCCAGACCCTTCGCAGCAAGCGCAGCCCCGGAGTTCCTCTCCATGAGCACGCGCGGGGCGAGATATGCGATGAGCCCGGCATAGGCCAACACCATGACGGGACGAATGGCCATGATTGCGGAGGCCAGCGACACCGGGCCAAGCTGAAACGCCCACAGCGCGCAGAATATCGCCAGCGACAGAAACGCGCCGGCCGACAACACCAACGCGAAAGTTCGTGGCGCCTGCGTCGCCTTCCGCACCTGCGCCCAGGCGCCGGAGGCCTGCACCACGACCGCGAACGCGGGCGCGGTGGCCAGGGAGGCGATGGCGTATGCGTGCCAGAAGCTCATGTAGCCCAGCACGTACTTGGACACGATACTGTGCACGGCTATGCCGAATGACGCGCCAAGCAGCAGGAAGAATGGCAGGCCCACCCTGAACTTGCCGCGGACCGGCTGCTGGTGCATGGACGCGAGGAATGCCCCTGATACGACGAGACAAATGGCAGCCCATTGGGCGGCGCTGATGGTCTCCCCCAGGAACGCCACGGCCATGATCGCAATGAAGATGGGGTTGGAGTCCACGACCGGCGCCGCGCGGGTGACTTCCTCTCTTCGCATCGCGCTGCAGCTAAGGACGCTTATGGCCACTGTCAGCAGCCCCACGGCCGCCATCGCCAGGGCGGGCCGCAGCGGCAGCGAGTCCGGCAGCGGCTGGAGCAACAGGATGCCGGCCGCCAGCGCCATGTGCACCATCGCGCCCCAGAACCCGAATGCGATCACGCCGCTCAGCTCCCGCTGCAGCACGTATCGCTGCACGAGGCTGTTGGCCGTGAGGAAGGTCGCAGCGGCGAACGACAGGAGTACCCAGTCCATCAGGCCGCTACCTGTCGTTCGCGCACCAACTGACACCCGCGAGTGGACGCGCCAACCGGCGTCAACACCACGGAGGCCTATCTATCGAGGGGCGGCACAGCAATCGGCGTCAGGTGGCCGACCTTGCTGAACCAGAAGTCGCTCGGGGCTGCGGCGGCCGTGCTCAACCCGTGCCACTTGACGGACGAAGGCAAGGGGGCACGCCGTATGATAGGAGGAGCGCCTGCCTTGAGCGACCTATCGAGGGCCGCCCGCAGGGCCTCGGCGTGTACGTGTTCCGAAATAGATCTGAATGCTGCTCGGTACTGCATCTTGCTGGGTTTCCTTGTAGACTTCAAGTGGTCCGAATTCCGGCGGTACTCGGGCCGCCGCCCGTCGCTTGTTTCAAAATTCCGGCATCCTGGCCGACCCTGGTTACCTTGACACCACCTCTCCTTTATGACAGAATTGCCCTGAAGAAGGAAGGATTGCACATGATACTGCGTTCATGTCGACCCAACCCACATTCCTTATACTGGAATTGCGTTGCCGGATAAGTAATGCAACGCCCCCTATACATGAACCAGACTTCCAGTATATTAATGCATATATCTCAAGACCTGTCAAGAGGTCGCGCAGGGGGGTTCTCCAGTGGCTGAGTGGGCGTTTATTACAAACCACGGACTGACCCTGGCTGCCATAGCAAAAAGCCCCCGCACCACGGCCAGGGAGATAGGCGACGCCGCCGGCATCACGGAGAGGGCGGCCCACAAGATCATCAAGGACCTTGAAGACGCCGGCTACGTGACCAAGACCAAGGTGGGCCGGATGAATCACTATCGCATTCACCCGGACGTGCCGCTCAAGGACGACGTTACGGACGCGGCGGTCGGAGAGCTGCTGGTCATGCTGGGCTGGCGATGGCGCCGCCGGCGCGCCCCGCAGTCCACGACCGCTGGAGACGGGAGCTCAGCTGCAGGCGCCGGCTCCGGCTAGGCGGCCAGCGCTTCTGGTGCGCCCGCGCGCAGGCGCGGCGCAACGGCCTCTTCCTCGATTGCTTCCCCAACCCGGTCAGGGTGGACTGTTCAGCATTGCCAATGCCTAGTATTGATCGGTTGCAGGCTATTGTGCATCGAGCCGTTCCAGGCAGTCACCTCTTGTCGGCGGAATCTGCCTTTGCGGCATTCACGAACGACGTAACTGTCGTTGAGTGCAAGGATCGCGCTGGACGAATTTCCAAGCTTGTCATCAAGCATTTCGTGGACGAGCCTGAGTTTGCCTCAAAGTGTGCGAAAGCCAGTTTTCGCGCTCTTGAAGTGTCTAAGATGCGAGGTGTACCAGTCCCTCAACCCATTCTCAAGGATGAAACCGGCGAACTCCTCGGCACCCCTGGGTTAGTCACGAGTTTCGTCGAGGGTCGCCAGATCGCGAGTCCGACAGACGTCGTAGCTTGGGCGAATGAGTTGGCTGACCTCTTGCTGCTGATCCACAGTATCCGACCTTCAATCGATGACCGGGGACTGCTATGCGAAGGCCAAGAGGAAGCACTGTTCATTCTGCGGGAGTATGCAGCGAGTGAGAGGGTGGGACATCCACTATCGAATGAGATTTACGGTGCCGTGGGCGACCTGAAGTCGCACCTTGCATCCGTCCCTGCTGTGCTGCTTCACATGGACTACTGGCAGGGCAACGTTCTGTGGGACGGAGATCACGTATCCGCCGTTGTGGACTGGGACTTTGCCTCCTACGGAGACCCGGCGATAGATGTCGCCTACTTCAGAATGAATATGTACCTCAGAGGAATCAAGCCGGCCGCAGACATATTCCTCACGCGCTACGAAGAGGTTTCCGGGAAAGCCCTCAAAAACCTCGGGTTCTGGGAAGTTGTTGCGGCAGCGAGAGCCCTACCAAGTCCTGCGCTGTGGATTCCCGCGTCTCGCGAGATGGGCGACCTCACAGCTACAGACGATAGAGCGAACACCGACTACTTCGAGTTCGTGGCAGACGCGATACAACGCGCATATGACGGGGTATGAGGGTCTGATGGGAGGACTTCACGCAAGCCGGACTGGAATGGTAGCACGCAACACCTACAATCGACGCTGATCTCTTAGCCCTTGCAGTCCCGTCTGCTCTGACAACCTACATCACTCATGAGAACGGCCACGACTTTCTCTACTACCCCACAGGAGATTGTCCCAGAGCAACATTGAGAAACACCTGCTGGCCCATGTCCAGAGACAGGCTTCTTGCATCTGCGGCGGACAGGAAATCGGAGCCGAGCTCATAGCCATCTACTTCCTTTAGTTCCGGGTGGTACGAATCTGCACTGGCTGCGTAAACGATCTGAAGAAAGTCAGGGTACGGGTAGCTCAAGCACTCCGGCACAGGCTCGATGTGAGTGAAGTGCAATATCCCGATGGGACGGCAATTTGCCAGGCTCCAACCAGTCTCTTCAAGTACCTCTCGTTGCAGCGCATCCGCGGGCGACTCATGAGGTTCAAGTCTGCCACCTAGCATGATATGCCTATTGTTGGGGTCCTGGACAACCAACACTGTGTCCCTGTCGGTTACCACTGCCCGCGCGGAGGTCACGTATCTCCGAGGTGGCGTCTTGTCGGTTAGGTAGCACGCCAATCGCAATTTGGCCGTCGGCCAGGTAACCGTTTGCTCCGCGAAAGGAGTCAACGAATCCAAGAACGAGGCAAGTTCGTCATCCATAGCCAGAGTCTCGTACGCTCACCGCTCGGTCGGACCCACCTGCGAAAATGGCTACTGGTCTAATGGCGAAGAACTTCGTCCCCGGGCTGTGCCCTACGCCGGAGCGGCGGCTTTGCGGGCGGCGCCGAGCGCGCTGTGGGCCGCCGTCAGCAGCTCCACCGTCTCCTCCCAACCTACGCACGGGTCGGTTATGGATACGCCATACTTGAGGCTGCCCGGGTTCTTCTCGTCCAGCGGCTGGTTGCCCTCGAACAGGTGGCTCTCCAGCATTACGCCCACGATGTTCGTGTTGCCGGACACTCGCTGCTCGAGCACGTCGTTGAAGGCGATGCGCTGCTTGGTGTGGTCCTTGCCGCAGTTGGCGTGCGAGCAGTCGACGATCAGTCGCGGGCACACGCGAGACTTCTCGAGCCTCTCGATCGCGTCGGCCACGGACTCCGCATCGAAGTTGGTGCCGCGGCTGCCGCCTCGCAGAACGATGTGGCAATTGGGGTTGCCCTTGGTGACCACCACAGACGCCTTGCCCTCGGCGTCAACTCCCAGAAAACCCTGCACGGCTTGGGCGGCCACCACGCCATCTACGGCCAGCTGGATGCTGCCGCCGGTGCCGTTCTTGAAGCCCACGGGCATGCTCAGGCCGCTGCTCATCTGACGGTGCGTCTGGCTCTCCGCCGTCCTTGCACCTACGGCCGCCCAGGAGTAGAGGTCAGCCAGGTACTGCGGGGTTATCGGGTCGACGAACTCGATCGCGGTTAGCAGTCCCAGCTCACCCACCTGCAGCAGAAACTCGCGTGCCATGCGGAGCCCGCTCTGGATGTCGAAGCTGCCGTTGAGATGCGGATCGTAGATCATTCCCTTCCATCCAACCGTCGTGCGCGGCTTCTCGAAGTAGACCCGCATGACGACCAGCAGCTGGTCCTGCAAGTCAGTGGCTAGCTCCTTCAATCGCTTGGCGTAGGCGTATCCGGCCTCAAGGTCGTGGATGGAACACGGCCCCGTGACCATGAGCATACGCTCGTCCTCGCCGCGGATGATGCGGGCCACCTGCTCGCGGCCGTCCATCACCAGTTGGGCAATTTGGGGTGTGATGGGATACTGCTCCAGAAACTCCCTGGGAGAGACCAGGGGCTGAATGCTCTGCACGTTTACGTTGTGAAGCTGCGTCATGGTACACCTGCGTACGATGGTATTTGCCCGGCGGAGGACTTTCGTGCCTCACGCCAACAGGGGCATACTCTATCACCAGGAGCGAAGCGTGTCCAGTGCCCGTGCGTATTCGACGCCCGCGCACGCTACGCGGGGGCGCCGCTAGCGCCGCATCGCCCTCCAGCGAACAAGCTGAGCGACGACTATAAGCGCGACGCCCACCGATATGAACAGCCGCGGCAGGCTGCTGTCCGAGTTGATGCTGAGCAGGCCCGCTATCAGCAGCGCGCCGCCCGGCACTCCGATCAAGAACACCTTGAGCCTGTCGTTCGTGGTCATTGCGAATTCTCCGGTTCCTACGTCCTCGACCGCAGGTTCTCGGCGTCCCTGAGGTAGAGATGCTTCATCTCCTGCTGGGTCTTGTCCGTGTTCACCAGCACCATAACGCGGATGCAGAGCGGAAGGCCTGTCGGCACGCTCATCTCATGGCCGCAGATCAGGGGCACGTACTCCCAACCCATCTGCCTTGCGGCGACGGCTGGAAACTCAGCGTTGAGGTCCGGCGAAGTGGTGAAGAACGTACCTGCCACGTCCTCGGTGCGGAGATCGTTGGCATCCACCAGGTGCTCCAAGAGCTCGCGCGTTGCCTCAAGCACCGCCTCGCGGGTGTTGTCCGCCGCGGTCGTCGCTCCACGCAGGCCGCGAACCATCGTCATGCTCAGCGCCTCCCCTGCGTCGGTACTGCACCCTTGAGGCCTGCCACGAACTCCTTCGCCTCCTCCGCCCTGCGTTCGCCAGGCGTCCGATCCACCAGGTCTACGAGCGCGCTGCCCACCACGGCCGCCTGCGCGCAAGACGACAGCGCCTCGACGTGACGCCTCTGCGACACGCCAAACCCAACGGCCAGCGGAAGCTCTGTGTGGCAGCGCACGCGCCGGGTCATGTCGGGAATGCCCGGTGGAAGCTCGTCGCGCGCGCCGGTTACGCCTGTGAGGCTGACGCAATACACAAACCCGCCGGCCCCCTCGCAGTTCATTTCGATGCGAGTGTCCGTGCTGGTGGGAGTCAGAAGTGGGATAATGTGGATACCAAGCGGGTCGAAGGCATTGCGCAGGGGGCCGGCCTCCTCGAACGGCAGGTCCACCACGATTGCGCCGTCCACACCGGCCTGCGCCGCGTCACCGGCAAACCGCTCCAGTCCGTAGCTGAGGATTGAATTGTAGTAGCCCATGAGCACGAATGGAACGGACACGCCTGCTCCCCTGAGGCGGCCACACACGTCAAGGCAAGCGGCCGGCGTTACGCCCTGCGTAAGGGCGTGGAAGCTGGAGCGTTGGATCGTCGGGCCGTCGGCGATGGGGTCGCTGAACGGCACACCGAGCTCAATCACGTCCGCACCGCCCTCCTCAAGCGCCGGTATCAGCGACAGTGTGTCCTCGACAGTTGGGAATCCCACGGTCAGGTAGGGAATGAGCCCCATGTCACCGCGGGCAGCCAGGGCGTCGAACCTGTCTTTGATCCTGTCCATGACGTCCGCGCCGCGGTCTCCCTTCGTGCGTGAGTGCGCGGTGAATATATCACACACTCCCCGCACGGGCAACACGCATAGGCGTCCAGGCGGCGGCTGCGTCGTCACGCTGAACTCAAATCCACTGTCATTTCGAGCGAAGTCGAGAAATCCAGGACTCTCGTACACCGCGGCGGAATCGAGATGGGATGCCATGCTTGCCAACAGGGGAGAGACCGAAAGTTCTCGGAGGTTTTAGATTTCTCGACTCCACTTACGCTCCGCTCGAAATGACAACAGTGGTCGTGGGCGCGAATCGGCCGCTTCGCCGCCGTCACACATCGCCCTGCTTGACTAGCGCACCCTGCGGGGACAAAATGAGACATCCAGAGAGTGGAGGCCGTCGCACGCATGCGCCGCAGCGTCCTGGAGGCCATAGGCAACACCCCGATGGTGGCGCTTGAGCGACTGCCGGAAGAGGGCTCCGCCGCCGTGCTCTGCAAGCTGGAGTGCTGCAACCCCACCGGCAGCGTCAAGGACCGCATCGCACTGGCGATGGTGCTGGACGCGGAGGAGTCGGGCAGGCTGCGCCCAGGCCAGACGCTTATCGAGGCAACCGGCGGCAACTCCGGCATATCCCTTGCAATGGTCGCCGCCGCCAGAGGCTACCGGGTCGTCATCGCCATGCCGGAAGGAGTGCCCCCGGAGCGGAGACGGCTGCTGATCCACCTGGGCGCCGAGATCCTGACCACGTCCCCCCTTGACGGCATGGCCGGGGCCATCAACGCCGTGGAGAAGCTGGTGCAGGAGGACTCATCGTACGTGTGGATCGACCAGTTCACGAATCCGGCCAACCCCAGGGCCCATCGGGAGACCACCGCGAGTGAGATCCTTGGGGACACGGGCGGCAGCGTGGATGCCTTCGTCGCAGGTGTGGGCACCGGAGGAACGATCACGGGCGTGGGCGGTGCGCTCAAGGAGCAACGGCCCGATACGCTCGTGGTGGCCGTTGAGCCGGCGGCGTCGCCGGTCCTGAGCGGCGGCGAGCCGGGCGACCACGGAATTCCGGGCCTTGGGCCGGACTTCCTGCCGCCGCTGCTCGACATGTCGCTGGTGGACGAGGTCATTTCCGTCAGTGACGTGGAGGCAATGGCGGTATCGGCGCGGCTGGCAAGCGAGGAGGGACTGCTGGTGGGCGTCTCCTCCGGCGCGAACGTGGCGGCCGCGCTGCGGGTGGCCAGCAGGCTGGGCTCAGGGCGCGTGGTGGTGACCATTCTGCCGGACAGCGGCGCGAGGTACGTCTAGACGCCCCTCGTGTGCTATCATGTTGAGTGCCCGCCTGGGACTATCGGAGAAAGGACAAGTCACTTGCAGGGTGAGCAGATTCGGCTGACCAGCCTGGCCAGTTGCGCCGGCTGAGCATCCAAGTTCAGTCCAGAGGACCTGGCGCAGGTTCTGCGCCGGCTGCCGACCTTCGATGACCCCAACCTGCTGGTGGGGATAGGCACGCGCGACGACGCGGCAGTCTACCGCCTGCGGGACGACCTCGCTATCGTGCAGACCGTCGACATCTTTCCACCAATCGTGGACGACCCGTGGCACTTCGGGGCCATCGCCGCGGCCAATGCCTTCAGCGACGTGTACGCTATGGGAGGCAAGCCGCTCCTGGCCATGAACCTGGTGTGCTTCCCTATAGACCTGCCGATGGACATTCTCGGCGAGATTCTGAAGGGAGGCGCGGCCAAGGCCGCCGAGGCGGGCGTGCTCATCGTGGGCGGACACACGCTGGACGACAAAGAGCCCAAGTACGGAATGGCGGTTACAGGTACCGTGCAGCCGGGCGGACACGTCGGCATCGACACCGCCTGCGCGGGCGACCTGCTGCTGCTCACCAAGCCGTTGGGCACGGGCATCATCACCACGGCCGGCAAGCAGGGAGTCGTGGACGATGCCGTATTGGAGAGCGCCATCGAGGTGATGAGCGCCCTCAACCGCGACGCCTCGGAGGCGATGACGGAGGTTGGGGTCAACGCCTGCACGGACGTCACCGGGTTCGGACTGCTGGGCCACCTGAAGTCTATGGCCGAGGCCTCCGGCGTGACCGCGCGAGTTCGAGCGTCAGACGTGCCGCTGATCGATGGGACGTGGGATCTCGTTTGCAGCGGCGTCGCGCCGGGCGGCACCCGTCGCAACCTGAGCTCCGTCGACATCGTTGCGGCGTGGGACGGGTCGGTGAGCGATGAGATGAAGCTCGTCCTGTGCGACGCGCAGACATCCGGCGGTCTGCTCATGTCCGTTCCACCCGCCAAGCTATCCGAGCTGACCGCCGCGCTGTCACGCAGGGGCGTGAGCGGGTCGGCCGTCATCGGTGAGATGGCCGAAGGCGGGCAGCACTTGATCGAGGTGCTCCCGTAGGGGCATCCCAAGACGATCTATGGAGGAGTGACTGCATTGAGCACGCCTGACAGCGTCACCATAGTAGACCTGATTCGCAACGGCACCATGTCGTCGCGCATGGCCGCCGTCCTGTGGGCTGCCGTCGACGCTAGGTTGTCGATCGTGGTGGTCGCGATCCCGCGGCTGGCTGGCAAGACCACGACCTTCAACGCCGTCCTGTCGCTGCTGCCGCCGGACGTGCCGGTGCACCGGCTGGGCGCCGACCAGACGGAGGTTGGCAGGCTCAAGGAGGCTGCGACGGGCGGCTACCTGGTGGTGCCGGAGTTCAGCCGGGGACCGGTCCCCGGCTACATCTGGGGCGAACCGGTGCAGCGCGTGTTCGACGCCATGACGGTGGGCTACTCCCTGGTCACGTCAATGCACGCGCCGGGCCTGGAGGAAACGTTCAACGACATCTGCGAAGGGTGTGGTGTCGCAGACGAGGACGCCTCGCGCATCGATCTGATGCTGTACATCCTCCGGTTCGGCGAGGACGACGAGACCTTCTGGCGGCGCGTGTCGGAAATACACGAGATCGACCGCGTGCGGGACGGCAGGCCGGAGGGGCGGCAGCTGTTCAAGTGGGTGGAGTCGGACGACCGGTTCGAGGCGGTGGACACGCCGGTGTTCCTTCGAGGCGCGGAGGCGGATGTGGAGCGCCGCAGAGCCATGCTCGATGAGCTGGCGTCGTCGGGCCGCAGGTCGCCGGAGGAAGTGGCTCAGATGGCGTTGGAGTTCGCTGAAGGCTCCGGGCGCTAGAACTCGTCTCGGTAGCTGCCGTTGCGCTCTCCAAGGACGGTCTGAACGGTGCGCACGAAGCTCCCGCTGCCCCAGTAGACCAGCCGCCACTTGGCAGCCTCTTCCTTGGACATGCCGTTGGCGTTGATCTGGTAGTAGGCCTCCCGCCCTATGCCGCCGTACACGAGCGCGCCTATGCCCGCCAGGATCGAGGGAATCGACGTGATGAATCCATACGACGACATGATGGCGCCGCCCACGATCAGCAGCGTTCCCGCCACCATCATCTTGTGCCTCGGCAGCTTCACCACCTCCACGGAAGTCACGCGGGCGTACGGCAACTCCCACATCTCCTCGCGCCCCTCCACTTCATGGTAGAGGATGATGCGCTGAGAGGTGGCATAGTACGGGTGATGATCCGAGATGATCGTCTCGCCGTATCTGAGCCGATTTCTGATGTTCATATATCCAGTTGACTCCGCTGTGAAGCGCCCACTCGCCACGGTGCGGCCGGGCGACCACCATACTTTACAGCTAAGCCGTCTACACGTCAAAGCTCGCGACGCCAATGCGTACACGCCTGCACCGCCGGACGGTAGCGCCCTGATGCTCCGTGTGCTAGCATATTTGCGTGCGTTCCGGACGCCGGCCCGACGGCGTTCGGAGCCCCGGACCGCTTCATGAGCGGGTGTAGCTCAGTGGTAGAGCTCTTGCTTCCCAAGCAAGTTGTCGTGGGTTCGATCCCCATCACCCGCTCCAACCCCACTCGAAACGCCGTCGCACTCTCAGCTTAGCCCACTCACTTGGTTCGAGAGGCTCACCACGAATGGGCGTGCTGGACTGCGGCTTCCGCCGCAATGACGGGAGCGGGGGCGCGGCCCGCCCGTGTGGTTCGACAGGCTCACCACGAGCGGGCTTAAATTGTCCGCTCATCTCCGCATCTAGTGCGGAGCCTGCCCCGTACCCTGATACGGGGGCAGGGTCTGAGCGTGTCGAAGGGAATGAGCGGACAGCAGGGCTCTGCAATCAGCTGGGCCCGTCCTCCGGGTATAGCAGGGTGTTGGGGTAGTAGTCATTCCAGGAGAACCAGAACGAGTAGTTGGAGGGAATACGCTCCAGTGTAGTACCCTCCAGCTCGCCCTCGATTGCCTCGCCGGTGGGCATGAGCCAGACGCTGCCGGTCTGGTCGTCGGTCATGGTCGGGCCGCCGGGCACCTCCTCACCGGTCTCCTGGAATGTCAGCGTCTCCCTGTCCACCACGCGGCTGAAGACGCTGCCAGTGGCTGCGCGAGTCTCGAACGTCACCACCAGCTCTCGGCCGGCGAAGGTGTCGTTCACAACAGGCGTACCGTTGAGGTCGCCGAAGGGATAGGCCTTGGCCTGCCCGTCGAGCACCAGCCCAACCACGAACTCCTTTAGGTACAACCGGTCGTCGATGTTGGCCTCGCCTATGACGCCCGCTCCGCCGGTCTCGTAGTAGTACTCGTAGATGTCGGAGCGGTAGAAGCCCCGCTTGTCCAGCACCAGAGTGTCCGGGTGAAGCTCCTTCCATCGCAGCCAGGTGGTGTGCAGGGCAGGCACGATCTCCAGCTTGGTGCCCTCCAGCTCCCCGTATATGGCGTCTCCCGTGAAGTGGCTCCAAAGCGTGTCGGTCTGGTGGTCGTACATGACCAGCGCGTTCATCACCAGCTTGCCGGACACGCCGAAGGTGTGGACCTGGTCTCCAATCTCGCGAGCATAAACTATGCTCGAGTAGCAGAGCGGTCACCACGTGACCGCGATCGGTACACCTCCCACGACGTCGTTCACGATCTCGCGGCTGCTGAGCATGTATATCGGATAGGCGCGATGCTCGCCGCCGATCGACACGCCGATGACCTGCTCCAGGTCCGTCATCTGCTGGTTCGCCCACTCCACGTCGACCAGGCGCGGATCCAGGACTGCCTTGATCGCGTCGTATGGGAGCAGGGTTATGATGTCCTCAGGGCCGGGCCTGAAGTCGGCCTTCTCCTCCGTGGGCGTCGGCTCAGGCGTGAGTGTGGGTGCCGGCGTGGACGTCGGCAGAGGTGTGACGGTCGGCACAGGCGTATCCGTCGGGCTGGCCGCCTCGTCCGGAGAGTCGCACGCGGCCGCGAACAGCAGCAGGGCCGCTAGTATTGTGGCTATGGGCAGGGGTGTTCTCATGCCGCGCGCTCTTACTGAATTAGATGCTCAGGCCCCGGCTTCGGATTCGAAATCGTCGTTGTGCGCGGCGAGAGGCGGAAGCCAACTCGCCGCGGGGCCAGCACGAACCTCGCCCGCACTAAATCCGGCTGAAGCCGCTCCCCATCCGCTCCGGGTCAACACCAGTGCCCCTGGCGTCCGTGATCCAGCCGAACTCGTTTAGTATCTGCTGGCTGTAGGTCACCCGGCCGGCCACCTTTTCGAGCGGCTCGGTGGACAGAAGCAGCGCGGCCATCGCCATCGTCTCCGGCGACTCCGTGGTGTTCGGGTCCACCGACGTCCTGCCCTGCGCGAACATGGAGCCCACCGTGGGCACGAACTGCGACGGCGAGAACGCGGACACGCCCACGCCGTACTGGTACACCTCCGCCGCCAGGCCCTGTGTGAGCCGCTCCAGCGCAGCCTTCTGCGTTCCGTAGACTGAGCTGCCGCCGGGGCTTTCGTACGGGCCGCGTCCGGGACCCGTGGCCGCGCCGGACGAGATGTTCACTATGCGGCCGCTGCCGCGCTCGATCATGTCGTTCAGCACCAGCTGGCTGAGGGTGAATGGGCCATGCACGTTCACGGCCCACGTGCGCATCCACCGGTTGAGCGGGTAGTCCTTGGTGGCCACGGCGTACAGGAGCGCGGCGTTGTTCACAAGGATATCCACGGGGCCGTAGGCCTGGCGAGCCGCCTCGACCAGGGCCTCGCACTGCTCCGGCTCCGAGATGTTGGACGCGACCGCGGTCGCCTCGCCGCCGGCGTCGCGGATCGCGGCGACCGTCGTCTCCAGCGAACCGGCCAGCTGGTGGTCGCCCTCGCGAAGCGTGCGGGCCGCACACACAATCTTGCCGCCTTCAGCGGCGAACATCTTGGCGATGGACTCGCCAATTCCCCTGCTGGCTCCCGTAACAATGACAACTTTTCCGTCAAGTTTGCCCATGTTTTTCTCCTTCTAACGCAGACGTGGATTAACGGGGTTCGGACTCAAACCGCCCAGCGGGCGCAAATACGTGCGCAAGGGGAAGGCCCACAGAAAACGCGGCTGTGCAATTATAGCGCGCCTTGACGGCTGATGTCATCGCTCCGACGCGGCGTCAGCGCGACCCGCGCGGCTACGCGGCGAAGCCAGCGACGAAAGCAGCTTATCGACCGCCACGGCCACTTCGTCGACGGCTGCCTCGAAAGGCGCCTCATTCGCCTTCGAGGGCATTCGGTAGCCCGACACCTTACGCACGAACTGTAGCGACGCCGCGCGGATCTCCTCCTCAGTCACCGGGCCGTCAGTACCCCTGAGTGTCTTTATGCTGCGGCACATTGGTGGCCTCCCTCCGGCCGGATACAGGCGGCGCCGGCGTCTCTACTCGGCCCTGCGCACGGCGTGGCCGCCGAACTGGTTGCGCATCGCGGCCAGCAGCTTCGCGCCGAATGGCTGGTCCTGCCGGGAGCGGAAGCGCGCCTGCAGCGCCAGGCTGATAACGGGCGTCGGCACGCTAAGCTCCACGCCCTCCTGCACCGTCCAGCGTCCCTCGCCGGAGTCCTCCACGTAGGCCTGGATCGACTCCAGTCCCGGGTCCTCCTCGAGCGCCGCGGCCGTCAGCTCCAGCAGCCACGAGCGCACCACGCTGCCGTGCCTCCAGATCTGCGAGACCTGCGCTAGATCCAAATCGAAGTCTGTCTTGGCGCGCATCAGCTCGAAGCCCTCCGCGTACGCCTGCATGAGGCCGTACTCGATGCCGTTGTGCACCATCTTCACGAAGTGACCCGCGCCCGCCGGGCCCACGCGCCCATAGCCCCTGTCAGGTCCGGGCGCAAGCGACTGGAAGATAGGCTCCAACCGCCGAAACGCCTCCTTGTCGCCGCCCACCATGAGGCTGTAGCCCCCGGCCAGGCCCCATACGCCGCCGCTAGTGCCTGCGTCCAGGAATGAGATGCCGAGCGGGGCCAGGGCCTCGGCGCGGCGCATGCTGTCCTTATAGTTGGAGTTGCCTCCGTCTATCACAGTGTCGCCCGGTGACATGCACTCCGCGAGGGTATTGATGGTGGTCTCCGTGGCTTCGCCCGCGGGCACCATGACCCAGACGGCTCGCGGCTGCGCTAGCATGTCGACAAGCTCGGCGAGCGATCCGGCCCCAGCAGCTCCCTCCCCGCTGAGCGCGCGCACCGCCTCAGCCTGCGGATCGAATACGACAACGCGGTGGTCGGCGCGCAGCAGGCGCAGCGTCATATTGCCGCCCATGCGACCGAGACCCACCATGCCAAGCTCCATGGATCGCTCCCTTCATTGATGTGCGTGCCCGGTGGTTGGGCTTGCGCTCAGACGCTCGCGGGCGATTCCGCGGCCAGCTTGCCAAGGCTCGCAGCGTCAGCAGACGGCAGGTGAATCCTGGCCACTCGCCTGCCCAGCGCCTGCAGCGCCCTCAGGTCTCCGAGAGCCTGCGCCTCGGCGAGCGTGCCAAAGGAGAACGACTCGCCGGGAACCGGCGCGTCCTCTGCGGGCTCCGCAGTAAGCAGCAGATAGATGCCGGTGTCCGGGCCGCCCTTGTGCACCTGCCCGGTGGAGTGAAGGTAGCGCGGGCCGTAGCCCAGCGTGGTTGCGATTCCCCAACGCTCCGCCACGCTGCGCCTCAGGGCGTTCAGGGCGTTGTCCGTCTCCGGCGTCTGGCGCACGTATGCCATAATCGAAAGGTAGTCTCCCTTGCGGGCAGTGGACAGCAGGCCGGCGAGAGAGCCGGGCGCCTCCACGTCCGGCAGGCTGCCCAGGCGATTGCACTCGTCGAGCACCAGCAGGGTCTGGTCCTTGGCCTGCTGCACGTTGGGCTGGTCGAACGGGTGAATGCCCAGGACCGCGCCTGCAATGGCCGTTGCCAGCTCCCACCGGAAGAACTCGGCGCCCAGGTCGTAACGGTCACGCAGCTCCAGGCGCACGACTGGCAGCCCGGCTGTCTCGATAGCGTCGATCGCGGCGTCCTCGGCATCGTCCCCGTCGCCGTCCAGCCGCAGGTGGACGAACAGCCGGTCGTCGCCGGAGTAGGCGGGATCGAGGCGCGGCTCGCCGGCAACGGGGCCTTTGCCACGGCCCTCCTTGCCCAGACTCTCGGCGATTAGCTGCTCCGCCCAAAGCCCAAATGCCGCGATCGACGGCGACGTGACCAGCGTCAGCTTGTCCCGTCCCTGCGTTGCGTGACCGGCCATCGCGGCACCAAGCAGCGCGGCGGGATTCTCCCGCACGGGCACGTTTGGACCGCAGGCGTCCATCATACCCGCGGCCCTGTCGAGCAGCTTGGCAACATCCAGGCCGGTGAGCGCCGAGGGCGCGAGCCCGAAGTACGAGAGCACGGAGTAGCGGCCCCCGATGTCTGCGGGGTTCAGGAATGCGCGCCGGAAGCCGTTATCGCGGGCCATTGCCTCAAGCGGAGTGCCCGCATCCGTGATCGCGAAGAAGTTGCGTCCCGCGTTCTCGGCTCCGACGGCGCTCTCCACGAGGGCGCGGAAGTGGGCGTAGAGCGCCAGCGGCTCCGTGGTGGTGCCGGACTTGGAGGATACGGAGAAGAGGGTCGTGGCCGTGTCGATCTCACGCGTGACGGCCATGACGGTGTCCGGCACGGTGGAGTCCAGCACGATGAGCTCTGGGTAGCCGGACGCGCTCCCAAACGTCTGGCGAACCACCTCCGGCCCAAGGCTGCTGCCGCCCATGCCCAGAAGCACGACGTGCCGGATGCCCTCGCTACGCGCCTCCTCTGCGAAGGCCTGCAAATCGGGGACGTTCGCCTGCATGGCGCGGGCCACATCGAGCCAGCCCAGCCGGTCGGCTATCTCCGTTGGGTCAGGCTTCCACGCGGTGTGGTCTCTGGCCCAGACGCGCGCCACCAGGTCCATGCGCTCCAGGTCTGCCAGGGCTTCCTCGGTCATGGGCGAACGGTCTCTGCGGCCTCTCGCTCAAGCAGGAGGGCCCTCTTGGCCTCCACGTTTGCGAGCAGCAACTCGAAGGAGTCGGCGAATGCCTTGACGCCGTCGGCCAGCAGCTTGCCAGTCACGGCGTCCATGCTGACGCCGGCCGCCTCAAGATCCGCGAGGGTCTGCTCCGCGCCGGCGTCGTCCGAGTCGATCGTGCGCCGCACTTCGCCGTGGTCAATAAACGCCGTAAGCGTGGCGGGCGGCATGGTGTTCACGGTGTCGGGGCCAATGAGGTTGTCGATATAGAGCAGGTCGCTGTAGGCGGGATTCTTGGTGCTGGTGCTGGCCCACAGTGGCCGCTGGACGCGTGCGCCCTTGGCTCTCAGCGCCGCGAACCGCTCGCCGCCGAACGCCTCGCAGAACGAGCGATATGCCAACCTCGCGTTGGCGATAGCGGCCTTGCCCATCAGCTCGGCGGAAGCGCCGCTCTCCGATAGCAGGCCGTCGACCGCCGTGTCAACACGGCTCACGAAGAATGATGCGACGGACGCAACGCTGCTCACGTCACCGCCGGCCGCAGCCAGGTCCTCCAGGCCGGAGATGTAGGCGTCCATCACGTTCCGATGCGCCTCCAGCGAGAATATCAGGGTCACGTTGACGTTTATCCCGCTGCCGGTGAGCCGTCGAATGGCGGGGATGCCCTCCGGCGTGGCCGGCACCTTGATCATCGCGTTGGGCCTGTCCAGCGCGGCGAAGAGGCGCAATGCCTCCGCGACCGTGGCCTCGGTGTCGTGAGCCAGCCGCGGGCTGACCTCCAGGCAAGCGAAGCCGTCGCCGCCGGACGCGTCATAGGCGGGACGCAGCAGGTCGGCGGCGCACCGGATGTCCTCGAAAGCCAAGCTCTCGTAGCAGGTGACGGCATCCAGGCCCTCCGCCGCAAGGGCGGCCAGGGCGTCGTCGTAGACGGCGCCGGCCGAGATGGCCTTCTCGAATATGGTCGGGTTGGAGGTGAGGCCGGTTACACCCGCTTCGACGAGCCCGGCAATCTCACCGGACTCCAGCAGGTCACGGCTGATGTTGTCGTACCAGACGGACTGTCCCAGGCGCTGAATCTCGCGAAGCCTGTCCATTGCTATCCTCCCGCTGCGGGTGTCACGTTGGCATTGAGCGCCGACTGCTCCAGGGCTATGACCTTATCCAGGCGGCGGCGGTACTTCTCCTCGTCCAGAAACTGCGCGGAGAGGAAGGCAGTGACCAGGTCCCTGGCCAGCACCTCGCCGATAACGCGGGCGCCCAGGCACAGGACGTTCATGTCGTCGTGCTCCACGCCCTGACCGGCGGAGTAGGTGTCGTGGCAGATGGAGGCACGAGCGCCGGGCACCTTGTTGGCGGCGATGGAGCCTCCGACGCCGCTACCGCACACGATGATGCCGCGCTGCGCCTGCCCCGAGGCCACCGACTGCGCGACGGCCTGCGAGAAGTCGGGGTAGTCGTCGAGGGGGTCCATCGAATAGGCTCCAACGTCCACCACGTCGTACCCCTGCTCTCTAAGCCACGACAGCAGGGCGCACTTCAGATCGTAGCCGGCGTGATCGGCTCCCAGCGCCACGCTCATGCTCATGGATGGAACCCCCCGGCGAGATTACAGGCTTTGCCCGCAGCACATTGTACTATACAACGGCAATGGTACAGCACTGCAAGAGGCTGGGGATCTGCAATCGTTCATTCCAACGACACAGGCCTGCTCATGGTGAGCCTGTCGAACCACTTGGGCGGGCCGGGGTGCGGCGAAGGGACCCCCCTACAGCAGATCCCCGATCGTGAGCCAGTAGAACACGATGTACGACCCGGCGACGACCATCAGCCACGAGCCTATGGGCTGCACGTACGGCAGCGCCTTGCGCAGGGTGCCCAGCATCGCGCCCTTGAAGAACGCCATCCCAAGCGTCAGCGCCAGGATCACCGTGCCCATGCCAACGGCGTACAGGATGAACTGCCCCAGCGACGTGCCGATCTCCGACACCGCGAAGCTCGTGCCGATGACCGACAGGAAGATCGGTAGCGTGCAGCTCAGCGAGGCGATGCCGTAGCTCAGTCCGAACAGGAAGTAGCCCTTGGCATTCACCTGCCCGGGGTCGCCTATTCTTGAGGCCGCCTGCGCGGCGAAGCCGGAGTACAGCTTGCCCCCACCCACCATCCAGGAGCCGGCCAACGCCAGCGCTATGCCTATGACCAGTCCAAGGTACGGCAGGATGTCCACCACCGCGGCCCGCGCGCCAACCGCCATCAGCATGCCCGCGGTTCCGAACAAGACGACGAAACCAAGCGTGACGGATCCGCCCACCTTCATCGCGCGGAAGACGTGCACGAGCGGATTCACCTGGGCAGCATCCTTGTCGTTGACGCCCAGATACAACCCCAGGTACGCGGGCAGCATGACGAATCCGCAGGGGTTGACGGCGGAGACCATGCCAGCAGCGTAGGCAAAGCCCAGCGGCGCCAGGCCCCGCAGCACGTTTCCCGAGTCGCCGGAGAGCGTCTCGACGAACTTGTTGACACCGTCAATGCCGTCGGACCTGCCCAGGACCAGCGCGCCTACGAAGGCTGTCGTAAGGGAAACGGCCGCTACGACGGCGGGCACCAGGACCTTCTTGAGCAGGCCCGGATCCGACATAGCGCTTGACATAGACATGACTACCCTCCCCGTGCTGGCGCGGCTTGCGTCGGTTAGCCCGTCTCCTCGGCGAGCATCTCGTCGGCTATCTCCTGCAGCTTCTCGTGGTCCAGGATCCCTCCCCAGTTTCGGAACACCTCGCCGCGGGAGTTGATGAACACCGTGGTCGGCATGCCGAGCACCTCGTATCTGCGCATGATGGTGCCGTCGGTAGTGTAGCCCGCCGGATAGGTGACGCCGAGGTCGGTCAGCAGGAGCTTGGCGTCCTCCTGACTGCCGAGGTTGGTGAACTGACCCACGTCTATGCCCAGAACGGTGAGCCGGTCACGATTCTCATCCTGGAAGGCCTGGAAGTCCGGCATCTCTGCGCGGCACGGCGGACAGAGCCCGGCCCAGAAGTTGAGCACCACGGGTTTGCCCTGCAGGTCAGACATGCTGAGCTCGGAACCGCCAAGCTCGCCCTCGCCCTGGTAGAGCGTGAACTCGAAGTCCGGCGCGGCCTCCAGGTCCGACCCGGACGTTGGATCCGTTGTCCCGCCATTGGAGCAGGCCGCAACCGCAAGCAATAGAGCTGAAACAAGAAGCAGGCTCACAAGTGGAAGGAATCGCCTTACAGCGGGCCTCCGCCCTTCAGCTGTCGTGACCCGATGGTTGTGGTCATGGTGGGCCATTCGCGGCCTCCCCGTAGCTTGGTCTACTACCATTGTACTAGATTGGCCGACGAGCGCGCATCATGACAGGCTGGTCGCCGCTTACGATGCACTGAAGAATGTATTACGAATGTAAACACGCCGCTGGCCGGAAGGCGGCAGCCTGAGCCCCGGCTATCGCAGGTAGAGGTAGACGCCTGCGTGCGGGAAGCTGACCTCCAGCACGGCGCGCATCTGGCCGGAGGCGGTGTCGGCGTAGTCGACGCGGCGCGGGTCGTCCGGCGGAAGGTTGTGCAGGCACTCGCGGCCGAGCTGCTCCTGCGGGCAGAGGTGCATGCCGCCCGCCTGCTCGTCCCAGAAGCCGACCAGCCTAAGGGGGTTGAACATCAGCTCGGCCACGTTGCGCAGGTCCGATATGACCTCCGTGGCGCGGAAGGCCCCGTCCGTCTGTATGTTGACCACGACGTGCTCCATGGCGCGGGCAGTATAGCACGGGGGTGTACACCGCCCACTCCTGCGAAAGCAGTGGTCAACGGCAAGCGCAGTGATTAGCGTCCACCGTCATTCTGAGCGAAGCGAAGAATCCAAAGCCTCTGTCCGCAGAGACAGGGCGCTTTGGGCGAAATGTCTTGGATTCTTCGGCATTTCACGCCTCAGAATGACATCAACGCGGGGCCCGCATACGAGATGCGCTACGGTCCACCGGGAGTCATAGTGCCCGCGTCTTGCTTGGCCCACCGCCTAAGGGAACACGCGAATCTCTTGCCGATTTCGCTGTAGTGCTCGACCACGTCAGCGAACTCATCGAAAGTGATTTGTGTGAATTCTTTTGGAAGTTCCTGACTCTTCTCAGGGAGAATGTAGACTATATGGGGATGAATCTCCCCCTTAACCTCGTTGCGTACCTTGCCTACGGCAGCTTTCCATCCATTCTTTTTCTCGCAAGATGCCAACTTGCCCACCTGATCGCAGCCACTTACAAGCCTCAACAGGGAAAGCCTGTGTAGCAAGTGTGCGTATTTCCCATAGTCTGTGGTAGCCTTGCTTATGCAGACCACACCTTCTATAAGTTCCTTTAGACTCTTTGTCTTAGCAGTCTTCAGGTAGTCGTCCTGGTTATCCCGGCGGGATTTCATATCAGTCTTTAGCTCCACAAGTAGCACCTTCTCGTCTCCTTCGGAATATGCGAAGAAATCTGCGTTCTTCGACTCCTCGCCCTTACTGTCTATCCCCAAAGTTGCCTTACGCAGAGGGAACTCAGGAATGATCGCTGGCTCGGCATTCAGATTAAAGCGGCCCTTGAGGACGACTGGCAGGAACAGCGCAAAGTAAATGTCTGCGCGGCGCTCTAGCTGGTACTTCGGCAAGTGTCGCCAATCGTCCAACAGCTTGAATACGTCACTAATCGTCTTTTCAGTCATACCATCCTCCTCCACAATTGCTGTTGGCCGCCAGTATATCACGGAGGCGCGCCCCGCTCGAATGGTTCGACGGGCTCACCACGTACGGGAATTATCCTGCCCGCTCATGTCCTTCGACAGGCTCAGGATGAGCGGGCCACCACTCTCCCCCCACTCCCCTTGACGCGCCGCGCCCGGCCCGCGTATCATGTAGACCGACTGGTCGGTCTACTGGGTATCGTACGCAGTCGGCCACCGACTTCTGCATCGGAGGCGACATGACCACTGCCACAACCGACACGCCAAACATCCGGTTCCGCGACCCCGCTCTCGAGCCTGTCTGGGAGAAGGTCCAGGGCGGCGAGCGCATCAGCTTCGAGGACGGCCTCAGTTGCCTCCAGACGTCAGACCTGGTCGCACTCGGTCAGATGGCCGACTACGCCAAGCGCAGACTGTGGGGCGAGAAGGTCTACTTCGTCTTCAATCGCCAGATCAACCCCACCAACATATGCGTCCTCTCGTGCACCTTCTGCGACTTCGCCAAGAAGAAGGGCGACGCCGGCGCGTATGAGATGGAGATGGACGAGATCCTGGGCAAGCTCCACCCGGACATGCACGAGGTGCACATCGTCGGCGGCCACCACCCGGACTGGCCCTTCGAGCGATACGAGGGCATCGTCCGCGGCATCCACGAGGCCTTCCCGTCCATCCACATCAAGGCGTGGACCGCCGCGGAGATCGACTA
This sequence comes from Chloroflexota bacterium, assembly GCA_028877205.1. Taxonomy (GTDB): domain Bacteria; phylum Chloroflexota; class Dehalococcoidia; order Lucifugimonadales; family UBA2985; genus JAPPHY01. The sequence continues at coordinate 55,916 of JAPPHY010000002.1, read as the reverse complement.
CTTCTGCAAGCGGTTCAGGATGAGCGAGGAGGAGGTGTTGGGCCGCATGAAGGACGCCGGGCTGGTGTCCATGCCCGGCGGCGGCGCCGAGGTCTTCTCGCCCCGCGTGCGCCGCGAGCTGTTCCCCGGCAAGAACACCGCGGAGCGCTGGCTGGAGATACATCGCCTGGCCCACGCGATGGGCATCCGCTCCAACGCCACGCTCCTCTACGGCCACATCGAGACGCTGGAGGAGCGCGTGCACCACATGGAGCTGCTGCGCGAGGCGGAGGACGAGGCCCCCGGATTCCTGGCCTTCATCCCGCTGGAGTACCAGGTGGGCGATACTCACCTGGTGGCACGGCAGGCGTCGGCGGTCGAGGACCTGCGAACCATCGCCACCTCCCGGCTGATGCTGGACAACATACCGCACATCAAGGCCTACTGGGTGATGATCGGCGAGGCAACCGCATCCATCGCCCTGAACTTCGGCGCAAGCGACCTTGACGGCACCATCGGCGAGGAGCGCATCGCCCACGCCGCCAGGGCCGCCAGCCCCGTTGGCCTTGCCCGCAACCGCATGCTGCGCCTGATCAGCGACGCCGGGAAGACGGCCGTGGAGCGGGACGCGCTGTACAACGAGGTCCATGTCTACGACAACTAGGATAGGCCAGATCCCGTACCTCAACTGCGAGCCGTTCTTCCACGGACTCTCGCTTTCGGGCGTGGAGCTGTGCCCCATGCCGCCAAGCTCGATGGGGCCGCTGGCCGTGAGAGGCGAACTGGACGCGGCGCCCTTCTCGCTGGTGCAGAGCTTCGACCTGCGCGATGAGTTCGAGGTCCTGGGCGACATGGGCATCAGCGTCATCGGGCCGGTCCGCAGTATCCTGTTCTTCTCCCGCGTGCCCATCGACGAGCTCGCAGGGGCAGTCGTGGGGGCCACCTACCAGTCCGCGACGGCCGTTCAGCTCATGAAGGTGGTGCTGGAGCAGCGATTCGGAGTGCGGCCGCGGGAGTACACCGGCCTCGACGCGCCGCACTTGGACGCCTTCCTGCTTATCGGTGACGACGCGCTGGTCACGCACAACCGCGTCGACGGCTACCCGCACGTCTACGACCTGGCCGACGTGTGGTGGGAGTGGAAGCGGCTGCCGTTCGTGTTCGCCGTGTGGATGGTCCGGCGAGACCTGGCCCCAGAGGCAAAGGAGACGCTGACGCTGGGCCTCAGGCGCAACCTGGAGCACAACATGACGCATTGCCTGGATGCCATCGCCCGCAAGCGTGAGCATATGGGACTGACATCCGTTGAGGTGATAGACTACCTGCGAGCATTCCGGTATGTTCTGGACGAGAACGACTATCGAGCCATGGAGGACTTCGAGGGAGCGTGGCGCTCTCTCACCCTGGCGAAGGAGGCGGCCGTATGACCACGACTGCATCGGTGAAGGACGTGACGGAGAAGGCCCTGGCCGGCGAGCGGATAACCTACGACGAGGGCGTTCTGCTCCTCAAGGAGGCGCCTACGCTGGAATTGGGCAACCTGGCACAAGAGATCAGGTACCGGCACAACCCCAAGCCCATCGTGACCTTCGTCATCGACACCAACCTCAACTACACCAACGTCTGCGACGCCTACTGCACCTTCTGCGCATTCTACCGCACGGAGAAGGACGAGGACGCCTACACCCACTCGGTCGAGGAGATGATGGAGATGGTGGGGAATGCGGCGGCCAGGGGCGTGACGACGGTGCTCCTGCAGGGCGGCCTAAACCCCAAGCTGCCCATGGAGTACTACGAGGACCTGGTCCGGGAGACACGCAAGCGCTATCCCCAGGTGCTGCCTCACTTCTACTCTGCGCCCGAAATACAGAAGATGTCCCAGGTGGCCGAGATTCCGGTCGCGGAGGTGCTGCGCCGCCTGAAGGACGCGGGGCAGGAGACCCTGCCGGGCGGCGGCTCGGAGGTGCTGTCCGATCGCGTGAAGCGCAGCCTCAGCCGCCTGTGGCCCAAGGGCCGCGTCGACGACTGGTCGGAGGTGCACAGGGAAGCGCACAGACTGGGCTATCGCACAACCGCCACCATGATGTACGGCCACCTGGAGCGGCCGGAGGACGTGGTCGAACACTTTGAGCACACGCGCGCGCTCCAGGACGAGGCGCTGGCCGACGGCAACGCCGGATTTACCGCCTTCATACCCTGGAGCTTCAAGCGTGGCGACACACCCCTCTCCAAGCGAGTCAAGGAGGAGGCCGGCCCCAACCCCTACCTGCGCATGATCGCCATGGCACGCATCTACCTGGACAACGTGCAGCATGTGCAGGCCTCGTGGTTCTCGGAGGGCAAGAAGACGGGCGAGGTCGCGCTCAACTTCGGCGGCGACGACTTCGGCGGCACGCTCTTCGACGAGAACGTGATGCAGGAGGCCGGCTTCTACAACCGCACGTCCACAGACGAGATCCAGGCGATCATCCGCGATGCGGGCTTCACTCCGGCGCAGCGCACCACCAAGTACGAAGTGCTGCACGTCTTCGAGTAGTCGGGCGCCTCTTGAATCTCCCGCCTTACTGAAGTAGACTTCTCGTAAGGAGATAGGGATGCTTGTCAAGATAACATCCAAGCGTCAGGTGACGTTTCCAAAGCGGGCGCTGGAAGCTATGGGCGTAGGGCCCGGGGACCGGCTCGAGCTGCTGGAAGGGCCGGATGGCTTCACACTGCGTCCCAGGCGCATAGACCACTCCAGGCTGGGCACGCTGGCAGACAAGATACCACCGGGAACGCCGCCGCTCGATATGCGCGACTTCCGGGACCGGAGGGAGCGGGGACTTGGCCCTACGATGTGGGGTTGACACCTCCGTACTCGTGAGGCTAGTCGTTGGAGAGCCGCGGCGGGACTTTGAGCACTGCGTAAGCGAGCTTCGCGTTCTGGTCGAGGAACAGGAATACGAGGTCTTTGTATCCAACCAAGTCATCGGCGAGGCCTACGCCGCGCTAATTCACCACTACGGCATTACCGGCACGGACGCTCGCTCAGGGCTACGGGACGTATTGACGAGCGGGTTGGTTGCGCCTCTGAACGGCCAGGCCGTGCTGGACGCCCTCTCTACCGACTCCGGCCCCGGCCTCTTCGATCGACTCATCATCGACGACTACGCACACGCCGGGCTCGAAACCCTGACGCTGGACCAGAGAATGGCCTCACTGCCCAATGCCCGGCGCCTTTGACAAGCTCAGAGTGTGCGGATATTGAGGCATCGTTGGCCCGCGATGGCGGATGTCCCCTGCCCCGCTCGCATGGTTCGACAGGCTCACCACGAGCGGGTTTCGCGGCCATCGGGGACTAGCCCGTCTCCTCCGCCAGGTCTATCACGGTCACCTCCGGCCCCGTGGACGTCACGTCCAGTATCGCCACGTGGCCGATCTTCATGAGCTGGTTGCGCAGCGTTGGGCTGCCCGGATTCAACACCAACGTATCGCCGTACTGCTCCACCATCGGCACGCAGGTGTGCCCGAATATCACGATGTCCATGTGACCCCCGAAGAACTCTTCCGGCACGATGGGCCGCGAGGGGTTTGCCTCGTAGACTGGGGCCAGGGAGCCGGGGTAGATCCAGCCGCCGTATCCCGGCACCATCAGGTCGTGGATCATGCCAATGGACACCCCCTCCACCTCCAGCACCTGCTTCTCCTCCACTCGCGGGTCGCCGTGGCACTGCCTGTCCCGGTCGACGCTGCCGGCCACCTTGATGGGGGCGATCTGCTCCAGCCAGTCCAGCGTGGGCTTGGTGTAGATGTTGCCGGCGTGGAGTATCAGATCCACGCCCTCGAAGACTTTTGCAACTGCGGCGGGGACCTCTGTTGCCCCTCCCGGAATGTGGGTGTCGGAGATGACTCCTATGCGCATGGTAGCCTCCTAGCGTGCAAGCGAATTGCGGACTGCCGTCACCATAGTATCACGAGTTGGGCGATTGCGCTTTGCCCGCTCGGGCGAGCGGACGGGGAGTCCAAGCTCCAACCTGCTCGAATGGTTCGACGGGCTCACCCCTGTATGGGGTACGTGGTAGGCCACGAGCGGGCGAGGGCATCCGTCACTGCGGCGAAAGCCGCAGTCCAGCCCCCATCCCCTGCATTCGCATGAGCACGCTCTGACCCTCCCCCGCAACAGAATGAAGAAACCAGACACTGCCCGCTCGCATGGTTCGACAGGCTCACCACGAGCAGGTGCGTGTAGACTGCGAGCGGGCAAGTACAGTCCGCTCATCCTGAGCCATGTCGAAGGACATGAGCGGACTGGGAGTCTCCGATCCGGTCCGCGCCCTTGGCCGGGGCAGGTTACCTGGGCAGCGAGAAGCTGAAGCGGCTGCCGGCGCCCACCATGCTCTCCACCCAGATGTTGCCGCCGTGCGCCTCCACGATACCCTTCGCTATCGCCAGGCCAAGCCCGGAGCCGCCATACTCACGCGACCTTGACTTCTCGCCTCGGTACAGCCTGTCGAACACGAGGCCAAGCTCCTCCTGGTCTATGCCCTGCCCCGTGTCCATCACATCGATCTGCACGGCACCCCCGGTGTCCTGCGCCTTCACGATGATGGTGCCGTCCGGCGGCGTGTGGCGAATGGCGTTCTGTATCAGGTTGTAGAGCACCCGCTGTATCTTCACGGGGTCGACCACCACCTGGCCCAGTTCACCCTCCAGCTCGCTGCGTAGTTTGAGGGCCTTCATGTTGGCCTGCGCCTCCATGCCGTCCATCACGCCGGTCAGGATGTCGCCCACGGAGCTTGGCTCCAAGTGCAGCTCAAGCGTGCCGGTGTCCAGCCTGGAGATCTCGAACAGGTCGTCTATCAGGGCGGAGACGTGCTCCACCTCGCGGTTCAGATTGCTGAAGTAGCGCTGCAGCGTCGTCCTGTCCGACACCACGTCGTCCGTGATGGCTTCTACCATTGCGCGCATGGAGGTCAGGGGCGTGCGGAGGTCGTGAGAAAGCGACGCTATCAGGTCCTTCCTTGCCTGCTCCATGTCCTGCTGACGTCTGAAGGCGCTGTCCAGCTCGACGGCCATCGTGTTCATGACCCTGGCGAGGTCACCGATCTCGTCTTGGGAGTCCACCTCCAACCTCGTGGTCAAGTCGCCCTCGGCAAGCCGCAGCGCTCCCTCCCTCAGCTTCTGCATCGACGACGTGACCACCGCGGACAGCATGTACGCCAGCAGCAGCGAGATGGTCAAGGCGAACACCAGCAGTACGATGAGCAGGCCCAGGTCGTGCTCGGAGTAGAACATGAGGAGTGAGGTCACAAGGACGTTTGCCAAAGCCACCACGCCTCCGGTTGCGCTCGCCACGGCCATCTTGTGGCGAATGCCCAGCCCGCTCCGCACGCCAAGCCGGATGGCAGCCAAGCTGAGAGCCATCGAGATGGAGCCTGACAGGAACAGGTAGAGGGCCACAAGCCCCAGGTCGCGGCCGCCCATGCCAAACACGAGAAACGCCACGGCGATTGCAAGACCGAGCGACCCCAACACTCCGCTCAGGGCCAGCGCGCCTCCGCGACTCTGGGCAAGTACCATCATCTGATCACCCCTGGAACTTGTAGCCTATGCCCCAGACGGTCTGGATGTAGCGGGGCTTGGCAGGATCCGCCTCGATCTTCTCGCGCAGGCGGCGGATGTGCACGGTGACCGTGCTCGTGTCGCCTACGTAGACGTAGTCCCACACCTGGTTCAGGATCTGCTCGCGGCTGAAGACCTGCCGCGGTCGCTGCGCCAGGAACACCAGAAGGTCGAACTCCTTGGCAGTCAGCTCCACATCCGCGCCGTGGGACCTGACCTGCCTCGTCTTCGGGTTGATGACCAGGTCCTGGAAGCGAAGGGAGTCGCCGTCGTGGATGCGCGGCGATGCGCTGCGCCGGAGTACGTTCTTCACGCGCGCCACCAGCTCCCGCGGGCTGAAGGGCTTGGTGACGTAGTCGTCCGCGCCAAGGCTCAGACCCACCAGCTTGTCAGTCTCCTCGCCCTTGGCGGTGAGCATGATGATTGGCACCGAGTCCTCCGCCCTCAGAAGGCGGAAGACCTCCAGCCCGTCCACCTTGGGTAGCATGAGGTCCAAAACGACCAGGTCGGGCAAGCCAGACCTGCCCTTGATCAGGGCCTCCTCGCCGTCCGAAGCTACGTCCACCTCGTACCCGTCGCGCTCCAGGTAGCGCGCCACCACCTCCGAGATGGTGGGGTCGTCGTCCACCACAAGGATGCGCTGTACGGCGGTGCCGGGTGATGTGCTGCTTCCAAGCTCCATGCTATCCGTCATCTCGATGCTATGGTATGGCGCATTGGTTAAGCTCGCCTTAAGTCCATTACGGATATCTTGCGGCTTGCTCAGGGCTGCGTGGCTGCGCGGCGACCTGGCCTGTACGCCATCTTCATGTAGCGATCGCCCCCTCGCAGCTCATCCAGCATCTGCGTGAGCCTCTTGAGGCGCGTCTCATCCCGCTTGGCGCTCATGATCCAGCCGATGTAGTCGTTCCGCTGGTATGGCGGGCGTGCGCGATAGGCGTCCTCCAGCCCTTGCTCCACGATGGAACTCCACACGAACTCCGGCATCTCGTGCCGTGGCCGCCTTGTTCGCTCCAAGTGTCCCTCCGTTTCACGGCAGACTTCTCTCTGTCCCCTCGATTATCGCACTCACGCACTGACGCTTCAAGGAGCGCGCCGGTTCACGAGCTCGTTACATTGGTACTTTTCCTTCACAATTCCTTATAGTTCTGGAGCTACGCTGTAACTGGTGATATCCATGAACTCACAGGAACCGATGCAGAGGAACAAAGGAGCCTGGACTCAGATTGGCGTGGGCCTGGCTGCGGGACTCCTGGGCGCCGCTCTGGGACTCGCCATTGCGTTGGCGGTCCTGGACTCCGGCCGCGCACCGGCGGAGCCGGAGGTGGTCGCACCGGACAATTCGGCGGCGGTCGAGGAGCTGCGTAGCCAAGTACAAGAACTGAAGGCTCAGCTGGACGAGGCCACCAGTCGCCCAGTCCAAGTCTACGAGCCTGCGGCAGCTCCCGGGCAGGTGGAGAAGCTGCGGGGCGACCTCGTGGCGGCGCAGGAGCGCGAGGACATTGCACTGGCAGCGCTTTCGCTTGCGCAGTCGGAGCTGGAGCTGGCGACGGAGGAGCAGGCCGGCCTCAGGCAGGAGCTTCGCGTCCATCAGTCGCAGGCCGCGGAGGAGAGCGCCAGGCTGGATACGCTACAGGAGATGTACGATTCGCTGGAAGACCACCGCGCGCTGCTTCTGGAGCTGCGGAGAGAGATGCCGACCGACAGGGATGAGTCCCTGGCCTACTGGAGCAACATCCACCGCGTGGCAGTCGATGCGAACCCTGCTCTCTCGTCCGAGGCCGAGAAGGTGCTCATCAGGATCGACAACTACTACACCTGGAAGGACGGCGGGCCCGATCCATCCGATTCGGTGGACGAGTATCTGGACTGGCGCGAGGCGTATGCCCCATCCGGAGCGGAAGCCTACGAGGAGGCCACGCTCATCTTCAACCAGCAGGCGCTGCTCTCGGTGGTGAATCGCATCGACACGGTCCTGGCGCTTCTCGATCAGTAGCCGGCCCCGCGCCGCAAGTACTCGGTTTCTCGCCCATAGTGCACCCCGCGGCCTGTTCCACGTGAGACATCGCGCTGAATTAGGCGTATAATCGAGTCATCCACCGCGCTTCAGGGAGCCGTGCATGGCGTTCGAGGGCAACTGGCAGCTGCAGATGGAATCCCCCATGGGGACGCGACCCGCGTCGCTCTCTATCAGGGAGAACACCGGCAGCCTCGAAGGGTCGCTCACTACCAGCATGGGCACTGCGAGCGTGAGCGGCCGCGCAAACGGCAGCGAGGTGGAGTTCAGCGCATCCATGTCCGGTCCTATGGGCGCGATGAACCTGACCTTCACTGGCACGGTGGAAGGCGACCAGGCCTCCGGGCAGGTGCAGTTCGGCTCGATGGGCAGCGGAAGCTGGAGTGCCTCGCGTGCGGAGGAGGGCGAGCCTGTTGCCGTGGGCAGCCGCTCCGGCGCAGCAACCGCTCAGGCAAGCGCCGGCTCAGCCGGCAACGGCGGCCCTCCGGGCGGTCATCCGGGCGGCATGCCCAGACCGCAGGGACTCACGCTCTCCTCTTTCACCTCAACCGCCGCGCTCAAGCGCACCTTCGACTCCCTGAGCGTACCGGGATATCGCAACCTTTGGCTCGGCTTCATGCTTCAGATGGGCGCCATGCAGATGCTCATGCTGACCGGGGGCTACTACGTGTTCGAGCTGACCGGCAGGGAGTCGCTGCTCGGCATTGTGGTGGCGGCCGCCGCGGTGCCGGCGGTAACGCTGGCGCTGTTCGGCGGCGTGGTGGCCGACCGGATGGACAAGAAGCGTGTCATCCAGGCGAGCCAGATGGTCTCGATGGGAGTAGCCCTGTTCATCGCCGTGTCCATCACCACGGGCACTATCACCTGGTATCACCTGCTCGCGGCGTCGGCGATGCAGGGCAGCGTGATGCCGCTCGTGATGCCGGCGCGCCAGGCCATCACCCCTCAGCTTGTGGGAATGGACAGGCTCACGAACGCCGTAGCCCTGAATGCGATGGTTATGAGCCTTACGACGATGGCGGTGCCGGTGATGGCCGGGACGCTCATCGCGGAGATTGGCGTTGAGTCGGTGTACTACGTAATCGCCGGTATGTACGTGCTGGCCGTTCTCTTCACAACCAGGCTGCCCAAGGTTGAGGTGCCCCCAAGGGGTCGCCAGACCACGGTCTTCGGCGACATCCGTGATGGCTTCAGGTACGTGTTCGACAACCGCGTCATCCTTGTCCTGCTACTTCTCTCGTTCGCTACCATCATCTTCGCCATGCCCATTCGTTTTATTCTGCCCATTTTTGCCAAGGACGTATTCGAGGTGGGGGCGGACGGCTTGGGCGTGCTGATGAGCGCGATGGGCCTGGGCGCGCTGGGCGGCACCCTGATGATAGCCTTCATTGGGAAGGTCTCGCGCAGGGGACTAGCACTGGCGGTCAGTGGAATCCTCTCCGGCCTCGTGCTCCTGAGCTTTGCCGCCACTTCCTACTTCGTGCCTATGTTCGCCACGGGCATCGCGATCCTAGTGGTGGTCGGTATGATCCAGGCGTCACGGATGACCCTCACCAGCAGCCTCATGATGGAGTACACCAATCAGGAGTACCGCGGCCGCGTGATGAGCATCTTCGGGCTGAACATGGGCATAATGCCTGCCGGCGTGCTGCCCGTCACTCTGGTCGCCGAGCGGCTGGGCGCGCCTGTAGCACTCGGCATCATGGCCGGGATGCTGATCCTTGTGGCGTTCGTGATACTGCTCGCGAGCCCGCGGCTCAGGCAGCTACAGTAGTGGGGTTGCGAGCCGCAGCGCAGGACCGGAGGTAACACACATAGCCTCGCTTCCAATCGTGTACAGCATCAGGGGCTGCCCCGCATGCGCAAGGCTGCTTGAGCAGTGGGATGCGGAAGGCATGGAGTATGAGGAGCGGCGCGCGGACCTCAGCCAGGAGGCTATGGACGAAGCGCGCAAGCTGGGCGACGCCGTGCCCATCGTCGTTTACCCCGATGGGCGAGTGGAGAGGAGATTCGGGGGGCGGAGGGGCTGCTACATCGGCTGACGTCGCGCCCCTCGCCCCGATAGTTTCCGGTCCTGACTAGTCGGCCCTGGCTGCCCAGACCACGGAGTAGTTGTTGTCCGGGAAGAACGCGCCGGATACGCCCGCCTCCGCGGGCCTGTGTATCTGCCGAGCGCCCGCCCTGCCCTGTATCTGCAGCACGGAGTCCATGTGCAGCCAGAAACGGGTGCGTCCCGCCCCGGCGTTGCCGCCGCTGGGCGAAGCGGGGTTCGGCCCCTCGATCGAGATGTCCGTCTGGTAGAAGTCCAGTGCCTCGCCAGGCTGAACACCCGCGAACCGCAGCCCCTCCAGGTGGAACTGGTGGAAGAGCGTAAAGCCGTCGTACATGTTCTCGAACGACAGGTCGCTGGGGGTCAGGCCCGACCCCTCGTAGAGCTTGCGTCCAGTGCTATCGGCGGCCGCTTGCCACTCTTCCAGGGTAGGCACCACGCTCCGCTGCTCCGGAGCTGTCCTGGTGTGGTTCAGGATGTAGACCGGCTTCTGCTTCATGTCCCTGGCCCGCTCCTCCGTGGTGAGGAGGAATGCGCCGGAAACGCAGATGGGCAGGTCGTTGTCGAAGAGGTTTGCAGGCTTGGCGATCCAGCGGGCCGCCAGGTAGTCCTCGACCGACAGCGGCTCGGGCCGGTGCTGCGCCCAGAAGCCCTCAGGGTAAAGCAGTCCGTTGCGCTTTTCGTTGACCACGAAAGGCGCCATCATGTCGTGGTTCTTGCCGTACTTGCGGCAGTAGGACTCGAATATCATGGCGGTGTTGTAGCAGGCCACCGTGCCCCACAGGCCGGTCCACTTGCCGCCGCCGCCTATGGTGTCGCCCGCCGCTGCGCCCTGCCCCACATAGTACCGGCCGCCGAAGTTGTGCCAGCCCTTGAGGACAAGGCAGACGTCCGTCAAGCCTTCACCCACGGCCTGCGCACCCACCACCAGCGCGTTGGACATGCAGCCGGGTCCGTACATGGTGAAGTCCACGTTGCTAAGCTCCGGCATGTTCTGGAGTATCCACTCGGAGCTGAGCCTCGCGATGCCGTCGAGCGGGTTGTCGGTGGACTTGTAGGTATTCAGGAAGTCCTGCGGGATGGGCTTGTCAGTCGGCCACGGCGAGCCGGTGGAGGTGTCCTGCGCCATCACCAGGCCATCGACCTGGTCAGGCGAGACGCCCGCGTCCTCCATTGCCCTCTGGAGCGCGAGGATGCTCCAGGCCCCCAGGCTGGTGTCGGTGGTCTCGTCCCAGCGACGGGCCGTGGGCGAAACGCCAATGCCAACGGCGACCACCTTCCCCCTGTGCTCCCACACACCAAGTCCCTCCTTGGCTCTGTACATGGATGGCGGTGCATTTTCGGTTGGCATGGTCTCCCCCTCTTGATTGAGTGTCGGGGCCCGCGCTGCTCAGCGGAGCCCCTATCGCGCCTGATAGATTCTACCGCGCGACGGGGCACAAGTCGATAGCGCAGCGTTGGCACGAGCAAGGAAATGTTGTAAGATTTAGTCACGACCATCGTGGCAACACGATCCTGCTTCGCTCTCGAAGGCAACAGCGCCGTTGGCGAATGAATCCCCACGACAACCCGGTAGAGGAGGAGCTAGATATGTCTCTACGAATCAATGACGAGGCACCGGATTTCACGGCGGAAACCAGCGAGGGTACGGTCAACTTCCACGAGTGGATGGGCGACGGCTGGGCCATGCTCTTCTCGCACCCCAAGGACTTCACGCCGGTCTGCGCCACTGAGCTCAGCGAGGTGGCGAAGATCAACAGCGAGTTCCAGAAGCGTTCCTGCAAGGTCATCGGACTGAGCGTGGACAAGGTGGACGACCACAAGCGGTGGGCGGCTGACATCGAACAGCTCGCGGGCACAGAGCTCAACTTCCCCATCATCGCCGACGAGAACCTGAGCGTCGCCAAGCTCTACGATATGCTGCCAGCGGAGAGCGGCGATTCGTCCGAGGGCAGGACGGCCGCGGACAACGCGACCGTTCGATCCGTGTTCCTTGTCGGCCCGGACAAGCGAATCAAGATGAACCTCACGTACCCCATGAGCTCCGGCCGCAACTTCGACGAGCTCCTCAGGGTGCTCGACTCCTGCCAGATCACGGCCAACCACCGCGTTGCCACGCCCGCCAACTGGGAGAAGGGCGAGGACGTGATCATCCTGCCGTCCATCAACAACGAGGCGGCCCAGGAGTTGTTCCCAGACGGGTGGGAGACCGTGACGCCCTACCTGAGGAAGGTCAAGGACCCGACGAGCTAGGACGCCTCCCTTCAATGGGACAATCGCAGAAGGCGAAGGAGTGGGTACGCCGCGGCGTACCCACTCCTGTTGAAAGCAGCCGCGGCATTCGCGGATCGGAGGTGGCATGACCAGCAGTCAGAACATACGCGTGGGCATCGTGGGGGCCGGCGCCAACAGCCGGGCACGCCACATACCGGGCTTCCAGGCGCTTGAAGGAGTCGACGTGGTAGGCGTGGCCAATCGCAGCCGCGAGTCCGGGCAGCGCGTGGCAGACGAGTTCGAAATCCCCCGCGTGTACGACGACTGGCAGCAGCTGGTGCAGTCCCCCGACATAGACGCGGTCTGCATCGGCACCTGGCCTTACATGCACTGCCCCATCACGCTCGCGGCGCTGGACGCCGGCAAGCACGTCCTCACGGAGGCGCGCATGGCAATGGACGCGGCTGAGGCCAAGGCAATGCTCAACGCATCGCGCCGCCATCCCGACCTCGTCGCGCAGGTGGTGCCGTCGCCGTTCACGCTGAAAGTCGACACCACCATCCGCGAGCTTCTCTCATCTGGCTACCTGGGCGCGCTCACCTCGGTCGAGATGCGGGTCACAGGCAGCGGTTTCCCGGAGTTCGGCGGGCCGCTCCAGTGGAGGCACGACCGCGCGGTGAGCGGCTACAACGTGCTGTTCCTGGGCGTGTGGTACGAGGCGATGATGCGGTGGATAGGCCCGGCCACGGAGGTCCTAGCCATGACCAGCGTGACGGTGCCCCAGCGCGTTGACACCGGCGGCCTGCTGCGGCCGGTCACCATACCGGACCACGTGGACGTACTCGCACGTATTAACGGCGGTGCGCAGGCCCACATGACATTCAGCGCCGTCACCGGCCTTGCACCCTCCGCCGACGTGTGGCTATTCGGCACGGGGGGTACTCTGCACCTGGAAACAGGAGCGATGCAGCTGTTCGGCGGCCGCCGCGGCGACGACGGGCTGGCGGAGATCGAAGTGCCCGTCGAGAAGCAGCAGTCGTGGCGCGTGGAGGAGGAGTTCGTGAACGCCATCCGTGGGCTGGAGCCTGTCCGACTCACCACCTTTGAGGACGGCGTGGCGTACATGGAGTTCACGGAGGCCGTGACCCGCAGCGCCCGCACCGGCCGCGCCGTGCACCTGCCGCTGTAGGGGCGGGCTGCCCTGCGCCGCTCCCGCTCGTGGTGGGCCTGGCTCCCGTACCAGCTCAGGGTGAGTCCTTCAGTCCAGACTGGCGCAGGTGAATGCGGGCCAGTCGGAGTTCTTCGTAGGTGAACCCTTCGCCGAGATACTCTCGAACCGGCCTGAGGTACGCACTGCCGCAGGCCTCAAACGCCTCCTCCATCCGGCTCAGCCTCTCCGCGTCAGGAAGCAAGCGCTCAAGCTCCAGGGCCGTCCCCGCGTTTGCCAGGCGTTCCAGGTGACCGATAACCGTAGTCTCAGATAGTCGCCTGTGCGCCGCTATCTCACTGACGGACAGTCCCTGCAACATGAGGCGCATGGTCTCATCGCAGGTGGCTCCCGGGAGGCACCGCGGCTCCGAGGGCCGTCCGGCTTCAGACTGGTCCGCCGAGTCTCGTTGCACCGGAGAGGCGCCTTTCCTGGGTTGCACGCCGTTCTCGGTTGCGTACCGTTGTATCGCCTCCAGAAACGCATCGCTGTACTGCTCCGCCTTCGTACTGCCCACCCCGTGAATATCCAGGAAGTCCGCAACGCAGCGAGGGATAGCCGCTGCCATGTGCCGCAGCGACGCGTCACCGAACACGACGTATGCGGGCACGTTGCGGTCCCCGGCCAGCCTCCGTCGCACAGCCCGCAGCTCCTCGAACAGGCCCTCGTCGTAGTCAGCCGTAGCCGACCGGCGACTGCCTGCGTTGGGCGACTGCGGCCGGGGCAGCTTCAGCGTTCGTCGCTCTTGCAGGAACGCCCGCCCTGCATCCGAAACCAGCAGAGTGGGGAACTCACCCTCCGCCCGCTTCAGCAGCCCCACAAACTGGAGCTGCCCGATTATCTCGCGCAGCTGCGCCCGACCGGCGTCCTTCGCAATGCCATACACGCTCAGTCTGTCGTGCCCCAGCCCCAAGACACGCTTATCGCGGCTTCCGGTCAACACCTGGATGATGTGGTGCACACCAAAGCGTTCGCCGGTGCGAATCACAGCCGACAGTATCTTCTGTGTCACCTCTGTGGCGTCGAAGCTCCCTCTCGACTCGAGGCACACGTCACAGCTGCCGCAATTGGCCTCCAAGCGCTGCTCCCCAAAGTACTCCAGCATGAATCGGCGGCGGCAGGTGGGAAGCTGGGCGAATTCCACCATCCGATCCAGCTTCTCCCGAGCGTTACGCTGCTCCGATGCGTCCTCTATCCGGTTGATGAAGTACTCCTGTCTGGCCTTGTCGGCGTAGGAGAAGAACAGCACGCAATCGCTGGGCAGGCCGTCCCTGCCGGCGCGCCCCGTCTCCTGGTAGTAGCCCTCCACAGACCTTGGCAGGCCGTAGTGCACCACGAGCCGGACGTCCGGCTTGTCGATGCCCATGCCAAATGCTATGGTCGCCACGATTACGGAGAGCCTGTCTCGAATGAAGTCCTCCTGGTTGCGACGGCGAGTTTCGGCGTCCAGCCCGGCGTGATACGGGCGTGCCTGCAAGCCGCGGTCGTTGAGGAACCGGGCCAGGTCCTCAGTCTCCTGCCGCGAAAAGCAGTAAACGATGCTCGACTGCCCGCGCCTCTCTTCGAGCAGGCGGGTCAGCTGCGTCCAGTCCCTATCCTTGGCCTGCACCGTGTAGGTTAGGTTGGGACGGTCGAAGCTGGACAGGAACAACCTGCCTTCCTGCAGTCCCAGCTGAACGATGACGTCCCGGCGGACACGCTCTGTCGCGGTGGCCGTCAGTGCTATAACAGGTGTCGATGGGAAGTGGTCTCGCAGCTGCCGCAGGTTGCGATAGTCAGGGCGGAACTCATGGCCCCACTCCGAGATGCAGTGCGCCTCGTCTATAGCGATGAGGCTCAGATCCAGAGCGGAGAGAAAGCGGCGAAACTCCGGATGCGCTAGCCGCTCCGGAGCTACGTACAGGAGCCTGATCCGCCCAGCCAGGACTTGGGACCGCACACGTTCGACTTCAAGGTCGGACATAGTGCCGTTGATATACCGCGCGTCGATGCCGTTGAGGTTCAGGGCGTCCACCTGGTCCTTCATGAGGGATATCAGCGGGGAAATAACGAGGGTGAGGCCGCCCAGCACCAGGGCGGGCAACTGAAAGCACAGGGACTTGCCGCCGCCGGTGGGCATGAGCACGAGGCTGTCACCACCGGCCAGCACGTTGCCGACAATCTCCTCCTGGTGCCCGAGAAAGCTGTCGTAGCCAAATCGTGACTTGAGGACTGCGTGCAGACTATTGGAATCTCGCATGGATATTCTGCGACCGAGGAGTAGCCTCGACACCGAGAATGAACAACCCGTGGCTCATTGTACGACATTTCAGAGAGTCGGCAATCGGGCGGCCAAGAGGCGGCCCAGGGCCGTTTGTTGTGTTCAGGAACTGAATCCAGGAGTGGCGGGCTTCCGTGCGTCATCCGCAAGGCCGCCAGCCCCATACGGCTATGCGGCCGCCGCGGCGACGACGGGCTGGCGGAGATCGAAGTGCCCGTCGAGAAGCAGCAGTCGTGGCGCGTGGAGGAGGAGTTCGTGAACGCCATCCGTGGGCTGGAGCCCGTCCGACTCACCACCTTCGAGGACGGCGTGGCGTACATGGAGTTCACGGAGGCCGTGGCCCGCAGCGCCCGCACCGGCCGCGCCGTGCACCTGCCGCTGTAGAGACACCCCCTAGCCGGTCTACCAGGCTGGACTAGGGCTATCCGTACGCTCAGTCCTGGGAATGCGGCAGCGCCCAAGCCCTGATGATGTGGTGTGCAATCGCGAGCGGCGCGGGCAGCGTCAGCTCGTTGCTCCCTCCGTCCAGCGCACTCACCACCACGTCGCGGTGAAACCAGCGAACGTCCGACATCTCCTCATCGTCTGCGGAGATCTCGGTGGTGGCCGCTTCCGCCAGGCAGCCTATCATCAGCGAGGACGGGAACGGCCACGGCTGCGACGAGTGATACCGCACATTCTTCACCGCAATGCCCGACTCCTCCATGATCTCCCGCGCGACCGCCTCCTCAATCGACTCGCCCTGGTCTACGAATCCTGCCAGCGCCGAGTAGCGGTTGGAACCCGTGCCGCGGCCGCGCGACTGCCCCAGCAGGCACCAGTCGCCGCTGTGCACGGCCGTGATTACAACCGGGTCGGTGCGCGGGTAGTGTATGGCGCCACAGCCTGGGCAGTGGCGGGTCTGCCCGCCCCTGGCCATCGTCGTTGTCGAGCCGCACTGGGGGCAGAAGCCGTTGCGGGCGTGCCAGTCCACCTGCGCCCGCGCCTGCGCCACTATGCCGCACGATGCCGCGTCCAGCAGCTCCGTTGCTGAGCGTGCGTCGACGTACCTGAAGCGGCCGTCCTGGTCGAGCTCTCGGGCCGCTCCGTCCGCTTTTGACACGTCCACCACGAAGTGCGCCGTGCCGTTCAGCAGGCCAAGGAACAGCGGTTGGGCCGTTAATTCCAGCCTCTCCCTCTCTTCGCCGCTGAGCCACACAAGGCCTGCGCCGTCGGCCTCGGAAACGGGCACGTTCAGGTCACGCATGGGCAGGAAGCGACTTGCAGCGTCGCCGCTCCGGCGGGCTATCCACTCGTCATCGCGGCGCTCCCGGTCGCCCCTGTCCAGGGGGTTGCCGGAGAAGGTGTGTGAAGTGCTCAAAACCGACGCCTCCGCGGCTCTGGAAGTGGCTCCATGATACACCATGCGGCGATATGGTAAACTCTACGAAGCTTAATACCAAACGGCGCTGCGGCGCGCGCCACAGCCCGTGGATTGAGAGGTCCCTACTTGACGACCGACGCCTCCCAAAGCTCCGCCCCCGAAATGCCGTGGGACAAGCACAAGCGCGCCATGGTGGTGGTTGCGCATCCAGACGACGCCGAGTTCGGATTTGCGGGTACGCTCGCCAAGATGACGCGGGAGGGCATGGAGCTAGCCTACGTGCTGTGCACCAACGGCGACAAGGGCACCAGCGACCCGGACATGACCTCCGAGCGGCTGGGCACCATCCGGCAGGAGGAGCAGCGCAACGCGTCAGCCATCATCGGCACCACGGACGTTACGTTCCTGGGCTACGGCGACGGCGAGCTTGAGTCGACGCGCGAGGTCATCGGGAAGATCGTGCGCGAGATACGCCGGTTCAAGCCGGACGTCATCTTCTGCCAGGACCCCTACAGCCGCAACCGCCACAATCACCGCGACCATCGGATGGCCGGCCAGTCGACCTTCGACGCGGTGTACCCGTTCGCCAGGGACAGGCTGCACTTCCCGGAGCATGAGGCCGAGGGCTTCGGGCCGCACAAGGTGCTCGAGATCTACACCTCCACACCGACGGACCCGGACCTGGTGGTCGACATCTCTGACGTAATCGACGTGCGCATCGAGGCGCTAAAGGCGCATCGCAGCCAGATAGGCAACCCGGAGGAGCTTGAGGAGCGCATCCGCGGCAGGGTGTCGGAGCTGGCGGAGAAGCACGGCCTCAAGTACGCCGAGGGGTTCCGCCTGCACACGTTCAACCCGGGCCGGCCATTGCCCGCCGAGCGCGCCGTCACGCAGGGATAGCGCGGCCCTCCAGGAATCGCCGCTTTGCGACTAGGCATCGTCCCCGTCCTGCGCGAGCACCCCACGGTGCTGCTGCTGGCGGTGTCCACCACACTGCTCACCACCGGCCAGGGGATGGTGGCGCCCATCCTGCCCCTCTACGCGGACAGCCTGGGCGTATCCCTTGCCACGGTCGGCCTGGTCATCAGCGTATTCGGGTTGGCGCGGTTCCTTACCAACATGCCCACCGCGGTTCTCTCCGAGCGATTCGGACGGCGCTCCGTGCTGGTAGGCGGGCCGCTGATCGCGGCGGCGGGCAACGCCCTGGCGGGCACCGCGGACTCGCTCGCGCCGCTGATGGTGTACAGGTTCATTGCGGGGGTCGGCTCCGCCGCCTTCATCACCGGGGCCGTCATCTTCATTGGCGACATTAGTACGCCAGCCAACCGCGGGCGGCTGATGAGCGTCTACCAGGGCAGCTTTGCGCTTGGCATCACGCTGGGCCCCTCGATGGGCGGCCTGATTGCGGAGATATTCGGGCTGCGAGGCCCGTTCTTCGCCGTCGGCGCGGTGTCGCTGGTCAGCGGTATCTGGGCGTTCTTCCGCGTGCCGGAGACCAGGCCGTCGTCGGACGACGCAGACGGAAGGCCACAGGTAGGAAGGCAGGACGGCCCGGTGACTCAGGAGGGGCGATGGTCAAGGTACTCCTTCCTGAAGTCCCGCGACTTCATCCTGGTTGGGCTGGTGTTGGCCGCCATTTTCTTCACGCGCGGCGGGGCGCAGTTCACGCTACTGCCGCTGAAGGGCTCGGATGAGCTGGGTCTTTCGCCGGGGCAGATAGGCGCAATCTTCACCATCCCGCCCGTCCTGGCCTTTCTCCTGCTGCCCTTCTCCGGCTCCGTTTCCGACCGGTTCGGGCGCAAGAAGACCATCGTGCCCGGGCTGCTGATAGTTTCCATCGCCATGATGGTGCTTGGAGCAAGCCCAGCGCTGATGCTGTACGCGGTGGGCATGACACTGTTCGGGCTAGGCAACGGCATCCAGGGGCCGACTCCGGTGGCGTACGTGGCAGACATAAGCCCGCGGGCGCGCCAGAGCATAGCGCAGGGCGCGGCGCGCTCATTCGGCGACCTGGCGCTGCTCATCGCGCCGCCGCTCATGGGCCTCGCCGCCGACACGTACGGAGCCACCACCGCGCTTGTGGGGAACGGTGCAGTTGTGGGGGTCGTGGGACTCGCGTTCCTGCTGTTCGCACGGGAGTCCGTGACGCGTCAGCCGGGCACGAGGGAGGAGAGGACTGGCGGCCGGCGCGTTTGAGACGATGGCGGATGTGTGTTAGACTTACGGCAGCCTGAGACATATTGCACAGAGAGAGGAAATAGTCATGGCCACAACAACCGAGCGTCCCAATGAGTACAACGTGGTGGGCACGCGGCCCGTCCGTCATGACGGCGTGGACAAGGTCACGGGCCGTGCCAGATACGGCGCGGACATCCATCCGACCGGCCTCCTGCACGGGAAGACACTTCGCAGCCCGCACGCCCACGCACGCATCAAGTCCATCGACGTAAGCAAGGCGCTTCAGCTTCCGGGCGTGAAGGCCGTGGTGACCAGCAAGGACCTGCCGGAAGCTCCCAACGAGCCGGTATCCCTGGGCGAGGGGCCGATGGTGAACCTTCGCCTCCTGTCGGCCAACATCCTGGCCCAGGATAAGGCACTCTACAAGGGTCATGCCATCGCCTCCGTGGCCGCGGACTCGCCCCACATAGCGGAAGAGGCCCTCTCCCTGATCGACGTGGAGTACGAGGTGCTGCCGCCGGTGCTCACGGCGCCCGAGGCCATGAAGGACGACGCCCCCATCCTGATCGAGACCCAGACTACGATGTCCCTGGGAAAGGACACCGGCAAGGTGAGCAACGTTGCCACCCACACCCGCTTCGCCGGGGGCGACGTGGATAAGGGCTTTGCAGAGTCCGACCTGGTCATCGAGCGGGAGTTCACCACTCCTACGGTGCACCAGGGCTACATCGAGCCGCAGTCCGTGACGGCCCTCTGGAACGCGGACGGCGACATCACCATCTGGACCAGCACGCAGGGCCACTTCGGCATCCGGCAGAACTCCGCCGCCGTGCTCGGAGTCCCAATCTCCCAGGTGCGCGTCATCCCGCTGGAGATCGGAGGCGGGTTCGGCGGCAAGACCACATTCTACTTCGAGCCGCCGGCGGCCCTGCTGTCCCGCATGACTGGCCGCCCCGTCAAGATGACCATGACCCGCACCGAGGTGCTGGAGGCCACCGGGCCCGGCTCCGGCAGCTATACCTGGGTGAAGATGGGCGTCAAGAAGGACGGAACAATCCAGGCAGCCCAGGCATATCTGGCCTTCGAGGCGGGCGCGTACCCGGGCTCTCCCGTGAACGCCGGCGCGATGTGCATGCTCAACATGTACAGCATCGAGAACATCCTCATCGACGCCTACGACGTGGTGGTGAACAAGCCCAAGGTGGCGGCCTACCGGGCGCCGGGAGCGCCGCAGGCCACGTTCGCCGTGGAGTGCGTCGTGGACGAGATCTGCGAGCAGCTGGGCATCGACGTCATGGACTTCCACGTGATGAACGCCTCCAAGGAGGGCGATCGCCAGGCAACCGGCGTCCCCTTCTCCAAGATCGGCAACGTGGAAATGCTGGAGGCCGCCAAGGAGAGCGACCACTGGAACACGCCTCTGGAGGGCAAGTACACGGGCCGCGGGATCGCCAGCGGATTCTGGTTCAACGCAGGCATGCAGTCCAGTGTCAATATCGCGGTCAACCCGGATGGCACGGTCGAACTGGTTGAGGGGTCGGTGGACATCGGCGGAACCCGCGCGGCCATCGCAATGCAGGCGGCGGAGGTTCTTGGCCTTCCCGCCGAGGACGTGCACCCGGTGGTGGTTGACACCAACTCCGTCGGATACACTGCGGTGACCGGCGGCAGCCGCACGGCGTTCGCCACCGGCTGGGCCTCATACGAGGCGGCGAACGACGTGGTGCGCCAGATGAAGGAGCGCGTCGCCCGCCTGTGGGAGACCACCGAGGACGAGATCGATTTCAGCGACTCCGCGTTCACCCGCAAGGACAACCCGGAGCAGTCGATCACCTTCCGGGAGCTGTCCGCCAGGCTGATGGAGACGGGCGGCCCGCTGGTTGGGAAGAGCACGGTGTCGCCCCGCGGTGTGGGCGCCGCATTCGGCCTACACATCGTGGACGTGGAGGTTGACCCGGAGACGGGCAAGGTCGACGTCCTCCGCTACACGGCATTGCAGGACGTTGGCAAGGCTATCCACCCCAGCTACGTGGAGGGCCAGATCCAGGGCGGCGCAGTCCAGGGCATTGGCTGGGCCATCAACGAGGAGTATTTCTACAACGACGCAGGCCAGATGGCCAACTCCTCGCTACTGGACTACCGGATGCCGATCGCCCTCGACCTGCCGATGATTGACACCATCCTCGTAGAGGTGGCGAATCCGGGCCATCCGTACGGCGCGCGAGGCGTGGGCGAGGTGCCCATCGTTCCGCCGCTGGCGGCCATCGCCAACGCCGTGTCCCATGCCATCGGCGTCAGGATGTACGACCTGCCGATGAACCCAGGTCGCATCCTCGAGGCGCTGTGGGGCAAGGACAACGGCGGCGCGTAGCCAGCAGTCCGGCGATCAGCGAACTTAGCGAGAGAGGGAGGCCCGCAGTGCGGGCCTCCCTCTTCTCTTGCGTGACAGCGGCCACCAAGACCGCCAGCCTACCTCTCGCAGACAACCCCATCGCCGTCTCCGTCGCGGGCGCTCGGCACCATCGACTGCGGGAAGCCACGACCGCTCCCACTGCTCCCCTGCACTCGCTCCTCACCGGCGGCCTCGGCATCTTCACATGAGGCATAGACCCCGTCAGTGCCGGTGGTGGCAGTGGCGACGGGACGCGGTGTAGGCGTAGCACTCCGTGCAGTCTCTTCGCAGACAACCCCATCACCGTCTCCGTCACGTGCGCTCGGTACCATCGATTGCGGGAAGCCATGACCAGTGCCACTGCTCCCCTGCACTCGCTCCTCACCGGCGGCCTCGGCATCTTCACATGAGGCATAGACTCCGTCGGCTTCGTCAGCGGGTGCGGTGGCAACCGGGCGCGGTGTAGGCGTGGCGCTCCTTGCCGTCTCTTCGCAGACAATACCATCACCGTCGCCATCGCGAGCGCTCGGCACCATCGACTGCGGGAAGCCACGACCGGTACCACTGCTCCCCTGAACGCGCTCCTCACCGGCGGCCTCAGCCTCTTCACAGGACGCATAGACCCCGTCAGTGCCGGTAGTGGCAGTGGCGACGGGACGCGGTGTAGGCGTAGCACTCCGCGCGGTCTCTTCGCAGACAACCCCATCGTCGTCTCCATCGCGAGCGCTCGGTACCATCGATTGCGGGAAGCCACGACCATTGCCATTGCTCCCCTGAACGCGCTCCTCACCAGCGGCCTCAGCCTCTTCACAGGTCGCATAGACTCCATCCGTGACGGTAACTGTAGCGGTCGGTGAAGCTTCCTGCGTGGCAGTGGCGACTGGAACGGGTGTGGGTGTAGCACTCCGAACCGTCTCTTCGCAGACAACACCATCGTCGTCTCCGTCACGAGCGCTCGGCACCATCGACTGCGGGAAGCCGCGTCCGCTGCCGCTGCTCCCCTGAACCCGCTCCTCGCCGGCGGCCTCTGCCTCTTCACAGGACGCATAGACCCCATCCGTGACGGTAACTGTAGCGGTCGGTGAAGCTTCCTGCGTAGCAGTGGCGACTGGAACGGGTGTGGGCGTAGCGCTCCTTACCGTCTCTTCGCAGACGACCCCATCGTCGTCTCCATCGCGAGCGCTTGGCACCATAGACTGTGGGAAGCCCCATCCTTCACCTGCACTCTCCTGTTCTCGTTCCTCACCAGCGGCCTCAGCCTCTTCACAGGACGCATAGACCCCATCCGTGACGGTAGCGGTAGCGGTCGGTGCAGCTTCCTGCGTGGCAGTGGCGACTGGAACGGGTGTGGGTGTAGCACCCCGTACCGCCTCTTCGCAGACAACCCCGTCGTCGTCTCGGTCACGAGCGCTCGGCACCATCGACTGTGGGAAACCCCATCCTTCACCCGCACTCCCCCGTTCTCGTTCTTCACCGGCGGCCTCAGCCTCTTCGCACGACGCGTAGGGCCAATCCGTCACTCCTTCATGTGAAACGGTGGCGGTTGGGGAAGCTTGAGGCGTGGCGGTAGTAGCTGGGGATGGCGTTGCAGAGCTCCGTACCGTCTCTTCACAGACAACCCCATCGCCGTCTCCATCACGAGCGCTCGGCACCATCGACTGTGGGAAACCCCATCCTTCACCCGCACTCCCCCGTTCTCGTTCTTCACCGGCGGCCTCAGCCTCTTCACAGGAGGCGTAGGCTCCTTCCAGCAAAGCTGCGGCAGTAGCACTTGGAGAGGGTGGGTAAGTGGCAGCAGCCTGTCGTCCCTCCGGTTCAATTCCAACAAGCACCCTGCGCGGCTCGCAAGTGTCCAGCATCTCTGAGAGGGCAGCCAATTCTGCCTCGGTAGAGGTAAGCCCCCAACTGTTCTTGATTGTGATCCAGTCTATTGCGTACTGGCACCAGTAGCTGCTTTCGGGCGGCCTCCACTCTTCAGGCCCGGAAGCGCCTTTGGTCCTGTTGGACTGGCCATGCACAGCCACCAGGTGTCCTTCGAAAGATATGTCGTTGGCGTACTGACTCTTTCTCGATTCACTCCACTCCCATCCGCCCGAGACGTGAGCGTTTGCCAGCGGCACAAGATGGTCTATGTCCAAGTTCGCAGGATCGGCAAACTCCTCACCGGTATACGGGCCAGTCCATGTCCCGGATGCAACCCTGCACTCGTCGGAGTCGGTGTATTCGACTGCTGAAAGCGACTCGGCTATGAGGACCTCTTGCCTTGTATCCTGGCAATCGCCGTCCTCGTCTGTCCAATGAGGCCATTCGTCTCTGTGGTAGGAAGGCGAGTCACCGGATGGGGGCGCTATCGCGATAGACATCGAGATGACTGGAGAGTCATCCCCGCACGCGGACAGGAGTGTGAGAACTACGGCGACCGCAATTAGAACACGAGCGCCCGGCATGCAAGCCTCGCCATTGACTTGTCCAAGTTGCTGCTGTCGCTTCAATCGGTTGGCCGGGTCACTTCATCTTGACCAATAGATTGATCAACTTCCATGCGAACCAGCCATTCACGTCACTGCGGAACGAGTACGCCTTGGCAGACGCGCCCGTGTGAATTGCGAAACCGTCGTACTCACGCCGCAGGGTATGAATTCTTCCCAATGTGGATTGGTGGCTGCCTTCCCTGCCAGCAAAATAGAGTCTTCTGTTAGTCATTACCAATCGTCCACTGTCAGATTCCCTCATTTGCGTAGAGCCAAACTCCACTCGAACGGTGCGAAACGCCCAGACCACCCGTTCATCTGGATCGCTTAAGCGAAGAGGCAAGCTGCCCAGTGTTGAGCGCCAATCATTTAGGGTAGCAGGCTCCGTGGCAATCTGACGCAATTGCGCTGACATCCGAATTCGCTCCTGGGTGCCATTGCGATTACACTCGGCGTCTGAGAGATTCAACTCTGCCACGTAGGAGGCAAGAAAGCTCTCGTTCTCGGCACTGATCCAGTCTCCAGCCAGTAACCTGCAGGCTGCGTCTTCGTAAGCCTCGATCAAGGCTTCCCGTGCCTCGTCACCGCTTACGAAGCTCTCACCAGCAAGGCTCAGCCTCAAACGGAGCTCGTCCGCGGAAGCGCGCCCAAGTGCAAGCCGTGTTGCGGTGCTCAAGAGGCTTCTGAGTGCCTCAGTGTACCTACTCTCGCACTCTCCGTGCTGTCCTCGCAATCTGCCGGCGCGCAGGCCACAGTACTTGCAGATTCCCAGCTCTTGGCGCTTTACGGCAAGGATTGAGAATAAACGCGCCCAGACTCTATGAGCTGTCATGTACTCGGGAACGCTGTAAAGGGCCGCTCCCTCTCACCCCCTGGCAGGCGAGACCGTGATCTTGCGGCCCTCTCCCACGCCCGTGCTCTCCGTGGCCACGCGGGGGTTGTTGGCCAGCGCGAGGTGGATCACCCGACGCTCGTTGGCTGCCATCGGCTCCAGCGTAACCGACTGTCCGGTGGAGGCTACACGCTCGGCGACCCGGGCCGCAAGCGTCCTGAGCGCAGCGTAACGCCGCTCCCGGTACCCCTCAACGTCCAGCACCACGCGGCCCTCGGCTCTCCGCCCCACCAGCAGGTTGGTGACGTACTGGAGCGCTCGCAGCGTCTCGCCACGGCGCCCAATGAGCAGTCCCGAGTCCTCTCCCTGGACCTCGATCTCAACCGTACCGTCCTCCTCCTGGTCGGAAGGCCGGATGGCGGTGAAGGCCTCCACCTTCATGTTCTTGAGAAGGTTGTCCAGTATGAGCTTGGACAGCGCCGGAAGGCTGGACAGGGGAGCCGTGAGCATCACGCGCACCCTTGCCGGCTCCGCGCCGAAGCCCAGTATGCCGCCCTTACCTTGACTGATTACGTCTATTTCTACCTGATCTCGCTCTGCGCCTAGCTGCTCCAGAGCGATTTCGATTGCCTCCTCGACGGTTCTTCCCGTTGTCTCCAGTGTCTCCATCTTGCGCAATCTCCTTGACCGGCTGGGCGGGCGCGACCTGCGCGGGCGCCGTCTCTGTTCTCGACGGCAGAAGGTTGCCCCATCCGGTTATAAAGTACTGGATACCCATCTGTATCAGGTTGGACGCCACCCAGTAGAGGGCCAGGCCGCTGGGAAGCTGGAACGAGAAGAAGGTGAGCATCAGCGGCATCATCCACAGCATCATCGTGTTGGTCTGTGCCTGCCGCGGATCCGCCGAAGGCACAGTCGACATCTTCTGCACCGCCCACATTGACAGCCCCACCAACGCAGGCAGAAGGAAGTCGCTCTGCTCGCCCGGGCCAAGCGCCAGGTCCATCCAGAGGAAGCCGCTGCTCAGCGGCACCGCCTCGTTGACCATGGGCAGCCAGGAGTACAGCTTCTGCGAGAGGCCGATCAGCCGCTCCGGCTGCGTGGGAAGGGTCTGGATTATCGCCTGGTACAGCCCAATCCAGACGGGCATCTGGATGACCAT
Organism: Chloroflexota bacterium; assembly: GCA_028877205.1. Lineage (GTDB taxonomy): Bacteria > Chloroflexota > Dehalococcoidia > Lucifugimonadales > UBA2985 > JAPPHY01. Next base: position 30,190 of record JAPPHY010000002.1, on the reverse strand, counting down.
CGGCCCAAGGCATCCCAGGGGATTGACGCCCTGCTCCCTGTACAGCCTCATCGTCTCCTGCGACAGCCGCTGCCTGTCGTCCTTGTACCTCTGCTGCAACTCCCGCATCTGTGGCTGCAGCATGGTCATCTGCCGCGTCATCCTGATCTGCTTGAGCGTCAGGGGCATCGTGATCAGCCTTATCACCACGGTGAAGAGCAGGATGCTGAGGCCGAAGTTGTCGAACATGATGGCATAGAGGAACACCAGGCAGTTCACCATCGGGCCCAGGATGAGCTGGTCCCATATGAGACCGATGAACTCCAGCATGGCTTACCTCTCGCCCCCGCGGGCGGCCGGAATGGATTCCTGCTTTCGCAGGAATGGATGAGCAGCTGCCAGAGCCGAAATACTCACTCGCATTGCTGCCTGTCCTGCCTGGTGTCGTGGCACCACAACTCCTTCCAGAAACCGCCCTCCAGGTCCGCCGCTCGCACCGAGTGGTCCATGGCACTGAAATAGATGACCGAATCCTCTGCGGTGATTGGCGCTCGGATGTGGTCCTTCACGGAATACGGGCGAATCTGTTGTCCGTCACGAGCACGCACCAGGAAGATGTCCCCGCTGTCGCTGGCTACGACCACGCCGTCCGGCACCAGCGCCGGTGCCGACACGATCGGCTGGCCGGTTGAGAACGGCTGGGGCCACGCGGACTGGCCGGACTGCGCGCTGATGGCGTAAAGGTTGCCGTCCAGCGAGCCGACGTAGATGTTGCCGCCGTCGGAGACCGCGGTGGTCCAGAACCAGTTGTCCGCCCGGAACGGTTGCACCCACGCCTCCGCGCCGGAGATCGCGTCCAGCGCGTAGAAGTGCCTGTCGAACGAACCGATGTAGACGCGACCGCCCTCTACCAAGGGGGTTGACGCCACGGCGCCGCCGGTTGTGAACCGCCACTGCTCAACGCCTTCGTCAAGGCTGATGGCGTACACGTTGTGGTCGAGAGAGCCCAGGTAAACTGTGCCGTCGTGCACCACGGGTGTTGACCAGATCTTGTTGCCAGTCTTGAAGCGCCACTGCTCCACTCCGGTGGTGGCGTCCAGCGCATAGAGAACGCCGTCTGAGGAGCCCACCAGCACCGTTTCGCCTGCCACCACAGGTGACCCCACGATGTGATCGCCCGTGGGATATTCCCACACCTTGGCCCGTCCCACAGGGTCTATGGCGTACAGCCTGCCCAGCTCCTCGCCGTACGCGCCCACGTAGACCAGGTCGTCCGTCACAGCGGGGCTCCCGTAGATGCCCACCAGGTTCTCCTCCCCAGCGCCGGGAAAGCTCCACAGAAGCGTTCCCTGCTGTCTGTCCAGCGCCAGCAGCTGCGCCTGCCGGGAGCCGATGTAGACCACATCGCCGGCCACCACGGCGCCGGACCAGCCGGACTCCGCCGTGAAGCGGCCCGCCTCGCAGCCGGCGGCGGCGAGAAGCACCAGCGGCACCACGAGCAGCCAGAGGCGGAATCTCGCCGCTTGTGATGCCGGTAGTGGGGCCAGGCTATGGTCTTTCTGCATTGACTTTATGAACGATGGCGGGGCGTGCGCCCTTGACTGTCCGGCGAAGGTGACGCCCGCGCATTTGTATCGTCAGGGAACGGGGTCGTACCCCCTACCGCCGAGGGGTGTGCACCGCGCAAGCCTCCGAGCAGTCAGCAGCGCGCCGCGGAAGAGGCCGTGGCGTGAGATGGCCTCGTGAGAGTACTCGGAGCAGGTTGGCATGTACCGGCAGGACACGGGCAGGAACGGCGAAACGGCCCTCTGATACCATCGAATGGCCGACATTGCGCTCAACCTCATGCGCTTGCCCTCTCCGTTTCGGACTGCAATGCAAGCAGGTCGGCCCTCCGCAGCAGCGATGTCGCGGAGGCCTTCAGGCGGTGGTAGCTCGCGTTGCGGGCGCGGGCGCGTGCGATAAAGACGATGTCCCAACCTGCCTTGACGGGGGTCTGACGGACTGTCTCTCTGAGCCTTCGCTTGATGGTGTTCCTCATCACTGCGTTGCCCGTGCGCTTCCCCACGCTGAACCCAAACCTGCAGCCGGACACCTCGTGGTTGGGCATTGCCTTAAGCACAAGGAAGTCGTTGGCCCACGAGCGCCCGACGCGATAGACAAGCGAGAAGTCCCTGGTCTTCCTGAGACGGAACTCCTTCTGCATTGAGCTTGAGCGCGGGCTGCAACGGTGGAGAGGGTTGCATGCAGCTAGACCGTGAGCCTCGACCTGCCCTTGAAGCGGCGCCTCTTCAGCACCTTTTGGCCGCCGGGAGTCTGCATGCGTGAGAAGAAGCCGTGGACTCTCTTCCTTCGTCTGACTTTGGGTTGATAGGTTCGCTTTGGCATGATGACGGGCTGGATTATATTCCTGTTGGCTGAGAGTGTCAAACGAAGTTACGGCGGGACGCCCTGTGCGCGCGGCTCTGGACAGACTGCTGCCTTCATGACCGCAAGCGAGTGCAGTTGGAATTCGTGACACTTTCCCGGCAATGACTCGCCGTATTACAATAGACTGCACGGCCCACGTGCCGGATGCCCGGTGGTGCAGCGGTAGCACGTCTGACTTTGGCTCAGGAGACCTTGGTTCGAATCCAGGCCGGGCAGCTCAGGTTGCGCCACGCGCGGCCCGCGCACTACCTATCGCGCTCCCCGCTGCCGATCACGTACGCCCTCCATACCAGCGCCAGCGACGCGGCGGCGTAGCCCGCAACCGCCACGCTCATCATCCTCCACTCCTCCGTCACCCCGTCCGGGCTCAGGCGGCCGGTCTGGACCACCGCTACCGCGATCCACACCACCAGCGCGACCAGGCCCACCACCGCGCAGCCGACGGCCACCTTGCCCAGCGGAGGCCTGAACTCCATGCTGTGGAAGTCCTGTAGCGACTGGGGCACATGGCTCCTGAGACTCACCTCCTCGAACCTGTCGAGCGGGATCTGTTCCCGGGGAGGCTCGTAGCCGCCGCGGCCTCCCCGGGGCGGCCCCGTCAGCTCGCGAAAGCGCTGCCGGAACTCGTCGTCAGTGTAGTCGCGCTTTCGGTTGTTGCACGGCCCACACAGCAGCTGGAAGTTGGCCATCTCATGCGGGCCGCCACGCACGACCGGCACCATGTGGTCGATCTGGAACTCCCGTATGTCGCGCTCGGCTCCGCAGTACATGCAGCGGCCGACCTGGCTCCGGAAGAGCAACTCCTTCTGACCGGCCTCGAAGGGCCTGCGCCGCGTGGGCTTGACGCGCTGCCCTCCCCCTTGTGCACGCACCATCAGATAGATGACCAGGTCGGCGATGAAGAGGGCGTAGCCGCCCAGGAGAGACGCCAGCCAGCCTATCGACAGTACGATGGAGCGGAGCAGCCGCGCCGCACTCGTCGCCAGAAACGCGATCAGCTTCAGCGGCATTACCACCAGGTACGCGGCGGCACGCACGGCTCCGGGCACGATCCTGGTTGCGGTGAAGGACACGAGGCGAACCACTAGCGCGACGGTGCGGGTGACCAAAAAGACGACAAGACTGACTGCGAGGACAACCGGCCTGGTTGCTATGCGGAAGAGCGATGACATTGGATGCGGAGCGCCTGTCGACTGCTTGCGGAGCATGGTAGCACACCGCTAGTGGGCAGAGAAGCGGGCGTTGGCGAAAGCACATTTGACAGTCACTGCCCCAACGCAGCTTGCCAACCGGTCTCAAACTGATGGCTTGCCTGGATAGAGTGCCTATTGGTGGTCTCTGCCAACCTGAAACGCATATCTCTGCGCAGGGTCAACTCTAGAGGTCGGTGGCGACGACTTAGGGGGTCGGGTTGTCGGCCCCTGGTGTGTGACCCATTATCGCTGACGACTTACTGGGTCTTCCGTCGATTCGGTAGATGGCAACAATCAGGTTGCCTCCGACGACAAAGAGCGTGTAGGCGAAGGCCAATATCGCGTGCCAAATGTATCCCAGGTTTAGCCGGTCCAACGCCTCTTCGCGAGTCAAGCCCAGCTCCGAAAAGTTGATTTCCCAGGAACTCACCAGATTGTGGTCCGGGAGAACGCTCGGCATGTGAGGCGACAGGTAAATGGCGAACATGACACCGATTCCCACCATAGCCGAGAGCATAGCTAGTACGGGGACTGTCCAGAGCAGGTATAGCCGGTCGCGCTCGCTGAGACTAAAGGCAGGGTCACGCAAGACCAATAACACGGTGAAGACGGCGCCCAGCACCGGCAGCAGTACGGCCAGCTGGATGGATACCGAAGTGTTCGCGAATACAACGACGACCGCGTATGCGAGTATCACGGGAGTTAGAGCCACCGAGGCCGCACGCCGGAGGGTGCTGTTTCCGCGGCTATCGCCGGAGTATTGCCGTCTCCACAGCAGATGAAACATCATCCCGGCGGCAGATGCCAACGCCAGATTGGACATAAGGGCCAGCATATAAGGCATCTGGGTGCCGCCTAGATTCCCGATCGCATAGAAGCCGTAGTGGTCCGTGCGCATCGAGGCGAACTGCAACATGGGCGTAGTCAGCAGGAAGAAAAGCGAGACCCAGAAGAACTCCCGGAGGGGAGCGTCTCGATCCGGGAGCAAGAATCCCTGCGCCAGCACGATCCCCACCACAAGATGCACGTACCCGGTGGGCATCCAGCCATTGTTCCAGCCGAAGAGCGACAGGGCATAGCCGCCAACTATGCACATCCCAAGCGGAAGTACCCTGAAGAGCCAAAAGCGGATTGCAATCACGAGGATTGGCGTAGGTATCGCGGTGTCCGCACCGTTGGGTATGTGCATCTGCTCCCGTGCTGCCCGATGGCCAATGACTTCGCCCCGCTCGCTCCCGGTGACTTGACGCAAGGCCGCTTGAAAGTCCTGGGCCAGCCCGGCCAGCAATATCAGGCCCGCTACCTCAGTCCGTGACAGGTTGAGCGCTTTGCCAAAGACCTGAATCCGCTGCAGGGAAGGGCGGGTGGCGCCAGACTCCCATCGCGAAACTGTAGCATGGCTGTATCGCTCCGCGTACTCACTGTCCACCGACCCCATGCGCTCCAACAGCGCTTCCTGCGTCAGACCTCGGCGGCCGCCTCTCGCCAAGAAGGATTCGCGGTATGACCTCATCACGAATCCCACTTGGGCCGCTCTGAATCGCTGCACATCAAGTTCGGCCATGAATTAATTATGCACACTCATAGTTTGAAGCGTCAATAATTGCCTTTGCACAGACTCGTCGAGGAGCACAGGCGATAGTGGTAGCTGCAATTCACAGGAGAAAGGAGCGTGATTTGCAGAAGCTCCGAGCAGAGTGCTTCGTCGGGTCATCTTCATCTGAAGACCCCGTCAGCAGCTTGAAGGACACAATTGGGAGGATCAAGAATGCGTTACACAGAATGGCTCTCCTGGAACCGCCCCGCAATCGCACTGACGATCACTGCCGCAACCGCCGTTGCGTTTGCGCTCTTCGCCCTATCGCTGTCGCTGGCACAGGGCTCACCGGGAGTATTCCAGCAGGTTGACTACGAGAGTCCGACAACTATGGAGGAGTGTAGGCAGCAGCTGGATGCAGGCAGTGCAGTGCTATGCAAGAGAAACTCATTCTCGGTCAAGACCATTCGCTCCGACGGAGGATACAGCATCGACTGGAGCAAGTGGGCCAGCAGGTATAGCAACGTTGACCGATACACCATCCAGCGATTCAGGCTCATGTATCGCTATGGCTTCCAGCTTGAGGACACTCGCAGCCCCGTTAATGCAGCCGACTACACAGTTCCCGACGTGAACAGCTGTGTACCCAGGGCGGCGGAGACAAACGATGCCATGGAAGTGACCAGGTGGGCCTGGCAGTGCACGGGCATCAGTCAAGTCAGCGAAGACCCATTTGGAGAACCGACATCGATAGAGCAGCTGCAGGGCTTCAGTGACAACTGGACAACTGAGCATTGGACCGACTCACTGCTGGCGCCGGGACGCAAGGTTGACGCACCTGTGCGGGCACTGAGGATCCCCGGCAGCAAGACCGAAGCGCACGCGGACAACCCTCAAGGAGCGGCTGATCGACTTGAGCAGCAGGACGTGGACGATGGCACCCATGATCTGCTCGCTACAGAGGTCGAGATGCACCTCTACCTCATTACCGTGCACTTCGATGGCGGTAGAACCCAGCGTCGCTACGAACTCGTAGACGGCGGGCCCTTCGCCGACCGTTGACACCGAAGGCGGTGCGCCGGAAGGCTGTTTTCGGAGCATCGCAGCACACGGATGGCGGGCGGAGACACGTGCGTTGGCGGGCAGGGAACTAAACCTACCTGCCCTCCACCGCCCGCCTGTCTCGCGGACGCAGGGGCCATCCCAGGTGGGGTACTAGTGATACTACCGAAAGGGCGCGCTAGGGAAACAGAGTCTTCTCAACAATCTGTCGTACTCTCGACCCTTCTCCACTCCAGTGTTGATATGAAGGATGTGTACACTCCACCGCTACAACGTCCCGCGGTGGTCTCCAGATTGCGGCAGCCTTTTGCACGGGTCCGCCACAAAGTAGGATTACCTTAGGCTGGCAAAAGTCTACCAAGAACTGAAGAAGGCCCCCTCTCACTGTTTGCAGGTTTGCCTCATCATCTACCATTCCTGCCCTCGTCGGAGTCGTTACAAGGTTAGTCGTCATCACTTGGCTCCAAGGATTCTTCAACCTGGCAAATGCCGGCGCTAGGTACCGGTGTAGTGATCGCCAAGTCTGGCTCCTGCTGTAAGTGGGGTACCAAAGCGCGTTGTGGGGATGTGGAATGCCTCCCAAGACTGGAAGGTTGGGTGGAATGAATGTCTCATCGACCTTGTTCACATTCGTGCCGCCAGGCGTGTGCAATACCACAAGGCAAGATGCATTCGCAGTTCCAAACGTATACTCTGGCCACTTCCTACTTTTCATAATTCCCAGCAGGCTCTCCGGCCAGTCTTGGCCTTCATTTAAATCTCGGCTACTCAGAAATGAGTCCCAAGGTCCTTTCCATCTTCGCGGCACAGACAACTTCTTAGGAAATACACGGTACTTTCCGGCCTCTTCCTCTCGTATAGTAGGGTCGTCAGAGTATAGTCTGTCCACTGGTCGTTACCTCCCTAAAACAGCAGCGTCCCGCCGGTGGCGGGACGCGTGTAAGTGCTTGGTAGCGGGGGTTGGATTTGAACCAACGACCTTCGGGTTATGAGCCCGACGAGCTGCCACTGCTCCACCCCGCGTAGCGGTGAGAAACCGAATAGAGGTCCACGAGCCTGAATGTGGGTCAAGTCCTCGGCCGATTAGTACCGCTAGGCTCAATCCCTTACGAGACTTACACCTGCGGCCTATCAAACAGGTAGTCTACCTGTGGCCTTACTCCGCCTTTCGGCGGATGGGAGATCTGGTCTTGGGCAGGGCTTCGCGCTTATATGCTTTCAGCGCTTATCCACTCCAGACGTGGCTACCCGGCGGTGCCCCTGGCGGGACAACCGGCACACCAGAGGTCTGTCCCTCCCGGTCCTCTCGTACTAGGGAGAGCCTCCCTCAAATCTCCTGCGCCCGCGACGGATAGAGACCGAACTGTCTCACGACGTTCTGAACCCAGCTCGCGTGCCGCTTTAACCGGCGAACAGCCGGACCCTTGGGACCTTCTTCAGCCCCAGGATGCGACGAGCCGACATCGAGGTGCCAAACCTCGCCGTCGATGTGAACTCTTGGGCGAGATTAGTCTGTTATCCCCGGGGTAGCTTTTGTCCGATAAGCCACGGCCCTTCCACACGGGACCGTAGGATCACTTTGCCCGACTTTCGTCCCTGCTCGACTTGTTGGTCTCGCAGTCAAGCCCCCTTATGCCAATACACTCTGCAGGTGATTTCCATCCACCTTGAGGGGACCTTTGGGCGCCTCCGTTACCTTTTGGGAGGCGACCGCCCCAGTCAAACTGCCCACCAGACACGGTCCCCCGGCCTATCCGGGGTTAGAGCCAAAGACAGAGAAGAGTGGTATTTCAACGGCGGCTCCATCCCAACTGGCGTTGAGACTTCCAAGCCTCCCACCTATCCTACACAACTCTGACCCCAGTCCAATGTCAGGATGCAGTAAAGCTCCACGGGGTCTTTTTGTCCTGTCGCGGGTTACCCGCATCTTCACGGGCCTTGCAATTTCGCCGAGTCCCTCGTTGAGACAGCGACCAAGTCGTTACGCCTTTCCTGCGGGTCGGAATTTACCCGACAAGGGATTTCGGTACCTTAGGACCGTTATAGTTACGGCCGCCGTTCACCGGGGCTTCAGTTCAGAGCTTCCTCCCGGCCGAAACCGGGATTGACCCCTCCCCTTAACCTTCCGGCACTGGGCAGGCGTCAGCCCCTATACGTAGGGTTTCCCCTTAGCAGAGACCTGTGTTTTTGTTAAACAGTCGCTTGGCCCTATTATCTGCAACCCCGAAAGGCTCCAGGAGCAAGTCCTTTCACCTCCAGGGCACCCCTTCTTCCTAAGTTACGGGGTTAGATTGCCGAGTTCCTTAACGAGGGTTCTCTCGAACACCTTGGGGCTTTTACCCCTGCCTACCTGTGTCGGTTTGCGGTACGGGCGCCCATATCCCATAGCAACGAGGCTTTTCTTGGCGGTATAGGTTCAACGGAATTCCCCGAGCTAACCTCGAAGTTTCCACCCCCCTCAGCTCGTAACGCCGGAACGGATTTGCCTATCCCGGCATGGCCTACAGGGGCAGACGCACCATGTCCATTGGGCACGCTCCGCCTACCTTTCCGCGTCCCCCCTTTGCTTTAAAGCGAGATAAGGGCGGTACGGGAATGTTGACCCGTTGTCCATCGCCTTCGCCTTTCGGCTACGGCTTAGGCCCGACTAACCCTACGCCGAACAACGTTGCGTAGGAAACCTTAGGCTTTCGGTGCCAGGGATTCTCACCCTGGTTTGCGCTACTCATGCCGACATTCTCACTTCCCCGCGCTCCAGCAGACCTCACGATCTGCCTTCGGCGCCCGGGGAACGCTCCCCTACCCCCCGATTGGCTTTCGCCTCTCGGAGCCACGGCTTCGGCGGTGGGCTTGAGCCCCGTTGGATTTTCGGCGCAGGACCCCTCGACCAGTGAGCTATTACGCACTCTTTAAAGGGTGGCTGCTTCTAAGCCAACCTCCTGGCTGTCTGGGCGATCCCACTTCCTTTACCACTTAGCCCGCACTTGGGGGCCTTAGCCGGTGGTCTGGGCTGTTTCCCTTTCGACAATGAAGCTTATCCCCCACTGTCTCACTCCCAAGGTAAGACATACTGGCATTGGCGGTTTGGTTGGGTTTGGTAAGCTCACGCCCCCTAGCCCATCCAGAGCCCTACCTCCAGCATTCAATCCTTGAGGCTGCACCTCAATGCATTTCGGGGAGAACCAGCTATCTCCGGGTTCGTTTGGCATTTCACCTCTACCCACAGCTCATCCCAGGTCTTTGCAACGACCACGAGTTCGGGCCTTCACTCGGATGCTATCCGAGCTTCACCCTGGCCATGGGTAGCTCACCCGGTTTCGGGTCTAATCCCCGCGACTCCGACGCCCTGTTCAGACTCGCTTTCGCTTCGGCTCCCTCCGTCCACGGAGTTAACCTTGCCGCAGAGATTAACTCGTCGGCTCATTCTTCAATAAGCACGCCGTCATCCCTCCCAAAGGAGAGACTCCGACCGTATGTAGGCCCACGGTTTCAGATCTATTTCACTCCCCTCCCGGGGTTCTTTTCACCTTTCCCTCACGGTACTGGTACGCTATCGGTCGCCAAGGGTATTTAGCCTTGGAGGGTGGTCCCCCCGGCTTCCCACGGGATTCCTCGTGTCCCGTGGTACTCAAGAACGCATCGGGAGCCCCTTCCTTTTCGCCTACGGGGCTCTCACCCGCTCTGGCGGCCCTTTCCAGGGACCTTCGGCTAAAGAAGAGGTTTTTGACTCCCCGGGGTTGCTGGAGCTTCCCCTGACACGCCTTGCAACCCCCCTGAAGCATAGGGCTCCAGCCCACTAAGCTCCAGAGGTTTAGGCTCTTCCCCGTTCGTTCGCCACTACTAGGGGAATCTCGGTTGATTTATTTTCCTCGAGGTACTGAGATGTTTCAGTTCTCTCGCTTACCCGCCCCGCCCTAAGGGTTCAGACGGGGCTGTCCCAAGTTCATTGGGACGGGTTACCCCATTCGGGAATCCCCGGCTACGCTTGCTAGACAGCTCACCGAGGCTTTTCGCAGTCTTGCCACGCCCTTCATCGGCCCTTGGCGCCTAGGCATCCACCGTGGGCCCGTAGTAACTTAACCCACATTCAGGCCCGTAAACCTCTATTCAGTTGTTAATGTGCGCAAAAAAGGCGCCTGGATGCTTCCAGCCGCCTTGGGACTAGCTTCCAGTTGAGTGTTTTGTATGTACTCAGGTATCCAGTTCTGCGTTCCTTTTTCTCAGGACGTAAATGGCATTATACAAGCGCCCCTGTGGGTAGTCAAGCAGTTTGCCGGCGATTTCCCGCCCGTTCCGACGCCAAGCGAGCGGTCTTGCCGGACGCCTCCTCCCCTACGCCCGCGGCCGCCAGCTCACCAGCGCAGGCCGGAACACCGGCGCGCCGCGTATCCTGAACCGCCCGTCGTCGCACTCCTCCAGCAGTTCCTCCAGCGCACGCGACAGCCGCCGCTCCCCGTCGCCGCCCGCCTCCACGAACAGCCGCGACCGCGTCTGCTCCAGCGCACGCTCCCGGCTCTCGTAGCCGCGCGGCTCCTGGGCAGTCAGCATCTCCATGTCCGGGTTGATGCCCATCTCCCACAGCACGCGCATCAGGTCACGGAACGACGGCAGCTCCAGCCGCGCCTCGCCGTGCACGAGCGGCCACAGCGGGTTTGATTGGGTGTACGGCGGATACTCGCCGAGCACCACCAGCACCTGCTCCCGCGCGTGCGCCTCCAGCTTGCGGATGAACCCCTCGACGTCACGCACGGTGTAGAGCACCTGCACGCACATCACCACGTCCGCCGGCTCCACCTCCGCATCCTCCCACGTGGACGCCACGAGCGAGATATTGTCCCTGCCCAGCTGATCGGCCGACTCCCGCAGCACTGCGCCCATGCTCTCCGACGGCTCGACTGCGACCACGCTCCGGCAGTGCAGCGACACGGGCAACGCGACTCGGCCGCCCCCGGCGCCCACGTCCAGTACGCTATGATGCGGCTCTATCTCGCGGAGCAGACGCTCCACCATTGGATCGGTGGAATCGAGCGACGGCCTGAATCGCTCCGCATACGGCACCCACGAGTCCGACGGAGCGCCGCCCTTCTCACGCACACGCTCCGACTGCGCGTGCTCCGCTTCCACCATCTGCCGCCAAAGCTCAGCTGTCGGGCTGCTCACTAACGTCTCCCTAGTCTCACGAATGCAGTCTACGCAGTACCGCCGCCATCCTGAGAGCTCGTATGGGTCAGCTCCATCTGCGCGTCCACGTGCGCCGGCGTGAACCCCACGTACTCCGGGCTGCTGAACGCCAGCCTCCGCGCCATGACCTGCGCCGCGTCCTCGCTGCTGTCCACCATAAAGTACCGCCGCCCGTTGAGAGCCGCCGCCTCGCCCGTGGTGCCGGAGCCCGCGAAGAAGTCGATCACCAGCTCGCCGGGGTTGGAGTGCACCCTCACGATGCGCTCAAGGATGGCGAGGGGCTTTTGGGTCGGGTAGCCCGTGCGCTCGCGGCCGTTGGTGGGCACAATGGTCTGCCACCACACGTCCGTGGGCGTCTTGCCTCGAGCCGCCTTCTCCTCTCCCACGAGTCCCGGCGCCCTGTACGGGATGCGGTCGATCTCATCGTAGTTGAAGGTGTAGCGGGCCGGGTCCTTCACGTACCACAGCAGCGAGTCGTGCTTTGCCGGCCAACGTCCCTTCGGGCGGCCGCCGTAGTCGTATGCCCAGATGATCTCGTTCATGAAGCTCTCGACTCCGAAGATGCCGTCGAGCAGCACCTTGCAGTAGTGGACCTCCCGGTAGTCCAGGTGCAGGAACAGCGAGCCGGTTGGCGACAGGATACGCTCGGCTTCCTCAAGTCTAGGCTCGATGAAGTCCAGGAAGTCCTCGAAGGCGTCCGGGAATGAGCGGACGCCCAGCTTGGTGGTGCGATACCTGCGCCCCTGGAACCCCGTGCGGTCGCCGGACTCCTCGTCACGCTCGGTGCGCAGGCGCTCGCGCCGCTGCACGCGGCCGGTGTTGAACGGCGGGTCGATGTACACGAGCGAGGCCTCGCCGTCCTCGACGGTTCGCAGCACGTCCAGGTTGTCGCCTAGCACGATTCGGTTTGGCGACCGCACGCCGTCCGCCATGCTATCGCTCATGAGCCGCCTCCGTGGTCGTGTCCGCCCGCGCGCCTACTCCGGCGAGAGCCGAAGGTGCTTGGGCGGCTCGTCCGGCAGCTGCCACACGATCTCCTCGTGGTCGTACTCGCGGTGGTAGGCGTTGGCCGCGGTGACGCCGGCATTGTAGCCCCGCTCGAAGGCGTCCCAGTCTCGAACCTCGATGGCGCGGTTGATGGCAGTCAGCGGCCCCTTGATGAACGCCTCCACGTGCGGCGTGTAGCGGGGCCTGGTAACGTTGCCGATCCGCAGCGCCTTCTCGACCTCCGACGACTGCAGGGCGGCGAGCTTCCAGTTGCCCGCCTTCGCGGCGTAGTACAGGATCCAGTAGCGGTCGCTTATCTCGGCCATCAGGCGCGCCAGGCCGGGCTGCATGTTCCCGAGCTGATCGAGCGTGATCTCCGTGTGAGAGGTACGCGCCACCGGCTGCCGTTCTTCCGTCATATCTCCGCCCCCGATCGATTCTTACTATGAACGCTGGCGAGACGCAATGCTTCTACTCCGCGGTGGTCCGGCTACCTAGCCGCTGGTCCAGAATCAGCAGGCCTGCCCCATCGTCCTTGACCATGCGGACGTGGTCGACAACCTCCTCCAGTGTCTTCTCCTCCTCCACCTGCTCCGCGGCAAACCACTCGAGCAGCACGTGGGAGGCATAGTCACGCTCCTTCTGTGCAAGCTCGTGCAGAGCGTAGATGTCGGCCGTCACTCGGCGCTCGTGATCCAGAGCCAGGGCAACCGCCGCCTCAACAGACTCAAACTCTGATGCCGGGGCATTGATGGCCTGGAGGCTCACCCGTCCGTTCCTGTCGACCAGGAAGTCGAAGATCTTCAAGGCATGCGCAGTCTCTTCCTGGTGCTGGAGCCGCATCCACTTGGCGAAGCCAGGCAGGCTCAGCGACTCGAAGAATGCCGCCATGGACAGGTACAGGTGGGCCGCGCTCAGCTCGTTGCCAATCTGCTTGTTGAACGCGTCCTGAAGGGTAGTGCTGATCATCGGGAGAACCTCCAAATGCGGGTTTGTTGGCTCGCGTCGGGCAAGACCCGCAGCGTTACCCCAATATAGCATGAGAGGCTACCTCTTAGCCACGCTAACCGCCTGCGAATGCGCGTGCAACTCCTTGACAAAGTGCGCACTAACCGATATGGTTAACGTGAAGTCAGCATCCAGTGAAGCACGAGAGCATAGGCGATGACAAGTGTACGCGAACCCGAAGGAGTAGTGCGGGAGACCGTGGCCATCGAGCCCCGTCGTAACCGCCGTCTGCACCTGGCCCACAGGCACCCGCGCGGCGCCTTCATGCCCGCGCCCGTGGGCGTATGCTCAGCGCTACTCCTGGTCCTAGTGCTGGCTGTCGGCGTGGCACTGCGTTTCTAGCCGCCTGACCGACCGTCAGCCCGGACTACGCACCACTAGCTTCCCGTAGAAGTCGCGGCTCTCCATCGTGCGGTGCGCCTCGCCCACCTCCTGAAGCTCGAACACGCGCCCGACTACGCCTCGAAGCTCGCCGCGGTTGACCACGCTCATCATCTCGGCAAACGAGCGGCGCGTGCGGCCGCCGCTGCCCATCAGTGTAAGCGGACGCCCCTGCAGCAGCGACAGGTCCATGTCCGACTGCGACCCGGACGTGGTGCCCGTGATCACCAGCCGTCCAAAGGGTCTGAGGCTGAGGAGGTTCTCTCTCCATACCGCCGCGCCCACCACGTCCAACACTGCATCGACGCCCGCGCCGCCCGTCAGATCCATTACAGCCCGGCTGAACTCCGGCGTGGTGCGGTAGTTGATGCCCTCGTCAGCGCCCTGCTCGTGGGCCACAGCCAGCTTCTCGTCCGACCCTGCGGTTGTGATGACCCTTGCGCCGATGCGCTTGGCGATCTGAATGGCCGCGCTTCCCACGCCGCTGCCTCCGGCCTGCACCAGGATCGTCTCCCAGGGCTTGAGCTCGGCGCGCACCATCAGGCAGTGCCACGCCGCGTGAAAGGCGAGCGGGATGGCGGCCGCCTCCTCGAACGTCATGGAGTCGCGAAACCGGTGGACGTTGACGGCCGGGACGCTGCAAAGCTCGGCGTGGCCTCCGTCGACGTCCACGCCAATCCTGAGCTGCCGCTCGCAGGACTGGTCCGTGCCCTGGAGACAAGGAGTGCAGGCGTCGCACTTGATGCGGTTGTCCACCAGCACCCTGTCGCCGACCGCCAGGCCGGTCACGCCTGCGCCCAGCTCATGCACCTCGCCCGCCATGTCGCAGCCGAGGATTCGCGGCAGCGAGCCGGGGCCACGCCCTCGGCCCGATCGCACGCCGAGGTCGAGGTGGTTGAGCGCGCTGGCTCGCACGCGAATCACCACCTCGCCGTGGCCCGCCGAGGGGTCCGGCCTGTCGCCGTAGATCAGCTTGTCGACGTCTCCCTGTTCCTCAATGAATACAGCCTTCATCTGGCCTCCCTGGCAGCGTGGATTGAGCGGGGCTTGTTTCTTCGACGAGGCTAGTTTACCAGCCGCATCTGCAACTCGCCAGAGTCCAGCCCGGAATCGTCGTCACGTTCACACCAACTGTCATACTCAGTTGTATTCGGCATTACTTTGCCTTATAGTGTAAGGCAATCAACTATGTCGATGGCCTGAGGGGCAAACCTTATGTTGGATTCAACCATAACCATGAAGGGCCAGACCACCCTGCCCAAGGCGATAAGGGACTCTCTTGCACTCAAGCCTGGTGACAAGGTGCGCTACGTGGTGCTGGACGAGGGGGCGCTGATCATGCCGGTGCGCCCCACGAGCTTGCTGTTTCGCAGCCTGAGATATGACGGCCCCGTGGTGACCCTGGAAGAGATGGAGCGAGCCATCGCTGAGGGGGCATCGAAAGGTTGACCGCGCTCGATACCAACGTGCTTGTACGCTACCTCGTAGGTGACGACGCGGCACAGGCGGAGGCTGCCCGTGCGCTGGTTGCGGCGTTGACGCCCGAAGACCCGGGATTCGTCTGTCGTGAGGTGATGGTGGAGCTGGCTTGGGTTCTGGAGAGAAGCTATGGCTTCAACCGAGTCACCGTGGCCGCCGCGCTAATGGACCTGACGGCCTCGGACAGCCTGGCTGTGGAGGACGCCGATGACGTGGCCGTGGCTGCGTATCGATACCGTCAGGGAGCGGCGGACTTCTCCGACCTGATGATTCTCGCGGCTGCCAAAAGAGCAGGAGCCGACCCGCTCTACACCTTCGACCGGGACCTCTCACGCCTGGCCCGGGCCGTCCTGGTACGACACGAGACGTAGGCCGGCGCGCGCCCAATATCCCTTCGGTAAAGCATCAAGGGCGGTACAGGCGGCCGAAGGACTTGAACGGGCATCCTGCACGCTGGCTTGCCTCTCCCCGTGCCGCCGGATATAATCGGCTCTGCGCACAGCCATTCATCCAAACCTCGGTTGGAGCTTGCCATGAAGGTCTACTGGAGAGAACACAGGACGGGCCAGAGGCTCATCCTCGATGCCGAGGACGGCCGACAGGAAGAGGTGGGCGGCGTCCGCCGTACGCCGCGCGGCTTCGACGCCCTGGCCAGGACCTTCGGATACGACCCGGGCCGCGCCCAGAAGGGCTTTGCCACCATGGAGGAGGCCAAGGCTTTCGTCGAGGGCTTCGAGCCGTGGGACATCTTCGTGGGCAGCGCCCCTGTGGACTTCGACCGCGAGGTTCACCCCATGCCGCCCGAGGCCGGCGCCTAGAAGTCGGGCACTCCGACTCACCAATCCCCACTGACCGGGAGGTGGAAATGCCTCTGTTCACGGACGGAGAGGTCCGCGTCTACAAGACCTCCTGCGGCCCCTTCGACAACAACGCCTACCTGCTGGTGTGCACCCGCACGGGCGAGAGCATCATCATCGACGCCCCGGCTGAGCCTGGACAGGTGCTGGAGGAAGCGAAGGGCACCAACGTACGCGCCATCCTCATCACGCACAACCACGGCGACCACCTGGCAGGCCTGGATGAGATGGTGGCAGCCACAGGGGCCGTGGTGCACGCCCACGCCGCCGACGCAGACCGACTGCCGCTGCCCGCGGGCCGCCTCGTGGAGGACGGCGACGTGGTGACAGCCGGCTCAATCGAGCTGAGGGCGATCTACACGCCGGGCCACACTCCCGGCTCCACGTGCTACGTGCTGGGCAACCACCTCTTCTCAGGTGACACGCTCTTCCCCGGCGGGCCGGGACGAAGCCGCACGCCGGAACACCTGCAGCAGATCATCGACAACATCACCGGCAAGCTGTTCACTCTCCCGGACGACACTTTTTTGCTGCCGGGCCACGGCGCGGACGGCGTCCTGGGCAAGTCGAAGGAAGATTACCGCGTCTTCGCCGGCCGGAGCCATGCGCCCGACCTGTGCGGCGACGTGACATGGCTGGAGAGCTGAGGAGGAACGACGATGGGCACATCCAAGACTATGCAGGTGGAGACCGTCCAGGGAGAGAACCTGGTATACCTGACCCTCTATCCCGTGGACTACGACCCGTCGCTGTCGTACCCGCTCGTCGTCATGCTGCACGGCTTCGGCGCCAACATGTACGATCTTGCCAGCCTCTCCAGCGTGATCGGCGCCACCGGCTACATCTACGTCTGCCCCAACGCGCCTATACCCGTGCAGCTGGAGCCTCAGATGGTTGGCTTCGCGTGGTCGGCGCCCGGCAGCAACGACCCGCAGCAGCTAGTGAATGCCGAGAACCGGATACTCGGAATGCTGCAGGAGGTCTTGGAGAAGCACAGCGTGGCCCCCGGCCGAATTCTGATGCTGGGGTTTTCGCAGGGTGGAAGCATGACCTATCAGTGCGGCCTGGGACGGCCGGACCTCTTCGCGGGGCTCGTGGCGCTCAGCTGCTCGATCCGCGACCAGGATGGCATGAGGGAGAGGCTACCCGAGGAGCGGTCTCAGCCCATCTTCATCGCACACGGCTCGTATGACAACATCGAGAGGGCGGAGAGCTCGCGAGACTTCCTGCTCATCGAGGGGTACGACCCCGACTACCACGAGTACAGAATGGGGCACGAGATAAACCAGGAGGTCCTGGAGGACCTGGTGCCCTGGATCCACGGGGTGCTTCCCCCGCTGCAGTCAGAGTCAAGCCCTCGTTCCGGCCTTATACTTCCCTAGTCGGGTGGCCTCATGATTACAGATTATCGAATGGCGGCGCCAAGCTGTCCCTCGTGCGAAGTATCCATGGTTCGCCGTACGAACCGGAGGACCGGGGGCGACTTCTGGGGCTGCCAGAGGTTTCCTGCCTGCAGGGGAACCCGCGACATCAGTTTCGATTGGCGCGATTCCCGCTCTGAAGGAGCATTCACAGCACGCACGCAAGCCGACCTTCTTGGGCTCCGAACGGCACGGAATGGAGTCGCGAGCCAGTACGGCTACGCGCCGGCCGGCGAAGTCCTCCGCTCCTCCCCCTCTCAGAGAAGCACCATTGGAAGCTTCCTGGAACGCTGTCTATACTATGCCGTAGACGCCGCCATCGCTGTCATGGGAGCATTTGTCTGGTGTGTCATTGGACTGCTGACGCTCATGGTATTTCTGGGGAATCCGTTTCTGCTGCTCGTCGCGCTCGCCCTGAACAACAACAAGAAGCGAGCGCGCGGGCGCAGGCGATACCGAAGGTACTGATCAGTAGGTATCGCGGCAGCTACACAACGACCAGCGGATCGTCCTCCGTGATGATGCGCGTCTCCGACTCCACGGCTTCGCGCAGGTGCCTGGCCAGCGCGAACATGCCGGCGTGCGCCCTCCCGTCGTAGGAGCGCAGCGAGTCGCAGCCTCTATCGCGCAGCCGGCCGTCGATCTCGTCCGGCGTCAGCTCCGCCGGGCTCGGCCCTGTCGAGGCCACGTTAAACCCCCAGTCGAACGAGAACGAGGGGATCATGGCGTGGTATGGAAACACGCCTGGGAACACGCTGCGCAGGGTGCTGCCGATGGCCGCGAAGGCTTCCAGGTTGCCCGTCATGCACTGCTCCGACTGGACGGCGATGACACCGCCGGGGTTGAGCCTGCGCAGGACCAGGTCGTAGAAGTTGCGGGTGTAGAGCATGCCCGCGGGGCCCGCCTCCTGCGGGTCCGGCAGGTCGATCAGGATGACGTCGAATGTCTGGGACGTGGTCTCCAGGTACGTGCGAGCGTCTGCGAAGTGGAGCTCCACGCGCGGGTCGTCGAAGGCGCCCCTGTGGTGATTGGGCAGGAAGCGGCGGCAGATGTCAACGACCTCGCCGTCAAGGTCAACCATCACCGCCGACTTGACGGAGCCGTGGGCCAGCGCCTCCCGCAGCGTCGCGCCCTCTCCGCCGCCCGCGATGAACACGGACTCGGGGTTGGGATGAGTGACCATTGCGGGGTGCACCAGCGCCTCGTGGTACACGAACTCGTCGGCCTCGGAGGACTGGGTCTTGCCGTCGAGGATGAGGGTGCGTCCGAAGTCCAGTGTGTCCAGGACCTCCACCTGCTGGTAGCGGGTCCTGCCTGCGAAGAGGCGCTCGCGGAAGCCTACGTACTGGACGAGATTGGGCGTCAGGTACTCCTGGAACCAGGTGCTTGAGCTCTGCTCCATGTCTGCCACGCGGGAGCTAGCGGACCGATACCCCGGCCAGCTCCGGGAGAACGCCGCGCTCGATCTCGGTGATCGAGTGCTCGCCGCTCTCCAGGCTGCGCACGACCAGGGCCGCGGCGTCGCGTGGTCTGAACCCTTCGCCGCACGTGAAGATGTCTACGGCGGCGTAGCCGAACTCCGGCCATGTGTGGATGCAGAGGTGCGACTCAGCGATAGCAACCACTCCGGTGACGCCCTGAGGGCTGAACTGGTGGAATGAGTCGCCTATGATTGTGGCTCCGGTCTCCTCGGCCGCCTCCATGAGGGCCTTCCTCAGGTAGGGCAGGTCGTCCAGGAGCTCCGGGTTGCAGCTCTTGAGCTCCAGCAGAAGATGAGTACCTAGCGCATTCAATCACCCGCCCTCCCGTTTGAAATTTGCCGAACCAAGACTTTAGCCCAAAGGCTGCGTCCGTTCAAGAGGGGCGCCGTTCGGCTGACGCCCGTCTCACCGGACACACAGAACCCGCTGAATCCAGATTGGGTGCAGCGGGTCAGTGTTGAGTACCAGGCTTGTCACCGGCGGGGCCGCTCTGCCGCTCCGCCGGGCGATGCGGAGGGCCGGACTAGTGGCCCCCGCAGCCGCAGCCTCCGCCTCCTCCACCACCGCCGCAGCCGCACCCTCCTCCTCCGCACGCGCAACCGCCGGACTGAATGTTGGGGTTGTTGATGATGAACCCGCTCTTCATCAGCCCGTCCATGTAGTCGATCTCCGCGCCCTCCATGAGGGGCGCGCTGTCCGGGTCGATGAGGATCTGGACGCCGCCGCTGTGGACGACCGTGTCGTCGCTCTTGGCGTCCTTCTCCAGCGCCAGCATGTACTGGGCGCCGCCGTGCGGACCGGGCATCAGCACTACACGCAGCGAGGAACCTTCCTCACCCTGCTCAACTAGGATCTCTTTGAGCTTCTCGGAAGCCAAAGGGCTTATGGTAATCATACCCGCTCCTTTCGATCCGGGGTCAGGGACAACAGCGCGAAGGCTGCCGCCTCTTGCAACTGGAAAGCCATGATACCACGGCTACGACAGGGCGTCAACGGGCGCGGCGCATCCCCCCTACTGCCCCAGCGACACCGGCCACGGCCCCGACTCAAGCTGCCGCACCCTCTCCTCAAGCGCGCCGCCGCTCTCGCCGGGCAGGTGCACAACGGCAGCCCAGATCTCCGACTCCACGGACGTCACCATCACGCCGCGCTCTGGCTTCGGGCCATGCCGCTCGAAGAACAGGTATCCGCCGCCCGCAGGCCAGCGCACGTTGCGATAGGTGGGCAGCGCGCCTCCGAGCACGGAGCCGGCCACCTCTCCGTAGCCGCTGCCGTCAGCGTTCACCGCGTGGAGCGAAGTGCCGTCATCCGCGAGCAGCAGGACCGCCTCCGACTTGGGCGACCACGTCTGGGGTAGGAAGGCGTCCGTCTGAGTGTCCAGGCCAGTCAGGATGGGCGTGTGCTCGCCCGTCTCCGGGTCGAGCGTCATCACGTCGACGGGCAGGCCGTCGCGAATCTTGCCCGCCACGAGGTACAGCAGCAAGCGGTTGTCCGGCGACCACAGGCCGGCGGTGTCTGGCGTATACCATGCCTCCCACGGCTCGCCAATTGGCTCCGTCGTTATCAGTGACACCAGCGAAAACTCAGCGTTCCAGGATGAGGCGGTCGCGGGCTGTTCGACCACAAGCAGTACCCAGTTCCCACGGGGAGAGGGCCTGTCGGTGAACAGCTTGAATCCCTCGTACTCGATCACCAAATCTGAGACCATTTCGCTGAGCGGCTTCACACCTATGGTCCTGTAAGTCCAGCCCAGATCCGGCACGTTACGCATGGCCAAAATGGCGTCTGGCGCGGCCCAGCCGCGGAGGATCGGTGCCCGTTCGCCTTCATACAGGGTGGTTCTCTCTTCCGAGTCGAGGTGCAGGAGCCGAATGTCGGCATTGGTGTCATGGTCGAGTGTTGACAGGCACTCATTGGTGGCGGCGTACGCCATACGCTCACCGTCGGGCGAGAACAGCGCGCCCCACGGATAGCCCAGCAAACCGTCCGAGACCTTCCGGACGCTTCCGGCTTCTGCACCGATAATCCAGAGTCCGCAGGTGGTCTGGAAGTCTCCGACCGTCGGATCGAAGGCCGGATATGGCGAAACCGTGAGCTCTCCCTTGAACGACGCGTCGACTAGGTGGGCGGGGCTGCCGCTCTCGGTCAGCTGGACCAGAGCAACGATCTCCAGGTCCTCGGCGCGGAACTCGCCCTCGTAGGGTGCCTTGTAGACCCACTCCGGGTCGCCGGCCGGCGGCGCAGACACGAACAGGGGCTCGTCCTGGCAGGCGGCGATTGCGACGGCGAAGACCCCGGCGGTAAGGCGAAGGGGGCGTGGACGGCGATTTGCCATGACTACCTAATCCCGGGCTTTTGCGGTACACTCTCGGTACGAGTCGTTTGGATCGTGACCATGAGCGGCAACATAATTCTGACAGGATTCTCAGGCACGGGCAAGTCCAGCGTCGGGCGCGCCGTGGCTGAGCTGCAGGGCTGGGAGCTCTGGGACACGGACGAGGAGATCGTTCGCGTCTCCGGCAAGTCCATCGCCGACATATTCGAGGAGGACGGGGAGCCCGCCTTTCGCTACCTGGAGAAGGAGGCCGTGCTGCTGGCCTGCGAGGAGTCGAACGTGGTGGTGGCAACGGGAGGTGGCGCCATCGTGGACCCGGACAACTACGCTGCGATGGCCGCCTCCGGCGTCATCGTGTGCCTCGACGCCACGCCTGAGACCATCGTGGCGCGCCTCAGCGCGTCGCCCGAAGGCGAGAACGCGCCGGAGGAGCGTCCGATGCTGGCCGGCACAGACCCCATCGAGCGCGTACGTGAACTCAAGTCGCAGCGCCAGGAGCACTACGACATGGCAGCCTTCACGGTGGACACCGACGGCCTCAGCGTGGAAGAGGCGGCCCGCGAGGTGGTGCGGCAGTTTCGAGAAAGGACGGAACCTGACCATGACTGACGCTTCAAATGGCGCGCCCGCGTTCGTTGTGCGCGCGCCGTCTGCCACCTACCCTGTGTACGTGGAGTGGGGCGCGCTCGACCGCATCGGCGGGCGGCTGCTCGAAACGAGCCTTCGAGGCCCCGTGTACGTAGTCAGCGACTCGACCGTCGCCTGGATGTACGCCGGCCGCGTCGAGCAGGCGCTGGGTAAGGCCGGACTGGAGTCGCACTTCTACACCGTTCCGGCGGGCGAGGCGAGCAAGAGCCTGGCGAACGCCGGCGAGCTCTACGCCTGGCTGGCCGAGCACCGCTGTGAGCGAGGCAGCACAATCGTGGCGCTGGGCGGCGGGATGGTCGGCGACCTAGCGGGGTTCGTGGCGGCCACTTTCTTGCGCGGCGTTGCGGTTGTGCAGGCGCCCACGTCGCTCGCCGCGATGGTGGAC
This sequence comes from Chloroflexota bacterium, assembly GCA_028877205.1. Classification (GTDB taxonomy): domain Bacteria; phylum Chloroflexota; class Dehalococcoidia; order Lucifugimonadales; family UBA2985; genus JAPPHY01. Next base: position 7,826 of record JAPPHY010000002.1, on the reverse strand, counting down.
GCGTCCATAGGCGGCAAGACGGCGGTGAACCTGCCCGCCGGCAAGAACCTGGTCGGCGCCTTCTACCAGCCGCGGATGGTGGCGGCGGACCTGACCACGCTCAGGTCGCTGTCGTCGCGGGAGATGGCCTCCGGCTGGGCCGAGGCGATCAAGCACGGCCTCATCCTCGACCCGTCTCTCTATCGCCTGTTCGAGGAGCGAGTCGAAGACCTGCTGGACCTGGAGCCGGAGATAACCGAAGAGGTGGTGAGGCGCAGCATGGCCATCAAGGGCCGGATCGTGGAGGAGGACGAGCGCGAGACCTTGGGGCGGCGCACGCTCCTCAACTACGGCCACACCATCGGGCACGGGCTGGAGGCCGCCACGGAGTACGGCTCGCTGCTGCACGGCGAAGCGGTTTCGGTGGGCATGGCGGCCGTAGGCGAGATCGGTCACACGATGGGCCTCATATCCCGTGAGGAAGTGGAACGGTATATCGCTGTCCTCAGGGGGTTCGGGTTGCCCGTGCGCGCGCCTGGTGTGGACCCGGTCTCGGTGCTCGCGGCGATGAAGATGGACAAGAAGGCGTCCGGCCGTCGAATCAACTGGGTGCTGCTGGAGGAGATCGGCCGGGCAGTTGTGCGCTCGGACGTGCCGGACGACCTGGCGGAGGCGACTGTCAGAGCCGTCTGCAGCCCGGACGACTAAAGACGGCCGTTCCGCGGAGGCGTTATAGAAACGCAAAGGGGGCGGAACCCTTTCGGGTCACCGCCCCCGCTTTGCGATTGAACCCCTGGTTGGAGAGGTCTCGCTATCCCGCCGGAACCGCCAGCTTGTCTCGGATAGTCTTCTTCATCCCGCGGACCTCGGTGAGGGAGGGGTACGCGCCACCGACGGCGTTGCGGTCGAAAATGGTCTCGCCGTCCTGGTAGATCTCAAGCCTGCCATCGCCTGCCGGGGTGAGGGTTATGGCCAGCTTGCTGCCAAACTCGCTGAAGAACTCGGTCGCTATCCAAGCGGCCTGTGGCAGATAGCCTCAGGCAACGCAGTATACGATCTCCAGTCTGCTGGTGTTCTCATCCATAGCGTCACCTCCTCGCGGATTTTGCCCTGCGGGCCGCCTTTCCCGCTCGCGGCCTGCGCGCCGACATTATAGACCCCTCGCGTAAACCTGTAAAGGCGTTGTGGCACCTGCCTGCTGCACTTCCCCTCTCATCGCCGCTGCGACTATAATCGCCGCGAGCTGCCACCCCTACTCTATATTAAGGAACGGCAAACGTGACCATACCCCGCCTCAGCGTGATAGGCGTGACCGGCATACCGGAGGTGCAGCCGGGAGACGACCTCGCGGCCATGACGTTCCAAGCCGCCTTGGCCCAGGGTACTCCCTTGGAGCAGGGCGACGTGCTGGTCTTCACGCAGAAGATCGTCTCGAAGGCGGAGGGCGCCCTGGTGGATCTGCGCACCGTGGAGCCTTCGGCAATGGCGCTGGAGTTCGCCCGCCTGTACGAGAAGGACGCGCGCCTCGTGGAGGTTGTGCTTCGCGAGACGCGGCGCGTGGTGCGAATGGAGCGCGGCGTGCTCATTGTCGAGACTAAGCACGGTTTCATCTGCGCCAACGCCGGCGTCGACGTCTCCAACGTGCCCGGCGACGAGATCGTTTCGCTGCTGCCGCGCGACCCGGACGACTCCGCCCGCCGTCTCAGGAGCAGCTTGACGGCCGCAACGGGTGTTCCGCTCGCCGTTATCGTATCGGACACGTTCGGGCGGCCGTGGCGGATGGGCAACACGGACGTTGCCATCGGTGTGGCCGGTATGCACCCCATGCGCGACTACCGTGGCGAGACCGACCCATACGGATACGAGCTACGCGTAAGCGTGTCCGCAGTTGCCGACGAGATCGCCTCCGCGGCGGAGCTCACGCTGGGCAAGCTCAGCATGGTGCCAGTGGCCATCGTGCGCGGCTGCGAATACGTGGCGGATGACGAAGCCGACTCCGCGCTGCTGCTGCGGCCTGCCAACCAGGACCTGTTTCGCTGACCGCCGCCGGACGCAACGCGCGTCCCGGAATCCGGGGCAAAGGTTGCCGACCGTCGCGGATGGTGGTATACTCTCCCCGTTATACTCGTGGTGGAAAGTGGGTCACGACCCACTTTTTTTATCTAGGCGTTTCCTGGGCAGCCGGGACACGGCGAGTAGGGGAGCATAAGAGATGAAGAGCGACTTTCTGATAGCGGTAACGCAGTTGGCCGCAGAGCGCCATCTTCCCAGAGAAGCCGTCATCTCAGCCATAGAGGCGGCGCTGGCCTCCGCCTACAAGAGGGACAGCGTACTCGCCGGCCAGGAGATCTCCGTCTCCCTCAACCCTGCCAATGGTGAGCTCAAGCTCTTCAGCCACAAGACCGTTGTGCAGAGGGTTGAAGACCCCCACCGGGAGATAAGCCTAAGCGAAGCCCGGATGATCAGTGACTCCGCCGCCCTCGGCGAGGTGCTCGTGGTGGAGAGCGACATCCAGAGCAGCGGGCGCATCGCTGCGCAGACCGCCAAGCAGGTGGTGATGCAGCGGCTCCGCGAGGCGGAGCGCGAGCTCGTCTTCGAGGAGTTTGCCGAGAAGGAAGGCGACGTTGTCACCGGCACTATCCAGCGTGTGGACTCCCGGCAGGTGACGCTCGACCTTGGCCGCACCGAGGCCGTGCTTCCCCCATCCGAGCAGGTCCCAACCGAAAGATACAGCCGCGGGCAGAAGCTGATGGTCCACGTCTCGGAGGTGCGCCGCACCATACGCGGCCCGGAGATCGTAGTTTCACGCGCCAGTAGGGAGCTGCTGCGCCGCTTGTTCGAGATGGAGGTGCCGGAGGTCTTCAACGGCATCGTCGAGATCAAGGCCGTGGCGCGCGAGGCCGGTTCACGCAGCAAGGTCGCCGTCCACTCGCGGCAGGAGGGCGTCGACCCGGTTGGCTCCTGCGTGGGCCTGCGCGGCATACGGATTCAGAACATCGTCAACGTGCTGCAGGGCGAGAAGATCGACGTCGTCCAGTGGCACCCGGACCCCTCCGTCTTTCTGGCCAACGCCCTCAGCCCCTGCCCGGTAACCCGCGTAGAGCTGGGACCCGAGGAGAACATGGCCACGGTGGTGGTGCCGGACCGGCAGCTATCTCTGGCAATCGGTCGGGAGGGGCAGAACGCCAGGCTGTGCGCCAGGCTCTCCGGCCTGATGGTCAACATCAAGAGCGTCACAGAAGCCGAAGAGGAGCGACTGCAACGCGCCGCGGAGGCATCGGGCCAGGCTGTCGCCGAAGAGACCGCCGAAGCCGCCACCGACACGGTTGCTGAGGAGCTTGCGCCGGAGGTGGAGGCCGTGCCAGTCGAGGAGATCATCGAGGAGGCGGCCGCGGCGTTGGAGGCGGATGAGGTTCCTGTGCTGGAGGCTGAGCCCGCCGTTTCCATCGAGGAGCAGCTTGCGGAGGCTGCCCTCGAGCTGGAAGAGGCCGGGGATACAGCGGCGCCTGTGGTCGAGGAGGCCGGCGCGGACATCTCACAGATACCGGACTCCGTATGGGCCGTGCCCCAGGTAGCCCAGCAGCCTCAGAGAATACGATTTGCCGAGGACATAATGGCGCCAAGGTCGCAGGCTGCCCCGGATGGCAGGCGCGGCCGAAGGGCCAAGGGCGGCAGGCGAGCCGCCGAGGAGCCCGCTCCCAGATCCACGAGGCGCACCCGCCGTTCCGACTACCCGCTGGACGATACGGACACGGACGAAGATCTGGACGACATGAGGGAATAGCCCACCGCAGGAGGGGTCAAATGAGCCGCGGCCATGTGCCACTCAGAACCTGCGTTGTGTGCAGCGCCAAGACCGACAAGCGAGCGCTCATTCGAATTGTACGCACGCCCTCCGGCTCGGTGGAGGTGGACGCAACCGGCAGGCTTGCGGGCCGGGGCGCATACCTCTGCCACAACCGGGGGTGTTGGGACATTGCCCTTAAGAGGAACCGGCTTGACCACCGGCTGAAGAGCGCAGTTTCGCCGGAGGATAGACTGGCACTGAGGAGTTACGCAGAGGGCCTGGCCCTGCAGCCCGAGGCTGTGCAGAGCGGCTGAAGAGGATTCGCCATGCCGGCCACAACCGGCGGGTTGGGGATGGAAGCAGTACACTACTAACCCCGGCAGTCATGGGGCGACCGGCCGGACAGCGAAAGAACAGCTATGCAGAGATACGGCGGTAGAAGAAGGGGCAGGCGTCGATCAGGCGCCTCCGCGGCCTCCAACGGCGGCCCGTACCGGGGCGCGGTCCAGGCCACCGTGCCAAGGGACCTGGAGCTGCCGAAGACCCTGACTGTGAAGCAGCTCGCTGACGAGATGGAGCTTGACCCCATCAGCGTCATCAAGGAGCTGATGCGGAACGACGTCTTCGCCAACATCAACCAGACCATAGACTACGATACCGCCTCGCTGGTCGCACGCGAGCTCGGTTACAACGTGAGCGCCATGCCGGAGGCCGAAGAGGGGTTCGCAGCCTACTCTGAGCTCAACCTCGAGGACGACCCCGACAAGCTGGTGGAACGCCCCCCCGTGGTCACCATCCTGGGCCACGTCGACCACGGCAAGACAACCCTCCTGGACGCAATTCGCGAGAGCAAGATAACCGAGGGCGAGGTGGGTGGCATCACCCAGCACATCGGCGCCTACCAGGTGGACTACAACGGGCGCAAGATCACCTTTCTTGACACTCCCGGCCACGAGGCGTTTACGGCCATGCGATCCCGCGGAGCCAAGGCCACCGACATCGCCGTGCTGGTCGTCGCCGCGGACGACGGCATCATGCCGCAGACGGTCGAGGCCATCGATCACGCCAAGGCCGCCTCTGTCCCTATAGTCGTCGCGATCAACAAGGTCGACGTGCCGGACGCGGACATCGAGCGGGTCAAGCGGCAACTCGTGGAGCGCGGCCTGGTCATCGAAGAGTGGGGCGGCGAAGTCATCGCCGTTCCCATATCGGCCAGAGAACGCATGGGCATTGACGACCTGCTGGAGAACATCCTCGTCGTCGCAGAAGTGGCCGAGCTCAGGGCCGACCCGGACCGCCCCGCGATGGGCGTCATCGTCGAGGCTCAGGTGGTCAAGAGCAAAGGCCCACTGGCAACAGTCCTGGTGCAGACCGGTACACTTCGCCAGGGCCAGACAGTGGTCGTGGGCAGCTCGTGGGGGCGCGTCAAGGCGCTCATGAGCGAGGCCGGCCGGCGCGTCAGCTCTGCCGGGCCGTCAACACCCGTGGAGATTCTGGGCCTGGGCCACCTGCCGCAGGCCGGCGACACGCTCTGGACGGTGCGCAGCGAGAAGGTCGCCAAGGACCTCATTCGCGACCGACAGCGCCGCCTGGACGCGGAGCGCCAGACCCTCACTCCAACCACGCTCGAAGAGGCTTCCGCCAGCATAGGCCGCGGCGATGTCTCGGACCTCAACCTCATCGTCAAGACTGACGTCCAGGGCAGCGTCGACGCCGTCCGCGGCACCCTCGAGAAGCTCGCCGTCGACGGCGCACGCGTCAACCTCATCCACGCCGCCGCCGGCACCATCAACGAGAGCGACGTACTCCTCGCCCGCACGTCCAGCGCCATCATCGTCGGCTTCAACACGCGCGTTGAACCCGGCGCAAGGCAGATGGCCGACGTCGATCGGGTGGACATCCGCCACTACGACATCATCTACCGCCTCTCGGAGGACGTGCAGCGCGCGCTGGAGGGCCTCCTCACGCCCGTGTACCAGGAGATCGTGGAGGGCCACGGTGAGGTGCGCGCCGTCTTCCCTGTTGGCAGGAGGCTGCGCATCGCCGGCTCGTACGTGACTGACGGCCGCATCACGCGCAACGCCGCCGCGCGCGTTATTCGCGGCGGCCAGGTCTTGCACAGCGGCTCAGTCTCCAGCCTCAAGCACTTCAAGGACGACGTCCGCGAGATGACCGCCGGCTACGAGTGCGGCATTGGCGTGGAGGGCTTCAACGACTTCGAGGTGGGCGACGTCATAGAGGTGTTCAGCTCGTAGCGTCTGCCCGTCCGCCTCACGCTCCCCGCTGCGCCATCATGCAAGCCTTCCGCAGAACCGATCGCGTCAACGTGCTCCTGCGTCAGCAGCTCAGCGAGATCATCGCACGCGAGGTCAAGGACCCGCGGCTGGCGCGCATCATCACCATCGTGCACGTGGACGTGTCGCACGACCTGCGCCATGCTCGCGTCCACACCAGCGTGCTCGGTGGGCCGGACGAGCGCAAAGCCGCCGTCGACACGCTGAACCGCGCCGCCGGCTTCATCAGGCGAGAGCTCAAGGGCCGCATCTCGCTGAAGAGCGTGCCGCACCTCAGCTTCGTTCCGGACGACTCAATCGAGCAGGGCGATCGGCTGCAGGCCCGCATCTCGCAGGTGCGCGCCGCCGACTCCCCTTCGCAGGACGCGGACTGATGCCGGACGTCAACGGGATTCTCAGCCTCATCAAACCGCTGGAGTGGACCAGCATGGAGCTGGTGCGCAGGGTGCGGCGTCTCACCGGCCAGAAGAAGGTGGGCCACGCCGGTACGCTCGACCCGCAGGCCACCGGCGTCCTCCCCGTCTGCATCGGGCAGGCCACGCGCGTCATGGAGTATCTGGTCGACAGCCCCAAGACGTACGCAGCGCTTGTGCGTCTGGGCGTGACCACCGACAGCTACGACGCGCTGGGCCAGGTCACCGACACCGCCGACCCTTCGCACGTGACCCGCGAGGACTTCGACGCGGAGCTGGACGCGTACCGCGGCGTGTTCCAGCAGGTGCCGCCGATGTTCAGCGCGCTGAAACGCGATGGCAAGCGGCTGTACGATCTGGCCAGGGCGGGCGTGGAAGTCGACAGGCCGTCCCGCGAGGTGCAAATCTACCGGCTGGACGTGGTGGAATGGGACCCGCCGGACGTGCGTCTGGAGATCGATTGCGGCCGCGGCATGTACGTGCGGTCGCTGGCGCACGATCTGGGTGTGGATCTGGGCTGCGGCGCGCACCTTAAGGAGTTGTCGCGCCTTCGCACGGGGCCGTTCCGCATAGCGGAGTCCGTCACCTTCGAGGAGATGGAGGAGGCGTGCGAGACGGGCGACTGGCGGAGCCTCCTCTTTCCGGTGGACCATCCGCTGCTTGACCTGAAGGCCGCGATTGTGCAGCGTGACAAGGAAGAGGCAATAAAGCGGGGCGAGAACGTGTACCTGGGTCTTCGCGCGGGCGGGGAACCGCCTGAGCAGACGTACAGGGCGTACTCGGCTGTGGACGGCCGCTTCCTGGCGCTGCTGCAGCCGGCCAGGGTGCGCGGCCAGTGGCGGCCCGTCAAGGTGTTTCGACTGCCGCCTGAGTGAGGCTGAGCCCGTTCACTTCGTCCCCCATTCCCGCGGAGGCGGGAATCCATCCCCCCGCCCCACTGGACTGCGGCTTTCGCCGCAGTGACGGATGCCGCGCGCGGTCGTCTTAGATTTCTCCGCTGCGGTCGAAATGACAGGGACCGCTAGCCCTTGCCAATGCGGAAGACCTTGGTGCCGCACTGCGGGCAGGTGCCCTGCGTGGCGGGTCGGCCGTTCTTCAGCGTGACCTGCTGCGCTCCGCTGATCTCTCTCTTGGCACGGCACTTGAAACAGTACGCGTCCATCGGTTCACCTCCGCGGTGTTCTGGTGAATTGCGGTAGACAATATATGCTTGCGACAGTCGTTGTCAAGCCTGAGGAGGCAGGGGGCGGGGGGGGGGGGGGAAAGCCCCCCCCCCTTTGCTTTCACATTACCGCCCAAACCACCGTTCCCAAAACGTCGAAAAGAGGTTGACATTTAACGGCGTGGCAACCG
>JAPPHY010000013.1:33874-45550 GCA_028877205.1 Chloroflexota bacterium | reverse complement strand
GGCATCCGGCTGAGGGCGTCGAGCAACTGGTGGTCTGACAAGGACATAGATTGAGCGTAACGACTGGGCGGGCCGATGGGCAACCGGCACATGACAGCGCCAGCGCATGGGAGGCGCAAATGCCGGGTCCACTCAGCGGAGTCGAGGGCTCGATTACAAGCTAGGCGGACTTGGGCCGCTTCTACTCACCCGCTAGCAGCAAGCTCACGGCGGTCTCCACAGACTTTCCCTCGTTCGAAGTATGCAGCCATGTCCGCAACTCGCGCCGGACGATGGTCACGGTTAGTTCTTTCTCTTCCCGCTGGTACTGTTCCTGAAGGTTCGCCAACCTCTCCTGCGCCTTTCGCGCCGCCGTTTCCCCAGCCTCAACGATGGTGCCATGCAACTCCGAAGCCGGATCGAACTCCGGGATGGGCAGCTTCCAAAGGTGCTTTTGGAGATCACGCGCTCCGAACTGGCCCTTCGACATCAACGGATTCACCGCCTCTTGCAGAGCGTCGCTATTGATGATGGCCAGCAGATAGTTAGCTTCGTTCAGGCTCTTGCAGGCAATCCAGAAGAGCTTGTAGTCCACCACGACCGCATCGTCTTGTAAGAGCGATGCTGTGGGCTGACCGGCAGACGTGTACACCACCCTCACCGGCCGGTCTCCCGAACCCTGCATCCACCCCAACTGCGACGACAGCTTGCCCATGTAATCTAGCTGGCCAAGTAGATTCAGTCGGTTAGCCGGTGCCTTGTTCTCCTCCCACAGACGACTCACCGTCTGCCAGCGTTCCCGCATCCGCCGTTCCAGCCCGCCCAGCCGGATGCCGCCAGGACCGCGGTCACTGGTGGGAATGGCCGCATCTCGCTGCTTCACCGGCAGCAGCGCCTTGAGCGGCTCCAGGGTGACGTAAGGAGCGATGGTCTCGCCCAAGTGCACGTCGAACAGGTGGGTCTTTTCCACTGTCCGCTCGGTGATGGCGGTCAGGTCCAAATCCTTCCACGGAGCTTTGTCTTGGTTACCTCGGCGGGGAATGACGGTGACTGTTGGCGCTGCTTGAACGATGGCGGTGTTCTTGGTTTCCTCAACGTAGAACAGGCGGCGGGGGACTATGACCGCTCCTTGGCGGGACAGAGGGGCATAAGGTGATTCCCCGACCGCTCCGGTGTCGACGATGCCCACTGACTCCCGCCGTACATTGTCAGCTCCGGCCTTGCCGAGCCATCGCTCCACCCTACCGGCCAATGCCTTGCCGGAGGCGTCCTGGGAGAGCTTGCGGGCGAAGACCACCGAGGCGGGAATGGGGAAGAAGGTGTTGGGTTCCAGCCGTTCAAGATCCCAGGCACGCTTGAAGGTGAAGTCCACCTGAACGCTCCCCTGGTTGCGCGCCTTCCACTGACCGCTGCGCCACTTGGAGTACTGCCCGGCCTGCAATGCGCTGTGGGGCATCACGAAGCCGATGACGCCGCCGTCCTTCAGGTACCGGTCAACGCTGCGGGCGAAAAACAGCCCCGCCACATCCTGGTGCGTTGCGTAGCGGCCCCCGGCCCAGATGCCGTAGCGGGTGCGGCTCAGGTTCTTCAATTCGTCTCGCAAAATGTCGGCGGTCTGGTTGTAGTTGATCCAGGGCGGGTTGCCGATCAACACGTCCACCTTGCTGTTGGACAGGGCCACCGGACGCACCATGTTACGGGTGTAGTAGGCCCAGATGTGGTTGCGCCCCCGGTCGTGGAGCCGCTGCATCGCCCTGATGGTCTCTTCGACGGTGCCCCGCTCTGCGGGGTCGTCGATGTGGTTGTCGTCCAAGCTCAGGAAGGCGTCGTCTCCCCGCTCGATATAGGCCGAAATATCGCCCATCAGTGAGTCGAAGGCTTCCGCTCGCTCCACCAGGCTGCGAGGGAAGGCCAGCTCGGTGTTCTCATCGTCCTCCACCTGGATCGTGATGGTGTGCTGGGCGAACATGCCCTCGGTGTCGAAGCGCAGTTGCAGAGCGTCGCCCAGGTAGACGGGGATGGACAGCGATGCGTCGTGCCCGGCTGCGCCCGCAGCATTGATGGCCGGACGAGCGGCCAGGGTCCACGCGGCGCGGGCAAGATGCACGGCCACCGGGTGGACGTCGATGCCCGTCACCGCCTCCCGCAGCCGGCTGAGAACCTCCATCGGCTCCCAGCCGGTCTTCCCGGACGCCGCGATGAAATGAGTCACCGCCTCGGCGACAAATGTCCCTGATCCGCAGGCCGGGTCGAGAACGCGCTGGTTCAACGGGTCGTCCACTAGCTCTCGTATCATAGCTCGGGCAAGCCATGCCGGGGTGTAGTACTCCCCCAGTTGCCGCCGCTCCTCCGGCGGTATCACCGTCTCGTACAGCGTGGCGGCGGTGTCGGCCGGAGCTTCGGTCCAGTCGAACCGAGCCACGCGCCGGGCCAGGGTCCGCAGCAGCGGCTGGCCGCCCACCTCGTTCGGCCATGCGAAGAAGTCCGACTCCAGCACCCCGTACAACCCGGTGTCCTGGCGCAGCTGCCTGCCCGAGAGCAGGTCAGCAGGGTCGGTCTCGGCCAGGCGGCGGATGTCGATGCCGAAGGACGCCTGCACCACCATGCCTATGACGGCGCTCAGGTAGGTGTGGCGGACGAACAGGTCATCCATCTCCTCCGTGTCCTCGGCAAACCTGTCGCCCATGACGGTGCGCACCGCGTCATCGATCCCCTCCGTGCTGTAGGCGACCTCGCCCAGGGCAGTGCGCAGCAGGTCGTACCACAGCCGCCGCTTAACGCGGATGGTCTCCTTCCCGGCATTCTCTTGGTAGTGGGCCTTCAGAGCGGCGATGTCCCGCTGGTACGAGGGGCTGCCTTGGCCGAAATGCTTGGCGATCTCTTCTCTATTGGGCTTCAGACTCTCAGGGACGCCCAGGGCGTAGTCTCGCAGCCACTCATGGAGAGTGAACCAGCGGTCGGGGTCCTCCAGCGTGAAGGCATACGGGCGGGCCAAGCGGACCTCTTCGCCCGCGCCGGGCCAGCGCAGCAGCCAGTGTTTGCCGTCCGTGAGGACACCCATGCGCACTCTGCCCTGCTTGGCTGACTGTTCCAGGTAATCGTCCAGTTGCTCGACATACTGCGGGTTAGGCGCGCCGCCGGAGGCCAATCCAATGCGTCGCTTGAATTCGACGAAGGTGTCAAGCGCCGTCAGGTCCACGGCCCGGCGCGAACCCTCCGCTGGAGGGGCCTCCTCGACCACTTCATCATCCCGCACCAACCCGGTGATGGTGAGGAAGTTCCGCACCGCACTGGTGATGTTCGCCTCAAGCTCGCCATCCGCGTGTCGGCGCAGTATTTCTGCGGCGGCCTGAGCGCCGCGAGGGTCTTCCGCTGTGATGTGTGGAGGTCGTTCTGTTGTCATGTAACGCCCATACCCCCTTCGGGAGTTCACACCGCTGGCGATGCTTGCTCGACGGAGGAACCGGCGACGTCAGCCAGAGGGCCGTCGGAGTAGACCGCCCCAAACTTGGAGTCTCCCTGGCTCCCTGCATCAACAGATTCGGATGAAGCGGCGGCTACCATAGGAGCGACGCTGACGGAGGGCTTCAATCCCATGCAGGCCAACAGTCGGCCGATGTGGCCGATGGTGGGATTCGCGTCTCCCCTCTCCAGCTTTGCGATATACGCCTGGGACACCCTTGCTCGCTCCGCCAATGCCGATTGAGTCATCCCGGCGGCTTCCCGTGCGTCGGCAAGCGCTGCCGCGACTTCAAGCTTGGCGGTCTCCGAACCGAACTCCTGCCGGTATTCGATGTCCTCCAGCCACTCGGCGTGACTGTCCTCAACTTCATGCCCTCTCATTATCTTCTCCTCATCCTCCAAGATGCTCGGCCCGTAGGCTCTCTGCTCTCGCCAGTTCCGTGCGCGGGGTCCGACGCGACCTCTTCCGATAGCCGTTGAGAATGATGTACCGCTCGTCCTCTGGATGCCAGAAGTAGAATATCCGGTGCTGGCCGGAGCGAAGCTGCCATACGTCGTTCATCTTCTCTGCCCATCGCCTCGCAACGAGACGCTGGGAACCTTCCTGCCCGAGGCGTTCAACGAACGCCCTGATTCTCGCCGCCTCCGTCTTCTGCCCCACGTGATAGATGCTCCACACGTACTCCTCATAGGGAATGGCACCGTTGCGCCGCCTATGGAAGACTACTCGGTACATTGCCCGAATATAACCCTTACGGTTATGTTTGTCAATCCGTCTGCGGGGCAGCGCGCTTGACTACAGCTACACATAGGGAACAGAATGGCGACATTGGAGCGTCGTCCTATCGGAGCACCGACTTCCCATTGCCACTCACCCTCACCTGGTGTGCCAACGGCTTGATCCGCCGGATCGAGTGATCATGAGGACCCAAGTCCTCGGGGGAGGGGGGTGAACGCCACCAGGCTCTCGATCTGCCGCTCGGATGTGCCGCACATGGCCGCCTCCTGTTCGTGGTGCGCCAAGCACACCCAATCCCCTTCCCATCTGCTCCTTCGTGGCCCTAACCCTCGAGGCGTTTTTCATCACCCCGTTAAAGCACAGAGCACTGTAGCTGTTTCTGGCAGTCTTAGCTATAATACCGAAGAGGTCTGGCTTGCCTTCGCTGCATGAAGGCCTGAATCAGGTTTCGCTTGACCTCAAATACTTGGTATGCGGCTGTTGGAGGAGTGGAAAATGAAGGAGTCCGCCAATCGCGACACGGCGCTCGAACACCTACTCTTGGCCATGGCCAAGACTTATCCCGCGTTTACAGGAGATTTGTCCCCTCAAGGATACCAATACGACCTGTTCAGAGGGGTCTGGATTCTGAACGGCACTGGGTCATTGCTCATAGAGTCGCCCAATCGGCCACGAACCATGACGAAGAAGAAAGACATTGAAACCGGAGAGGATCAGAAAGCGGAGTGAGCAACGGCCGGGGAGATAGGCCCGTGACGGAAGACCGTATCATCCCCCAGGTATTACTACTAGCGAGCAGATTCGACTTTTCCTGCGACTACGTCGTGGCCGAACTCAGGCGCCGAGGCACACCCTATTTCCGACTCAATTCTGAGGACTTCGAGCGATTTGCCATAGTTGCAGTTCCAAGTGAACCTGGAGTCTATCTCCACGCTCCTGGTTTAACCGTCCAGCTTACTCCCGAGACTCTGAAGACCATTTATTTCAGGAGGGCTGTTTACCCTCAAGAACCACATACTGACAAGCATTCAGTCCACGAACAATTAAGCAGATCACATCGGTCTGCTTTCATGCGTAGCTTTATGGTGTTTGATTCGTGCAAATGGATCAATCATCCAGCTGCCTCGTATAAGGCCGAACACAAAGCTGTCCAACTTTCAGTAGCGCACAAACTGGGGTTCAACATTCCCCGCACTGTGATTACAAACAATTCCGAGGGCATCCTTCAAGTGGCGAAGGGTGACCATACAATTGCCGTGAAAGGGCTCGAAACCGTTTTGGTGTGGGAACGCGGGCTAGAGACCTTTGGCTACACGTCCTTGGTCGACACTGAGTTCGCGGAACATTCACATCTCTCATCCGCACCTCTGATTGCTCAAGAAGCTCTAGAGAATAAACTTGACCTCAGAGTCACCGTGGTAGGTGATCAGATCTTTTGCGCATCTGTGACTTCAAGTGGAAACCCGATCCGAGGTGATTGGAGACTAGAAAAGACTGATGCTGAGTTCAAGCCATTTGATCTTCCTCCCGATATTTCGGAAAAGTGCTTACAACTGACTAAGTCTTTCGGATTAGAGTTTGGGGCATTGGACCTCGCTGCTCAGCGGGGCACATATTTCTTCCTTGAAATAAATCCAACCGGAGAATGGGGGTGGCTGGTGGACCAAGCTAATTTGCCAATTGACAAGGCGATTGCCGATTCTTTGGTGGCCAATCAATGAGAGTCATCATCAGTGTCTTCAACGCCGTGACGGGAAGCGTGCGTGTGCTCCTAAGGGCGAATCGCATAGTGAGCGGCAAAATAGATCGCCTGGAGAAAGCCGATCCAGCATCAAAATATAGGGATGATGGGCGCTCTCAACTTCCAGAAGCTTTTCTAATGCGACACCTTGAAGAGGAACTCGCCCGGCGAGAAGTGATTGAGGGTAAGGCGAAGACGAACGTTCTCGGTATCACCTTGGCATTTAGCGCGATGTTTGCCGGAGTAGCCCTAATTTCGTCCAACTCCACCATTAGCGGGTCCTGTGTCGACTGGTGGGTCTGGCTGCTTCTAGGTTTGTTGTTAATCGGGGGGCTGTTCCTCTTGACCGGCGGTGCTCTAGCACTAAGTGCTCTTCGCATTGCCAAGATTTACACTTGGACACCAGAGGACGAGGTGAAACACACGGCTCCTGAAGCCAGAGCTGTGAGAGTTCTTTGGTACCTGGAATTGAACCAGGAAGTGACCCGCCTCAAGACCAATCAGGTCGACGCCAGCTATAGTTGTATACGGAACGGAGTAATGGCACTGGCAGGTGCTGCTATTGTCATGGGCTTGTTCAGGCTCTAGCTAAGACGTCTACATTGGGATGATGAACGGTGATGGGTGCGGTTGAACATACGGCTGTTCTTCACGCGTTTCTGTCACATCCTTGGAGTAGCAAACTTCGGCTAGCTTGCCAGACTCAGCCACATCTCAAAGATGGTTCTGCCTACCGTCAACTCAGGCCCACCAGCTCCTAGCTAATGCCAAGAAGGGTTCGAACCCTTTGGTCGTGGCGTACGACTGATCCTCGCCCTTTCAGCAGAGGCTGGTGCGCGTTGCGGCCCCTCAGAGCGACAACCGTCCCACGGCAGCGACATCAATGTTGCAAGAGCCGTGTTCCATCGGGCTTAGCCTCAGCCTACCGGAATCACTAGCCTGCTCGCAATGATCGGTCCTGAGAATCTCGGGGGCGCAACCTCGTCGCCGTGCATCCACACACTCCACTCAAAAGAAGAGAGGGGCTCGATGAGCCCCTCTCTTCATTCATGCGCTAGGTCTGCCTAGCCGTTATCCCGCTCCCCTCGACCGGAGGAATAGGAACCCTCCGATCACCACCGCCAGTATCACGATGATCAGTATGATGATCACCACCGGGAATCCGGCCTCCTCCTCAGGCTCAGGCGCGCTCGTCGCCGTAGGCGCTGCTGTCGGCGCTGTGGTGGCCGTAGGCGGCGCCATCGTCGGCTCAGGCGTGGCCGTGGGCTCAGGCATGGCCGTCGGCTCCGGCGCCATCGTCGGCTCTGGCATGGCCGTAGGCGCTTCCGTCGGCTCAGGTGTGGCCGTCGGTACTGCCGTCGGCGCCGCCGTGGCTGTGGGCGCAGTTGTTGCCGTCGGCGCAGGTGTGGCCGTAGGCACGGCTGTCGGCTCAGGCATGGCCGTCGGTACTGCCGTCGGCCTCGGCGTCGGCGCTACCGTCGGGGCCGGCGTCGGCTCTTCAGTCGGCTCGACCGTCGGCGGAGCCTCGTCCACGTCGGTCACGTTGATCGTAACCGTCGCAATGTCCGCCGCGCCCAGGTGGTCCTCAGCCCTCACCACGACGCTGTAGCTGTCCCTGGTCTCGAAGTCCAGGTTCGCGCCCTCAGCAACCGTGATCTGACCCGTGCTGCCGTCTATGTCGAAGACTGCCACGTCGCCCGACTGGAAGCGGTACGTGATGTCGTCGCCGTTAGCGTCCGTTGCGACTACCGGCTCGCCCACGCTGGCTCCTGCCTCCGACTCCTCAGCGATCGACCGCGTCTGCGTGATGCCTTCGTCGAATATCGGCCGCTGGTTGGCGGGCGGTGGCCCCGGCTCCGGCGAAGGAACCGGCGGCGGAGGTGGCGGCGGAGGCTCCGGCGATGGCGGCGGCGCTGCGCCTACCAGTATGCTGGGCGCGCCGGTCACTGCCACGGTCAACCTGTCCACGGAGTACGTCAACGATCCCGTGAACGGGTAGGTCCCGTCCGCTGCCGTTGTGGTCACCCTGTAGCTCACTGAGGACTCACCGAGAAGCGCGAAGTTGAGCGTCTGCCCGTTCTCTGTCGGCGTTATGCTTCCCGATCCGGATATGTAGGAGAATCCCGCCGGCAGCGTCTCCGCAACGGTGCCGATACCGCCGTAGGCCCCGGCGATCGTGATGGTCACTGTGGTCTCGCCGCCGCCTGTCTGGAGCGAGCTGGGGTTGAATGCCCTGATCGCTGCGACGCCGGTCTGTCCTGTCACCGTGACGTCCGCGTCGCCGCCCACTGCCACACTGGTCTTGGATACACCGTAGACCAGCTGACCGCTGAAGGCGTACTGCCCTGCCGTGGCCGACGCCGTAACGCTATAGGAGATCGGGGTCTCGCCCAGCAGCGCGAAACTGACGTCCTGTCCACTGACCGTCGCCGCTACGGCCGACGGCCTCACCGACCCGGGTACGTAGGAGAACCCGGCCGGCAGCGTCTCCGTCACGGAGCCGATGCTGTAGTCACCGGCTATCGTGACTGTTACGGTTGCCTGTTCGCCCGCCGCGACGGACGCGGGGTTGATGCCCCTCGTCACTGTGACCGCGGTCGTTGCTGCCACCGTGACGCTTGAATCGCCGGTCACCGCGACAACGGACCTGGGTTGCTGAATACCGTATCTCAGCTCACCGCTGACCGCGTGCTGCCCTGCCGCTACCGTGGCATCCGCCATGATCTTGTAGGACAGCGACGTCTCGCCCAGCAGAGCGAAGCTGAGCTCCTGGCCGCTCTCTGTCGGCGTTATGCTTCCAGATCCGGAAACGTAGGAGAACCCTGTAGGCAGCGTCTCCACCACCGCGCCAATTGTGTAGGAGCCTGTGATGGCGATGGTCACCGTTGTCTCGTCTCCGGCCGCAATCGACGCGGGACTGATCGACCTCGTCACCGTGACGCCGGTCGGCTGACCCGCCGGCTCCACCGTCACGCTCGTGTGGCCTGCTACGGAGACTTTGGTCATGGAAAGCCCATATGACAGCTCACCGTCAAACTGATGCTGCCCTGGGGTGGCCGGCGCCATAACCTTGTAGGACAGCGACGTCTCACCCAGGAGGGTGAAACTGAGCTCCTGGCCGCTCTCTGTCGGCGTTATGCTTCCAGATCCGGATACGTAGGAGAATCCTGCCGGAATCGTCTCCGTCACAGAGCCAATGCCCTGGTAGCTGCCGGCGATTGTGATGGTCACTGTGACCTCGCCTCCGGTCGCCGGCACCGACGCGGGGCTGATTTCTCTCGTCACTGTGGGTCCGGACTGCTGCGCCGCCACCTGCATCAGCCCCAGTAGTCCCAGAGCGGCTACAAGCCCGGTCACCACAGCTAATTTCAACGATCTCTTCATGGTGGTCCTTTGCTCTGTTGGATTGTGTTTCTAGCCACGGCGGGGCAGACGCTAGTTCTGCCCCGCCTCTGGCCTCACTTCACCTTTTCTTGCTACTGGGAGAAGTAGTGGCCGACCAGCGTCCGCATGTCCGCCTCGGTGATCGTAGGCGAAGCTCCGAAGTAGTCGCCTACTGCCAGCCTCATGTCCTCCATCTCGACGATGCCGTCGCGGTTCGGGTCGAACCGGTCCACTATGGTCGCCGGCGGCGGCGTCACCGTCTCATCCACGTCCGTGACCGTTACCGTCACGGCTATGTCGTCGCTGTTGCTCTGGCTGTCGGTGCCCATCACCGTCACCGAGTAGGTGTTGGTGCCGGCGGCCGACCCGGGCGTCTCGTAGTCCGGCGCACTCCTGAAGCTCAGCGCACCGGTGCTGTTGATGGTGAAGCTTCCTGAGTCTGCGCCACTCAGCGTCCACCTGACCGAGGCCGAGTCCGGGTCGGAGGCCGTGTAGGTGTCCACTGCGGTCGTCCCCTCTGCCACATTTACCCTGCTGTCGCCCGATATCCTCAGGCCGCTTGCAGGCTCGATCATGATCACCGGGGGTTCGTCCAAGTTGGTGACGGTGACCTTGACCTTGCGGTCGGTGTTCAGCGTGCCATCCGAGGCCCGCACGGTTACCTCGTACACGTTGTTCCTGTTCGCGTCGCCCGGATTCTCGTAGTCGGGCTTCGCCCTGAAGGAGAGCACCCCGGCACCGCTAAGCTGGAACTTGCCTCCGTCCGGCCCCATCAGCGTCAGGTTGACACTGATGCCCTCCGGATCCTCCGCAGCGTAGGTGACGGCAACTTCGGTCGTTAGTTCGCCATCTCCGTCCCTGCCATCTGCGTACAGCGCAGTAGCATTCTCAGGGCTTGATATTGCCATTGGTGACGCTGCTGCTGGGGTTCCGGTCGTATCGGTAACGAACTCCGGCTCCTCGTTCACGTCCGTGATCCTGATGTTCACGATCGCGTCGGCAAATATACCTGTTGAGGCTGTCTCAGCCGTGGCGGACGTGGCGTCCGTGGCCCTGACCCTGACAACGCATCTGTTCTGAACCGTGCAATTGGCTCCAGCAAGCTCAGCCCCCTCGTAGTTCAGGGCCCCATCGGTTGTTATCTGACCGGTCTTCTTGTCAATGTCGAAGTTGGCGTTGTCACTTAGAGCTGGCAACGAGTAGGTCACCACTCCGTGGTTGCCCGTCGCCCTCACCGGAGCGCCGACGTTCGCGTCCTTATCACCCTCGGCCACTGTCCTTTCCAGCGTGCCCGGATCGAACTTAAGCTTGTTGGCCCCGACCCGAGTCGCCAAGACCGGGTAGTCGGAAGTCCAAGAGGCCGTCTCCTGGTTTGTGTTGCTTCCAACATAATAGGTTGCCACCAAACGGATGCGCCTGCCCACATCTTCGGGGGTCGTGGTGTATTCGAGGGAGGTCTCGCCGTTGATTTCGGTGCCCCCTCTGTACCACCGCAAAATGGGGGATGACACGGTCTTAGTTGTCCCACTCACGTCCCCATCCTCCACCACGGCAGTCAGGACCGTGCCGAACCGGAACTGCATCGCAGTCGCCGCCGACGCAGAGCCGGAGAGAGTCACTGTTATCTCTCCCGTCTCCGCTACGTTGGTGACCTTGACCGTTACCTTATGGTAACCCATAACCCCGCCAGTCTCAGCGTCGGAGGCCACCACCACCACCTTGTAGGTGTTTGTGTTGTTGGCATCAGCCGCCCCAGTTCCCCTGGGCGCCTCGAAGTCGGGGGCCACACTGGCGTCCCCGGTGTCGTCATCACCCCCAATGTCGAAGGTGAGGACACCGTCCTTGCTGATGTCGAAGTGGTTGTTGTCAGCGTCGTCTGCGTCTTCGATAGCGTCAATGGCGGAGGCATCCAGGTCAGTCGGCACGGACCAGATGATGGGCGTGACGCCCTCCGGGTCCCTTGCCGTGAAAGTCGCCACCGAGCCCTTGCCGTTCTCGGCGAAGTTGAAGGTGCTTCCACCCGTGATCACGGGTGCGTCGTCCACGGCGGTTACCGTGACCTTCACCATGCGGTCTTCGTTCAGCGTGCCGTCGGAGGCACGGATGGTCACCTCGTACACGTTGTCCCTGTTCGCGTCGCCCGGATTCTCGTAGTCGGGCTTCGCCCTGAAGGAGAGCACTTCACCGTGGGTTACATCGGCGGCGTCCTTGAGCTGGAACCTGGCACCGTCGGGCCCCATCAGCCTATAGGTGACGTTGAGTTCCTCCGGGTCTGTCGCCTTGTAGGTGACGGCGGCAACGGTCGTTAGTTCGCCTTCTCCGTCCCTGCCATCTGCGTACAGCGCAGTAGCATTCTCAGGGCTTGATATTG
>JAPPHY010000013.1:0-33774 GCA_028877205.1 Chloroflexota bacterium | reverse complement strand
TGCATCGCAGTCGCCGCCGACGCAGAGCCGGAGAGAGTCACTGTTATCTCTCCCGCCTCCGCTTCATCGGTAACCTTCACGGTAACCTTATGGTAGCCCACATTTCCGCCCGTGGCAGCGTCGGAGGCCGCCACCACCACCCTATAGGTGTTGTTGTTGTTGGCTGAATCAAACGCAGCTGCCCTGGGCGCCTCGAAGTCGGGGGCCACACTGGCGTCAGGCGAGCCGTCGCCCCCAATGTCGAAGGTGAGGACACCGTCCTTGCTTATGTCGAAGTGGTTCTCGTCGGCGTTGTCGGTGGCCTCAGTGAAGCCATCGGGCAGAGTGGCGCCGTCCGCCGCAATGGACCACGTGACGGGCGTGACACCCTCCGGGTCCTCGGCCGTGAACGTCGCAACCGGACCCTTGTCGTTCTCGGCGTGCTCTATGACGCCGCTGTCCTGCGCAAATGTACTGCCGTAGCCGTACAGGACAAACGCCAGCAGTCCAACCGCTAGCATTATCCCGGCAAACAGGATAGTCCGTGGTAGCGCTGTGGATAGAGATCGACTGTTCATGCAATGCCTCGCTTAGACACAGTATTCGCGACGAGCTTTTCAGCCCGTAAGTTACGCATCGTGGCAGACTTTATCACTAGTCGCATGGGCTGTCAATACACCCTTGTAATAAGTTTTTCGATTTCGGCACGACATCCACTCCTGCAGGCAGAAAGTTTACACAACTGTTCCTTTAACGGAAAGACCCCAACCGGACACACTCCGCTCATCCTGAGCTTGTCGAAGGGCCCGAGCCTAGCCTGCCCTGAGCCTGCCGAAGGGAAGGGCCTGAGCCGGCCTATACCACTCCGCTCACCCTGAGCTTGTCGAAGGGCCTGAGCGGAGGGAGTCCCTGCCTCTGGCCAGCTCGCGTATCCTGTCCCAGTCATGCCTGATCAGAGCCTCCTTCTTGGCCCTGGACCACCCCTTCACCTGTTGTTCCGCGCGAAATGCCTCATCCCTGGTTGGAAACTGGTGCGAGAACACCAACTCAACGGGCAGCCGTACGGACGTGTAACCGGAATACAGGCCTCCCTTGTGCTTGCCGACCCTGTCTTCCAGGTCATCCGAGTGGCCCGTGTAGTAGGAACCGTCCGAGCATCTGAGTATGTATACGTAGAAGGCCATTCTAAGTCCTGACGCCTATTGTCGCGCCCGCTCACCTGGTTCGACTGGGCTCACCATGAGCGGGCCTATACCACTCCGCTCACCCTGAGCTAGTCGAAGGGCCTGAACGGCCCACACACTCCGCTCATCCTGAGCCTGTCGAAGGACATGAGCGGAGTCACCCCCCCCAAACCAAGGAGCAGGCGACATCTCACCTCGCCTGCTCCCAAGGAGACTCAACTTCCATCGCCGGATTGTGCCCCGGCGAGGCAAGCCCTAGCCGGACTTCGCGTCCAGAAACTCCACCAGCTGCGACAGCGTCTGGAGCTCCGTGCACTGCTCAGGCTCAAACTTGATCTGGAACTCCTCCTGGATCACCCGGGCAAACGCCACCATCTCCATGGAGGTGACGCCCGCTTCCATCAGCTTCGCGTTGAAGTCCAGGTCCGCGCTCAGCGGCTTCCCGTCCACCTCAAGGTTCTCGCTTACCAGCTTTCTCAGTCGCT
Organism: Chloroflexota bacterium; assembly: GCA_028877205.1. GTDB lineage: Bacteria > Chloroflexota > Dehalococcoidia > Lucifugimonadales > UBA2985 > JAPPHY01. Next base: position 32,126 of record JAPPHY010000013.1, on the reverse strand, counting down.
CCTCCGTCGATGCCATGACTGCATCCTCCTGTTCATGTATTGGCTGCCATTATATCAGGTAAGGCCGTCTTGTATACGCCCCGGCAGTCTCAGTTAGCGCCGGAATCATATCCAGTGCCTCCTCCGCTGGAACGGATACGTTGGTATCGAGATTCGGCGACGAAGCTCACCCCTGAACAGCCCCTCAAACTCGATCGCAAGCCCCGCCTCATACGCCCGTGCTGCGACCTCGGCGAACTCGACCGGCTGTGCCGCCGCTCCGTCGCCCGCCGGCGGCTCAGGTGCAGCAGCGTCCTCGTCGACCTCCGCCTCCGCAATGGCCGACAGCCCCTCCCTCAGCGACTGGAGGTCGCGGAACAGCACGGCGCGGCGGTGCGGGAAGTGGCTGCGCCCCACCGCCGCCGTCCACGCCATGTCCGCCAGCGTGTCCGCCGCCTCCAAGTCGGATGCCGCCGCCGCCCGCTCATCGAGCCAGGACAGGTAGCGCAGGGCCAGGTCACGCAGCGCCCCCGCCGACCTGCCGGACAGGGGCAGCAGCCGCGTCTCGCGTTCCGGCGCGCCGGCCTCGCCCGAATCGGTCACCGCCACCAGCGGGCCGGTCGGGTCGCGTGCAGCGCCTTCATCGCGGCCGCCGTACCCCTCCAGCACCACGTGCGCATTCGCGCCGGAGATCCCGAACGCGCTCACGGCCGCGCGAGGCGGCCTCGCGTCGCTCACAGGCCAGTCCGTGGGCTCAACCGGCACGCGTACGGCCAGCCGGTCCCAGCCTATCTCCGGGTTCGGGTTCTCGAAGTGCAGGTGCCTGGGAATCGTGCCCCGGCGCATCGCAAGAACGGCCTTCAGCAGCCCGGCCACTCCCGCCGCCGCCTCCAGGTGCCCGATGTTGGACTTGACCGTGCCGACGATCAGCGGGCTATCCGGCTCACGACCCCGTCCGTACACAGCGCCGACGGCCCGCATCTCGATGGCGTCGCCCAGCTGCGACCCGACCGCATGCGCCTCCAGGTAGTCCACGTCCGCCCCCGCGAGGTTGGCCTCGGCCAGGGCGTCCTCCATCACGCGCTCCTGAGCGGAGCCGTTCGGCACAGTCAGGGCCGCGCTCGCCCCGTTCTGGTTGATCGCAGAGCCCCTGATGACGCCCCAGATGCGGTCGCCGTCCCGCTCAGCATCGCTCAGCCGCTTCAGCACGATGACGCCGCAGCCCTCGCCGCGCACGTATCCGTCCGCAGAGGCATCGAACGGCCTGCTCAGCCCCGAATGAGAGAGCATCCCCACCTCGTTCATGAACCCCGTTACCCCCTCCGACAGGACCAGGTGGACGCCCCCGGCGAGCGCCAGGTTGACCTCGCCCCGCCTCAGGCTGCCAACCGCCTGGTGTATCGCCGCCAGCGACGATGCGCACGCCATGTCCACGGGCACCGCAGGCCCCTCCAGGCCAAGCGCGAAAGCCACCCGCCCGACGGTCACGCTTGGGGTCGTGCCGAGGTAGCTGCCCCCCTTGCCGCTAACCTCCATCAGGTCCCTGTACTCGCTTCCCGAAACGCCGGCGAATATCCCCGTCCGGCTGCCCCGCAGGCTCTCCGGGTCCATGCACGCGTCCTCAAGCGCCTCCCAGGCCGTCTCCAGCATCAGGCGCTGCTGCGGGTCCATGGTGCGCGCCTCAACGGGCGCGATGCGGAAGAAGCGTGAGTCGAACCACTCCACGTCGTCGATGAACGCGCCGCGCATCCGTGGCGCATTGAGCGCTTCGGAGTTGGGGCGGCCGTCCGTGACGGCGTCGACGCCCGACACCAGCATGTCCCAGAACTCGGACAGGTTCCCGGCCTGCGGCAGGCGGCACGCCATCCCCACGATCGCTATGCCGTCGCTCGCGACGTCGGCTGCCGCCGACGTGGCTGCAGTCGCAGCCTGGGCCGGAGCCGGCGCCGGCCAGCACCCTCCGCCGAGATGACCGAAATACAACCACAGGTGCAGCGATAAAGCCGTGATGTCAGGGTGGTCGAAGACGGCGGTGTTGGAGACTACGTACTCGCCCGCGAAGGCCCGGTTGAGCCGGTTCCTGAACTCCACGGCCATCAGCGAGTCCATCCCCAGGTCGAAGAACCCGACGGTGGGCGACGGCGTCGTTGGCAGCCGCATTACGGCCTGTAGCTCCCGCTGCAGGAACGCCGCCAGCACGCCCCGCGAATCGACCTGCTGGGACATACCCAGCTGGGACAGCAGATCGTCCGCCGATTCGCCGGCCTCGGCTGGTTCGCCCTGGGACTCGGACAGCAGCTCTTCCATGAACGGCGGGTGCTCTGCCAGCCCCTCAGCGTACCTCTCCCAGTCCACGGCAGCCACCATGCAGGTTGTCACGTCCTCTAGCACCAGTCTCTCGAAGGCCAGGAAGCCCTGCTGCGGCGTGAACCAGCCGGTGCCACCCGCGCCCAGCCGCTCCTCGATGCGCCCGCGCTGCTCCGCCGCCTCACCGATGTCCGACCACGCGCCCCATGCGATCGCCTGCCCCGGCAGCCCCAGCGCGCGGCGATGCGCCGCAAGCTGGTCAAGGAATGCGTTGGCCGCCGCGTGGTTGGCCTGGCCGGGATTCCCCACGATGCCGGCTGCGCTGGAGAACAGGACGAACATGTCCAGGCCTCTGTCCATTGTCGCTCTGTGGAGGTGCCACGCGCCGATCATCTTGGGCCACAGCACCCGCTGGAAGCCTTCCCACGTCTGATTGGTCAGCGCGGCATCCGACAGCACGCCCACGCAGTGTATGACGCCCGCCAGCGGCGGCAACGACGCGTCCATGCGCTCCAGCATGGCGTCCACGGCCGCGGAGTCTGTCACGTCGGCCAGCTCCACCTCCACCCTCACGCCGCGCTCCCGCAGGGCTGCTATGGCTTCGACGGCCTCCGGATCGGGGTCTCTGCGCCCGCGCCGAGATCGGCCAGCCTGCCGGCCAGCTCGCAGCCAATGCCGCCGAGGCCGCCCGTTATGAGATAGGTGCCGTTCTCGCGCAGACGCCCCGTCTGAAGCGGCGACTTGGCCATGACAATCTTGCCGATGTGCCGCGCGGACTGCATGTACCGAAACGCTGCGCTCGCATCGCTCATAGACCAACGGCTGTGGAGGATAGGCTCAAGCTCGCCCGCCTCCACGCGCTTCATCACAGACGCGAGCGCCCGGCCGGGCCGCCCAGGGTCGTTCTTCTTCAGAACGTCGACTTGAAGGACGTGATAGTCCACGTCCGGGCGCGCCGCGGCCATCTCCTCCCTGCTGAATATGTCGCGCCTGCCCAGCTCGATGAAGCGCCCGCCTCTGGCCAGGCAGGACAGGCTCGCCTCGATGAAGCCCTCGCTCGTGAGGCTGTTCAGCACAACGTCGACGCCCTCGCCACCGGTGGCTTCGAGGACGTCCTGAGCGAAACTGGTCTGACGGCTGTCGAAGACGTGCTCGATGCCGATTGAGCGCAGGAACGCCTGCTTGGGCGCGCTGGCGGTCGCCAGCACCTCCGCGCCCGCGGCTCTTGCCATCTGAATGGCGGCCAGTCCCACGCCTCCCGATCCTGCGTGGATGAGCACGCGATCGCCCGCCTTCAGGTTGGCCATCTCATACGAAAGAGTGGCCGTTACGAACACCGTCGGCATCGATGCGAGCGCAGTCGCGGGAATACCCTTCGGGGCCGGGACCACCATCTCCTCCGTGACAACCATCTCTGAAGCGAAGGTCCCGAAGCCGAGCGCGACCACGCGGTCTCCGACGGCCACACCAGCTACATCCGATCCGACTTCGAGCACGCGGCCGCACAGCTCGTCGCCGAGCAGTCCTTCCGGCATGAGCCCAAGCGCCAGCAGCACGTCCGAGAAGTTCAGTCCGGCCGCCTCGGGAGCTATTCGGACCTCCCTTGGGCCCACGGTGCGTTCCGGCAGGTCAAGCACGTGCAGCCCATCGAGCGAGCCACCCTCGTCCTGGCCAAGGAGCCAGGGTGTGTCATCGGGCAGTGCCAGGCGTCCCGTCTCTGTGTCCGACCGCACCAGGCGCGCAACACGGCGTCCGCCCAACCGGTAGGCGACGTGGTTCTCCGTGTCGGGGTACATCAGCTCGTTTGCCAGGACGGATGGAGGCACGTCCCTGTCAGGGTCAAGGTCGATCATCCTGGGCTGCAGATGCGGCGCCTCACGCGAGACCACTCTGCCAAAGCCCCAGATCATGGCTCCGGCAATCTGCCCTTTCCGTTCTCGCTCCAGGACCTGTCCGCCGCGTGTGACGAACCACACACCCGTTTCGGGCGTCACGTCGGCGTCCGAGACGCCCTGCATGAGCGCGAGCGCGCTGCCGCCGATCTCCCTGGCGTCCTCGCCAAGCTCTGTGGTGGTTGCCGTCTCTCCGTGGCCGTTCAGACCCACCAAGTGCACGATTCCCTTCAGCGGCGCACCCTGAGGAAGGTCTTGCAGCACGGAGCGCCAGGAGTCGCGCTCATCGAATTCGACGGTCTCCCTTACTATCTTCTCTGTCTCTCCGTCCGACCTACCGGCCGCACTCCCGGCAGGACTCGCGAGAATCACGGTCTGGTTGCGACCAGCCAGCTCTCTGGCCAGCTCCTCGGCCACTCCCGTCGTGTCACCCACCATGACCCAGACGCCGGCCGGTTCCTCTATCTTGGCAGGCCCGCTTGCCAGTATCACGCCGCGGTCGGGCTGGCTCGTTGGGTCGGTCTCGTCAGTGCCCAGTACCCCAATCTCGCCGAAGCCCGCGTCGGTGAGCGCCTGTCGCCACACGGCGGGACTCGCGAGGGCGTGGTGAGGGCGGTAGTCGTCCGCGAACCGCCACCAGCCGTCGAGCTGCCCGAACGTGAGGTCAAGCCATCCCTGGCCGCGGAGGTTCTCCAGCATTACCAGCTGGCCCGACGGCGCGAGAAGCTCCAGGCAGTGCCCAAGCGTCTCACTAAGGTAACGCGTGGCGTGAAGCACGTTAGAAGCGATGAGAAGATCGAAGCTGTGAGCTGCGTAGCCCTGCTCCGCCGGGCTCTTCTCGACGTCGAGAACCCGGTACTCGATTTCGTTTTCGCTGCCTCCGAAGCGCGCCTCAGCCTCCGAGAAGAAGCCCGCCGATATGTCGGTGTACACGTACTCGAATCGGCCGGCGGGAAGCTCCGGAAGGACGGACGCGGTCGCCGAGCCCGTGCCGGCTCCAATCTCCAGTATCCTGAGCTTGCGGCCTGCGGGCAGCCCGGCGAGCAGTGCCCTGATCGCGTCGCCAAGCATGCGATTGGCGGCGCGTGCGACAGGCGCCTTCATGTAGAGGTCGGCTGCGGTTGGCTCACCGCTGCTGAACAGCAGTGTCAGTGGGTCGGCCCTGCCCGTCAGCGCATCCGCGAGGGCGTTTGCGCTTCGCCTGAAGAGCCCGACCTCGTTAGAGCCATGCATCGAGTAGCGCGTGCTCATCCACTCCGCGAACTCGACGGCATCCGGCGGAAGGACGTCGGGCAGTGCGCCGTCCGCCCCGACCCTCACGATGAACCCTTCGCCGCTCTCCTCCACTACGCCGGCCCTCGCAAGCAGCTCGAACAGCCTGCGGAACAGGCGCCGGTGCTCATCCAGAACGTTCAGCTTGTTCCGCAGGGCCTCCGGCTCCACCACTTCACCTGCGCTGCGCGTCCAGCCCAGCCGCTCCAGTGCCGCGAGTGCATATCTCCAGGAAAGCCGCTCCAGGTCGTTCAGAAGACCGGCGCGCTCATCCGGCTCCACGCCCTCGTCCGACAGGTAACGAGCGAACAGAGCAGCATCCGCCGCAATGCTTGCGGGGCCTGTCAGGAAGTCCGCGGACTGCATTCCCTCTTCCAGCAGGGAGTCTCTCCACACAATCTCATACAGGAGGTCCTGAATCCCCTCGGACGACGAAAGCAGCGCCGCGCGCGTGGCGCGCTTCACGGCGTATCCGGTGATTCCGCCAACCTCGGCGCCGTCCGCGCCGTAGATGGTCAGGTCACCTACCAGCACCTCCCTGGTCTCGGACGGACTGCCGCCGCTGTCCCGCGCCTCGTCTCTGAAGCGTGCTCGGCACACAAGTCGATCGGGCAGCGCGGCCGCCAGCCACATCCGCTCCCACGCGAACGGCAGGTAGGCTTCGCCGTCCTCGGAGCCTGTGGAGTGCCGCGCCGCCGACATGACCTGGAAGCAGCCGTCGAGCAGAAGCGGATGCACGTCTATGCCCCCGGTCTCGATACCATCCGGCAGCGCAATCTCGCCGACGGCCTCACCTCCGCCGGCCCACAGCGCCTGGAGCGTCCGGAACGACCGTCCCAGGTTGATGTTGGACTCCGCCCTCGCCCGGTAGAAGCCGGGCACGTCCTGCGGCGTCAGGGCAGCTTTGAGGGAGTCCCGGTCGACTTGACCCGCGGCGCCTCGCGCCCTCGTTCCGAAGGACAGCATTGCTTCCGAGTGAAGCGTCCAGCCGTCATCACCCGCGCCCCTGCTGAACACCTCCAGCTTGCGCGATTTACCTGTCTCAGCGCTGTTGAGCACGGCCTGAACGCGCCGTCCGGCACGCGACTCATCTCCGTCCGCGCCATCCTGAGCGAACACCATCGCGGTCTGCAGCTGCAGGTCTTCCACCTCGACCGAGGCCGACCCCTCTCGCAGTGCAACGGCCGCCGCCACGGCGCCGTAAATCGCGCCGGGCATAACCACGCGCTCGTAGACGCGGTGGTCAGTGAGCCAAGCCGGATCCGACGGGGACATCTCGGATTCGAAGGTTACCTCGCCTCGAGGCGACTCGTGCCTGACGCCAAGCAAGGGATGGCCGTCGACCGTGCGTCTGCGCTGCTTCTCTTCCACCCAGTAGCGCTCGCGCTGGAACGGATAGCCCGGAAGCTCTATCTTGCGACGCTCCTCGGTGGCAAAGAGCCCGTCAAAGCAGATGGTGAGGCCCGCCTCGTACGCGCCTGCAACCGACCTCAGGAATGCGTCTTCGGAGACGGCGGGATTCTCTCCACTGCGCGGGCGCGTCATGCTCTGGAGCACGTCCGGGGTCTTTGGCGGCTCTGGCAAGTCCACGGGACCTGGCCACACCAGCGACACGAGCGGGCCGAGAATTGCGCCCGGCCCCACCTCGATCGCGAGGTCCACGCCCAGCTCCGCCAGCGCCCCGATTCCCCTGCGAAACTGCACGGTATTGCGCGCATGGTTTCGCCAGTATTCGGCATCCAGCGTCTCCCCCTGTTCCAGGACTGTGCCGGTCACGTTGCTGACGAGAGCAACCTCCGGCAGCCCGACTGCTACACTATCGTACGCCTTGCCCAGCGGCTCGAGTGCGGGCTCAACCAGAACGCTGTGGAACGCCTGGCTCGTGTTCAGCGGCCTGACCCTAACTTCTTCCGACTCGAAGCGTTCTCCTATGGCCTGGACCGCCGCCGTGGGCCCGCTGATCACCTGGTGAACGCCGTTGTCGACGGAGATGTTCAGCTCGGCGCAGTCCGAAGTGGTGTTGAATTCATCAATTGCTTCCTGCACTCGCTTCTGGGTGGCGAACACCGCCGCCATGGCGCCCAGCTCCGGCACCGACCCTAGGGCCTCGCCGCGCTTCATGACGAATCGCAGGCCGTCCTCCAGCCCGAATACCCCTGCCGCCTGCGCCGCGGCCAGCTCGCCAAGGCTGTGCCCTATCACCACGTCCGGCCTGACGCCCTCGCTCCCCCAAAGGGCCGTGAGCGCGCACTCAAGGGAGTAGATCGCGGGCTGCGTCCAGTAGGTATCGCTCAGGTCGCCCGCCGCGTTCTCGCTGCCGAACATCACGTCCAGCAGCGACCTGCCGCGCTCCTCAATGACTACGCGTTCGCACCTGTCGAGGACGGCCCGGAACACCGGTTCGGTCTCATAGAGCGTTCTGCCCATACCATCCCACTGGCTACCCTGGCCCGTGTACACGAATGCGACCCTGGACACCCTTCTCGGTTCCGCACCACGTCCGCCCTGCGCTACGGCCTCAAGGCCCTCTCGCAGCGACTCCGCGTCCCTGAACACCACGGCCGCCCGGTGGCCAAAGTGGCTCCGGCCGCTTCCCGCCGTCCAGGCCATGTCGGATAGAGGGGACTCTCCTGCTGCACCCGCCGCTTCCAGCTCCGCCCCACGCTCTTCAAGCCATGCCCTGTAGTGGACAGCCAAGTCTCTCAATGCCTGCTCCGTCTTGCCGGACAGGGGCAACAGCCTGGCCGGTCGAGCCCTGGTCTCTCCTGCGAGCGCGGGAGCGTCAGTCTCGACCTGTACAGCAGCGGCCACCGGTCTCGGTGACCCGGTAGGGAGACGGAGACGTTGGGGTTCAGTGGAGACTTCCAGGGGCGCGCCATAGCTCTCCACGATGAGGTGCGCGTTGGTGCCGGACCACCCGTAGCCGCTGATTCCCGCAACGCGCGGGCGGCCGCCAGCCGCGGGCCACGCCGTGGACGATACCGGCACTCGTATCGGCAGGTTCTCCCAGTCGATGGCCGGTGACGGGTTGTTGAAGTTGAGATGCTTGGGTATCACTCCCTGGTGCATCGCCAGGAAGACTTTGATGAGCGACGCGGCGCCTGCGGCCGATTCCAGGTGCCCGAAGTTGGTCTTCACGGACCCGATGTAGAGCGGGTTGTCGGCCTTCCGTTCCGTTCCGAATACGGAAGCAACCGCCTGAAGCTCAAGCGGGTCGCCGACCGGCGTTCCCGTGCCGTGAGTCTCTACGTAGTCGATCTGGGACACCGACAGTCCAGCGCGTCGCAGCGCCTCCCGTATGACGTCCTCCTGGGCCTCCCCGTTCGGCACCGTCAGTCCCGCACTGGCCCCGTCCTGGTTAATCGCAGAGCCGCGGATTATGCCCCAAATCCGGTCGCCGTCCGCAACCGCGTCCCTGAGCCGCTTGAGTACCAGGATGCCGCAGCCCTCGCCGCGGACGTATCCGTTGGCCGCCTCGTCAAAGGTCTTGCAGCTCCCGTCCGGCGACAGCATTCCGGCGCCCGCGCGCGCCTCCATGACGTTACCGGAGAGCATTGCTGTCACTCCACCCGCGAGCGCAATGTCAGCCTCTTCCTGACGCAGCGCAGTGGCAGCCTGGTGTACCGCGACCAGAGACGATGAGCAGGCCGTGTCAATCGATATTGCCGGCCCCTGCAGGCCCAGCACGTATGCCACTCGCCCTATGGCCGTGTTCTGGGAGGTGCCCGTGGCGGCATACAGGCTGGAAGCGGCTCCGCCACGATTCCCGATTCCCCCGATTATCTCTCTGTAGTCGCTGTGGGTGATGCCGCCGAATACGCCCGTCCGGCTGCCCCGCAGACCTTCCGGGTCTATGCCCGCGTCCTCCAGGGCCTTCCAGCTGACCTCGAGCATGAGGCGCTGCTGCGGGTCTAGGAACTGCGCCTCCAGCGGTGAGATACGGAAGAATGTCGGGTCGAAGCGGTCAATGTCCTCGATGAATGCGCCGAACCGGCTTGCGCTGTTCTGAGGCTGGAAGTCGGCGAATATCTGCCCGATCCGGCCCTCGCCGGAGCCCGGGTCGCCTTCCGTTACGGCGCTCCGGCCCTCCTCCAGCAGCTTCCAGAAAGCCTCAAGCCCGTCCGAACCCGGGAAGCGGCACGCCATGCCCACCACGGCGATGGGCTCTGTTACATACGCTCCGATGTTTCCGGTCATAGCGTCGTTCCCGTATGGGTTCCGGAGTGCGCTCTATCGCTTTCAAAACGATCCGCGCCATTCGCATCGGCGTCGCCATTCGCGGCTGCGGATTTGGGCAGCGGCATCGTGACTGACACCGCCTTTTCTGCTCGACATTATAGCACAGGACGGCCCAAACTTGACCAGGAACACAGCGAGAGCGGGAAGTGAAGCGTTTGCGTGACGGCCGGAAGCGGCCTTGAGTCAATTGCCGGTTACGCGCTGGATGAACTCGCGGATTTCGTCGACGCATTCCCTGGGTCGCTCCAGGTGCAGAAGGTGGGTCGCGTCCGGCAGAAAGTCGTAGTCCACGCCGTACATGCCGCTGAGATCCATTGCAGGCAGAAACGAATGGGGCAGCGTGGGATCAGCGCCAAGGACCTTGACCGGGCACTTGAACGACTCGAAATCCACGGCCACGGCAAATACTCTCGCGTAGTCCATGATCTTCGCTTCGTACTCGCGCGGGCATCTCAGCTCGTATCCCTTACCGCTTGCATCCTCGCGAAGGGTCGTCTCGGCAAATAGCTCGCAAACGCCGGGCAGGACGCGCTGGAAGGCAGACAAGTGTGGAAGGAAGTCCGCGTATTCTGCCCGTGACTTGAACTCGTAGGTCCTGCGCCTGGTCATGGCAGCGGCGCGGTAGAGCGCAGCCTCGAACATCTCATGGCTATGGCTGTCTCCGGCCCTGTAAATCGGCGGGTCCAGAAGGAAGAGAGCCGAGTACCCGCTGCCCAGGTCCGGCGAGAGAAGCGATATCAGGCCGGATACGGAGTGAAACACTCCAATCCTGGGCTTGACGCCGAAGTGCCGATCGATCTCTCCTACTATGCGGTCATGGTCGCTGACCAGAGTGGGAACGTTGTGGTTTCTGATCGAGCCCACGTCGTTCCATCCGTGATTCCTCATGTCGTAGAGAACCAGGTCAAAGTCGTCTGACAGTAGCGACCAGAAAGGGTAGTATAGGTCTATCGCGAGCCCGTTGCCGTGGCTCATCACCAGCCGTGGGCCCTCCGGGTTACCGTGCCGTCTGAGCGTGACGACGGCCTCGTCGTCCAGCCGGACATCGTGCGTAGAGAGCGGCTCAGGCACTTCCCACAGCTTCTCTGCTTTCGACATTTTCCCCGCGCTACCTCAATGAAGGTCGTCTGAGATGATACGACTTTCGATGCACCAAAGGCCAGTGTGTCAGACCCTATTTGGAGCCGACTTCGTGCGCCACGGCCGCCGCAAATCGCTCTGTGCCCAGGTCTTCCAGGCGCCAGCTCACGCCCGGCGTCTGAGGCAAGTCAAATACGCCTCCCGTAGTACCGTGACGCATGGCAGCCGGCACCTCCAGTTCGGACATGCTGATGGAAACTCCCAAGCCGATTGCCTTGATGAACGCCTCCTTGATGGTCCAGAGTTTCAGGAAACTGTGTAGCCTTTGTTGGTCGCTGCCTGATCCCAGTTCCTCGCGCTCGACAGGGGTGAGCGTCGTTTCAATCAACTCGCGCAGGCTGCGGCGGGCAGAGCGTTCCTCTATGTCCACGCCAAGCCACCCGTCCGGCGCGTACGCGATCAGGCCGTGGTCTCCGCTGTGGCTCACGTTGAAGCTGATAGTCGCCATCTCTCCGCCCAGGGCGGCGTAGGGCTTGCCGAACTCTTGCTCGCCGATCGCGAGCTCCCTGTTACTGCAGCCCAGCCTGTCGCACAAAACGGCGCGCAGAGCCGCACGGCAAAGCGCGAAGCGACGACGGGGGCCATCGTAGAGGAAGCGACTGCAGCGTTCTCGCTCCTCGTCGCTGAGCCACGCAAGAGCTTGCGCCTCTCTGTCCGCGTCGGTAGTCAGGTCGACGTGCAGGACAACCGCGTCGCCCACTTCCCTGAACGGACTCCACCATATTTTGGATGTGGCAGCAAGCATGTCAAACAAGACCGGCCGTTTCAGTCCGGCGAGCCGCGATACCCGCGGAGTCAAGCAGAGTATACTACGCCGTCCGTTGCGCAGGAACTCGGCCGACGACGAGCTCCGAGCGGCGCACCTTCCGGAGAGCCGGCGCGCTTTCGCTGATTGCGATTAGCTGATAAGCTGTTCCCGCTCCCCGACCTGAGAGCGTTTCAACGGCCGGAAGTCGACATCGACTCACGGTCCGGCACTCCGCATCCGCATGAACATCAAACGCCGAATCGACGCTGCACTTCCCCGGCAGTTCAACTACGGCCTGGCCAACCTCCGCGGCGACGTGCTGGGCGGCATCACTGCGGGCAGCATATCGCTGCCGACTGCGATGGGCTACGGCTTGATATCCGGCCTTGGCCCGGTTGCCGGACTCTACGGGGCGCTTGCCGTCAGCCTGTTCGCCGGTGTCTTCGGGGGTACCCGGGGAATGACCTCCGGCCCCAACATACTGGTCACGCTCACGATGGCCGTCGTGGTTGCGGAGTACGCCACCAGCATAGAGGAGGCCATATCCGTAGCGATTCTCGCTGGGCTTATTCAGATCGGATTCGGCCTGCTGGGCCTGGGACGGTACGTGGCATACGTACCCTTTGCCCTGACAGCCGGATTCTTCACGGCGTTCGGGTTCCTGATGATCCTGAAGCAGGTGCTCCTGGGGCTGGGCGCCTCCCCGGCGGGCACCGCAGCCGACAGCATAGGGGCCATCCCGTCAGCCATTGCAGACGTGCACGTCGAGGCCCTGGCACTGACCACATTCTGCGTGGTACTCGGAGTGCTGTGGCGAGGTCGTCTCCTGCGTATCGCCCCGTCTCCCTTCGTGGTGCTGGTCGTCGGAACAATCGTCGGGGTGTCGCTGCTGAGGAACGCCCCGACTATCGAAGAGATCCCCACGGGGTTGCCGACCCCGCAGCTGCCGGATATATCCCTGGACTTCGTCATCCGAGTCATGCAGCCCGCCTTTGCCATGGCGCTGCTGAGCTCGGTATCCACGCTGCTGGTATCACTTCAGCTGGATGCGATCACCGGGTCACTGCACCGGCCCAACCGCGAAGTCATCGCACAGGGTCTCGGGAACATGGCCGCCGGACTGATAGGCGGCTCTCCGGGTGGAGTTGCCCCCGGCAGCTTCGCCAACGCCTTCAGCGGCGGACGGTCTCCGGTCGCAGGCGTCACAGTGGCCGTCCTGTTCCTGCTCGTAATCCTGGTCCTTGCCCCCGTTGCGGAGCGCATACCGTTCGCAGTGCTGGCCGGCATACTCATCGTCAATGGATGGAACATCATCGACTGGCGTTTCATAAAGGGCATTCACCGGATACCGCCAAGGTTCTCCTTCGTCATGGTCCTGACCATACTGCTGGTGCTTTTCGTGGACATCAACCTTGCGATAATCGTGGGGCTAGTCGTTGCCGCACTGACCGGGGCGCGGCGGATCGAACCCCTGGAGGTAGGCTCGATGATTTCGACTCCAGTGCTGGACACGGTCATTCTTGGTGACGACGACCAGCAGGAAAGCATCGATCCGTACCAGGCTCGGACCGGGCTGGTCATCTTCCCCGACCGGGTCACGGTGGCCTCGGCCCGGGAGGTCAGCCGGATTCTCCGCACCGACATACGAGGCCATCAGGTGGTGGTCTTCGACATGTCCCGCACGCAGTACGTGGACGACACGGCCGCGGTGGCCATCGGGGGCTTAATCAGAATTGCGATGGCGGCGCGCACCAGGACGCTGATAGTCTCCGGACTGAACGTCGACGTGACAGACACCCTCAACTCACTGCGGGTGCTCGACTCCGTGCCGCGTGACAGCATCGTTTCCGACATGGAGGCAGCGAAGGAGATCATCCGGCCCATCCTGCGCGAGCAGTGACCGGTTCTTCCCGACTCAGGGATTGGAACTGACGACCCGGCTGGTGTAGATCAGGCGCGGAAGCGTCCGCAGGGTCTCCAGCTTGGGGTCGTCGACGTTCAGGACGCGCGGCAGGCGAATGCTCTCCAGCCGTTCCAGGTACGTACATCGCTTCCGGAAGGCCAGAAGCGTCATCCTGTCCCCGCCGAGCAGCAGGTGGTCAAAAGAGCCGTCGTAGACTTCTGCCTGCGCCTGGAATGTCTCAGCCGCCTTGTCCATGAGCGCACGTGCCTGCCCCTCCCGCCTGCGCGCAAAGCGCCCGGACGAGCTGCCGCCCTTCTTGTGTCGCGCCTTGACGAAGCGGCTGCCGATCTTCGACTGCACAAGGCGCTCACCCTCGAAGACGCCGACTGCGAAGCCGCTTAGCCGCAGCAGCAGGACAAGGACCGTGCGATGCCTGTCCAGCAGCGTCATCAGCGGGCCGGTGTCCCAACCGTCGAACTCAGCGGCCGCTTCGACCGGGAAGGGCGGGAGCACAGCGTGAACATCGTCTGCGCTCCAGAACATGACTGCGCCCGTGCCGGAGTTTGTAATCGCCGCCGCCAGCGAGTCGTCCAGTGCCGCATCGTGCGGGAGGGCGGCGCCGGGCGGGAGGTAGTAGGTGCGGCCGCTGCGGGTCGGATTGTGCCAGGCGGCGGCAAGGCTGCGTATTGGGCCTATGGCTACGTCTCGTTGCTCCATTGGCAGTTCCCGTAGAGGATGGCGCTCCAGCGGATGCAAAACCGTTCCGGCGGACTGGCCCCTACGCCAGCTCAACCACGGTCGCGCCGTCGCTGCTGTTTCCCTCCTCCGAGGCGAATGACCCGACGAGAACGTGCCGGGCGAGGTGCTCCCGCACAGCACTGCGAAGCGCTCCGGTGCCGACTCCGTGCACCAGCCTCACGCTTGACAGACCCGCAAGGACGGCCTTGTCCAGGAAGCCGTCCAGCCTTTCCAGCGCGTCGGCCACGCGCACGCCTCGCAGGTCAAGGTCGCGCTGCGCTGGGGCGTGTGCAGCGGGCGGGCTGACGGCTGAGGCCGCACCAGGCGCTCGAGCGGCGGCTTCAACCCTCCCCTCGATCTCGTCGAGTGATACTCTGACCCTGATCGACCCCAGCGCGACATCCACGCCGTCTTCCTCCGCCCGCTCCGACAGCACCTCCAATGCCTGGCCGATTCCCCGCACGTTGACCAGGTCGCCGCGCCTCAACGTGCCAAGCCAGCGGTCGCGGGCGGCGTCTCCCCTCCAGGCGGGCGACTGCAGCTCCCGCCTCACCTGCGCGACTTCCTGACGCTGCTCGCGGAGGGCCGGCGCAGGCTGCGGCTGTCTTGGCGCGGGCAGGGATCGCTCCACGGCCCGCAGTCGTTGACGCACCTCCTCTACCCTGGCCTCCAGCTCCCTGCGAGACTCCGCAACCATGATCTCTCTCTCCTGCTCCAGACCGGCAAGCCTCTGCTCAAGTTCCTGCCTCAGCTCCCTGGCCTCCCGCAGCTCTTCCTGCGCCTCCCTGCTTCTCTCGATGGCCTGCCGCCGCTCCAGCTGGAGTTCGCTAAGCAGCCCCTCCGTCTGCAGGTATTCGGGCGAAAGCATGGAGCGGGCGTCGTCGATGACGGCCTGCGGCATGCCCAGCTTCGTGGCGATGGTGAGCGCGTAGCTCCTCTCCGGCAGGCCGATGTTCAGCTTGTATGTTGGCGTCAGCGTGTCCGGGTCAAGCTCCACGCTGGCGTTGGTCATGCCGTGGCTGTCCTGCACGAACGCCGCGAGGTCACGGTGGTGAGAGGTAGCGATGGCCGGAATCTCTCGCCTGTGAAGCTCGCGGAGGATGGCCTTGGCCAGCGCCGCGCCCTCCTCAGGGTCGGTGCTGGTGCCAAGCTCATCGATGAGCACGAGGGAGTGCGGCGTGGCGTGATCGAAGATCCTGCCCAGGTTCTGGACGTGAGAGCTGAACGTGGACAGGGAGCGCTGTATGCTCTGCTGGTCGCCTATGTCCGCGTAGAAGCCGTCGAAGACGCTGACGACGGCCTCTATGGCGGGTACGTGAAGCCCGGCCTGGGCCATCGCCGTCAGCAGGCCTGCCATCTTCAGCGATACGGTCTTGCCTCCCGCGTTCGGCCCGGTTACAAGGATGATCGACGGTCCATCGCCCAGTTGAATGGTGTTGGGCACCACGTGCCCGGACAGAAGCGGATGGCGGGCATCGGACAGAAGGATGTACGGCTTGCCGTCCTGCACAAGAGAGGCTGGCACTCCCCTGACGGCCGTCGAATACCGCGCCTTGGCCATCGCCAGGTCGATCCGCGCCAGCACGTCCATGCCCAGCGCCAGGTCGTCCTTCATCTCTCCCACCAGCGCCGAAAGCTCGCGCAACACCCTCTCCTCCTCTCGGAGCGCCGCCAGACGCAGCTCCTGCCACTGGTTGCCTTGCGGAATGGACGGAAGCGGCTCCACGAACAGCGTGGCCCCGCTGTCGGACACGTCGTGGACGATGCCGCGAACGTGCTGGCGCATCTCCGCCTTGACCAGGATCACCATCCTGCCCTGGCGCTGCGTGATGATAGGCTCCTGCAGCACTCCCCTGGCATACAGAGCGCGCATTGTCCTCTGCAGAGAGGACTCCAGCGTGTTGAAGGTCTCGCGAGTGCGAATCCGCATCTCGGCGAGCTGCGACGACGCGCCGTCCAGGACCTCGCCCTCCTGACCGATGGCCCGTGTCAGCCGCCTCTCGAGGTCCCGGAAGTCGGCGATCTGCCTGGCAAGGTGTGAGAGTATGCCAAGGTCGCTCTGTGAGCCGACGACGGACCTGGCGCTTCCGAGTGCCCTTGCCGTGCCCGCCACGTCCCGCAGGTCCGGCCCCGGCAACGTAGCTCCGAGCGCAGCGCTCTCTACCGCCTTGCGGACGTCCCTCGCCGCGCTGAACTCGACTTCCCGGCCGCGCTCGAGGAGGAGCACAGCCTCCGAGGTCTCCTGCTGTCGTAGCTGCACTTCCTGATGGGAGTAGGCGGGTCTGAGGGACAGAGCCAGCTCCCTGCCGAGGGGCGTCTGTGTATGGCCCGCCAGACGCTCCACGACCTGCGGAAACTCGAGAAGCTCCATCGCCCTTTCCCGGAGGTCTTCCTCCGGGGTGGTCGGGGTGGTTGTTGAATCGGTGTCCATGCGGTCCTTGTCTGGAGGAGTGTCGCTCACAGATTAGCAGTACGGACAGGTGAGAGTCCATAATTTGCATGGGGCTTGGAAATGTCGTTGGTCAAGACCAGTGCCTTGACGGCAGCAGTCCGCGAGCGGAACCCGCCTGCCTGCCCATGAGCGAAATTGGGATTGCCCAAACGAAAGCCAACCTGCTAGCATGTCGGTGTGGCAACGCGCAGCCACGTACGTCTGCGTCTTCCCACGCCCGCTATACAAGATTCATCGCCCTTCTAGCACAGCCGCGAAAGGAGAGTCGACTTGACCACGAATCGAGACTGGTGGCCGAACCAGCTGAACCTCAAACCACTACGCCAGAACTCCCCCGTGTCGGACCCGATGGGTGGAGATTTCAGCTACGCCGAAGCCCTCAAGGACCTGGACGTCGACGCACTGAAGCAGGACATCGAACAGGTGATGACCACCTCGCAGGACTGGTGGCCCGCCGACTACGGCCACTACGGGCCGCTCTTCATCCGCATGGCATGGCACGCCGCCGGCACATACCGCATCACCGACGGCCGCGGCGGCGGCGGCTCAGGCTATCAGCGATTCGCTCCCCTGAACAGCTGGCCGGACAACGCGAACCTGGACAAGGCGCGGCGACTTCTCTGGCCGGTCAAGCAGAAGTATGGCAACCGCGTGTCCTGGGCCGACCTGATCATCTTCGCAGGCAACTGCGCCCTGGAGTCGATGGGATTCAGGACGCTGGGCTTCGGTTTCGGACGTCCGGACGTATGGGAGGCCGACGAGACCTACTGGGGCAACGAGGAGACGTGGCTGGCGGACGATCGCCACGGCTCGGACGGCGAGCTGCAACAGCCCCTGGGCGCAGACCACATGGGCCTGATCTACGTCAACCCGGAGGGGCCGAACGGCAACCCCGACCCAGCAGCCGCGGCGAGCTACATCCGGCAGACCTTCGCACGCATGGCCATGAACGACGAGGAGACGGTCGCCCTGATTGCCGGTGGGCACACCTTCGGCAAGGCGCACGGGGCGGTCGCCGAGGAGTTCGTCGGCCCTGACCCGGAGGGCGCCAGCATCGAGGAGCAGGGCCTCGGCTGGAAGAACCGCTCCGGCAGCGGCATGGGCGTCGATACGTTTACCAGCGGGCTTGAGGGCGCCTGGACCACCAACCCCGTGCGGTGGGACAACAACTTCATGGAGAACCTGCACAGCCTGGAGTGGGAGCTGACGAAGAGCCCGGCCGGCAAGTCTCAGTACGTGCCCAGGAATGCGACCCAGGTGGCCACCGTGCCGGACGCCCACGATGCGTCGAAGAAGCACGCCCCAATCATGCTAACCACGGACCTTTCGCTCATGGTGGACCCGATCTACGGGTCCATATCGAAGCGCTTCCTCGAGAACCCGGCGGAGCTGGAGGACGCCTTCGCCAGGGCGTGGTTCAAGCTGATCCACCGCGACATGGGCCCCCGCAGCCGGTACTTCGGACCGCTGGTGCCGGAGGAGGCGTTCCTGTGGCAGGACCCCGTCCCCGCCGCCGAGCACGGGCTGATCGGCGAGCAGGCAATCGCCGACCTCAAGGCCAGGGTGCTCGCCTCCGGCCTGTCCGTCTCGCAGCTGGTCTCGACCGCGTGGGCGTCGGCGGCGACGTTCCGGGGCACAGACAAGCGCGGCGGAGCGAACGGAGCGAGGATTCGGCTCGCGCCGCAGAAGGACTGGGAGGTCAACGATCCCGCCGAGCTTGGAAACTTGCTGGAGACGCTGGAGCAGATCAGGACGGAGTTCAACGGCGCACAGACCGATGGTACGGCGGTGTCACTGGCAGACCTGATCGTGCTGGCCGGATGCGCGGGCGTGGAGCAGGCGGCAAGGAACGCCGGGCACGAGGTACAGGCGCCATTCACGCCGGGACGCACGGACGCGTCGCAGGAGTGGACCGACGTCGAGTCGTTCGCCGTGCTGGAGCCCACCGCCGACGGCTTCCGCAACTACCAGAATAACGGAAACGCAGGACAGCCCGAGGAGCTGCTGGTCGAGCGGGCCTACAGGCTGACGCTGACACCGCCGGAGATGACCGCGCTCGTGGGAGGCCTCCGCGTCCTGGACTCCAACACGGGGCAGTCCGCCCACGGCGTCCTCACCGACCGGCCCGGCGCGCTAACCAACGACTTCTTCGTGAACCTGCTCGACATGGACGTCGAATGGCAGGCGGCCGCTGGTTCCGATGGGGTGTTCGAGGGACGCGATCGCAGCTCCGGGGAGGTCAAGTGGACCGCCACGAGAGTCGACCTCGTCTTCGGCTCAAACTCCGAGCTCCGCGCCGTCGCTGAGGTGTACGCCTGCGACGACGGCCGGCAGGCGTTCCTACGAGAATTCGTGGCAGCGTGGTGCAAGGTCATGGACCTGGACCGCTTCGACATCGCGTGATCCACGCTATACGCCGTCATCAGCCTGGATACCCCACTCTGCCCCAGCGGGGGCGAGAGTCTGTCAGACTCTGAGGCAATTGGGCCAATCCAAAGCCACAGGCAACCGATACATGTCAACTCCCCATATCGTCAGAGCACTCCAACTCCCACTTCAGAAGTTCATACACACCGAGGAGACCGGCGCAATCGTGCTGCTGCTGGCCGCCGCGGCCGCCCTCGGCCTGGCGAACTCCCCCTGGTCCGACCAGTACGTGGACTTCTGGCATACCAAGCTCTCAATGGACATTCACATCTTCGCCCTGACGGAAGACCTGGGGCACTTGGTCAACGACGGGCTTATGGCCGTCTTCTTCTTCGTGGTCGGGCTGGAGATCAAGAGAGAGCTGGTGCACGGGGAGCTCTCCACGTTCAGGAGGGCCGCCCTGCCCGTGGCGGCTGCAATAGGCGGTATGGCGATACCTGCCTTGATCTACCTCTCCTTCAACCCGTCCGGCGACGGAGCGGCGGGATGGGGCATCCCAATGGCCACCGACATCGCATTCGCGTTGGGCGTGCTGGCCTTGCTGGGCAGCAGGCTGCCGTCGGAGCTCAGGGTGTTTCTGCTGGGCCTTGCGGTGTTTGACGACCTGGGTGCTATTGCGGTCATCGCGGTGTTCTACGCGGATGCAATCAGCTGGTTGGACCTGGGGCTGGGCGTGTCAACCTTCGCAGTCATGGCCCTGTGCGTTCGACTGGGATTTCGCAATCAAGTCCTGTACATCGTCCTCTCCTACGTGATGTGGCAGTTCTTCCTGCAGTCCGGCGTTCACGCGACGCTGGCGGGGGTCCTGGCGGCGGCGCTAGTGCCGTCCGGGCCGGGCGTGGACCGCGTGAAGTACGCCGACAGCGTAGAGTTGCTGCTCCGAGAGTTCAGAATCGCAGTGGCGGAGGGGAGGCTAGACGAGGCTGAAGCGATCACGGAGGAGATTGAGACGCTCAGCCGCAGGACTGAAGGCCCCATCGAGAGGCTGGAAGGGACCATTCACCCGTGGGTGAGCTTCCTCGTCTTGCCCGTGTTCGCGCTGGCGAACGCCGGCATCGTCTTCACCTCTGAGACGCTGTCCGCGGCGGCGTCCAGCAGCGTTACGCTGGGCATAGCGGCAGGGCTGCTGGCGGGCAAGGTGGTTGGCATACTTGGATTCACGTGGCTGGCCGTGCGACTGGGAGTGAGCGCCCTGCCGTCGGCAGTCAGCTGGAGGCATGTCCTCGGCGTTGCGGCGCTGTGCGGAATGGGGTTTACGGTCTCTCTCTTCGTCTCGGCAATTGCGTTTGACCATGCCTCCCTGGTGGACGAGGCCAAGATAGGCGTATTTGGGGCATCCCTGGTCGCAGGCGCCGCCGGCTACGCCATCCTGCGGTTCGCAAGCGCCAAGGCTCCGACGAGCTCCGGGTAACGACGCGGAAGTATCCGTTGGGTGTGTGGATCGCCAAGAACCTCGGGAAGCGACTCTACCTAAGAGTTCGGGACGGCAGACACCGCTATGGTTATCCGGTGACGCGGTACACCCAGACCCGGTGCATCACCTCAGGCTCGCCCTTGGGCATCGGCTGGAACTCTTCGGTGCGCTCCACCAGCTGCCACCTGCCCTGTGACTCCAGCTCGTCCTGCTTCTCGCGGAATCCGCTGTTCTCGTACACGTCAGGCCGCAGCGAGAAGACGATGTGGCCGTTGGGCTTCGTGACGCGCACGAGCTCGTCCAGCGAGCCGGCGGGCGCGTGGCCCACCGTCAGCACTCCCACCGTGACCACAGCGTCAAAGGAGTCGGTCTCGTAGTCCAGGGTCTCACCCATCACCATCTGGTGAAAGGCCTCGTAGACCCCCTTCTTTTGAGCCTCGTCCAGCATTCCCTGGGACAGGTCCATTGCCACCATCCGCTGGTAGCCCATGCTTGCCAGGATCACTCCCACTAGCCCCGTCCCCGCGCCGGCGTCCAGTATACGGGCACTCCTGGGCACGTACCCGGCCAGGATCTCCGCCGCCCTGCGCGGGGATTGATAGTCGAAGTCCCGGGAAAGGTCGCTATCGTAGTCCTTTGACCACTGATCGTACCGCTCCTCCAACTCCCGGTTGTCCCTGGAGGAGTATACCCACTGAACCCTGTTCTGGCCTGTCATGAAGGCCTCCTTGATGTGAGATTCGATTACTTCTCGCACAGGTAGAATGCCCAGCCAAGCTCGCCGTTCTCCTGTGCCTTGGCCGTCTGCTCGTACGCGTAGGAATCGTCTGCGAACCTCTCGTCCCGGTCTCAAGGCTCCCGGGTAACTCTGGCCAGGCGCCGATAGCTGGCATGCAGGTGCTCCCACATGCCCACCCTACCCATCAGCGTCTTGTCGATGATTACGCTTCCAGCATAGTCTTGATTGGTTCCAGTGATCCACGCTCTGTGAATTTTGGCGTTGAGCACGATCTTCGTGTTCACCTCCACTGTCCGCAGTGGTGAGTCCCAGGCGAAGGACTCGCTGGGAGTTCCTAGGGCGCGCCAGGCGACTCGTCGCCTTTGGCTTCGGGCGCCACCTGGACGGATTCCCTCTCCGCGGCAGCAACATTCTCCTTGCGTTCACGTCCGCGGCCAAACAGACTTACCACCCCAACGGCAATGCGCAGCACAAACTCCAGGGCTATGAGGAACAGCAGATAGTAGAGTATGTGCTCATTGTAGTCGCTCGCCTCGTTCAGCGTGTTCAGCGAGTCCGAGATAGAGAAGAAGGATGCGTCGATAAGGAAGACGCCCATGACGGCGAAGGGCAGGATCTTCGCCAAGTCCCTGGACAGGTCCTCGTTGTAGTAGGCCGCCACCCGGATGGCGCTTACCGTGGCCACGGCGATCAGCAGCGTCTCCGAGAAAGACTGCCCCTTCGAGAGAAATGCCAGCACGAGTGTCAGGACAGCGAACCAGAAGAAGGCGAAGACCGGGAAGAGTATCAGATACTTAAAGACGTAGAGGATGACGTGAAGGAGAGACCGGGCCAACCCGTGCCTTGACCCCTCATACCGGGACAGGTCCAGCGCGAACATGTCCCTGGCGGCCACAAAGCGGTAGTACTTGAACACCAGGACGCCGTAGCCGGCAATGGCCAGGACGTAGAACGAAAGAGGTACCAGCAGGTCCAAAGCGTCCTGGAGGTTGAGCCTATTGCTCAGGATTTCGGTAACGTTCATCGTAGGCTCTCCTTCGCCCGTGCTTCACGCTCCAACCCGCTCCGTAAGAGAGTCGCCGCCGCACATCCGGCCTCAGCGCCAATCACGTCCACGCTAGTTGTAACACAAATCGGTACGTCCTGTCAGGCCTGCCGCGCCACCACACCTGCGCTGCGCCTGGCCTGTCACGACGGCGGGCCACACAACGATACACTCTGTCACTGAGCTTCATGTCGGACTGACAGGCCCCGTGCCTGACGTGTGTTACTGGTACTCGACCAACACCTCCCTGTCGAGGTGAAGCATCCTCTTGCTTCCGCCATGCCAAACGCCCCACCAAAACGATACCAACTATCACCACCCTCCCTTGTATCGCTATCCGCCGTGGCATACAATGCGACACATCTCTCCCTTGAAAGGACTACGTGCAGTCACGCCATGAAAGTACTCATCAGACTGGGAATCAGCCTGGCGGCCCTGGTTGTATTCGCCGCCTGCCTCGGCTCCGCCGAGGAAACCCCTACTCCGACAACGCAACCCTCGCCCACGCCGGTGCCTTCTCCCACACCGGTCCCCACGCCAACGCCCGAGCCTGAGATCCTGACGATACTCTACTGGCAGGCGCCCTCGCTGCCAGGCCCGTACTTGTCGTCCGGCTACAAGGACAGAGACGCGGGCGCGCCGACACTGGAGCCTTTAGCCAAGTATGCCCCGGACGGCAGCCTGGTCCCTGCCCTGGCTGCGGAGATACCGACCATCGAGAACGGCGGCATCGCGCCGGATCTGACGTCGATCACCTGGACGCTGAAGGAAGGGCTGCTGTGGTCCGATGGCAGCATGGTGACGGCCGACGACGCCGTCTTCACCTGGCAGTACTGCTCCAACGAGGAAACGGGCTGCACCGCGGAGAGCTACTTTGACGGCATATCTGCAGTGGAGGCCGTGGACAGCCTCACCGTGAGGATTGCGTTTGAAACGCCCACGCCCTACCCATATACGGCCTTCGTCAGCACAAGCTCGCCCATCATCAGCCGTGCACAATTCGCAGACTGCGTGGGCGCAGCCGCCGTGTCCTGCGAGGCGGAAAACCTCGCTCCGCTGGGCACAGGGCCCTACCGCATCACGGCCTTCACTCCCAATGAGGAGGCCCGCTACGAGCGGAACCCCTACTACAGGGGGCCGGAACCCTACTTCGACCAGGTGGTCATCAAGGGCGGCGGCGACGCCGTATCCGCGGCCCGCGCCGTCCTGGAGACGGGCGAGGCCGATTACGCCTGGAACCTGCAGATGGACCCAGGCGTGCTGGCTGAAATGGAAGAGGTCGGCCACGGCAATGTGGTGACGGCATTCTCCAGCCTAGTGGAGCGCATCGTGGTAAACCAGACCAACCCGAACCCGGCTCTTGGGGACGACCGCTCCGAGTACCTGGACGGAGAGAACCCCCACCCCTTCCTCACCTTCACGCCCGTCACCCAGGCGATGTCCATGGCGATCGACCGCAGCGTCATCGCGGAGGACCTGTACGGGTTCACCGGAGAGCCCACCTGCAACCTTGTGACCGGGCCCCCGGCCTACGTCTCCACCGCCAACGACGGCTGCCTGACGCAGGACATAGACGGGGCGAACAAGCTGCTTGACGACAACGGCGTGCTGGACACGGACGGGGACGGCATTCGTGAGCACGACGGCGTGCCCCTGCGCATAACATACCAGACCTCGACCAACGCCATACGGCAGGAGACACAGGCCCTCATTCAGCAGTGGTGGAGCCAGATAGGCATCGAGACCGAACTCATCGACCACGACGCGAGCGTCTACTTCGGCGGCGACCCTGTCGCGGACAAGGAGGCGTCGCTTCGCAGGTTCTTTGCAGACGTTCAGATGTACGCGAGCGGGCCGGACATCGATCCACAGCAGCACCTTGCCGGCTCTCTGTGCAAGCACATCCCGACGCGCGATAACGGCTGGGCCGGAAGCAACGTGGCCCGCTCCTGCAACGCCGAGTACGACGCCGCGTACGAGGAGCTTGCCCAGACCGGCGCCGGCCCTGAGCGCGCCGCGCTCATCATCAGGCTGAACGATCTACAGGTGCGGAGCCACAGCCAGATCCCGCTGGTAAACCGCGGGTCGGTCTCCGCCCATCTGAACAGCCTTGAGGGCGTCCAAATCAACAGCTGGGACAGCGAGCTCTGGAACATCGAGGAGTGGCGCCGGTAGTAGCAGCTGCCATACAGACTGCCTAACCGCCCGCGCGGCCTTCGCCTCAATCCACCCTGAAAAGCAGAATCGCGGAGGAGCAGCTCGGCTCCCCCGCGATTCCTTCGTCTCGGCTCTGTTGCCGGTGGCTTACACTCGGATGCAGGACACCCAGTGGTCCGGCGAGACCTCCCGCAGCTCCGGCACGCCGCGCTCGTTCGATAGCCCTTCCGAATGCACTCCCGCGCAGTCGTCAACTGCGATGGGGCAGCGCGGGTGGAAAACGCAGCCGGCGGGCGGGCGCAGCGGGCTGGGCACGTCGCCCGTCAGCACTATGCGCTCGCGCTGTGCCTCCACCAGCGGGTCGGGAATTGGCACTGCGGAGATGAGCGCCTTGGTGTAGGGATGCAACGGGTTCTCGTACAGCTCATCGCGGTTGGCGATCTCGGCGATCTTGCCCAGGTACATCACCACGATGCGGTCGCTGATGTGGCGCACCACCGAGAGGTCGTGGGCCACGAACAGGTACGTCAGGTCGAACTGCGCTTGGAGTTCCTCCAGCAGGTTGACCAGCTGTGCCTGAATGGACACGTCCAGCGCCGACACCGGCTCGTCACAGGCGATGAAGCTCGGCCGAACCGCAAGGGCCCTCGCCACGCCGATGCGCTGCCGCTGACCGCCGGAGAACTCGTGCGGGAACCGGCTTGCCATGTACGGGCTGAGACCCACGGTGGTGAGCAGCTCAGCCACTCGGTCGCGGTACTCGCCGCGGCCAGAGGTAATCTTGTGGACGATCAGCGGCTCGCCGATGATGTTGCCGCAGTTCATGCGGGGGTTGAGCGAGCCATAGGGGTCCTGGAAGATCATCTGCATCTTCCGGCGCATCAGGCGGAGCTCCTTGCCCTTGGTGACTGCGAGGTCCGTCCCCTCGAACTCCACCACGCCGGAAGTCGGGCGGTACAGCTGAAGGATGGTGCGGGCCGCGGTAGTCTTTCCGCAACCGCTCTCGCCCACCATACCCAGCGTCTCACCCTTGCGGATGAAGAAGCTGATGTCGTCCACGGCCTTTACGTCGGCCACGTGACGCTGGATGACGATACCCCTTCGCACAGGGAAGTACTTCACCAGGTTTTCTACGTTTAGCAGAACACTATCGTCTTGCACGCTGCCTCCTAGCTTCTAGCCTGGGCGCCCAGCTGATCGGAGACCCAGCAGGCTGCCGTATGGCCTTCGGATACTTCCACCAACGGAGGGATTTCCGTTGCGCACTTGTCGATTGCGAACCTGCACCTGGCGCGGAAGGCACAGCCCGCCGGCAGGGCGATCAGGTCAGGAGGCAGGCCCTCGATGGGGTCCAGCTGCTCCTTGCGAGGCTCGTCCAGGCGAGGCACGGATGCCAGCAGGCCGATGGTGTAGGGATGACGTGGATTGCCGTATATCTCGCGAGATGTGCCGCGCTCGATGATCTTGCCGGCGTACATCACGTTGACCCGGTCAGCGTAGCGGGCCACCACACCCAGGTTGTGGGTGATGATGAGCACCGCAGTGCCCAGCTCACGGCCAAGTCGCTGCACCAGCTCAAGGATCTGCGCCTGAATGGTCACGTCAAGAGCGGTGGTGGGCTCGTCGGCGATGAGCATCTTGGGGTTGCAGCTGAGCGCCATGGCAATCATCACCCTCTGGCGCATACCGCCGCTGAACTGGTGAGGATAGTCCCTGAGCCGCCTGTCACCCTCAGGTATGCCGACCATGAGGAGGAGCTCGCCCGCCCGATTTTCCGCCGCTTCCTTGTCCATCCCCAGGTGCAGCTGAAGGGCCTCCGTAAGCTGCCGCCCGATGGTGAGCACCGGGTTGAGGGAGGTCATGGGCTCCTGGAAGATCATGGACATGTCCTTGCCACGTATGTGGCGCATGTCTTCATCCTCCAGGGTGAGCAGGTCCTGGCCGTTGAACATCACCGAGCCTGCGACGTTCCTGCCGGGGTTCTGGATGAGGCGCATAAGAGACAGCGCGCTCACGCTCTTCCCGCACCCGCTCTCTCCCACCAAGCCCAGAATCTCACCTTCTTCGAGGTCATAGGTGATACCGTCCACCGCCTTGACCACGCCTTCCGGCGTGAAGAAGTAGGTTGCGAGGTCTTTGACCTCAAGAAGCTTGGCCACTTTCTCCTCCTCCTTTAAGTCTTGGACTTGCCGAGGTAGTCGGCGCCAACCAAGCGTGCCGGGTCGGGCTTCCTGCGAGGGGTTCTAGGTCTTCACTT
This sequence comes from Chloroflexota bacterium, assembly GCA_028877205.1. Classification (GTDB taxonomy): domain Bacteria; phylum Chloroflexota; class Dehalococcoidia; order Lucifugimonadales; family UBA2985; genus JAPPHY01. The sequence goes on along the minus strand of JAPPHY010000013.1, from coordinate 5,417 downwards.
GCTCCTGGGGAAGAGGAGACTCGAACTCCTACGCCTTGCGGCACATGATCCTAAGTCATGCTCGTCTGCCAGTTCCGACACTTCCCCTACGAATTTCGTGACCCGCACAGGACTCGAACCTGTAACCCGCTGATTAAGAGTCAGCTGCTCTACCAGTTGAGCTAGCGGGCCCTATGCCCTCCTTCAGAAAGCATCCTCCCAGATTCACGCGAATCTAACATGGAAAGCACTGTGTGTCAAGAGCAGCCCCACGCCTGACGACCAAGCACCGGCGACCGGCTCAGGCTACGGCGTCGCTCCGCTCAGCGGTCCTCCCAGCCTGGCGCGGGGAACACCACCTCGGCAGCGGCGGCGTCTACGGGGGCGACCACCAGCACCTTGCCGTCCTGGATCTGGATTGCGCCCATGGGCTTCGCCGTGTTCTTGCCGTATGCGTCAAAGCTGATCGGGCCGTAGTATGTATCCGTGTCCAGGTTGCGCAGAGCGGCCCTCACGGCCGCGGAGTCCAGGGAACCCGCGGCCTCGATAGCAAGCTGAAGCGCCAGAGCCGCAGCCGTCGAACTGGCCGACTGGTAGACCGGAAGCTCGCCCCACTTTTGGCGGAATAGCTCCGCGTAGTCGGATGCAGAGCCAAAGTAATCGCCCCTGTAGCTCATGGAGGGCTCCCACTGCGTGGGACCCACCAGGTAGTTCGCATCCGCTCCAACTTCATCGATCAGGGCCGGGTTCGTTGGCCCCACGGTCATCACCGTCGCCTTGGGGTTGAAGTCCAGTTCCTTGGACGCCCGCACAAAGAGGACGGTGTCGTTGAAATAACCGCCTCCCACGAAGACGTCCGGTTCCAGGGCCTTGAATCTGGACACAATGCCGCTTACGTCGGTCACGTCCTGGGGATATCCCTCCACTGCCAGTACATCCATGCCATATTGCTTGGCCCACGCCTCCGCGCCCTCGGCCACACTCATGGGGAAGAGAGCGTCCGCGTAGGCGATGACAACCGACTTAGCGCCCAGGTCGGCGAGCAAGCGCAAGGCAGACTCGGTGTAGCTTCCGGCAGGAGTCATCACGGCGAACAGATTCTCGAAGGACTGCTCGAAGAGCCTTTCCGACGCACCTGTGGCCTCGACCAGTATGACACCCCGGTTCTCGGCCACCTCGATGGCCGGCTGCGTCAATGTCGAGCTGTAGGGCCCGAGTATGAAGTCGACCTCGTCCTCGTCGATGAGCTGTGCGACCAGCTCGGCGGTCCTGTCCGGGTCGCTCCGATCATCGTACATGATCAGCTCGACCTCGTACTTCTCGCCGCCGACGTCAATGCCGCCGCGCTCGTTGACCCACTCCTCCCATAGCAGGTAACCTTGCCTGGTGAGGTTGCCCTCCTGGGCGTACCTGCCCGATTCGCTGACGGCCGCGCCAATCTTGATCACCTTCTCCCCTGTGGCGCAGGCCGACAGCAGGAAGCACGCTGTGAGCAGAAGGGCGAGTTGCGCAACTCGAATCATCAAACTTTCCTCCGCGTTATGCAGCATTTTGAACAACCGCCATGCTCCAAGGGCAGACTTTATCATCTCAGAGCGCGGCCCAGCAATGGCTTGGAACACGAGGCCGTTCATAGTAGAGCAACGTCGCTCTGAGAAGACGGCATTGAGAGGCGCTGCGCTTGCGTCGCCACTGCCTACATAGTAGGATAGCCCCGCATCCTTTTGCGTCGTACCGTCGGGGACCCGCCAGCCTGAGGAGAACACCCCATGAGATTCACCACCCCTGCCCGCATGCTGTCCCTAGCTGCGTTGTTGATCTGTTCACTGCTGCTGGCCGCTGCGTGCGAGGAAGAGCCCACACCCACTCCAACGATTGAGCCCACTCCAACACCAAGGGCCGAGGACTTCATCGCGACCGTGGGGCAGAACGTAGCGGCCATGAACACGGCAAAGTTCGGCATGATAGACGAGACGGAGACGGGGGCCAAGTTCTTCGGCACCACCTTCAAGAGCATGGAAGCGCAGGTCAAGGCGCCTGACAGCCTGATTATGAAAGTCGAAGTGGTGGCTCCCCTGTTCGGATTCGTAAGGATCCAGATTGTGAAGGTAGGAGACCAGGCCTTCATCAAGCTGTCTGATGATGCGCCGTGGAACCCGTTGCCTCCTGACCAGGTGCCCTTCAACTTCGCGGGCATGGGTACGGTCTTCGCCGGCCTGCCCGACACCATCCAGGACGTGGCGATGGTCGGCCGCGAGGAAGTGCAGGGAGCGCAGACCATCAGGGTTGAGGGCGTCATCGACTCGGAGGCCCTGCTGCCTCTAATCACGACTGCGAATCCGGGCCATCCGGTCACGCTGACCTTCTGGATCGACGAGAATGAGCTCGTGCTGAGGCAATTGAGGCTGGCGGGCCAGATCTACGACGAAGACGCGCCCGAGACCACCCGCCTCCTGACCGTGGAGGACATCAACGTGCCGGTGGACATCCAGCTTCCGGATTCAGCCTCCGGCCAGTGAGCGGCGTGAGGTCCACCCTCGTTCGCTGGGGCTCATCCCAGACGGCCATACTGACCATCCTGTGCCTGGGAGTGTTCTCGACCGCTCTCGACCAGACGGTGGTTGTTGCCGCGCTCCCGCTGGTCATGGTGGACCTGGAGATTCCCCTCACTGATCTGGACAAGGCGTCATGGATCATAACGGGATACCTGATCAGCTACACCGTGGCCATGCCTCTCGTGGGGCGCCTCTCGGACGTGTACGGCCGCGTCAAGATGTTCCAGGTATCGCTGATCATATTCGCCGTTGGGTCGGCGCTCGTGGCAATGGCGCCGGACTTCACCTGGATAATACCCGCCCGGGTGATACAGGCCGTGGGCGGTGGAGCCACGGTGCCCATCGGGCTTGCGATGGCCGTGGCGGTCGTATCAGCGGAGAGGCGAGGGCTTGCGATTGGACTGGTGGCAGCCTCCGCGGAGGCCGGGTCGGTGGTGGGGCCTCTATACGGCGGCACCATCATCGAATGGATCGGCTGGCGGTGGATATTCTGGTTCGACGTGCCCCAGAGCCTCATCCTGATTGGGTTGATGGCAATCCTGCCCAACCGCCCGAATCCGGCCGCCCGGATGGACTGGGCGGGCGCGTTGGCCCTCGGCGGGGCGCTCACGGTGCTGTCGTTGGGGCTCGCGCAGAGGAGCATCTTCACCGCAGACTCCGTGTACCCTTATCTGACGCTAGGAGCGGGGGTTGTGCTCGTCGGTATACTCATCGCCGTGGAAAGAAGGGCCATCCAGCCCCTGCTGGCATCCTTCCTCTACACGTCGAGGGCGTTCCTGACGTCCAACATCGCCCAGTTCCTGGTGGGAATCGCTCTGATAATGGCCCTGGTGTGCGTGCCTCTCATGGCCGGCACCGTGATGGAGAGAGGGCCGCTGGAAAGCGCACTAAGCCTGGTGCGGCTCACCGCAGCCATTCCGGTTGGAGCGCTGGTTGGCGGTTACATTCTGCGCTGGACAGGGGTCAGAGAGGTGTGCATAGTCGGCCTTGCACTGATGGGCACCGGTCTGCTGTTCATGAGCGGCTGGGAAAGGGAGATCGGTGAGCTCCGGCTCACCCTGCCCCTGGTCACGGCGGGGCTTGGATTCGGCCTAGTCATCCCGCCCATTGGCGTCAGCGCACTGAGCGCCGCGCCAAGCGACTACTGGGGAGCGACGGCGTCGCTGGTCACCGCATCTCGCATGGTCGGAATGGCGCTGGGGCTAGCGGCCCTCTCCGCCTGGGGCATTGAGCGCTTCTACAGCCTCACGGCCGACGTCAGCATCGGAGCGAACTTCGAGGAAACGGAGGCTGTACTGGTGGAGGCAGGCGTGACTGTCTTCCAGAACCTGTTCATGATCTCCGGCTTCCTCGCGTTGATTGCCATAGTTCCGGCGCTGCTGATGAAGGTTGAAGAGGACAAAGACGCTCAGGCCGCCGCCTGAGGTTGCGACTGCCCCTACCCTTCCCGCCCCTCCTCACCCCGTCCCCACATCGGGTGGCGGAACGTCGGGCTGGCGTCCCGGTGCCACGATCGCTGCACCGGCGCAGCCGCCGCGGCAACTGCCTCGCTCTCGTCCGGCGCCTCCGCGTGGCTCTGTCGGCGGACCGCTCGGCCTGAGTCGAGGCTGTTCAGGTGGCGCGCCAGGTCGACCAGAGCAGCCAGGTTGTGCACCGGCAGCAGGTCATCGATGTAGGGCGCGGCGGCCCGCATGCCCTGCGTCAGCGGCTCGTAGTCCTCGGCTCCGGCCAGCGGGTTGAGCCAGATCAGGCGGCGACAGCTGCGCTGCAGCCGCGCCATCTCCTCGCTGAGCGCCTCAGGCTCGCCGCGGTCCCAGCCGTCCGACACGATGAGCACGATTGAGCCCCAGCCCAGCGTCCTGCGCGCCCACCGGAAGTTGAACTCCCGGAGCGCCTCGCCTATGCGCGTACCGCCCGACCAGTCCGGCACAGCCTTCGAGACATCGCTCACAGCCTCGTCTATGTCCCTGCGGCCCAGCTGCTTCGTGATGCGCGTCAGCCTGGTGGCAAACAGGAACGCCTCCACCCGGCTCTCCAGGCCGCCGTACAGGCTGTGGATGAAGTGCAGCAGCATGCGCGTGTACCGCTCCATGGAGCCGCTCACGTCGCAGATGACGACCAGTCGGCGCGCCTTCTCCTTTCGACGCCGCGTCTTCAGGCGAAGCGGCTCGCCTCCGAACTGCGCGTTGTCACGCAGCGTCCTCCGCACGTCCAGCCTAGGACCTCGGCCGCGCTCCTGGCGGCGAGTGAGGCGCAGCCCCGGATTCCACTCGAGCGAGGCCATCAGCCGGCGAGCCTCACGCACCTCATCCGGCGTGAACTCGGCGAAGTCCTTCTCGCGGAGCACCTCGCGAGCGCTGAACGTCCGCGTCAAGTCGATGCGGTCGTACTGCTCGTTTGGGTCCTGGGCCTCGCCGTCAGAGCCGTTCGAAGACAGGCCGGGTGGAGGCGGCCCGGCTTCAACCCTGCGATAGCGGCGCTGCTCGCCCATCGAGCGCAGGTCGAGCGACGACATGCGGTCCCTGCGCTGGCGCCAGAACACCTCGAACGCCTCGTCGAATAGAGGCAGGTCTTCGCGGCGGTGCACCAGCACCGTGCGCAGCGCCGACCACACGTCGACTCGGCGCGTCATGCCAATGTCTTCGAGTACGCGCACGGCGTCTACCATGCGGCCTTCGTGGACGTTGAGGCCCAATCGCCTGAGCAGGTGGCCGAACAGCAGCAGGTTGTGGAGAATGTGGCCGGCCGGTTCGCTAGCCACGCCTGCCACCGCGCCGGGTGCCGCGCTGCAACGCCCGGTTGAGCAGCGCGCTGGTCTGCTCGCCGCGCACCATCTGCACGTCCTCACGGTACTTCAGCATGACGCCCAGCGTGTCGTCGATG
>JAPPHY010000022.1:42479-48491 GCA_028877205.1 Chloroflexota bacterium | reverse complement strand
CCCCCCCCCCCCCCCCCCCCCCCCCCCCCCCCCCCCCCCCCCCCCCCCCCAAGGCCAGCGGCCTTTGCGTTGACCATTCCCGCGCATCCCCACGTGACCACTCCTGCGAAAGCAGGAGTCCATGTCAGGCGAGGCGACCGGGATGGATTCCCGCTTTCGCGGGAATGGGACTTGGCCTAGGCCAGCCCGCGCGCGGCCAGCAGCCGCTGCGGGTTCGCCTCCAGCGCATCCGCGGCCGTCGCGGCCGTCAGGCCGGCGCCCAGCGCAACGCCGCGTGCCAGCTCGCTCGTGAGCAGGTCCTCGGGCGCGTGCGCGTCCGAGTCCACCACCAGCCGTGCGCCGTGCGCCAGGCCCATCGCAGCCACGCGCCCGTTGGTGAGCGAGTGGCCTCGCCGGGCGGTGAGCTCCAGGCACACCCCGTGCTCCGCAGCCAGCGCGGCCTCCTCCTCCGACAGCATGCCGGGGTGTGCCAGCACGTCGACGTCCGGCGATCGCAGGGCGGCGAGGTTGGTGCCCGGCTCCACCGGCTCGACTATCGTTTCGCCGTGGACGATGACGATCTGCGCGCCGAGGTCGCGGGCGCGCTTCGCCGCTTCGCCGATGCGACCGATGGGGACGTGCGTGATCTCGACGCCGGCAAGCGCGGTGATGCCCCACTCTTCGCCGGCAATCCGGCAGTCCTCCAGCAGGGTGCCAATGACCCGCGCCTGGTCCGCCAGCCCAACGTGGTCGGTGACGGCAATGACGCCGTAGCCGCGGGCGTGCGCCCTTCGCACCAGCTCTATGGGAGAAAGGACGCCGTCGCTCAGGTAGGTGTGGGTGTGGAAGTCGTATATCATGGGCGATGCGATGGGCGGCTGCGCGCCGGGTCTAGGCTGTCTCGGCTGTTGAGGATACCACGGGCGCGCGGCGCGCGTCACGCGAGGGGGGCGGCGGTGGCCCTCTCCCCATTCCCGCGAAAGCGGGAATCCACGCCCACGTCCCGCGGCTGGACTGCGGCTTTCGCCGCAGTGACGGATAGGCGGCGGCATGAGGTATAATGGCACTCGCCACAATTGCGGAGGAGGGATGCGATGGTTCGTCCAGTTGAGGTTGAAGCTCGGCCGGGCTACCGGATATGGCTGCGGTACTCGGACGGCACCGCCGGGGAGGTGGACCTGTCGGACGTTGCGGGACAAGGGGTGTTCAAGGCGTGGGACGAGCCGGGCTACTTCGAGAAGGTACACGTGGCGCCCCATCGTGCGATTGCGTGGGACGATGAGGTTGAGCTCTGCCCCGATGCGCTCTACATGGAGCTGACCGGCAAGTCCTGGGAGGAGATGCGGGAGGCGGCTGAGGTGGGCTAGGAGGCGGTGCGCGCCCCCTCCTCGTCACCCTCGCGAAAGCGGGGGTCTAGTCCCCAAGCGGGGAGGGGATGGATTCCCGCCGGGGCGCGGGAATGGTCTGACGGGAGGACGGCTGCGTCCTCTTCGTTGCCACTCCTGCGAAGCTTGTCCCGCACTTGATGCGGGAGCAGGAGTCCAGGAGGGGAGGCGGAGGGGATGGATTCCCGCTGGGGCGCGGGAATGGGCTGACGGGAGGACGGCTGCGTCCTCTTCGTTGCCACTCCTGCGAAGCTTGTCCCGCACTTGATGCGGGAGCAGGAGTCCAGGAGGGGAGGCGGAGGGGATGGATTCCCGCCGCGGCGCGGGAATGGGCTGACGGGAGAGTGGCTACGGTGTTAGGCGTCCGCGTCACTCAATCGTATCGTACAAGTCTGCCCAGGCCGGGTTGAAGCCCTCGATCAGCTCGATCTTCCACGCCCTCTTCCATCGCTTGAGGGCCTTTTCCCTCGCGAGGGCGGTCTCCATCGATTCGTGCGGCTCGTACCAGACCAGGGTGTGCACGCCGTATCGACGCGTGAAGCCATCGGCAAAGTCGTTCTTGTGCTCCCAGACTCGCCTGAGGAGGTCCCACGTGACTCCGATGTACAGGGTGCCCCTGGGCTTGCTGGCGAGTATGTATACGCAGGGCGGGGACATGGGCGCCTTCCTTGTAGTATGGGTCTCGCTCCCGCATCAAGTGCGGGCAGGTACCGAATGGTAGCACGGGGCGGGCGTCTGCGCCCCCCTCGTGACCACGGCAGCCGCCACGTTTCGCGTAACCACTCCCGCGGAAGCGGGAGTCCACGTCCAGCGCAACGATTGGGGATGGATTCCTGCTCCCCGCTTTCGCGGGGACAAGCTCCGCAGGAATGGGTGACGACGCATGTCATTTTGAGCCCCGTACCGTAGCACGGGGCAGGGTTCGCGGGAGTCCACGTCCAGCGCAATGATTGGGGATGGACTCCTGCTCTCCGCTTCCGCGGGGATAAGATTCGCAGGAGTGGTACTGGGCAGGCTCCGCGCCGCAGTGACGGATGGGGTGAGCGTCGCGTATAATGGGCGCGTCGCGGCGGCTTCGGAGCTACGGGAGGGCGAGCGGACTGCACCCTCCCCCTTCGTCAATGACCCAAAAGCCGACGCCGCAGGTATTGACAAGGGAATTTAGATGGTGTAAAACCTGTTGTGGGTTCGACCGCGAAAGGAATGAAGCGTATGGACTTATTTGCTTGTCCGTCAAATCACCTCAGCAGAGCAGGTCCCGCGGCAACGCCCCGGCTGCCAACGCGCGCCGGGGTGACTCGCGCGGAAGGGACGCAATCACAAGAAGCACCTGGCGCAGGAGCGCTAGGGACAAAGGGGGAAATCAGGTGAAGATCAAAGGTAGATTCATTGCAGTCCTTGCAGCCGTGGGGCTGCTCGCAGCTCTGCTCCCCGCCCTGCCTACAGGCGCGGCGGCCGGCGTGGTTACCCTGACAGGCGGTGAGAAGGGACAGTACTTCTCCGACAACACGGGTAACAACGTCGTCAACATCCAGGTGAGGGACGATGACCTGAGCCCAGCCAGAAGCGGCAAGGCACGTTTCAGCAATCACACCGCCAAGGCTAACTTCAACCTGGCGAACTCGGTAGTGGGCGGCGAGAATGAGAAGGTGGAGGAGCTCTCTCTGTCCGACGCCACCACCCCAGTTGCTGGTCAATGGATGTTCCAACTGGCCTCGACCGCCAGGGACGAGTCCGGCAACGGCTCGTTGGGCAACGAAGACGTCAGCGTGGTTGTGAACGGGCAGACACAGGCTGCCAACACCGGCTATAACGTGACCGTGGACAACACCGTCCCCGGCCGCGGAATAACGGCGGTCACTGTATTCAGTGCACCCCGCGCCACTCCCGGCAGCGTGATCATCACGTATGAGACCACCGAGTACCAGTTCAGCACTGCCACGCCCCTGAGGCTGGCGGGCACTGAAATCCGCTATGGCACCACCCTTGCCGGCGCGACCAACCAGATCAATGTGAGCCTGGTCAACTCTCTGAACGCTCAGGTGCAGACCACCGCAAATACCCCTGCGGGTGTCGCGGCCGTTGTGACCTTCGTCTACCACGTACGGGACACCAAGAAGGACAACGTCAGCGTCAGCACCACCACCTCGGGAGTGACCCGCAAGCTGACCGGCACGGAGACCACGGCCGAGACCAGCATCTTCGCGAGCAAGATAGCCGTAGTCGAGTCGTCCGACTTCACCAAGATCACGACCCAGGCCGGCAATACGCTCAATGACACGTCCGGTGGCGGCAACAGCGACGGCACGGTGCAGATCTCGGAGCTGAACAACTCGGGCGCGCTCGGCAGCGCACTACAGACCAAGCTTCAGGGCTTGGCCACTACTGAGTTCAATCTCAGCCTCACTGCCGACGCCGAGGACCTCACAGACCTCCTCATTCCGGCATCTCACGGCGACGCGCTGACCGTCACCTACGCGGACGCCAGCCCGGCGGCCAACGTGGTCAAGACTGCGACGATCGACCTGGAGGCCCCGGAGGTCACCCTGATTCAGCCCTCGAACAAGCTCTTCACAAGGGCCAACGTGGTAACGCTGCAGGCCAGCGTGGTTGACACCGGCGCGGGCGTCGATTCCGGCGCCATAGACATAATCGCCAGCTTCACGCCGGGCGCCCGCGGCACTCCGGCTCCCATCCAGTCCGGCTACACGGTAACAAACGTCCCCAATGCCCTGGGCGAGGGCAAGCACATGTGGGCCATCAGTGTGGAGGACAGGGTCGGCAACACCCCCACAGTCAACGACCCCGCCACCAAGGCCAACGAGGCGGCCATTGGCGCAGTTGCCCCAGGCACTGCTATATCGGCGTCCGACATCAACCCCTTCGTCTTCACCGTGGACATCAGTGGACCGGTCCTCACGGGTGCGGAGACGGGCCTCTACCTGAAGAACGCCGGCGTTACCTCCGGCGCCAAGAAGGAGACCGAGGCCTCGAACAACAGGGAGTGGGTGCGGGCAACCTTTAGCCTGGGCAGCGGCACAGCGCCTCTTGATCCCGAAACAGTTTCAGCCACCGACTTCACGGTCGGCGGTGCAACGCCCTTGGAGGCCGTGGTCAACCTCGCAGGCTCGAATGTCTATCTGAAGGTCGCCGAGCTGGACACCAGCGCCAAGCCCGCGGTGCGGCTAACCGGCGAGGTACGCGACAAGGCCGGCAACCCCCGAACGGACGGGACGGTCTCCAGCGGCAACGTGGCAGACGGCCTGTCTCCGGTGCTCACGGTCACGCCCTCGGCCGCAATAGCCGAAAAGAGCGTCACCGTGACGGTGACCTCCAGCGAGAGGCTCCGCCTCAACCCCTCCGTGGGACTAACCACCTCCAAGCCCGTCAAGGGCACTGCCCCAACCACCACGGGCCTGCCGGTGTCCCTGCAGACGGGAGCCCTCACCACCTGGACCGCCACCTATAGCAACCCCACTGGCGCAGCCAGCATCCAGTACGTGGTGGTGTCCGGCAGCGACTTGGCGGACAATGCCGCCAGCGTGGGAGTCGCCGCCAACGACAAGGACATAGTGTCCTTCCAGGTGGACGACGCAGCCCCCGGTCTCGCATTCATGGACGCACAGGGCAATGCACTGGGCAGCACGAAGCAGCAGGAAGGCGCCGTCTGGATCGTCGCCGAGTTCGACGAAGATGAGTACACCGGTGACACGTACCTGGGCGTCACCCTGGACTCGGTGTCCCTGACGGACGCTGATGGCAACGCGATAACCTCCGACACCGGTGACCTGTTCAGTGGCAGCAAGGTGGCCTGCGCCGGCGGCAAGTGCGCCACCTACACGCTGGCCATTGACCTGGCCCCCGGCAAGTACAACATCGAAGCGGCCGGCACGGACTCCGCCGGTAACAGCGTGACGGACGACGTGGACTTCGAGGTCACAGCACGCAAGCCATTCGCGCTCGACCTGAAGCCCGGCGTGAACCTGGTCTCCATACCCGGCAATCCCATTGGCGACGGCGGCAACCTGAACGTCCTGTTCGAGGACGAGCCGGTCAACGTGGTCACCACCTACGACAGGGCCTTGGACCTGGCGGGTGAGAACCCGTGGCTGCGGTCCACCAGGGACCCGGAGACGGGCCTGTTCACGGGCGACATCTCTACACTCCAGCCCGGCGAGGCCTACTTCGTGACCGCGGACGCCAGGGCCACCGTCAACATCACGCTGCAGACAGTGGTCGGCGAGCTGCCTCCCACCATCATGGTGCGGTTCGGCTACAACGCCATCGGCTACTCCTCGATATCACCCACGCCGGCGGCACAGCCGCTCGACGACTACCTGAACAGCATCCCGTGGACAGTAGCCTACAGCTACGACCCGACCCCGGGCAGGGGCTGGGAAGTGATACGGCCTGGCGACGGCACCATGGCTCAGCCTGGCAGTGGCTACCTCGTATTCGTCCGGTTCGACGCCACACTGACGCCATAAGGACCGCACGGGAAACGGCCTGAACCGCAGCCAGCGGGAACGGCTCGCCGAAAGGCAAGACAAGAGGCGGGGCCCCCGGAGGGGGGGGGGGGGGGGGTGTGGTTTGGGGGGGGGGGGGGGTAGTAAACCAAGCCCGCCCCGGGGGGGGGGGACCCCGGGGG
>JAPPHY010000022.1:0-42469 GCA_028877205.1 Chloroflexota bacterium | reverse complement strand
CCTCGCGGCATGGCTCCAACCATATAAAAAACTCGGCGCCCCACGTTTATTGGGGGGCCGCCTCTCTTTGTGTTGGGTTGGTGGATCTATTCCGTCACCCTCGCGCACGCGGGGGTCTATCACCCGGCGGTGTGGGGAGTGGGATGGATTCCCGCTGGGGCGCGGGAATGGTCTACGCGGCAGGTGGCGGTCGCTGCGCCCGCTCGCATGGTTCGACGGGCTCACCACGAGCGGGTAATATCCGTCCGCTCATCCTGAGCTTGTCGAAGGACATGAGCGGACTAGAGAAAGCCTACCCCTGCACGCGCGCCAGCGTGTCCGTGAGCAGCGCGGAAATGAAACGCACGCAGGCGATAGCCCGCGGGTACTCCATGCGCGTGGGGCCAATGGCGCTGATGGTGCCCACGCCGCCGCCCGCGCGGCCGTAGCGGCACACCACCATGCTCAGCGGGTGGAGCGTGTCCGCGCGGTTCTCCTCGCCGATCACCACGCGCATGCGGCCGCCCTCCGGCGTCTCCGCCATCACCATGCGGGGAAGCTCCCTGTCCTCCAGCGCCTCCACAATCCCGTGCACCTTCCCCGCCTGCGCAAACTCCGGCTGGCCCAGCAGCCTCGCCAGGCCCTCCATGTGGTGGTCGCTGTACAGCGCATTGTCCTCCGCCTCCATCATGTCCACCACCCTGTCCGTCACCGTGCGCTCCACGGGCGACATTTGCGAAGTCTGCGAAAGGATCTGGCGACGGCTCAGGCCGCCCAGCACATCGTTCAGGCGATTGGCGGCGACTTGCAGGTCGTCGCCTGTGAGCGGCTCGTCCAGCGTCAGCAGCTGCTTGCGGAGCTTCACCTCCTGCAGCACCAGCACCAGGAACACGAGCGTCTCCTGCACCGGCACCAGGTCGATGCGCACCACGTGCGACTCGCGCTCCCGCGGGATGGTCACAAGCGCAACGTTGTTCACGAGACCGGACAGCAGCGATGCGGCGAGGCGCGTCCAGCCGTCCAGGTCCTGCTCGGCGCGGGTGAACTCCATGCGCAGCGTGCGCTGTGAGGCGGGCGGCAGGTCGGCTGGCTCGTCGATGGCCTCCACGTAGAAGCGGTAGCCGCGGCTGGAAGGGACGGCGCCGGCGGAGTGGTACGGGCGAGTGATGTAGCCCTGCTCCTCCAGGTCCGCCATGTCGTTGCGAACGGTTGCGGAGCTGACGCCCAGGGCGTGCTTCCGCACCACGGAGTCGGACGCCACCGGGCTCGCAGACTCAATGTACTGGTGCACAAGGGTCTTGAGGAGCTCTGTCTGTCTTGCGGTAAGCATTGCAGGAGCCACTACCAGTGCTGAGCCGGCCCTGAGCCCGTCGCTTTGTACTCCATTCCCGCGGAAGCGGGAATCCATCCCCAATCGCTGCGCTTGTCGTGGACTCCTGCTCCCGCATCAAGTGCGGGACAAGTTTCGCAGGAGTGGTCACGGGGGTCGCAGGCGTGGCAATCAGGTTGGCAAGAATCTATCACCCCCTCTCTCAGAGTGTCAAGACGTGTTGACCACGCCCAAAACCCATTGTTATACTTCCGCCATTCAACAGGAGGCCATCATGAGAACCAGCTACTATGCCCCCGCACAATCTGCGACCCGATCCGCCACCCTGATCGACTCGCTCCTGCCCGGCAGGAGCCTGCTGGCGGACGTAGCGCTGGTGGTGGGCTTTGCGATGTTCACTGCGGTGTTCGCGCAGATAGCGATCAAGCTGCCGTTCACACCGGTGCCGATCACGGGCCAGACGCTCGCCGTGCTGCTGACGGGCGGCGCGCTGGGCGCGAACCGCGGAGCTGCGAGCCTCGCGCTGTACATGCTCGTGGGCATGGTGGGACTGCCGGTGTTCGCGCCGTCGCTCGGCGAAGGGACGGTCGTGCACTTCATCCTGCCGTGGGAAGGCAGCAACGCTCTGGTGTGGAACATAGCGAGCGGCGGATACATCGTGGGCTTCGTGGGCGCGGCGTGGCTGGTGGGCCGGCTTGCGGAGCGCGGCTGGGACCGAAGCTGGCGCGTGCTGCTGGCGCTGCTGGCAGGCAACGTGGTGCTGTACGTGCCGGGCCTGCTGTGGCTCGGCTGGTGGGCCGTTGACAACGAGTGGACGTCCGGCGCGAAGATCATCCCGGACACGCTGCAGTGGGGCCTGTGGCCGTTCGTGGCCGGCGACCTTGCGAAGCTGTACGTGGCGTCGGTGGCGCTGCCTGGCGCATGGGCGCTGGTGCGCCGCATCCGCGACGAGGACTACTAGGAGCCGCCTCACGGAGGCGCGCGATAGCATGACGTCCCGCGAGTGGCGCTACATCCTGCACGCGGACCTGGACGCCTTCTTCGCCTCCGTGGAGCAGCTGGACAACCCGCAGTTGCGCGGCCGGCCGGTGGTGGTCGGCGGCTCGCCCGAGGAGCGAGGCGTGGTTGCCGCGGCCTCCTACGAGGCGCGACGATACAATGTGCGGTCCGCCATGCCGATGCGGACGGCGCTGCGGCTGTGCCCTGAACTGGTGCGCGTTGCGCCGCGCTTCGGGCGGTACCGCGAGCTGTCGGAGGCGGTCATGGACCTGTTCATGGAGTTGACGCCGCTCGTGGAGCCCATGTCGCTCGACGAGGCGTACCTGGACGTGAGCGCGGTGGCGGTGTGGGACACCATGCAGGAGGCCGCGGCCGGGCTCAAGGCGCGCGTGATGGAGCGGACGGGGTTGGTGGTGAGCATAGGCGGAGGCACGTCCAAGACGGTGGCCAAGGTGGCGTCGCAGCTGTCGAAGCCCAACGGGCTGCTGCTCGTGGCGCCTGACACGGAGCGCGACTTCCTCGCGCCGCTGAGCGCGGGCATCCTGTCGGGCGTGGGCGCGAAGACGGCGGAGACGCTTGGCGCGCACGGCGTGGCCACGCTCGGCGACCTGGCGTCGCGCGATGCGGCGTGGCTGCGGCAGACGTTCGGCAGGCGCGGGCCTGAGCTGCGCGAGCGCGCGATGGGCATCGACGGCAGCGAGGTGACGCGGCATCGGGAGACCAAGTCGGTCAGCTCGGAGGAGACCATGACCCGCGACACGGGCGAGGAGTCGGAGCTGGTGCGCCGCGTGGAGGACCTGGCTCGCGGCGTGGCTTCACGCTTGCGCCGCCACGAGCTGGCGGGCAAGACGGTTACGCTCAAGCTGCGACTGTCGGACTTCACGACGATGACGCGCAGCCGCACGCTGCCCGCGCCAACCGCGGACGCGGAGGTGATCGCGCCCGTCGCCTGCGATCTGCTGCGTCGCGAACTCGACCCGAGCCGGCGGTTCCGGCTGGTGGGCGTTGGCGTGTCTGGCTTCCAGGAGACGCAGCAACTGCCACTGTTCCCAGATCTCCAAGCCCAGGCGAGTTTCGCCACCGAGGACCGGCTATGACCAGTCCACGCACGTCCAGCCTCTCCAAGTCCAGGTTCATGGCAGGCCTCCAGTGCCTCAAGCGCCTCTACCTGGAGACCTACTCACGCCACCTCGAAGACCCGCGCGACCAGGCAGCGCAGGCGATCCTGGACTCCGGGACCGCCGTGGGCGAGCTGGCGAGGCAGCGCTTCCCGGGCGGCGTGCTCATCGAGGAGGAGCACGACCGGCACGCTCAGGCCGCCGCGAGCACAGCGAGAGCTATGCAGGACGACTCCATACCATCGCTCTTCGAGGCCGCGTTCACCTTCGAGGGCATACGGACGAGGGTGGACGTGCTCAGACGGAACGACGACGGCACCCACGACCTGGTGGAGGTCAAGTCGAGCGCGAGCGCGAAGCCTGAGCACGTCGCTGACGCTGCGATCCAAGTGTACGTGCTGGAGGGCGCCGGCGTGGCAGTCTCGAGGGCGTTCGTCATGCACATAGATACGTCCTACGTGTACGCCGGCGGCCCCTACGACCTGGACGCTCTCTTCCGACTTCAGGACGTCACGAACGAGGTCAGTGCGTACGTGGCGTCGCTGCCCACCCGCCTCGTTCCCATGTGGGAGACGCTTGCGCAGGACTACGCGCCCCCAATAGAGATCGGGCGGCATTGCACCAGCCCATACAGGTGCTCCTTCTACGGGTTGTGCCACCAGGACCTGCCGGACCACTACGTGGATCAGTTGCCCTACGCCAAAGCAAACCTGATTCAACGCCTTCGGAGTGACGGCATCCTGGACATCGGGGACATCCCGGAGGAGTTCGCCGCCGGTCTCTCGCCTATGCAGCGGCGCGTCCGCGAGGCCGTCGTGGAAGACTTGCCGTATGTCGGAGACGGCCTGGCACGTGCCCTCGACGACATCGCATACCCGCTCCAGTTCCTGGACTTCGAGACGTTCAGCCCCGCCCTACCCGCATACCCTATGACCAGACCTTACCAGACAATTCCATTCCAGTGGTCGCTGCACGTTCAGGATGCCGCGGGCGAGCTGAGTCACCATGCGTTCCTCCACGACGGTACAGACGACCCGCGCGAAGCCTTCGCTTCGACCCTGCTAGAAGCCGTTGCGCCAGAGGGCGATATCCTGGTCTACCACACATACGAGAAGACCATCACGCGGCAGCTCGCTGAGTCGCTTCCGAGCTATCAGGACGCATTGAATGCCCTGTCGGAGCGCTACGTGGACTTGCTGGCGTTGGTAAGGAATCACTACTACCACTCCGAGTTCCACGGGAGCTTCTCGCTCAAGGCGGTGCTACCGGCCCTCGTCCCCGACCTTGCCTACGACGACCTGGATGTCCGGGAGGGAAGCGTGGCGTCCCTCTACTACGCCAGGATGATCGATCCCAAGATGCCGGAAACGGAGCGGGAGAAGCTGCGACAGGCGCTGCTGGCGTACTGCGAGCGCGATACCATGGCAATGGTGCGAGTGGTGGAGGCGTTGAGAGCGGCAAGGCCGTAGACAATGCCCGTCGCGTTTGACATATTGACCCGTCTGCCATACAATCCAGCCTTGGACATGGACTACGCAATCGTAGAAACGGGTGGCAAGCAGTACACGGTACGCCCCGGAGACACGCTCCAGGTCGAGAAGCTGCCGTACGCCCCGGACGACTCACTGGAGCTGGACAGGGTGTTGCTGCTGTCCAAGGACGGCGTCGTGAAGGTCGGACAGCCGCTCGTCGAAGGCGCCAGCGTGAAGGCTGACGTGATTGGCAACGGAAAGTCCAGGAAGGTCACCGTCCTCAGGTTCAAGCCCAAGGTGCGTTACAAGCGCATGACTGGGCACCGGCAGCAGTACACACAGCTGAAGATCACGGAGATAGTCGAGGGAGAGTAGGCCTCTCCACGGCTCGGAGGACAGCGAATCATGGCCCACAAGAAGGGCGGCGGGAGCAGCCGCAACGGTCGGGACAGCAACTCACAGCGCCTTGGCGTCAAGCGTTACGACGGCCAGGTTGTGCGTGCCGGCACCATCATCGTCAGGCAGCGCGGCACTCGCATTCAGTCAGGCACGAACGTCGGCGTCGGAAGAGACCACACTCTTTTCGCCCTCGCGGACGGCCGCGTCAAGTTCGAGCACGCCACCAAGTACAAGAAGCGAGCCAGCGTCTATCCCATCCAGGCAGCGTAAATGAAGACCGACATACATCCAACCTACTACACGGACGCCACCGTGACCTGTTCATGCGGGCACAGCTTCACCGTAGGGGCCACCAAACCCGCGCTCAGGGTGGAGATCTGCAGCGTCTGCCATCCCTACTTCACGGGTGAGCAGCGAATCATCGACACCGAGGGGCGAGTGGAGCGCATGAAGAGGCGCTTCAACCTCAAGTAGGCCGCACCTCTCATCAGCGACCCGCGGTACGAGCCAGGCTCGCAGGTTCGCAGGTCGGACGCACCTATGGACAAAGGCCAGCCCCAGGCGCAAAGGCGGTTTGTCTACGGCGGGCAGGCGGTCATCGAAGGCGTGATGATTCGCGGCCGCGACCACTACTCGCTGGCCGTACGCAAGCTCAACGGCGAAATCACCACCGTATCGTCGCGACTGAGCACGCTGTACACGGGACGGCTCCGCAGCATCCCGCTCGTCAGGGGCGTCATCGTCCTTCTGGAGACGCTGATCATCGGCATCCAGGCACTGAGCCGGTCCGCCAACATCGCGCTGGAGGAGGAGGGACAGGAGCTCTCCGGGTGGAGCATGGCCATCATGCTCACCATCTCCCTCACACTCGGCATCGGCCTGTTCTTCATTGCTCCCCTGTTCGCCATACGCTCGCTGGACAGCATGATCGAGTCGGATGCTCTCAGCAACCTGCTGGAGGGTATACTCCGGCTCGCCGTATTCCTGGCCTACATACTGCTGATAGGCCTGCTGCCGGACATCAAGCGAGTCTTCGCATACCACGGGGCCGAGCACATGACCGTCCACGCCCAGGAGCACGAACTGCCGCTGGAGGTGGAGAACGTCCGCAGGTTCCCGACGGCGCACAACCGGTGCGGCACAGCCTTCCTGCTGGTGGTCATGGTGGTGGCGATAGCCGTGTTCACGTTCATAGGCCGTCCATCCTTGCCCGTGAGCGTGGCTTCCCGGATTGTTCTGGTGCCGGTCATAGCCGCCATCAGCTACGAGATCATCCGATTCAGCGGCGCCCACGCGACGAACCCGCTCGTGAAGTTCATCGTCTATCCCAGCTTGGCGCTCCAGTCGCTGACGACCCGCAAGCCCGACGACGCACAGATCGAGGTGGCGATCCGAGCCATGGAGCACGCCATAGCGGTTGACCAGGGAATAGAGCTGCCGAGCGACTCGCAGGACGCAGACTCGGAAGGCATGGAGGCGTCCGAATCGGAAGCGGAAGAAGACGAGCCGGCCCCGTCCTGATAGGCGGCCGCGCAGCCCGCTTTCGGTCGTGCTGAGCCTGCCCCGTACCTGATACGGGGACAAGCGGATTGTATGGCCCCCTAGCCGCGCCTGCTTCGCAGCTCCCGCCACACCTCCTGCGGCGAGACGTCGAGCGACGCCAGCAGCGTTAGAGTATGGTACAGCAGGTCGGCGACCTCCTTCGGCAGCTCGTCCAGCGCGCCGGTGGCTCCGGCCAGCGCCGACTCGCCCGCCTCCTCGATGACCTTCTGCGCGATCCGCTCAACACCGCTTTCCAGCAGCCTGACCGTGTAGCTGCCCTCCGGCCTCGACAGCTTCCTGTCCTGTATCACTGCGAACAGCTCTTCCAGGACGCCCGGCCCGTCCTCCGTCGCCTCGTACTCCTGGGCGTCCAGCGGCGTGAAGAAGCAGCTCTCGCTGCCGGTGTGGCACGTGGGGCCGGTCGGTCGCACCCTGAACAGCAGCGCGTCTCCGTCGCAGTCCGAGACGATCTCCTCAAGGTTCAGGAAGTTCCCGGACGTTTCGCCCTTGTGCCACAGCTCCTGACGGCTGCGGCTGTAGAACCACACCTGCCCGTCCTCCAGCGTGCGCCTGATGGAGCCCGGACTGGAGTATCCCAGCATCAGCACTTTGCCC
Source organism: Chloroflexota bacterium (assembly GCA_028877205.1). Lineage (GTDB taxonomy): Bacteria > Chloroflexota > Dehalococcoidia > Lucifugimonadales > UBA2985 > JAPPHY01. Next base: position 35,015 of record JAPPHY010000022.1, on the reverse strand, counting down.
GTGTCGGCGTCCTGGACTATTGACGGCACAAGACCCCTGACATCCAGTTTTATCATGGCTGGTTCACCCCCTCCTGAGTCTCCAGCGCCCGCTCCAGCTCATCAAGCCCCGACACATCGTAGTCGGGGGCGAGGAGCGACGCATCCCAGTTTGCGCCATTGCGATTGAGCCATGCTGCACGCATTCCCAGCAGCCTCGCGCCGTGTACATCGTCCAGGGGCGTATCGCCCACGTAGACCGCCTCCTCCGGCGACACGCCTGTCTCCCGCAGGACGCGCAGGAAGCCCATCGGGGCGGGCTTGTAGGCCTGCGCGGACTCGGACGTGACCACGGAGTGGAACGACAGGCCGTGGCGCTCCAGCAGCGGCGATATGAAGTCATCGTCAGCGTTCGTGAGAAGCGAGACCCTCCAGCGCTGCCCTGCCCGTTCCAGAAACCCAAACGTGTCCTCGAACGGCTCGCGCGTTCCCATCCCATCCACGCACATTGCAGCAGCCTGCTGAGGGTCTCCCTGCAGGCCGAGGTCGCGGAAGGCGTCCGCAAACGCCTCTGTCCACGCCGTCCGGTAGGTCTTGAAGGGCAGAGACGCCTCCGGCCGCTCAAGGTTGGTCCTGATACGGCGAAAGCCCACTTCGTAGCTCTTCCAGACGTCGTAGAGCTCTTGGGGTGGCACTGTGAGACCCTGCAGCTGGCAGATTTCGCCGAAGGTCTCGATCCACGCAGAGGTCTCGTTGCGGAACAGCGTGTTGTATACGTCGCAGATGACGGCTCTGAGCGGCATGTGATCCCTCACGTCGGCCGGACCGGGACGCCCATCCGCGCCAGGTAGCTCTTCGCGTCGGCGATGCGGTACGTGCCGAAGTGAAACACACTGGCCGCCAGCACTGCGTCCGCCTTGCCCTCGTCGACCACGCGGTACATGTGCTCAAGAGTACCGGCGCCGCCGCTGGCCACGACCGGCACGTTGACCGCCTCCGATACGGCGCGCATCAGCTCCAGATCGTAGCCTTCCTGCGTGCCGTCGGCGTCGATGCTGTTCACCACGATCTCGCCTGCGCCCAGCTCCGCGGCGCGCACCGCCCACTCGAGCGCGTCCAGGCCGCGCGGCCGGCCTCCGCCGCTGCCCGTGTGCGTGAACACCTGCCACCGCGTCTCGGAGTCGCCCTCAACCCGCTTCGCGTCCATCCCCAGCACGATGCACTGGCTGCCGAACGCGTCCGCTCCTCGGCGTATCAGCTCCGGGTCCTCCACGGCGGCCGTGTTGATGGACACCTTGTCCGCGCCAGCGTTGAGCATGGCGCTCATGTCCTCCACGGAACGCAGGCCTCCGCCCACGGTGAGCGGTATGAAGAGCGTCTCCGCCGTCCGGGACACCACGTCAAGCATGATGCCGCGGCCCTGCGCGGAGGCGGTGATGTCGTAGAAGACCAGCTCGTCCGCGCCCTCAGAGTCGTAGTAGGCGGCCAGCTCCACGGGATCGCCCGCGTCGCGGTGCGCCAGAAACTTGACGCCCTTGATCACCCGGCCCTGGGACACGTCCAGGCACGGTATGATTCGCTTCGTGAGCATGTCCCGCACATTGTAACACACCCAATTCGACTTCCATCCGCCCCCGTACTGGTTTACAATGGAGCCGGCCCCATCGCCCGCGAAGCCTGGAACCAACCGGCGGCGATGGGCGGCGCCCACACCAATTCAGCCTTGGAGGTCACAATGCCCACCGTACGCGCAAACGACATCGACATTGCCTACCGCGACCAGGGAAGCGGCGACGTGCCAATCGTGCTGCTGCACGGGTTTCCACTGGACAAGCGGATGTGGGAGGCGCAGGCAGAGTCCCTGTCCGGCGAGTTCCGCGTCATCGCGCCCGACCTGCGGGGCCACGGCGAGTCGCAAGTAACGCCTGGCCCATATACCATGGAGCTTCTGGCCGACGACCTTAACGCCTTCCTGGACGCGCTGGGGCTGGGCCAGGTGACGCTCGGCGGGTTCTCGATGGGCGGTTACGTTGCCTTCGCCTTCTACCGCAAGCACCCGGAGCGGGTTGCCAATCTCCTGCTGCTGGACACACGGCCGCAGCCGGACTCCGAGGAGGCCAAGGGCGGCCGTGAGACCATGGCGCAGCTCGCAGAGAGTGAGGGTGGAGCAGCCATCGCTGAGCGGCTCGTGCCTCGCCTGTTGTGCGCCGACACGGTTGCCAACTGCCAGGACGTCGTCGACTGCGTCACCGCCATGATCACCGAGTGCCCGGTCGAGGGCATTGCCGGCGATCTCCGGGGCATGGCCCTCAGGGGCGACTCGTCCGACCTGCTGCCGAACATCAGCGTGCCCACGCTTCTCGTGGTTGGCGACCAGGACGTGATCACGCCACCTGCGGAGTCGCAGAGCATGGCGTCCATCATTCCCAACGCCAAGCTCGTCGAGGTGTCGGGCGCTGGCCACCTCTCCAACCTGGAGAACCCCGACGCGTTCACCGGCGCCATCCGGGACTTCCTGAGCTAGATCTGAGCCACCCGGCCCGCTCGTCCCCTGCTTTTCGCAGGGGCAGGCTCTGAGCCTGTCGAAGGATGAGCGGGCCGCCGCCCTCCACCGTGCCTTGGGACCTAGACCCCCTGCTCCCGCATCAAGTGCGGGACAAGCTTCGCGAGGGTGACGGTTGTGGTGAACCGCCGCGTCTACGACTCCACACGCAGCCGCGCGAGGTGGAAGTACTCGCCGAAAGACAGGTTGGCGTGGAAGCCTTCCACCCAGGGCCACCACACCCACGTTGACTCTCGCGTCTGCGGCATGAAGCGCACAGCCTGCTCCATCACGTGACGCTGGATGGCCAACGCCAACTCCTGCCTCCACGCAGCGTCCTGCTTGGCTGCCTGCTCCTCTATCAAAGCGTCCAGCGCGTCGCTGCGGTACCCGTGGGTGTTCCCTTCCCCGCCGCTGTGCAGGACCGACCGCAGGTACATGTTGGGCGTGGAAATTGGAGCAATGGGGCCGACGAACGCCTGGTAGTCGCCGTTGTACCACACCTGATGCGGGTAGTCCGTGGGAGTTACGGTGCGCGTGTCCACGCGGAAGCCCTGCCGGCTCAGCTGCTCCGCCAGGCGCCGGCCGTACTCCAGATAGGCGTCTCCGTAGTCCGCGACGGTGAGCGTCAGCGAGCGCGACTCCTCCGGCAGGTCGTTCACCATGCCCCTCGCGCCGGGGAGCGCCAGGTGCGCCCGCATCTCCTCCTCAGGCAGAAGCCAGCCGGGGCCGGCAACCGGCATACCCAGGCTGACGAAGCCCAGACCGTCCCACACGGCGTCCCGTGCCTCCCACGGGTCCAGCGCGGCGAACACGGCCCTGCGAACGGCAAGGTCGTCCAGAGGCGGCGAGTTCGTATTGAGCGCCAGCTCCAGCCCCGATCCGGCCTCAGGATAGACCTGGAAGCCCACGTCAGGGTGACCTTCCCGAATGGTGTTGAAGTCGGCCGGCACGGCCTCCAGCAGGTCCAGCCTGCGTGTCCGGAAGGCGGCCATGCGCGTGAACTCGTCCACGATCGTGATGAGGTTGAGCCGGTCGAGGCCCGGCAGGTCGCTCTCGTAGTAGGCAGGGTTGGCCTTGAAGTAGTAGCCTATATCATCCCGGGTTCCGTCCCACAGCCACGGCCCGCTACCGATGACTGGCCCCTCCCGCAGGTCGCCGTTGAGCTCGACGGCCTCCGGCGCCACGACCTTCGTGAAGCCGCTGGCCAGGCTCGCCAGAAAGTCGGCGTCCGGCGAGCGCAACGTTATGCGTAAGGTGTATCTGTCCTCCGCCTCGATGGTGTGAACGGCTTCCAGTATTCCGGCGTTGGGGTAGCTGGGTGTGAGTTGGCGTCGCAGGCTGTAGAGCACGTCCTGGGCCACAAGCTCCCTGCCGTTCACAGGCGCCACGTCGTGCCAGAGAACGCCCTCCCGCAGGCGGAACAGGTAGGTGGTGGCGTCCACCTGCTCCCAGCTCTCGCACAGGTCGCACTCCGTGGCTTGTGTGGGAGTCTCCACGTCCGGGCCGGACTGGAAGCGGAGCAGCCGGCTGTAGACTATGCCCGGGCCCCACGAGGCCAGCACGTGGGACGGCGACAGGTGAACGTCCCAGTGGTTCAGCGTCAGGGGCGAAGCCAGGTTCAGTACGCCTGTATCGGGCGCAACCTCGGTTGCGGGGAGCATGGGAGTGGGCGATGGCGTCGGCGTAGCCTCGTCGGACGTGCACGACAGGACGAACGGTAGCGCGAGGAAGGCCGCCGCGATGGCAACGATGCGACGAGTGCGCACGTCGGCATCTACCTTCCGGGCTCGGGTTCGGCGGGAGGCGCGTTCATGAGCGCCCGTGCGCGAGCCCCGAGTTTCCCAAGCGAACCGAGGCCCTCGCGGGGCAGGAGCAGGACGGCGATCGCGGTCGGGGGCACGAAGAACAAGGCGTGAAGTACGAGCGCGTACGGAAATGCATGGCTCTTGTCCACGTCGAAAAATGCCAGAATGTAAACGACCGCTGCCTCGAACACGCCGATGGCCCCCGGCACCGTCGGAACGGACGTCGATACGAATATGGTGGCGATGGTGAGCAGCACGGCCTGCGCCAGGGAGATCTCGACGCCCATGCTCCCGGCCAGGATCCAGGCGCTAAGGCCCAGGACACCCCAGTGGACTGCGCCGGCCAGTATCGAGACCGTCAGGCGGAGCTTGTGGCGTTCCAGGTCACGCAGAGCGGCTGAGAAGGTGGTCAACAAGGGAAACCGCTCCACGAATCGAAAGCCCCTGCCTCCCCAGGCCAGGAAGTGAACAAGCCCCAGCAGCAGCACCGAGATAACCAGCCCTCCCGCCGTGTACCGCGCCAGCTGGCCTACGCCGGGCACAAGGAACAGCCCCACCGACAGCAGGAGCGTGGAAGACCAGACGTCTATGACCCTGGTCATGCCGAGGGTTGCCAGGGCCGTCCCGCGGCTGATGTTGTCGCGGAGCGTGAGCAGGGCGAACTGGGTGGCCTCGCTGGCAACGCGGACGGGCAGCAGGTTGTTGATGCCCAGACCCATGTTCTCGATGAGAAAGAGCCTGCGCAGCGATATGGTCTCCTCAATGAAGAGCAGCTGCCACCTGTAGGCCCTGAGCAGGTTGCTCAGCAGAAAGACAGCCAGCGACAGCGCAATGATGTGCGGAGGAACACCGGTGAGAGTGTCGACCACCACCTGCCAGTCAAGGCCTCGTCCGGCCAGCCAGCCCAGCCCAACGCAAATCAGACCGGCGATTATCAGGCGTATGACTGTCGCTTTCTTGCCGGGGTTACCCACGCCAAGTACTGCGAGAACACTTCTCATTGAAGGCAACAGGCCCCGTGCCTGGACGCATATTGACTGCACTCCACGGCAGCCTCCGCCAGCCCGGGGCTAATCCTCAATCTATCTTCTGCTGCGTTCGGTTGTCAATCTCGCCGACCCACCGAGAGTCGTGATTCCGGCTCAACAGTCGAGAAAGAGGAAGGAGGCCCGGCGCCGCCGGACCTCCTTCGACGTTGCGTGACTCGTCTCGTCCTAGCCCTCGAAGTAGAGGAAGAACTCGTACGGGTGTGGCCGCAGCCGCACGGCGTCCAGCTCGTTGGTGCGCTTGAAGTCCAGCCAGGTCTCGATCAGGTCCGGCGTGAACACGTCGCCGCGCAGCAGGAACTCGTGGTCCTGCTCCAGCGCGTCCAGGGACTCGCCCAGGCTGCCGGGCACCTGCTGCACCTTCGCCGCCTCCTCCGGGCTCAGGTCGTACAGGTTCTGGTCCAGCGGCGATCCGGGGTCGATCTGGTTCAGTACGCCGTCGATGCCCGCCATGAGCATGGCCGCGAACGCCAGGTAGGGGTTGCACGTGGGGTCCGGGCAGCGGAACTCCACCCGCTTGGCGTGCGCGTGTCCGAAGTACATGGGGATGCGGCAGCAGGCGCTGCGGTTCCGCTGGGAGTACGCCAGGTTCACCGGGGCCTCGTACCCGGGCACCAGCCGTCGGTATGAGTTGGTGCCGGGAGCCGCGAATGCGAGCAGCGCAGGCGCGTGCTTCAGCAGGCCTCCGATATAGTGGAGCCCCATCTGGCTGAAACCGGCATAGCCGTTCGGGTCGGAGAAGAGGTTCTCGCCGCCCTTCCAGATGCTCTGGTGGGTGTGCATACCCGTGCCGTTGTCGCCGAAGAGAGGCTTGGGCATGAAGGTGGCGGCCTTGCCATGGGCCCGCGCCACGTTCTTCACAACGTACTTGTACGCCATCACCATGTCCGCCATGCTGGTCAGGGAGTCGAAGACCATGTCAATCTCGCCCTGGCCGGCCGTGGCGACCTCGTGGTGGTGCTTCTCCACCGTTATGCCGAACCCCGCCATCAGCAGGCACATCTCGGAGCGCATGTCCTGGAAGGTGTCGAATGGAGGCGCCGGGAAGTAACCCCCCTTGAGCTTGGGCTTGTACGCAAGGTTGGGGCTCCCGTCCTCATTCCACTCGCTCCCGGAGTTCCAGACGCCCTCTTCCGAGCCGATGTAGTAGTAGCCGCTGTTGATGGTCTGGTCGAATCGCGCGGAGTCGAAGATGAAGAACTCCGGCTCCGGGCCCCAGTAGCTGACGTCCCCCAGTCCCGAGGACTGCAGGAAGGCCTCAGCCTTCTGTGCGATGAAGCGCGGGTCCCGGGAGTAACCGGCGTCCGACTCCGGGTCCTTGACCTTGCAGATCAGGCTGAGCGTGGGGACGGTGAAGAACGGGTCGATGGTGCCCGTGGTGGCGTCCGGCACCAGGAGCATGTCGCTCTCCTGGATCTGCTGGAAGCCGCGGATGCTGGAGCCGTCGAAGCCCGTGCCCTCAACGAACACGTCCGGCTTGAGCTCTCCCAATGGAATCGTCACGTGCTGGAACGTGCCCGGCACGTCCGTGAACTTCAGGTCCACCATCTGTATGCCCCTGTCTCTGCAGAAGGCAATAACCTCGTCAGGGCTGGTGAAACCCGGAAACTCTCCTGGCGTCGTCATGCGTATCCTCCTCTCGAATCAAATGCCAGTTTGTGCAGCGAATCCGCGCGAGCGCCGGCGATCCTAGCCGGGCTCTACGCTGGTAGCCGATGTACTGGACGCAGTATATACCGAATCCGTTGCGCCTATATTGCCATGATGTTACGGCTGTGTAAACACTCAGTCTACTGCCGGTCTCTACGCAACCCTGAAGCGGTATCCCACGTTGCGCACGGTCTCGATGAACAGGTGCGTGGCGTCCTCCACCTTGCTCCTCAGCCTGCGGATGTGCACGTCCACGGTGCGCGTGCCGCCGAAGTAGTCGTACTGCCACACGCGGTTGAGGAGTGTCTCGCGGGTGAAGACTCGCCCGGGGTTTGACGCCAGCAGGCGCAGAAGCTGGTACTCCTTGAAGGTGAGGAGCACCTTCCGGCCGCCCACGCTAACCTCGTACCGCTCCTGGTCTATGACCAGGTCTCCAACGTGGATGATCTGTCCGCTGTCCCCCCTGCCGTTCCGCCACAGAGCCCTCTGGACCCTTGCCCACAGCTCCGCGTCAGTGAACGGAAAGAACACGAAGTCCTCGACCTCCAGGCGTGGATCGACCGTGGACTGGCTCTCCCTGGGCACGAGGGCCAGAATTGGCAGGTCGGCCTCCTTGCACCGTCGGGCAAAGCCTCCCAGCGAGCCGGGCGACACAAGCGAGAGGTCCAGCAACAGTAGGTTGGGAGCTTCCTCCAGCGGGATGGTCTCTATCACCTGGAGGTCATCCGAATAGGAGACGATGAGGCCGTCGCCTTCCAGCGTGCTGAAGGTGGACCTCTCTTCCGGAGGGGTGAGGAGCAGGATCCTGTTGCCTGGAGGCACGGGCGCGGCTACAACTCCATCACTTCAGGATGGCAATATGTTACTTCACGAGGGCTTGGATGTCGAGTATCCGCTACGCCTGGCCTGCGTCCACGGGCCAGTCCAGCATCTGCACGTCGACTTCCTGGCCTGCCCGCATGACCGGCACGTCCTCCGGGCAGATCGCAAGCCCGTTTGCCAGCGCCATCGACGTGAGCACGCCGGAACCCTGGTCGCCCGTCAGGCGAGCGTAGTATCGGCCGTTTCTCCGCGTGATGACGGCCCTGGCGTACACGCGTCTTTCGTCGCTGTTCACGATGTCGTCCTCGAGCACGGCGCGTATCATGGCCTTCTCCAGGTCCGTGCGTCCCTGCATCTTGAGCAGCGCCGGCCGCACCAGCTCCTCGAATGCCACGAGTGCGCTCACGGGGTTGCCCGGCAGTCCCACGTGGGGAACAAGCCTGCCTCCTTGCCCGGTGAAGACGCCGAAGGCCAGCGGCTTGGCGGGCCGCATCCTGACCGACCAGAAGTCGATCTGCCCGCGGCTCGCCAGCACGTCCTTCACTATGTCGTAGTCGCCGCGGGACACGCCGGCGGAAGTCAGGAGCACGTCCGCCGTCAGGCCCTCGTCGAGCTTCGCGTTCATCGACTCCAGGTTGTCGCGCGCAATGCCGAGCAGCTTGGGGATGCCGCCGTAGCGCAGGACCTCGGCTGCCACGCCGTAGCTGTTGCTATTGTAGATCTTGCCGGCCTCCGCTGGGTCACCCGGCTCGATCAGCTCGTCGCCCGTGGCGATCACCGCGACGACGGGCCGACGCACCACCTCCACCGTGTCGCGGCCCAGCGACGCCAGCACGCCGATCTCGGACGGGCGAAGCAGCGTGCCGCGCTCCAGCACCATCTGGCCCTTCCTGACGTCCTGGCCGGCCGGGCGCAGGTTGGCCCCCACAGCCGCCTCCTTCATCACGCGTATCTCGGTGATTTCGGACGGACTGAGGCCGCGGCTCTTGCGCTCGAACTCGTCGGTCTCCTCGAACGGGACGACCGTGTCAGCGCCAAGCGGGATGGGCGCGCCGGTCATAATGCGGATGGCGTTGGCGCCCTCGACGGACTGCCCGGGCAGCTCTCCGGCGGCCAGATGGCCCACCACGCGCAGCTCGATAGGGTTGGCCTCGCTTGCCCCCGCGACGGCCTCGTGATGGACGGCGTAGCCGTCCATGGCGGAGTTGGTCAGCGGTGGAATGTCCAGCGTCGACGACACGTCTTCGGCCAATGTCTGTCCCAGAGCGTCAAGGATCGGTTTGCGCTCCGTTTCCAGGACCTCGAACATGTTGAGGATCCGGGCACGGGCATCCTCCACGCTCAGCATATACGGAAGACCCGTTTCGACGTTCATTGACATGCAGCTACCCTCCGCGAGTCCTTGCGTATTCGTCGTGGTTGCTGGGAGCGCGCCTTCCGAAGCGTCCGCGCGAGGCCGATCCTACGAGCGGGCCGGGGGCTCCCAGCTCACGTTGTTCCCGGGACCGTCGATGGGCATCTGGTACGCGATGCGGAAGTCCCTGAACTCGCCCGATGCCTCCGACCAGCTTGCGTCCACGTCCTGCACGTCCGCACCGGTCGGACCCTGGCGAACGCCGATCAGCAGCTCTTCGAGGCCGTCCCGTTCCCCCTCGGCCACCACCTCCACGGAGCGGCCGTCGGGCGTGTTGTAGGCGTAGCCGGTCAGGCCCAGGCCCTGTGCCCTGCGCACCACGAAGTAGCGGAAGGAAACTCCCTGCACCTTCCCGCGCGCTATGGCGTGGAGCCGCTCATTGCTGTTCACGCTACGAGGATGGCTCCTCGTCTCTCCGCGATCTCTTCTTGCGCACTACCTCAACCTCCGCGGAGGGAGTTAGCGCCTCTACCTTGACAGGCCGGCTCGACTTCTTGGGCTTCTTGGCTTCTCTGTGCCTGTAATCTCGATCGCCCATGGGAGATACCTCCTGACCACTGCCTGGTCTTCCCTTCCAGTTTACCAGCCACAAACACGCGCCGTAAAGGCGTGGGGAGACGAATGGGTCTGCATGATTCCCACTTGAAAGACCTCCTGTCACCGCGCCTGTGTGTGACACACCGGACTAAGCCGGTCGCGCTCGCATAGATTCGGCAGGACTTCCCTCCCCGTGTTACAATTTCCTTGCCAGCAGGAACGGAACCCGCTGCGTGGAGGCCTCTCGATGCCAGAGCTGTCCGCCGGCTCGCTGCGAAACTTCTGCGACGAGTCGTGCCTGAACTTCCAGACCACCGCCGACCTGCCGCCCCTGCGCGCGATAATCGGGCAGGACCGCGCCGTGCAGTCTCTGGAGTTCGGCCTCGGCATCCGCGAGAGGGGCTACAACATCTACGCCGCAGGGCAAGCCGGGACCGGCAAGACCACCGCCATCACCGAGTTCCTCCAGGAGCGCGCCGCCTCCATGACGCCACCGTCCGACTGGTGCTACGTACAGAACTTCCGCGACCCGAACCATCCACGTGTGATACAGCTCCCCAGAGGCACAGGCCGCGCACTGCAGCGCGACATGAGGCGCCTTGTGGAAGAGGCCCAGCGAAACATCTCCCAGTCCCTGGAGAGCACCGAAATCTCCAACCGCAAGGAGGAAATCCTTCAGGAGTTCAGAAGAGAACGAGAGAATCTCTTCGGAAGATTCAACGAGCGAGCCAGACTAAACGGCTTTCTCGTGCAGACAACAACCGTGGGGCTGACACTCGTTCCCCACCGCGACGGCCGGCCGCTCTCGAACGAGGAGTTGGCATCGCTCTCTCCGGAACAGCGCGACCTGATGACTCAGACCCGCCATGAACTCGAGGGCGAGATGAAGCAGGTATTCGACGAGGTTCACCGGGCAGAGCGCCGAGCACACCAGGGAGTCCAGCAGCTGGACAGAGAGATCATCCGCTTTGACCTGGACATTCTCATACGAGAGCTCAAGGGGGAATATGACTCGCTGCCGCAGGTGGAGGCCTATCTCAATGATGTGGAGGCTGACATGGCGGAGAACGCCGATATGTTCCGCTCCTCTCAGCAGCAGGCAGGTCAGCCCCAGGCGTTGACGCCCGCCTCCACATCCACCGACCCCGAGCATGCCATGCACCGCTACGAGGTCAATGTCATCGTGGACAACTCCGAGACGAGCGGCGCCCCGGTAGTGCACGAGGTGAACCCCACCTACAACAACCTGATGGGCCGTGTGGACAAGGAGGCCAGGTACGGAGCGCTTTACACGGACTTCACCATGATTCGTCCCGGCTCCCTTCACAGGGCAAACGGCGGCTATCTCATAATCCGCATTGAGGAGATTCTACGAAACCCCGCTTCGTGGGAGGCTCTGAAGCGCTCTCTCAGAGAGCAGAAGATCATGGTGGAGGAGATGGCTGAGCGTATGGGATTCGTTGCCGTCAAGGGCCTGACGCCGGAGCCGATTCCCCTGGACGTGAAGACCGTGCTCATCGGAGACGCAAACCTCTACCACATGCTGTTCCGGCTCGACCCGGAGTTCCCGGAGCTGTTCCGCGTAAAGGCTGAGTTTGACAGCACCATGGAGCGAACGGAAGCCAACGTGCTCGACTACGCCTCGTTCGTCTGTGCACTGTGCACCAAGGAGGGCCTGCTCCCTATGGACCGCGAGGGCGTCAGCAAGCTTGTGGAGCACGGCTCGCGCCTTGCCGAGGACCAGAACAAGCTCTCCACGCGGTTCGCGGCAATAAGCGACGTCATCCGAGAGGCCAGCTACTTCGCCAGGCAGGACGGCGCCGCCAGCATCTCAGCCGGCCACGTCAGGAAGGCCCTGGACGAGAAGATGCACCGCTCGGACCTTATCCGCGACAAGATCGTTGAGATGATACAGCGCGGCACCATCGCAATCGACACCGAGGGCGCCGAGGTCGGCCAGATCAACGGGCTGGCTGTCTTGAGCCTGGGCGACTTCAGCTTCGGCCGTCCGGGTCGCATCACTGTGTCCGTCGGCGCCGGCCGCGAGGGCCTTGTGGACATCGAGAGAGAGGCGCGGCTGGGAGGACGGCTGCACACGAAGGGGGTCATGATCCTGGCGGGCTACATCGCCGACAGGCTGGCCCGCGACGTGCCGCTTTCGCTCGTGGCCCGCCTCACCTTCGAGCAGAGCTACGAGGAGATCGAGGGCGACAGCGCATCCAGCGCGGAGCTTTACGCCATCCTTTCGCGACTCGCAGACCTGCCCATCAGGCAGGGAATCGCCGTCACCGGCTCTGTCAACCAGAAGGGGCAGGTGCAGCCCATAGGCGGCGTGAACCAGAAGGTGGAGGGCTTCTTCGAGGTGTGTCAGGCCAAGGGCTTGACAGGCGACCAGGGCGTGCTGGTCCCGGCGGCCAACGTGCCGCACCTGATGCTGCGCGAAGAGGTCGTGGAGGCCGTGCGGGACGGGAGGTTCCACGTCTACTCCGCGGAGACCATCGATGAGGGCATCGAGCTGCTGACAGGCGTTTCGGCAGGCTGCCTTCTGCCGGACGGCACTTTCGAGGAGGGTACGGTAAACGGGCGCGTATCGGACAGGCTCGCGGAGATGGCGCGCAACCTGCGGGACTTCATGCGCAGCGACGACCGCCTGCGTGCTCTCGAGGGTGAAGGCGTTGGCGCATAGTAGGATCATGCTCGCCAGCAGACAGAACGCAAGGAGCCACTCTTGACTGAACCAGACCGGAACTCAGAGCTGGCAGCCCTGTCCGAGGAGGCCCACGCATTCTTCACGCAGAAACACGCCGCCCGTGAGCGGGCGCTCCGCCTCTCGCGCGCCGTCGGTCAGCAGTCCGCCAACGCCATACGCTCCGCGCACAGGCACGAGTTCGACGAGGCGCGCGCCCTGCTGGAGGCGGCCCGCAACGCCGTCGCCGAGATGCGCGAGGTGCAGGAGACCCACCCTGACGTCTATTACACCGGTTTCGTGCAGGACTCCCAGAAGGAGTACGTCGAAGCCCACGCGACGCTGGCCTTCATCACCGGCACGCCCCTGCCGCGGCCCGAGAACCTGGGCGTGGCCTATCCCGCCTACCTCAACGGCCTCGGCGAGGCAATCGGCGAGATGCGCCGCTTCATCCTGGACTCGCTACGCCAAGGGGACTCGTCCCGGTGCGAGGAGCTGCTCGACCTCATGGACCGCATTCACACGGAGCTGTTCACGATGGACTTCCCGGAGGCCATCACAGGCGGCCTGAGAAGAACGACCGACGCCATGCGAGGCATACTTGAGCGCACCCGCGGCGACCTGACCGCAGCCCTGGGGCAGCGGGCGCTTGAGCAGAGATTGGCCGGCCTTTGGGAGCGGCTCGAGAAGCGGGAGCTTGACTAGGGCAACCCGCAGTGATAGATTGCCCATTTGGATAACGTTTGCGTGAATGCGGGCTGCAATCCTACCGGCTCCTCAAGGAGGTAATTGGTGGAGAACCTATACATAGCCATTGCTGCTGGCGCCTTGGCCATCCTCTTCGCTCTGTACCTGACTCGCCGCGTGCTGAAGGAGGACCAGGGCAACGACACCATGAGGGAAATCGGCAAGGCTATTCAGGAGGGTGCATCCGCCTTTCTGGCTCGCGAGTACAGGACACTTGCCGTGTTCGTGGTAATAGTTGCGGTGGTCCTGGGCGTGTTCATAGACCCTGAGACCGCCGTCGCCTACGTCGCCGGCGCCGTATGCTCCGCGGGCACGGGTTACATAGGCATGAGCATAGCCGTCCGGGCCAACACGCGCACCGCAAGCGCTGCCATGACCGGCCTCAACCCCGGCCTCCGCGTGGCATTCTCCAGCGGCGCAGTGATGGGCATCACGGTGGTCGGCATCAGCATCATCGGAATTTCGGTCCTCTACCTCATCTTCCAGGACATCACGATGGTTGCCGGCTTCGGGTTCGGAGCATCTTCGATCGCCCTCTTCGCACGCGTTGGCGGAGGAATCTTCACCAAGGCAGCCGACGTTGGCTCCGACATCGTGGGCAAGGTGGAGGCGGGTATCCCCGAGGACGACCCCCGGAACCCGGCCACCATTGCCGACAACGTGGGCGACAACGTGGGTGACGTGGCCGGCATGGGCGCCGACCTGTTCGAGTCCTACTCCTCGTCCATCATAGCCACCGTTGCGATCGCTGCGGCTGTTGCCGCCGCGGGCACGAGCGACTTCGCACCCAAGCTCGTGCTGCCCTTCCTCATCGCAGGAATGGGTATCGTCAGCTCCATCCTGGGCACCTTCCTGGTGCGGACCGGCGCCGAGGCTTCCATGAGCAAGCTGCTATGGGCGCTCCGCCGGGGCATTTACTTCTCCTCCGTGCTGGTGGTCGCCCTCTCCTACGCTGTGATACAGATGCTGGGCGTGGAGGACGGCAACCGCATCTTCCTCGCAATCGTCACGGGTCTGATTGCAGGCAACGTCATCGGCTTTGCGACCGAGTTCTACACCTCCTACGAGTACTTCCCCACTCGCCGCATCTCCGAGGCCTCACAGACCGGCGCGGGTACAACCATCATCACCGGGTTTGCGACCGGCATGATGAGCACACTGGTACCCGTAGCGTCGGTGGTGGCGGCCATACTCGTCTCCTACTGGGCGGCCGACCTGTACGGCGTCGCCATCGCCGCGGTGGGCATGCTCTCGACACTGGGCATCACGCTGGCCACGGACGCATACGGCCCGGTGGCAGACAACGCAGGCGGCATCGCCGAGCAGTCCCACCTGGACCCGGAGGTGCGGGAGCGCACCGATGCCCTCGACTCTCTGGGCAACACCACGGCCGCCACTGGCAAGGGCTTTGCCATAGGCTCGGCGGCCCTCACTTCTCTGGCGCTGCTGGCTGCGTACGCACTCACCATCGAGGCCGAGAGTGCGGACGGCGCGGAGGTGGTCTTCAACGTCCTGGACCCGAACGTGCTGGTCGGCCTTTTCATCGGGGCGCTGCTCCCATTCGTCTTCTCTGCGCTCACCATGCAGGCCGTGGGCAATGCCGCTCATGACATCGTCGAAGAGGTCCGCCGCCAGTTCCGAGAGATTGCCGGCATCATGGAGGGCACTGGGCGGCCGGACTACGCCCGCTGCGTCGACATAAGCACCCGCGGGTCTCTGCGTGCGATGATACTGCCGGGTACAATGGCGGTTGTCGCGCCCATAGCGGTGGGCTTCATCCTGGGGCCGGAGCCGCTGGGCGGGATGCTGATCGGCGCAATCGCCGCGGGCTTCCTCCTGGCCGTAACCATGGCAAACGCGGGCGGCGCCTGGGACAACGCCAAGAAGTACATCGAGGCCGGCCACTTCGACGGCAAGGGCTCGGAGACGCACAAGGCGGCCGTTATCGGCGACACCGTGGGCGATCCGTTCAAGGACACGTCCGGCCCGGCGCTGAACATCCTCATCAAGCTGATGTCGGTGGTGGCCCTGGTGTTTGCGCCCCTGTTCATCTAGCCACGGCCCAGATACCACACGGCTCGAACCGGCGATGGCACGCCTCAGCTACCGCATGTAGTTGGCCGCGATGAACTCCAGCGGCTTGCGCGCCGAGTTGAACCGTGTCCGCAGCGTGCCCAGCACACCGGACAGTCTCAGCGATCGCGCCAGGGGGTGTTGCGCCGCCAGGCCGTAGAACCGCGTGCCCTCCCTCTCGTAGTCCTCCGGGCTGCGCCTCATCCGTCCCGTGACCATCGGCCGCAGCGCGCCGGACGGGTATCGATGGTCGGCCCGCGCGTACGCCGGGAAGATTCCCGACAAGAACAGGCACACGTCTGCGATGCGCCGGTACAGCCCGAACCGCTGCTCCTCGCCGGCGCTGCCCAGGCGGCCCATCAGGCTATCGATGTCCAAGTCGTTGTGGCGAACGCGCCGTCGGATTCCGCGGCGCACTCGCACCGACGTCACCTGGCTGCTGATGCGGGTGAACGACGCCAGCATCTGCGAGAGGTACAGCAGCACGCCCGGCAGCGCGAGAAGCTCCACAACCTCGTCCGTATCGAAAACGGGGATGCTCTGGCTGCCCGTGCGCTCCAGGGTGTGCGTGGCAACCTCCATGTCCTTCGCGGCGCGCCTGAGCAGCACCTCGAAGTAGAGCGCCGGCGAGATCTTGACCAGTATCTCCTCGTCCTTCACCACCTGCCGGAACACGCGGTCGTCGCCGACCAGCGCCTGGCGGAATTGATCATCCTCCCGCACCAGCCGAACAAGCCGCGCGGGGTCGCGGGCGTCCGGCGCGGCCTCCGCCACGAGGAAGGCCAGGTCGCCGTCGGTCAGACCGGCGAAACGCTCGCTGTCCTGAATGCCGTGCAGCATCATGGCATCGCCTCCGCGGACAGTATGGCAAATGAGCGGGTAGGGTTCAAGGGCTTTGGCCCGACCCGCTCATGCGCAGGACTGCCTCACACGCGATGCTGGGTGAACCGGACATTCCCGTCATTCTCGCGGACGCGGGAATCCACGGGTCTGAGGGGGGATGGGCCCCCGCTTTCGCAAGGGCGACGGTTTGCCCTACTCAGCCCGCTCGAATGGTTCGACAAGCTCACCACGAGCGGGCGGCAGATTGCCGCCGAGTCCAGGCTTGTTGCACTGTCAGCCGTCGTGATACACTCATGATAAGTGAAGCTGGCGCGATGGACTGTTGGATTGAAGTCTTCGTAGCCACTGAGTCGAAGTACAAGTGCAGAGGTGAATCAGCATGGATCCGATGCAGGCAGTACAATCAGCGTTTGGGAACTACGCCAACTTCAATGGTCGGGCGCGCCGCTCTGAGTACTGGTGGTTCTTCGTGGTGGTCAACGTAGTCGTTGGTGCCTTGGTTTTCGCGGGCGGGGCAGCATTGCCGGCCCTCGCGGGCGTCGGCGGACTGGTGGGTCTGGCCTCGCTGCTGCCCGCACTGGCTGTGACGGTGAGACGCCTGCACGACACCGACCGATCCGGCTTGTGGATTCTGCTCGGTCTCGTCCCCTTTGGAGGGCTGGTTCTCCTGGTGTTCTTCGCTCAACCGGGAACCAGCGGCCCCAACAGCTATGGCCCGGATCCTCTCTAGCACAGTAGACGTTCCACCGTCCATTTCGCTTCTGTTCAAGACCGCCGTTCGCCTTTCCCTATACATTCCATAGGGAATCTGGTACCTTCATTCCCATATCAATTCCCGGAGGCGCGCCGTGGACCGCTCCCTGCAACAGGTGGAAATGGACAAGATAGTCTCGCTGTGCAAGCGCAGGGGGTTCATCTTCCAGTCCAGTGAGATCTACGGCGGCCTCGCGTCCACGTACGACTACGGCCCGCTGGGCATCGAGCTGAAGCGCAACATCCGCGACTCCTGGTGGAAGCGGTTCATCCAGGACCGCGACGACATGGTCGGCCTGGAGTCCGCCATCCTGATGCACCCCCAGGTGTGGGTCGCATCCGGCCACGCCGACACCTTCACCGACCCGCTGGTGGAGTGCAAGAAGTGCAACCAGCGCTACCGGGCCGACCACGTCGACTCGAAGGACTGCCCAGACTGCGACGGCCAGCTGACAGATCCTCGCAGCTTCAACCTCATGTTCAAGACCTTCATCGGCCCGGTGGAGGACTCTGCGTCGCAGGCGTACCTCAGGCCGGAGACCGCGCAGGGCATATTCGTCAACTTCCAGAACGTGCTGGTGGCCACCCGCAAGCGCCTGCCGTTCGGCATCGGCCAGATCGGAAAGTCGTTCCGCAACGAGATCACCACGGGCAATTTCACGTTTCGCACCCGCGAGTTCGAGCAGATGGAGATTGAGTACTTCGTCAAGCCGGGGACGGACCAGGAGTGGCACCGGCGCTGGATGGACGACTTCATGACCTGGTTCACCGACCTGGGCGTGCGGCCCGACCGGCTGCGACTGCGTGCGCACGCCGACGAGGAGCTTTCGCACTACTCCAGGGCCACCTCCGACATCGAGTACAGCTTTGCGTGGGGCTGGGGCGAGCTGATGGGCATCGCCAACCGCACCGACTTCGACCTGAAGGCCCACTCCTCGCACAGCGGCAACCGCCTGGAGTACTTCGACGACGAGACGCACGAGCACCTGGTGCCATACGTGGTGGAGCCTGCCCTGGGCGTCGACCGCGCCTTGCTCGTCTTCCTGTTCGACTCCTACGACGAGGAGACCGTGGAGGGCGACACCCGCGTGGTGCTGCACCTGCACCCCTCGCTGGCGCCGGTGAAGGTGGCCGTGCTGCCGCTGAGCCGCAACGAGCGCCTGGCGCCCAAGGCCCGCGAGGTGTACGACATGGTGCGCGCGAGCTTCGTGGCGCAGTACGACGACGCGCAGTCGATTGGCCGCCGCTACCGCCGCCAGGACGAGATCGGCACGCCGCTGGCGGTCACGGTCGACTTCAAGACCGTGGAGGAGGACAACGCCGTGACCATCCGCGACCGGGACACCATGCAGCAAGCACGCGTGCCCATCCCCGACCTGCTGCCGGAGCTGGCCGCGAGGTTGGGGCGGTAGGCGGCCTCCGCTCATTGGGCCGCGAGGTGATACAATAGGCGCAGGTGAATGAAATGCAAAACCAAGACGTCTTTCGCTACAGGGTAGTTCTTTCACACGATGCTGACTCCGGCCTTGTCATTGCAGAGATTCCGTCCCTGAACCTGGCAGACCAGGGCAAGGACGGCCAGGAAGCGCTCCAGAACATCCAGGACATGCTCTCGTTCCACTTGGAGTGCCTGGTGCTGGAAGGCGAAGAGATTCCCCGCGAGGAGAGCCTGGAAGAGGGGCTGTACGTTCAGGTCAAGGTGCCGGTAGTTGCCGCTTAGGCCCCTGAGATCCCGGGAAATCATCGCAAGGATTGAGCGAGCAGGTTTCAGCTTCTCCCGTCAGCGGGGCAGCCACGCTCACTTCCGAGACCAGCAGGGGCGTAGAGTCACAGTGCCGATCCATACGGGCGATATACGAGTCCCCGTAATACGAAACATCCTGCTTCAGGCCGGTCTGACCGAAGAAGAGTGGGAACAGCTGTGACGGCAATGTATGAACTGAGACTCTGCGGCTATGCTTATTCACTGAGATTGGCAGCGAGTTCCTCACACCTCTGCTTCACTTCTTTGTGCATACCTTCCCTTGCTAAGGGGGCAAGTTCCCTGATGATCATCGACCAGAATTGAAGACTGGTGTCGATGTCAACATGGTAAAGCCTGCGGATTTCAAGGCGGATAAGCTTTGTAAGCGCTCTGAAGTCCATGAGAATGTCAACGTCATCAGGGGATCTCGCAGCTGTAGCATTCGTGAAAGCACTGTCAAGCTCCTTCCCTTCCTGAAGGAGGCGCGAGAGCTTTCTGAGTCTGTTTCCAGGAACCAAAGGTCTCCACAGTGACGCGGTGGCGGCTAGCGAAGTTACTAGGAGAATGCCAACTCCGATTGAGAACATTATGCCTAATGCAGTAGGACTTAATGCCTGCCTCCATCGAAGCCAAGTAAGCCCGTCGTCAATGTGACCTGGTAGGCCAAAGAGTACGCCCGCAATTCCCACCAAGAAACCCACACGGGTGAATCGTTTGTGCATAGAGCTATAGTAGGCCATTCACTCACCCCCTTCAACAAGGCAATTGCCTTGCCATTCATTTAGGCCACTAGGCCCTCTAAAATCCGCCCGAGTCCGGTCCAGCACGGACAAGTGTCGTCACCGGACGACAATTGATCCTGAGAATGCTATGATGGTGCAGCTAGGCAGTGGATGTACTATCCCCAGGTAGCTAATAGGTAGCTTCACCGTCACGAAGCGAAAGAGGCCATGGTCAATAGGATACTGGAAGATAGCTGGAGAGAAATCACGGCCCAGATAACGGAGCTCGCAGACCGTGAGGACCTTGTTGACTGGGCCGCTTTCAGAGATTGGGCATTTGCTGAGATCTTTCGCGGAGAAGCACTCTCGGAGGCCATATCACCAATAGATTTGGCATTCAAACACACGCGCATCGACGGCTCGGATGATCTGGAGATTGACGGCTTCTATGAGAGTGACGATGATCGGCAGATTTCCCTCTTTCAAGCCAAGCACCAGTCACGTATCGGCAGAAAGGCAATTGATATTTTTCTATCCTCGCCGCAGAGAATCTTGAACGCGGACTTGGTCAATCAGTGCAACAACAGCGAAGTAAAGTACCTTCATGGAAGGCTAATCTCGAGAATAGCCGACGACTCATATGGATTGCGTTTGGTTTTCGCAACATCCGGACGTCTAGACGCACGTGCCTGGGCAGTAGCTGAGAATTTCAAGAACCAAAAACGAATTCACCTTCCAATACAAGGGAGAACTCTCGCTACTACCATCGATCTGCAGATCTTCGACCGTTCTGCGCTTGCCGACTTGTACAGCAGGCACAAGGCCGAAAGTAGAACTGGCGATCCTCCATATGTGGAACTAAGATTGCTTAAGCACTACGAATTTGACGGAGGTGGGGTTAACACCCTGAATGCATTAATCCCCGCGAGAGACTTGGTTGAGGCATTCCGGCAATACGAATATGCACTATTCGATCAGAATCCAAGGCTTTGGCTTGGAAGCCAAACACAGCCGTATCGGCGAATGGCCGAGACTATGGGGGATAGAGCCCGCAGGTCGCGGTTCCACCTCCTGAATAACGGCCTCTCGGTTCTCTGCAAGCGGTATGATGTGGTAAATGAGGAAGACCCGGATAGCCCAGTATTCGGATTCCAAGACTTCCAAGTTGTCAACGGATGTCAGACTACAGTCTTTCTTTCTCGCAATTCGGACAAGATTGACGAAAACGTGTTGGTCAGTCTAAAGGTAACGCAGACTGAGGAGGACGAGGTAGGGCAACAGATCGCCGCGGCGACCAATACCCAGACGGGTTTACAAGCGCAGCAGTTTAAGTCAAATGATGACCAACAACGGCGCCTCAAGGAAGAATTCGGGCGATTATATTGGTTCTATGAAATAAAGTCCGGGGAGTGGCAACACGACACCCCGGACAGGCGCAGATACCTTGACGAATCCAACAAGTACAGATACTTGAGCATGAAAGAGGTTGCTCAATCTGGATTGGCCTTCATCGGGAAACCGGGAGAGGCGATAGAAGACACAAGAACGATCTTTGTGAACAAGGAGAGCGAGCAAGACTCTCAGCGCCACTACGAAGACGTATTTCCTTCCGACGTTTCAGCGGAACAGCTATTGTTGCCTAGCCTAATCCGTAAGCGAGTAGTTAGAAGCCTAAAGGCAATGGATAGTTCCAACAGAGATCCTTTCAATTACGGCGAAATGTTCATCGTCTGGCTATTCGGAGTCTTGGTGCGCTCTCATCACTACACCCCGACAGAATCTAGATATTTGACGAGAGAGGATTCCTTATCGCTGCGACAGTCAATCGACGACTGGTTCGACGACTTGTTTGACGTCGCGTCGGATGCACTCTTTGAGGCTGTTGAAAGTGCCAAAACTGACGCCGAAGCCCAAAAGAGTACATTTAACCAACGAAATTTCTATCGAAGTCGAGAAGATTCCAGAAACTCCAACTTGGTTGAGAACCGCCTCAATCACGTTCTCCAACGCAATCGTCGCAACCCCAGAAGAGAAGACCCTTTTACTCGCCTTCCATGACGGTCGGACAAACCGCCGAAGACTTGACCACTCCTCTTTACCTGCTTTACGCCCCTTGACATCCCACCCCGCGGTCCGCTAAGGTCCCGGTCCACCACTGCGGGGAGGTCAACCGTGGCCCTACACATCGGCATCCTGGGCATTCAGTTTCTGGAGACTCCGAGCGGCGTCGCGCACGAATTCGCGAAGGAGTTGGCTTTAGAAGCCTCCGTTGCAGGCAACATGAGCGGCGCGGGCAATAGCGTAGGCCACTTCACCAAGCCCCTCGTCGGCCATCTGCTATACGAGTACGCCGAGGAACATGACTTCACGGACGAAGAAACATCAGAGGTCTGGGCGTGGGTGGAGTCGCTGCCGTGGGACGGCGACGGGATCGAGCTCTACTTCGACTGGTAGCCGCCCCGCTTCCTGCCCATAACCTCCCTCTGCTATACTCGGGGGGCCATGCGTATCCTCCACTTCTCGGACGTGCACATAGGCGTCGAGACCTACGGCCACACCGATCCGGCTACCGGCCTCTCCACTCGCCTCGGCGACTTCCTCCACACCTTCGACCAGCTCGTCGACTTCGCCATCGACACCAGCGTTGACCTCGCCCTGTTCTCAGGCGACGCCTACAAGAGCCGCGACCCTTCGCAGACCCACCAGCGCGAGTTCGCACGCCGCATCGCCCGGCTCTCGCACGCCGGCATCCCCGTGTTCCTGCTCGTCGGCAACCACGACGTGCCCAACGTCGCCACCCGCGCCACCGCGCTCGACATCTTCCCTACGCTCGCCGTGCCCAACGTCATCACCGCAGACCGCCTGGAGACCCACGTGGTGCACACCCGCTCCGGCCCGCTGCAGATCATCGCCCTGCCCTGGATTCGGCGAAGCGCATACCTCGCCCGCGAGGAGACCCGCGGCCTCAGCATCGACGACATCAACGGCCAGATCCAGGAGCGAGTCACCAACCTCGTCTCCCATCACATCAGCGCCCTCGACCCGTCGATGCCCGCCGTGTTCACCGCCCACGCCACGCTCAACACCGCGCGCGCCGGCTCGGAGCAGTCCATGCTCCTGGGCAGAGACCCCGTCCTCATGCAGAGCGCGGTCGCACGCGCCCCCCTGGACTACGTCGCGCTGGGCCACGTCCACCGGCACCAGGTGCTTGCGCAGGACCCGCACGTCGTGTACGCCGGCAGCCTCCAGCGCGTCGATTTCGGCGAGGAGAATGACGAGAAGGGGTTCTGCGTCATCGAGCTCGACCCGTCCGCGCCCCCCGGACGCCGCCTCGTCGACTTCAGCTTCCGTCCCGTCGACGCCCGGCGCTTCCTCACCATCGAGGTCAGGGTGCGCGCGGACGAAGACCCCACGCAGGTCGCGCTCCGCGCCATCGAGCGCAGCGACGTTGCGGACGCCATCGTGCGCGTGCGCGTCACCATGCCGCAGGAGGTGGAGGCGCAGCTGCGGGAGAGTGAGGTGCGCGGCGCGCTGTCGTCGGCGCACTTCGTGACGCCCATCGTGCGGGACGTGCAGCGCGAGCGGCGCACGCGGCTGGGCACAACGACGGTCGAGGGCATGTCGCCGCAGGAGGCGCTGCGCCTGTACCTGGAGACGACGAATGTGCCGGAGGAGCGGGCGCGCACGCTGATGGAGATGGCGGAGCAGCTCATCAGCGAGGAGTCGGAGCGGGCCCAGCACTGACCGGGCGCCTACCAAAGCCGTCACTCCTGCGGAGCTTGTCCCTGCGAAAGCAGGGAGCAGGAGTCCATCACTCAGCGGGCCATCCTAGTCCGTTCATCCTGAGCTCGTCGAAGGACATGAGCGGACGGCCGCTGTCCTTCATATGGCCGCCCGTATGGTTCCCTTCGACTGCGCTCAGGGTAAACTCTCGGCTCACCACGAGCGGGCCATCTTCACCCGCTCATCCTGAGCGTGTCGAAGGACATGAGCGGGTGGGTTGCAGCAGCCCGTCATTGACACCCCAAATCCGCCTCTGCTAGCATTGCCGCAGACTGGGCCAGGCTCCGGCCTGACGACGCTCCAATACGACCCTCGCCACGAGCGCAGCTCGCGGCCCTGGACTACCGAAGGCGACCCCGTGACGACCGACCGCAGCCACCCCGACGACACACCGGCCATACTCCGCAGTTACCTCGACGGCGTAGAGACCGCCATCGACGAGTTGCTCTGCCCGGAAGACCCCGACCTCGGCGTGATGCTGCGCTACCACATGGGCCGCGTCGACGAGGCGGGACGGCCATCGTCGCTCAGCCAGGGCAAGCGGCTCCGACCGGCGCTGTGCATGTTCGCCTGCGAGGCCGTGGGCGGCGCGCCGGAGCAGGCGCTCCCCGCAGCAGCCGCAATCGAGCTTGTCCACAACTTCTCGCTCATCCACGACGACATCCAGGACGGCGACCTGCAGCGTCACCACCGCCCGACGGTGTGGGCAGTCTACGGCAAGCCACAGGCCGTGCAGGCCGGCAACGCTATGCGTATGCTCGCCGACTCGGGCCTGCGACGGCTCATGGAGGCGCACAACGAAAGCTCCGTGGCGGCGGCATGCAGCCGCGCACTCAGCGAGGCCTACCTGGAGATGATCGAGGGCCAGTACCTGGACATCGACTTCGAAGGGCGGACGGACGTGGACACCGCCTCCTACCTGCGGATGATAGGGCTGAAGACGGGCGCGCTCATCCGTTGCTCCATGTACATGGGCGCGCTGGCCGGAGGAGGCGACGCTGACACCGTCGCGGCGATGGCCCGGTGCGGCAGCCACATCGGGCTGGTGTTCCAGATCCGCGACGACTACCTTGGCATCTGGGGCCGCGAGGACGAGACCGGCAAGCCCGCAGGCAACGACCTGCGCAGCAAGAAGAACTCGCTGCCCGTGGTCTACGGGCTGGAGCACGGCGGAGGCGTGGAGCGGGAGCACATCCAGTCCGTCTACGCCAAGGAGCACGTGGACGACTCCGACGTGGCGTCGCTGATAGAGCTGCTGGAGAGCCTGGGCGCGCCCGCGTACATGCAGAGCCTGGCCGAGCGACAGGCAGCACTCGTGGAGGATGCGCTGAGCGGTGTGAGGACGTCGGAGGGCTGCCGCGAGGAGCTGCGAGAGCTGGTGCACTTCCTGCTCACCCGCGACCGATAGGCGCCGCCCTTGAAGGCGCCTGCGGCTTGTGGTAGCCTGAGATATGAGCCACGCACGCCGCCGGCATTCGCACGGCAGGCGCACAGCCCAGGCACCGGAGGCCAGCATGGACGGGCTTACAGCGAGCTCCCGCACCCGGTGGAGCGCGGAGGAGGCATACGACTACTGCCGCACCCTCGCCCGCTCCCACTACGAGAACTTCACCGTCGCCTCGTGGTTCCTGCCCCGCGACAAGCGCCCCCACGTCTACGCCGTCTACGCCTTCTGCCGCTTCGTGGATGACCTCGGGGACGAGGCGCAGGGAGACCGGCTCGCCCTGCTCGACAGGTGGGAGGAAGAGCTGCGAGCCTGCTACGACGGGATGCCGACGCATCCCATCGCCGTCGCCCTCGCCGATACGATCCAGCGCTTCAGCATACCGATGGAGCCATTCCTCAAGCTCGTCGAGGCCAACCGCATCGACCAGAGGACACAGCGCCATCCCACCTACGACGACCTGCTCTTCTACTGCGACCACTCCGCCAACCCCGTTGGGCGCCTGTTCCTGTACCTGTTCGGCTATTGGGACGCGGAGAGGCAGCGCCTGTCCGACGCCACCTGCACCGCACTGCAGCTCGCCAACTTCTGGCAGGACGTCCGGCGCGACCTGGAGATGGGTCGTATATACATTCCTCAGGAGGACATGGTGCAGTTCGGCTGCACGGAGAAGCAGCTTCACGAAGGCGTGGCTGACAGTGCCTTTCGCGAGCTGATGCGGTTCGAGGTGGAGCGCGCCCGCGGCCTCTTCCGGGAGGGCGCCGCCCTCGTCGACGCTGTTGAGGGCATCGTGCGGCTGGACATCGCGCTCTTCACAGAGGGCGGCCTGCACATCCTGAACGCCATCGAGCGCCAGGACTACGACGTGCTCAGCCGCCGACCCACGCTGTCCAAGCTCGCCCGGACGCGGCTTGCAGCCGGCACGGCGATTCGTATGAAGCTGCGCGGGAGGATCTGAGCGCCATAGCGGAGAATGGGGATACGGAGACACCGGTGACCACCGACCTTGACCTGGCCTACGAATACTGCCGAAGGCTGACCAAAGAGAGGGCAAAGAACTTCTACTACGCCTTCATCACCCTGCCCGCTGCCAAGCGCAGGGCAATCTACGCCACCTACGCCTTCTGCCGCCTCTGCGACGATGCCACGGACGATTCGGACGACCCTGACGTCAAGCTGAGGCTCGTCGAGGAGCAACGCGAGGCTCTCGAAATGACGTGCGCGGGCAAGCCGGAGGGCCAGGTCTACCTCGCCCTGCACGACACCATCAACAGCTTCGGCATTCCGCGTGATCATCTGGATGAGGTGATCAACGGCGTGGAGATGGACATCACCAAGTCCCGATACTCCACCTTCGAGGAGCTGAGTGAGTACTGCTACCGGGTAGCTTCCGCCGTGGGCCTCGTCTGCATCGAGATATTCGGCTACACCGACCCCAATGCCAGGCAGCACGCCGTAGACCTGGGCATCGCCATGCAGCTCACCAACATCCTGCGGGACGTGGAGGAAGACCTGGAACGGGATAGGCTGTACCTCCCGAGCGAGGATCTGGAGCGCTTCGGCTGCTCCGAGGATGAAATCCTGCAGCGAAGGACTAGTGACGGCTTTCGCGATATGATGCGATTCCAGGTTGAGCGCGCCCGCGACTACTTCCAGCGCGGCAAGCGGCTCCTGCCGCTGCTGTCGCCGCGCTCCAGGGCATGCCCGGCGGTGCTGCACGGCCTGTACAGCCGCCTGCTGGACCGCATAGAGGCGGCGGACTACAACGTATTCGGCAAGAGGATTGGCCTTGGCACTCACGAGAAGCTGGGGCTGATGGCAA
The DNA here is from genome assembly GCA_028877205.1 of Chloroflexota bacterium. Classification (GTDB taxonomy): domain Bacteria; phylum Chloroflexota; class Dehalococcoidia; order Lucifugimonadales; family UBA2985; genus JAPPHY01. Next base: position 8,601 of record JAPPHY010000022.1, on the reverse strand, counting down.
AGCTATGGTTGAACGCGATAGTGTCGAGGGTCAGGGAAAGGTAGTTGTTATAGGGGGTGGGCTGGCGGGCATCGCCTCCGCCTGCTACCTGGCCGACCGCGGCCACCCGGTGGTGCTCATGGAGAAGCGCTCCTTCCTGGGCGGCCGGGCGTTCTCCTTCCCGGAACCGGAGACCGGCCTCCAGATGGACAACGGCCAGCACGTTTTCCTGGGCTGCTGCACCTTCTACATCAACCTCCTGGGCTCCCTGCAAGCGCATCGCAATACGCACCTGCAGGAATCTCTGTTCGTCCCCGTCCTCGACCGCACAGGCCGCAGGGGCGTACTACGGGGCGCCGCGCTGCCCGCCCCGTTTCACCTGCTGCCCTCGCTGCTTGCCTATCCCCACCTCTCGTGGATGGACAAGCTGCGCGTTCTATACGGCGGACTGCGCATCCACCTCGCCGATCGCCGGCGCGACGAGTCAAGCCTCGAGTACGAGACCTTCGCCGATTGGCTGAAGCGACACGGACAGTCGGACGAGGCCATTGACCGTTTCTGGAATCTGGTGGTGCTCCCCACGCTGAACGACGACGCGTCGCAGGTGAGCGCGAACATGGGTCTGAAGGTGTTCAAGGAGGGAGTGCTACAGTCCAGGGAGAGCGGCAGTATGGGCTACGCCAGGGTGGGCCTCTCCGAGCTGGTCTCGGACGGCGCGATCGACTACCTGTCGTCACGCGGCGGCGAGGTAATGCTGGGCACCGGCGTACGTGAGTTGATCATCGAGGGCGACAGGGTCTGCGGCGTCCGCACGTCCCGCGGTGACGTCCACGGAGACTGGTACGTCCTGGCTCTGGCCTCGCACGATCTGGGGGCCGTGCTGCCGCCGGCCGTAGCCGCGGACGGCTTCTTCTCGCTCGCCGATCACCTGTCGTACTCGCCCATCGTCAACGTTCACGTCTGGTACGACCGGCCCGTGATGGACGACGAGTTCGCGGGGTTCGTGGACAGCCCTCTCCAGTGGGTGTTCAACAAGACGCGGATGCAGGGCGACGACGATTCGACCGGGCAGTACGTGTGCATCTCCCTCAGTGGGGCATGGGAGTATGCGGACCTGCCCAGGCAGCGCATAGGCGAGATGTTCCTGGAAGAGATGGCGCGGGTGTTCCCGCAAGCGCGGGACGCCCGGGTGGAGCGGCTGGTGGTGGTGAAGCAGCCCAGGGCTACATTCCGGTCGGTTCCAGGCGCATCTTCCTTCCGGCTGCCCGTCACGACGCCCATCTCAAACCTTTTCCTCGCTGGCGAGTGGGTGAACACCGACTGGCCCGGCACCATGGAGGGCGCGGTGCGCAGCGGATATGCCGCCGCACTGGCGATTTCGTCCAGGGCGCGCGGGGAGTGAGCAACGCCGGCGATGTTGAAACTTCGGCATCCATGTGCTAGCGTAGCTCGCAACCCCTGACATTTCTGCCAATTCCACGACTGGAGACGGCTTATGCCAGTGCTAAGCAAGAGCAAATTCGTCCGCTCACCCGTGGAGCGCGTCTTTGAGTACCTGACGGACGTGGAGAAGCACGTCGAGTGGTCCGGCCAGCTGAGCTTCGGACTGGAGAGGATCACCAAGATCACGGAGGGGCCTCTCGCCGTGGGATCGAAGTTCAGGTCTGTGGGCAAGATGTCGCACAGGGCGGGAGTGGAGGACAACTCAACCGTCACCGAGCTGGAGCTGAACCGGCGGTTTGCGTGGGTTACCGTCAGCGACGGCGCGGGGCAGGAGAACACCTTTCAGTGGGCTTACACGCTCCAGCCCGTCGGCGATGCCACAAGCACCCGCATCACCTACACGCTGCTGGAGCGCCGCTTCGATCCCAAGCCTCCGCAGATGTGGTTCCCGCCCACGCTCTGGCTGATCGACCGCAAGGTGTTCGGCAGGGAAATGGAGGCGGCCCTGAACCGGATCAAGGAAGCGCTGGAGAGCTAGCGCCCCTATGTGGAGACGCGCACCACGTTGTACATGTGCAGGAACAGCTTGAGCGTGTCCACCGTCCACGTGAGCGGGTTCACCGCCCTTGCCGGGTCCATGTGCTGGAAGAATACGAACTCCGTGTGACGAACGTTGCCCCTGTCCTCCAGCGCCTCCGTCAGCCGCCGCGACTCCTCCGAAGGCACGTTGTTGTCCTCGGCGTCATGCATGATGAGCACCCTGGCCCGGAGGTTGTCGACGTTGCGGCTCGGCGACATCCTGTCGAGATCCTCCTGAAACTCGGGCGATAGCCGGTCCAGCAGAACCCTCGCCTCCTCCGCCGTCGTGCCGTCCATCAGCCGGTAGGCCGCGTCCGCCTGTTCGGACAGGGCATCCACCTCGCCCGGCAGCGGCTCCTCGCCCTTCTCGAATACCCGCGTGAGCAGGTCGCGTTCCTCCGCGCTCTCAACGCTGTCTATCAGGTGGTTGCGGAACGTGGTGACCGTCTGGCCGCTCGGCTCCCACTCACGCTGCTCGTCCTCGTCGAACCGGGTGCGGCTTGCCACCGACACCATCAGGTCGCGCGCATCGTAGTAGCCGCCGAAGAAGTTCACGAACGCCACGTTGTCACGAATGCGAACGTCCTGCGCCGCGACCGCCGCCAACGATGCGCCCACGCAGAACCCTCCCATGCCCACGCGCTCAGGGTCCACGTACTCCCGGTCCCGCAGGTACTGGAAGGCGTTGACCAGGTTGTCCACCTCCGCCGAGTCGATCTTGAACTGCGTCATCGACTCCGACCAGGGCACCATCACCACCATCCCGGAACGCGCCAGACCCTCGGCCAGGTTCACCACGCGCTCGTCGTCGCGGCCGGCGGGGTTCACGCCCAGGAAGAGCAGCACTGCCGCGTGGCGGCCGTCGCCGGCGGGCCTGTACACGTCGGCCAAGCCCTCGCCCAACGCCTGCGGGAACAGCACCTCCGAACGCGTGGGGCCGCTCGTGAACCACGCAAGCGGCTTGACGGGCACCACGGGCAGCACCTGGAAGATGAACCCGCCGGTCTTGGCCGCCGTGCGGCCCTGCGGCGTGACCACGACCAGCACCAGCGTCATCGCGAACAGCGCCGCGAAGACCATCGCGGCGCGGGCCGCCAGCCTGCGCCATCTGCGCCTGGGCCGCTGTATTGTCTCGGATGCCACCGCCTCACCTTCGATGTGCTACCGCAGGAATGCGAGCGGGTTCATCGACGCGCCGCGGTCGAACGCGTCCACGCCCTCGCGTCGCTTCACGTAGCCCACCACGGCGTACGTGAGGGGCGTAGCCGCGGCCTCGTACACCACCTTGAAAACCCACACCGTGATCACGAGCTCCACGAGGCTGCTGCTGGTGACCGTGCCAATAAAGGCAAGCGTGATGAAGACAACGGAGTCGAGGCCCTGGCCAACTACCGTTGAGCTAATCGTGCGCGTCCACAGCATGCGCCCTTCGGTTGCCACCTTGAGGCGTGACAGGACCATGGAGTTTGCGAACTCACCCACGAGGTAGCCGGCGAATGAGGCCATGAGCAGCCGCGGTGTGTAACCGAGGATCGCGTCGTAGGAGTCCTGACCCTCCCAGAATGAGGCGGCGGGAAGTATGCCGCCCACCCAGAAGCCCGCAACTGCCACGGCGTTGCACATGAAGCCCAGCCAGATCACGCGGCGGGCGAAGCGGAAGCCGTACACCTCGGTGAAGATGTCGCCCAGGATGTACGTCATGGGAAACAGGACGATGGCCGCGGGCAGGATGCGCCCGTAGACCTCGATTAGCTTAACCGCGATGATGTTGGACGTGACCAGCAGGGTCACGAAGATCGCGGCCAGCACAAGAAACAGGCCGGTGACGCGGGGCTCGGAGGAGTAGTTCAAGGCTGTTCTCCAGTGCAGTCCAGTCTAATGTGGGGCGGTGGAGCGGTCAATACGACGGCCCGCGACCATGCGGCCCGCTCATGGTGCCCCAACCCGCTCGTGGAGAGCCTGTCGAACCATTCGAGCGGGCTAGTGTCCCCATCCCCTGCTTTCGCAGGGGCAGGCTCTGACCTTCCCCCGTCCGCAGGGGAAGGGATTTCTCTCCCCCTTTTCAGGGGGAGAGTCAGAGAGGGGGCGTCCGCTCACACCCTTCGACAAGCTCAGAGCCTGCCCCACACCTGTTGCGGGGGTGAGCGGACTAGGTACTCGCGTTCCCGCTGGCCCTCCGGCTCCGCCCAGCGTAAGCCGGCCGAACTCCCGCGCCCCGTGCGTGCTGGCCGCGCCATGTTGTATAATGGTCGCATGCCACCATTGCTGGAAGCAAGAGGACTCACCAAGCGCTACGGCTCCACTGTGGCACTCGACTCAGTGAACTTCCAGGTCAATGAGGGCGTGACCGGGCTTCTCGGTCCCAACGGCGCAGGCAAGAGCACGGCCATCAAGCTTTTCCTCGGACTGATCGCCCCCACCGGCGGCTCCGCCGAGGTTCTCGGAAAGACCACCTACGACGACCCGGACAGCCGCGCCCAGCTCGGCTATATGCCGGAGCACGAGTGCCTGCCCTCCTCCGTCACCGCCGCCGAATTCCTGATGTACATGGCCCAGGTCAGCGGAATCCCGCCCAGCCAGGCCCGCACACGCGCCGCCGACGTCCTGCGCCACGTGGGCCTGGACGAGGAGCGATACCGCTCGATCGGCGAGTACTCGACCGGCATGAAGCAGCGGGTGAAGCTCGCGCAGGCCATCGTCCACGACCCCGTGCTGGTATTCCTGGACGAGCCAACCGCCGGCCTGGACCCGGACGGGCGGCAGGAGATGCTCAGCCTAGTCGAGCGTACCGCAAGGACGTTCGGCATAAGCGTGGTGCTGTCTACTCACCTCATGGGAGACGTGGAGCGCACGGCTGACTCCATCATCGTGCTGGAGTCCGGCGCGGTGGCCCGCAGCGGCGAGGTGGCCAAGCTCACGGAGGAGACGGAGACGCTCCACGTGGAGGTGGCAGACCGCAGGGACGAGTTCGCCGCGGCGCTGGCCGCCCGCGGTGTGCAAGCCGAGAGCCGGGGCGACCTGTTCATCATCCAGGGAGCGAGGGAGGACGACTACGATCGCGTGCGAGACGCGGCGGTGGACGCGGGCGCCCGGCTGAGACGCCTCTCCCTGGAGCGCCTCAACCTGACCGACATATTCAGGGCCGGGGCGGCGTAGTGGCGCGCGAGGCGGAGGTCTTTGACCTTGGTTACCAGCACTACACCGGCCCGCGCGAGGGGCGCAACCGGGCGCGCATCGCGCTGTTCGTGAACGGCGTCCGCACGCTGCTGGGCATCGGCCGGGGCGGCCGCGCCAAGATCATGCCCGCTCTGCTCTTCCTGGCGTCGATGGCCCCGGCCGTGGTATTCGTCGTCGTTCTGGTGACGTTGAGCGATGTAGTTCCAGGCGCGGAGGACGCAGCGGACCAGTTCATACCCGGCCCGGGCGACTACTACTCGATCGTGGGGCTGGTCCTCATAGTCTTTGCCGCCATAATGGCGCCGGAGCTGCTGGTACCGGACAGGCGCGAGAACGTATTTCCTCTCTACATGGTGCGACCGCTTACGGCCACCGACTACATCGTGGGACGCTGCCTCGCGTTCTTCGCGGTCTCGCTGGTTCTGGCATTCGCCGGGCAGGCTGTGCTCCAGCTCGGCCTCATCCTTACCGCCGACAACATCGTGGACTACGCGCGGGACAACTGGCTGGACGTTCCGCGCATAGTGCTCGTTGGCGCGGCGATTGCCCTTTTTGCCACCATTGCGTCCCTGGCCGTGTCCGCCTTCACGACGCGGCGCGCCTATGCATCAGTGATTGTCATCGGCTTCTATCTACTGTCAGTCACCGTGGTCGAGGGCCTGACAACAGAGTTTTGCTCGTTTGAGAGCACGGAAGTACGGGAAAACGGGAGAACTACCACCACATTCACGACCACGGAGGAGTGCTCCACGCCAACCGGCCGCTGGGCACCCTACATCGGGCTGCTGAGCATGAGCGCCGTGATCGACAACATCAACAGCATCGTGTTCGACGTGGACGAGGAGTTCGCCTCGCCGGAGCAGGAAGCCCGGGATGAGCTGAACGACGCCTGGCCCATAGGCGTCTACGCTCTGTTCACCGGACTGCCCGCGCTGGTGCTGTGGAACCGGTACAGGAGAATGCGACTGTGAACGACACCTACGACGCGCCCATAGAGGTAGACCGCATATCCAAGTGGTACGGCAGCGTGGTCGCCGTCAACGACACCACCTTCCAGGTGCGACCCGGAGTGACGGGACTTCTGGGGCCCAACGGCGCGGGCAAGACCACGCTCCTGGGCATGATGTGTGGCTTGGTGACTCCGTCCCTCGGTAGCGTCCGCGTCCTGGGCCAGAACGTGCGCGACAACCCCGCGCTCTACCGAAGCGTCGGCGTCATGCGCGAGCACGATGCACTCTACCCCTTCATGACGGGGCGCGAGTTCGTGCGCATGGCGGCGCGACTGCAGGGGCTGAAAGACGTCGAGGAGGCTGCCGAAAGCGCCATCGCCGCGGCCAACCTGCTGGACGCACAGGACCGGCCCACGGGCACGTACTCACGCGGCATGCGACAGCGCATCCGAATGGCGGCCTCCGTAGTCCACGACCCGGATGTGCTGCTGCTGGACGAGCCCCTCAACGGCACCGACCCGCGCCAGCGCGTGGAGTTCGCAGACTACATTGGGCGCCTTGCCGAGCAGGGCAAGACCGTGCTCATATCCTCGCACATACTGGAGGAGGTGGAGGTCCTGGCGGATCGAATCCTGCTGGTGGTCAGCGGCAAGCTGGCCGCGGCGGGCAACTACCACGCGATTCGCGAGAAGCTTGACCAGCGCCCCTTCCACGTGAGAATTGCCGCGTCCAGGCCGCGCGAGATGGCCTCCGCCCTGGTCGGCCTCGACGCCGTGGACTCCGTCTCGCTGGACGACAAGGGCATAGAGGTGCTCACGCGTGATGTGGCGCACCTCCAGCGCGAGGCCCCGAGGCTCGCCAAGGACTTGGGCGTCCGCCTGTACCGGATCGAGCCGCTGGACGACTCACTTGAGAGTGTGTTCTCCTACGTGGTGCAGCAGTGATTCCAGTCCTGTTTTCGCTCTCGCTTCGGCAGGCCATCTCCATAAGAAGGCTGTTGCTGCTGGCGCTGGTCGCGCTGATTCCATTCCTGATAGTTGCCCCGGTCTTGTTGACCGGCAACAACGACGATGGCACCTTCATCGACCTGTTTACGGGGCTTGTAGTCTCGATCATACTGCCAATGATCGTGATCATCCTTGCCACCGGCGCCTTTGGCAACGAGCTGGAGGACCGCACGCTGAGCCTGCTGACCACCCGTCCCGTCCCTCGCAGCTACATCGTATTCGCCAAACTGGCAGCCACCGTCGTGGTGGCCGCGCCCATGGCCGCAGTGCCCGCGGCCGTCCTGGTGGCGCTGGACCCGTCTGCAAGCAGCACCACCATAGCGGCCACGATTGTGGGCTCTCTTATCTGCGTTGTGGCCTACTCATCCATCTTCACCTGGACGGGACTCATGACCCAGCGAGCTCTCGCCTTTGCAGTCGTCTACGTATTCCTCTGGGAAGGATTTGCCACCTCCCTCCTGGAGGGTCTGCGCTACGTGAGCGTCCGGGGCTACACCTTCGCCATTTTGCACGGCATAGACAACGGAGGGTTCTCGTCCCTGGAGGAGGGCATCATCGAGCTTCAGGCGGGCATGGTGGGAGCGGCCGCGGCCATCGCGCTGTTCTTCGCGGCCACTGTCTACCGGCTGCGCCGGATGGATGTACCGTAGGCTGGGAGCCCCTGGCCTAACCACGATGTCCCTGCCCCGTTAGAAGTACTTGTCGCTTCCCCCGTACCCTATCTGCCTCCCCTTCTCGCTCGCCCTAACCAGGCTATCCAGCCGACTCTTGAATACCTCCGGTTGTGCCCTTGCACCGTCGATGTACGCCACGCGAATCCGCTGGTACGCCGCCGAACAGCCCTGGAAGTGGTTCCACGCCTCTCTGTTCGCCCGAATCGCCTCCAAAATGTCCGTGGGAAACACGTACTCTTCATTCAGCACGTCCTCCACGGACTCCCTCACAGAGGGATGCAACAGGCCCTCCTTCGCCAGCCATCGAAGCCTCTCTTTGTTCAGCTGGGAGTAGCCGCTCTTGGGATTCCTCGGCGTGTAGCGCTGCACGGCGCGCAGACTGTCCAGCTTCTTGACGATGCTGTCTATCCAGCCGAAACACAGGGCCTCTTCCACCGCGTCGTTGTACAGGATGCGCGGCTCTCCCGACGCCTTGTTGGGATTTACCAGCCATATCTCCTTTGCCGACTCGAAGTTGGCCTCCAGCCACCTCCGCCATTCCTTCCTCTCAATAACGTACAGCGTCTCCCCTATCTCCATCGAGACCTCCTCCCATTCACTATCCATCATACCTCCACCCCTCTGTATGTTGAAGAGACGGTATGGCAGACGCAATCGCTACAGAATCATCCGTAGGGGATTCAGGTTCGGGAGCATCTGTCCCGAGGGGGTCGTCGTCGATGGGAATGGCCAGGGTAATGTCCACGTTGTTGTCCCTGTCGATGACCACCTGCTCCACCACCATCAGGAGAA
>JAPPHY010000010.1:14293-48916 GCA_028877205.1 Chloroflexota bacterium | reverse complement strand
CACCATCTGCACGTCCTCACGGTACTTCAGCATGACGCCCAGCGTGTCGTCGATGACCGAGGGGCTGAGCTCAGTCTCGTTCAGGCTCACCAGCGCGGCCGTCCAGTCGAGGGTCTCAGCCACACCCGGCACCTTGTACAGCTCCGTGCTCCGAAGCTCCTGCACGAAGGCCGTCACCTGCTCCGCCAGCATCTGCTCGGCGGCAGGCACCTTGCTCCGCACGATCTGCATCTCCTTGTCGAGATCGGGGTAGTCGATCCAGTAGTAGAGGCAGCGGCGCTTCAGCGCGTCGTGAATCTCACGCGTGCGATTGGAAGTTATGACCACGACCGGCGGCTCGGCCGCAGTGTACGTGCCGACCTCCGGGATGGTTATCTGGAAGTCCGACAGCATCTCCAGGAGATAGCCCTCGAACTCCTCGTCAGCGCGGTCCAGCTCGTCGATGAGCAGCACCGTCGGCCCGCCGCTCTCCAGCGCCTGCAGAAGGGGGCGCTTGATGAGGAACTCCTCGCCGAAGAGCTCACTCTCCGCGTCCTTCCGGTCAACGCCGCCCGCGGCCTCCAGCAGCCTGATGTGCAGCAGCTGGCGCGAGTAGTTCCACTCGTAGACCGCCTGGCTGACGTCCAGTCCCTCGTAGCACTGGAGCCGGATGAGCCTCGCGCCCAGCGCGGACGACAGCGCCTTGGCCACCTCCGTCTTGCCGACGCCGGCCTCGCCCTCCAGGAACAGCGGCCGCCGCAGCTGCAACGCCAGGTAGACGGACATTGCCAGGCCGCGGTCGGCTACGTATAGCTCCTTGCGAAGCGCCGCCTGAAGGTCGTCAACCGAGGCGGGCATTAAAGCGGCAGACGCTTGCTCCAACTTGTGCGTCCTCCTGGAAGCTGCGCTCGGGCGTGCCGGGAAGCGCCTATCCTGCCCGCGAGGCAGCTATGCCGAGAGCACGGCGCAGATAAACGGCCGCCATCGCCCTGCGGTACTCGTCGGAGGCGAAGATGTCGCTCATCGGGTCGCCCGTGAAGTCGCCGGCCACCGCCGCCGCAGCCGCGTCCAGAGCGTCATTGCCAAGGTCCGACCCAACCAGCGCCGCCTCGACCGAGGATGCCCTCGTCGGAGTCGTCTCGACGCCGCCGATCACAACGCTCGCCGATGAGCAGCTGCCTCCCTGCGACGCCACGATCGCGGCAACGCCGACAACGGCATAGCGAGAGGCGGGATGCGGGAACTTGACGTACGCCGAGCCGCTGCCCGGCGCAAGAGCCGGAACCGAGACGCCGGTCAGTATCTCATTGTCCTGTAGAGCGTTCTCCAGCAGCCCTGTGGGGAAGTCCGACGCCGCTATGCTGCGCTCGCCCCCGGGGCCGCTGACGTTGTAGGTCGCGCCCAGAGCGGTCAGAGCGGTCGGCGGGTCGGAGGCCGGGTCACCGTGCGACACGTTGCCGCCGATCGTCCCGCGATTCCGCACGGCCGGGTCGCCGACCACACCAGTAGCCTCCGCGAGGACGGGCGCGTTGGCCTGCACCAGCTCGCTCGAAGCGATGGTCGCAAAGTTCGTCAGCGCGCCGATGACCAGCGAGCCTCCCTCCAGGCTGATGCCCCTCAGGGCCGCGATGTGGCCAATGTCCACCAGGGCCTGCGGCGCAGCCAAGCGCAGCTTCATCGCCGGAATCAGGCTGTGGCCGCCGGCCAGGACCTTTGCCCCCTCGTTGTCGGCGAGCAGCTGCACCGCCTCAGCCACTGAACCTGCGCGATGGTAGGTTGTGTTGGCTGGATACATGTCTAGCCTCCGTTCCTGGCGTCCTGCATGGCCCGCCATACCTTCTCGGGCGTCAACGGCATGTCGATACGCGTGATCCCCAGCGGCCGCAGTGCGTCCATGACTGCGTTGTATACGGTGGGCGTGGAAGCGATTGTCCCGGCCTCTCCGACGCCCTTTACGCCAAGCGGGTGATGAGGCGATGGCGTGGTGTTCGACTGCACCTCGATGTCCGGCAGGCCGTCGGCACGAGGCAGCGCGTAGTCCAGCATCGTCCCGGTCAGCGGCTGGCCGCTCTCGTCGTACACGACGCCCTCCCACAGCACCGGCCCCACCCCCTGCGCGACGCCGCCGTGGACTTGGCCTTCCACAATCATGGGGTTGATCTGCACGCCGCAGTCGTCGACGGCGATGTACCTTTGCAGGTCAATCTGGCCGGTCGCGGGATCAACCTCCACGACCGCCAGGTGCGCCCCGAACGGGTACGTGAAGTTCGGTGGGTCGTAGAATGCGCTGGCCTCCAGGCCCGGCTCCATGCCCTCCGGCATGTCCCACGCCACGTTGGCCATCAGCGCAATGTCCTGGATGGTCTTGTGCTGGTCGGGCGACCCACGCACGAAGAACCGGCCGTCCTCGTACTCGATGTCCTCGGTGGCGGCCTCCAGCAGGTGTGCGGCCAGTGCCTTCGACTTGTCCTTGATCTTGCGCGTCGCCAGCGTGACTGCCGCGCCGGACACCGCAGTGGTACGACTGCCGTACGTGCCCCAGCCCATCGGTGTGAGGTCGGTGTCGCCGTGGATGATCTCGACGTCGTCCACGCCTACGCCCACCTCCTCCGCCACGATCTGCGCGAAGGTGGTCTCCTCGCCCTGTCCGTGGGGCGATGAGCCTACCATGACGTTCACCTTGCCTGTCGGGTGGAAGCGCACGATTGCGCTCTCCCACAGCCCACCCTGGAAGCCGACCGCGCCTGCGACCTGCGAAGGCCCCAGCCCGCAAATCTCCACGTAGGTGGAGACACCGACGCCCATTAGCCGGCCTTCACCGCGGGCCTGCTCTTGCTCCTCGCGCAGCGCCGAGTAGCCGGCGGCGTCCAGTACGGTGTCGAGAGTGGCCCCGTAGTCTCCGCTGTCGTAGGTGAGGCCGGTGACGACGTCGTGCCCGTTCTCGAATTTCGGGATGAGGTTCTTCCGGCGCACCTCGACCGGGTCCATCCCCAGCTCGGCGGCCAGCACGTCCACGAGCCGCTCGATCAGCGTCGTGGCCTCCGGGCGGCCCGCGCCGCGGTAGGCGTCCACGGGCGTGCCGTTGTTGAACACGCCGTAGATGGTCCCGCTGATGTTGGGAATGTCGTAGGCGCCGGAGTACATAAGCCCGTGCAGGATGGTCGGGACGCCGGGGGCCGCCGTCGAAAGGTAGGCGCCCAGGCCTGCGTATACCGTCGTGCGCAACCCCGTGATCTTGCCGTCCGACGTGGCCGCCATCTCCACCTCTTCTATGTGGTCGCGGCCCTGCGTGGTGGCAAGGTAGTTCTCGCTTCTGGTCTCCGTCCACTTCACCGGAACGCCCAGGCGCATGGAGCAGAACGCCGTGATGGCCTCGTCCGGGTAGTACGGGATCTTGCTTCCGAATCCCCCGCCGACCTCCGGCGCGATGACCCGAATCTTGTGCTCGGGTACGCCCGTCACGACGCACGTGAGGAACCGTGCGATGTGCGGGTTCTGTGAGGTGTTCCACAGCGTGAGCTCACCGGTCGCTCCCACCCACTGCGCGATAGCGGACCTTGGCTCCATGGGGTTGGCGATGAGCCTCGGCAGCGTGATGACGTCGCTCACCGTCACGTCCGCGTCTGCGAATGCGGCGTCGGCGTCACCGCCGGCCACCGCCCACGTGAAGGCGACGTTGTTGGGCGCGTCATCGTGCAGCTGCGGAGCGCCGTCCTGAGCGGCGTCCTTGGGGTTGAGCACCGCGTCCAGAGGCTCGTACTCCACCACGATGTGCTCCAGCGCGTCCTCCGCCTGGTAGCGCGTCTCAGCGACTACCACAGCCACCGCGTCGCCGACGTAGCGTACGCGGTCCTTCGCGATGGCGGGATGCGCAGGAGTCTTCAGGTCCGAGTTGGGAATCAGCCACGCACACGGGAGTCCGTTGAGCGCGCCCTCGGTGTCCGCGCCGGTATACACGGCGATCACGCCGGGCTGGCCGGCCGCCGCGCTGGTGTCGATCGACCTGATGTTGGCATGCGCGTACATGCTGCGCAGTATCGCCGCGTACACCATGCCGGGCAGCTTGATGTCGTCCGTGTAGGAGGCCCTGCCCGTGATGAGCCTTGGGTCCTCGCGCCGGCGTATGCCTGAACTGAATACTCTTGTAGTCATGGCCTAACCACCTCCCATCGTTTCGGCGGCCTGTTCGACCGCCCGCACGATATTCTGGTAGCCGGTGCACCGGCAGATGTTCCCCTCCAGGCCCTGGCGGATCTCCTCGCGCGTCGGAGACGGGTTGTTCCGCAGTATGGCGTCGGCTGCGATGATCATCCCCGGCGTGCAGAACCCGCACTGCAGGGCGTGGTTGTTCCAGAACGCCTCCTGGAGTGGGTGCAGGTTGGCGCCGTCGGCAAACCCCTCGATGGTCGTTACGGAGCTGCCCGACGCCTGGACGGTGAGCACAGTGCAGGCCTTGGCCGTCGAGCCGTCCAGCACCACCGTGCAGGTGCCGCACTGGCTGGTGTCGCATCCGACCTTGGTGCCCGTCAGCCCCGCATTCTCACGTATGAAGTGGACAAGAAGCTGGCGGGGTTCAACCTCTCCGGAGCAGGACTTCCCATTGATGGTAATCTCCACTGGTACCTTCAACTTCATCACCCCCTTGACGCACTGCCCTGGCTCAGCGCAGACTTGGCCCTATGGCGGCAAGTTTAGCAAACGCCGTCTGTATTGACAATGCGGCCGGCGCGTTGCGACCCTGCACAACTCGCCTTCTCCCTGATATAGTTGCCCCATGAAGATCAGCAACACGTACAGATTTGACGCAGCGCAGGAACGCGTGTGGGACGCCCTCCTGGACCCCGAGGTCGTGAGAGACTGCATCCCGGGCGTTCAGGACATGCAGATCGTCACGCCCGACAGCTACCGGGTGGAGGTTGGCGTGAAGGTTGGCGTATTCTCCGGCTCGCTCACAGGCACACTGGAGATATTCGACAAGCAGCCCATGTCCTCCTACCGCATGAGCGTCCGCGGCGCGGGCCCGATGACGAACCTCACGGGGGATGCGCTCGTGTCACTCTCTGCGGACGGGGACGCGACCACCGTCACGGTTGACGGCGACGTGATGGTGACGGGCGCTCTCGCGAGGGTTGGGCAGCGGTTCATGAGCAGTGCCGCCAAGTCGCAGTTCGACGACTTCTTCGAGAGGCTTAGCGAGAGGGTGGAAGGGCACTGAGGACTGCTATGAACTGCTATTCGCTTGAAATGCACTGTGCTGCACTGTTCCGTGCACGAGTTCACTGTTCGGATGGCGACACACACCCCGCGCCGTGACGCGGACGAGGCCCGCGCCGAACTCGCAATGTAGATCGAGGACGCATTGAGCAGGAACGCTTCCAAGACTCCCATCCCGCCGCTGATCAAGCGGAATACGGCATACCTGGCCTCCTCCCAGGCCTTCAACGGCGCCGGCGCTCAGATGGTGCCGACGCTCGGGCCGGTGCTGGTCACCCAGATGATCAACTCGGCCGCCCTTGCCGGCATCGGCTCCAGCATCACCGGCCTCAGTCGCCTGATCATCGCGTACCCAATCGGCAAGTTCACCGACGCTTACGGCAGACGGGCGGGCGTCATCCTTGGGCTTCTCCTGGTCGGCTCAGGAGCGGCGGTCACGGGCGTCGCAGCGGTGGCGGAGTCATTCCCCGCGTTTGTAGTGGGCATACTGGTTCTTGGCCTGGGGACGGGAGCTGTGCAACAGCTTCGAGTGGCGGCCGCGGACATGTACCCGCCTAACCGCAGAGCAGAGGGGTTGGGGATAGTCCTCACCGGATCACTGGTGGGTGCTCTGGCCAGCCCGCTCCTCATCAAGGCCTCTGAGATTGTGGCTCCTGACGTAGGAATCGAGCCCATCGCGCTTGCATGGTTCTTCATACCGATAGTCGTGGTGATGAGCATGGTCCTAGTACTGCGGGTCCGGCCCGACCCCAAGGAGATCGCGTCCAATCTTGGGGATTACTATCCGGGCTACTCGCCGCCGGTCGAGCCGCAGCAGGCCGCGGGCAAGGTCGGGCTTTTCTACTTCGTTCGCCACTACCCCAAGCTGACCGCCTTCATCACCATGTTCGCCGCGCAGGGCAACATGAACATGATGATGGTCATGACCTCCCTCGCCCTGAATCACCACGGTCACACACTCTCCGCTATCTCCGTGTCCGTGGCCATTCACGTCATGGGGATGTTCGGTTTCTCGCTGCCGCTGGGCTGGCTTGCCGACAGGATAGGCCGGAGAAACGTGATGTTGCTGGGTCTGGTCCAGGCCTCGCTGGGCTCCTGGCTGATAGTGGCCACGCCCGCCTATGCAGCGATAACTGCAGGCACATTCTTCGTGGGGCTGGGCTGGTCATGCGTCAACATTGCCGCGACCGCCCTGTACGCCGACACGACCAGTCCCGCCGAGCGCGGCCGCGTCATCGGCGCCAACGACACTTTCACAGCCGCCGCCGCAATCAGCATGCCAATCGTGGGAGGCGTGGTGGTCGAGTACATGGGACTGCCAATGCTGGGAATCCTCGGCATGTCCCTGATGGCTCCTCCCCTGGCGCTGCTGCTCCGTCTGCGGGAGCCCATACCAGGCGTCTTCGAGGGCGGAAGCTCAGAGGAAGCGGAACAGGCTCGGAGCCGCTCGAACTGACCGGTCGCGCTTTAGGCCCCTGCCGCCCGCCGGGCGATCTATCAGTCCTCTGCCCTGCTCACCGATGTGGCCGGGCTGACCTGGCCGTCGATTGCGGCCCACGCCAGAATCGCGAGTATCATCAGCGGGTTGAGGAACTGCCAGGCGTCGCCGTAGTCGACGAAGTAGGCGTTCGCAAACAGGGTGGCACCCAGCGCAGCGGAAACGAGGGAAGCCACTCGCCCGGGGGGACTGCCCAAGCGCCATAGAGCCACCGCCGCCACGCTCGAACAGCCGATGAAGAGCGGGTTGATGGTTCGCCACAAGTCGCCGCCGTAATCCCCGAACACGTCGCTGTACGCGTTGGCTAGAACCGCAGCGGCCAGGACTGCAAGCGCCAGGCTGCGCACCCAGGGTACCGGGCGAGTGCTCAGCCAGACCCACCAGACACCGGCAATACCCAGCAGCAACGCGCCCGCTTGCCACAGCTTCCAGGGCCAGTATGGGACGGACAGCCCATCCGGGTCGATGATTGCTGTGCGTTCCGCCCAGGCGAACGTGGCAAGGAACACGAAGGCCACGGCTGCGAGCGCAGGGATCGGCGCCAAGTCTCTGGATGCTATGATCTTGAGCATAGGCCTGAACTCCCGCCCCGTTTTCGCGCCGCTCGTACAATTCCGCAGCGAGCCGGGCTGATGTGTTTCGTGGACACTCTACCACAACGTGGAACACCCGCGCTGCGAGCGGGCCAGGAGTCAAGACCCGCTCGCAGCATCTGGCGCCCGAGTCGCATTTGGCGGTACAATTTCTACCTAGGGACACTTGCCGGCCCGACCGCCAGTATCAATAGAGCCACCCGCCACACCAACTCCGGCCTCTAGTGGCTGGTCAGTCCTCGATACTGGAGAGCCAGAACCGCAATGGAGATTGCCGCTGATGCTTGAATCGGACTCTCTTCGAAGGACAGCACTGCTCCTCGTCCTTATCGGTCTGCTGTGGAACGTCGTTGAGGGCGGCGTTGCCCTGTGGGCAGGCGCCCGCTCAGGAAGCGTGGCAATCCTGGCATTCGGGCTGGACAGCATCATCGAGCTTCTCGCCGGCGGTGTACTCATATGGCGTCTGTGGGGTGGACGAAGCGAAATGGATGCCGAGTCCGCCGAGGCAAAATCCCAACAACTGCTGGGGCTCAGCTTCTTTCTCCTGGCTGCCTACGTTGTGCTTCACTCCGGCGCCAGTCTGCTGGGGTGGCTGCCGGAGCCGCGGCCAAGCCTCGCAGGAGCAGCGATTGTGGCTGCAAGCGCAGTAGTAATGGCTGGCCTTTACGTGGGCAAGATGCGAATCGCCGAACGCATGCAGTCCCGGTCATTGAGAGCGGAGGCAATGGAGAGCCTGTTCTGCGACCTTCAGGACCTGACTATCCTGGTAGGTCTGGTGCTGAACGGCCTGCTCGCCTGGTGGTGGGCCGATCCGGTGGCGGCCTTGTTCCTCGTCCCGCTCTTTGTAAGGGAGGGCATGGAAAACCTCTCGGGGCACGAGGAAGAGGATGAAGGGGGTGCCGCCAAGGTCTGCTTCTGCGGCGGCTGTTTCTTCGGTGTGCGCGCGTGCGGATCGGCATGCCACGCGGCCCAATCCTGAGAGCCGATCAATGACCGCCACCGGTCCCATGCAAAAAGTTCCGAGACCCGAGCGTGAGCAGGTGCGGGACTTGCCGCGCTGCGTCCACGGCTTGATTGGCTCTCGAATGCAGTGATAACATATCGACGCCCAGTAGGGTTTTGGTACAACGTATCAGGAAGGAGCACACACCACGGTGAATCCCCGAACAACTCGAACAACTGCACTCTCAATTCCACTTCCGGCAATCGGAAGGCGCACGCTTGCCGTCTCTTTCGTTATCGTCGCGATGCTGGCCGCGCTGCTTGCCTTGGAATGGTCTAACGCTAGATCCGCACAGGGCCAGACGGCCTGCGCTCCAATCGACCTGGGCACACTCGAAGCCGGGCCGGATTCCGAGCTGACAGCGAGCGGCAGCTGGTCAACCAAGGACTGCGATTCGCGCTTCCGGACCGACAGCGACGCCCACACGTACCGGTTTGAGCTCGGCGAGGGTGGGCGAATCAGGGTGAACCTGACGTCAGCGGACGGCGACTCCTACCTCTATCTGATGGACGAAGACGGCCGCCGCATCACGTACAACGACGACAGCGGAGCCGGCCTGGACGCACGACTGGAGCGTGACCTCGCTCCGGGCGTCTACATGGTGGAGGCCACCACTCTGGGCGGACGGAAGCGCGGCCCTGCGGACTTCTCACTCACCGTGAGTCGCGTCACTGGCTGCGACCCGGTGCATCTCGGAACGCTGGGTCCGGGCGTCGGCCTGACTGCGTCCGGCTCCTGGTCGCTCGACACCTGCGGCTCGCGATTCGTGGTGGAGCATCCCGCTCATGGCTACCTCTTCGAAATGCCGCAGGACGGTCGCGTGCTCATAGACCTGATGTCCGAGAACGGCGACCCTGTGCTCTCTCTCGTTTCCCTGACCGAAGGCCTGATCGCCGCCAACGACGACGGGGGCGAACGGCGGAACTCGCGCATTGAGCGGTACCTTCAGGCTGGCACCTACCTGCTGGAAGCCACGACCTACCTGGAGCGTGACTTCCAGCCGCTGATGTCCGACTTTGTTCTCGTGGTCAACCTGGTGGATGAGCAGGCCAAGCAAGAGAGATTCCTCCTGAAGATCGAAGAGTCCCGCACACCGGACGTCGTGGTTGCGGGTCAGCCCTTCCCGGTTGACTTTAGAGTCGGAAATCTTGGCGGGGGCAGTCTCGCTGAGGTCGGTGGGTATGCGCTGGTGTACGTGGTTGGACCACGCGTACTTGAGGTTGGCCCACGGATCACGGCGGCGGAGGGACGCTGGGAATCGGGAGTCTCTTACCACACCAGTGCCGGGACTGCCGGCAACAATAGTGTCGAAATCGGTCACGTGAGGCCCTTCGAGGTCTCGTTTGGGAGTTCAGGTCCAACCTGGCTGTTCGTGGGAGCGGTCACATACAACAGTCTTGGGGAAGAGGTTGGGTTCCATGGCCTGTGGAGGAATCTGACTGTCCTGAGCGGCACGCCGCTCGACTCGGTCACAGTCAAGGTGGATGACGCGGACTACGTGGTCGAGGCGGTTGCCGATGCCGAAGGCCTGGTGACGACCTCTGTCAGCGCCGCCGCGGATCCTGAAGCAGGGGTTGACCCTTCCGTCCAGGCGAAAGCCATCTACGCCGCGGGCGTTCACTCCCAGGTGCTTGACGGGATATTCGAACAGCCGGCAATCGCCGCACTGCTGCGCGACGGAGAGTCGGCGCCGGCCGCGGTCGATGGCGCGTCGTCATCCGCCTTGTCGAGCCACTTCGCGGGCCAGTACACGAGCGCGGTCGCCGCATCCGGGCTGGCCGAGGCGCTGGCCGCGGAAGAGGCGCTTGTCCCGATGGAAGTTGAGGACATCGTAACCGGAATCGCTCAGGAGTCGTCGGAGCAATTCGTCACCCTGGCGGAGTCCTGGAGCGCTCTACAGGAGAGGGTCGATAGCGGCGACGCACTGTCATACGAAGAAGCGTTCGAAGTCCACTCGCAGTTCGCATACGCCGAACGCGTCATCTCACCGGCGGTGGCGGCGGGCGAAATCGTGGCTGCCGCGAGCAACGCCGAACTCGGCTGGGAAGACCCGCAAGTCCTGGTCATTTTCCGCGACTTGCAGCAAAGGGCCTCTTGCGGCGATACGGATGAGCATCTGCAAGACGCACTGGAGGGGGCGGGGGTTTCGAATGTTGAGGAGCAGATCAGACTGGCCGCGGAAATGCGCGTTGCATCCCCGATTACTGGCCTGACGCTCGACGCCGTACTTTGCGCCATCGCGGAAGCCGATGACGAGAACTCGCTCTTCCTCCGGGGTCTGGCCATCGCCGGCAACAGCGAGATTCAAGAGCTGTTCGGCTACGACCAGCCTTCGCTGGAGCCCACCGGGCCGGCCCCGGTCCGGCTGCGAATAATCGCCAGGCTGGCGGAAGAGGGCTATATCGAGCACGGCGTTGAGCTGGCCTCAGGACATCAGATTCTGCCGACCAGCCGCTTCCTGTCTCTCGACACTCGCACCGGAAGCTGGAGGAGCAGCAGCGACGTCGAGGTGGCAGGTGTCGTTCTCGGAAGGATCCAAGGTCGGATACTGCAAGACGGACGTGCCGAGCTGAGCTTTGTGGACGCCACCGGCGAGATGATCTCTCCTGACCTCCGCTACCTGGCCGCAGACATTCCGGCCGGCGTGTGGCTTCGCAGCGGCGAGATCTCCGCAATGCCGGAGGGCGCCGAAGAGTGAGGCTGCGGGGCACTCCCGCCAAGTGAAAATCTCATCCGGGTGGGCGCTGCATACCGGCAGTTCCGACAGCGCCCACGCATGAGAACGAAATCGCGACGTCTGCGCCTGAGCGAACCCACCGATAACGCGCCGCCGCCTCAAAATTCAGGCCGCGGGTTGTACGTATGGCGAGTGTTTGCGCCGGTCAGCAGGCGCGTGCTGCTCTACAGCAGGAGGTGTCGTGCGGTCAAGGAAGCGAGTCCTTTGCTTGCCACCATTGCGCAGCGGGTGTTACAACTATTGGGCGCGGTTGGCCGACCGGCCACTAGCGGTAGGGAAATTCGTGACTAGGACAGCGCTCAGCCGGTCTGGTCATTCGAGGGCTCCGGGCGTAGTACGGGAGTAGTGGTTTGCAACAGCGCCTAGGTTCACTGAAAGGGGACCTGTTCGGCGGCATCACCGCCGCGGTGGTGAGCTTGCCCGTGGCGCTGGCCTTCGGAGAGGCTTCCGGTCTCGGAGCGCTCTCGGGCATCTACGGCGCGATCGCCGTAGGGTTCTTCGCGGCGGTGTTTGGCGGCACCAAATCTCAGATCTCCGGACCTACCGGCCCTATGGCCATTGCAATGGCCGCCGTCGTCACGCTCCACGCTGACAATCTCGCTGCCGCGTTCACCATCGTAATCATGGCCGGGCTCTTGCAGGTGCTGTTGGGCCTCGTGGGTATCGGCCGGTTCATCGCGTTCACGCCCTACTCTGTCATCTCCGGCTTCATGTCGGGCATCGGCATCATCATAATCCTGCTGCAGACCCTGCCATTCATGGGTACCCCGGTGGCGGAGGGACCCGTCGCCTCGATCAGAGGCTGGGCGGACGGCATAACCGACTTCAACGCAAGCGCCTTTGCAATCGCGGCCGTCACGCTGGCGGTGGGCATCCTGTGGCCCGGGCGGCTCCGGCGCTACATCCCCCCGACCCTTGCCGCTCTGGTGGCAGGCACAATGATGGGGGTGCTGTGGCTCACGGACGTGCCCGTCATCGGCAACGTGCCCACCGGCCTGCCCGCGCCGCAGCTGCCTGACCTGTCGCTCGGGATTCTGGCACAGGCCGTAACTCCCGCGCTCACCCTCGCGATGCTAGGCTCCATCGACAGTTTGTTGACGGCGCTCATTGCGGACTCCATGACGCGGACACAGCACAGCGCCAACAGGGAACTGGTGGGACAGGGCATTGGAAACGTGGCCGCGGGATTCCTTGGCGGGCTGCCCGGCGCAGGGGCAACGATGGGCACGGTAATCAACATCCGCGCCGGCGGCAGGACACCGGTAGCCGGCGTCATCTGCGCGGGAATACTGCTTGCGCTGGTGTTGGGCCTGGCCAAATACGTCGAGGTAATCCCTCACGCCTGCCTGGCGGGCATCCTCTTGAAAGTGGGCTGGGACATCATCGACTGGCGATTCCTGACCCGCATCATGCGAGTACAGCGCGAGCATCTCGCGGTCATGGTAATCACCCTGCTCCTGACCGTGTTCATAGACCTGGTGACCGCCGTGGCGGTGGGACTCATCGCGGCCGGTATGGCGACCTCAAGGAGGTTCGAGCGGCTCCAGATGGACAACGTGGTATCCGTGCCGATCCTGGACGAGGTCTTCTTCAGGGGAGATTACAAGCTGGAGGCGGACGACCATTCGGCCCACGTAGGCATGGTGATCCTGCGCGGCGTGTTCACGGTGGCTTCTTCTCACAAGCTGATAAGCACCATCAGCAAGGACATCACTGAGCACGACGTGGTGATCTTCGACTTCTCCGACACGGCCTACATGGACGACAGCGCCTCGCTGGTCGTGGAGGAGCTTATCGACACCGCCATCGCCGAGAACACCCAGTGCGTTGTGATGGGCCTGTTCGACCAGCCCGCCATCACCCTGCGCGCTCTCAACGCCCTGCAGCAGATACCCGAAGACCACTTCGCGGACGACATCGATGGGGCCCGCGAGATTGCGGGACGGCTCCTGGGTCTGAACCCGACGGACACGGCGTGAGGGCGAGGTTGTTGCCTGCGTTCGCCATGGGATGGCACATAAGCGTCATCCAAGCTCTGGCGTCCATTCGCGTCGCCATTCTGCGTCATCCAGGTGTGGTTGCGGTAGGCATTCTCCTGGCCGCCTCGATGCTTTCTTGTGCCAGTGGAGCTGATAATTCTGAGAGAGACGAGGAAGTGCTGGAGCTAGAGAAGAAGACTCACGCTCAGGAAGAGACAATCAAGACCCTGCAGAACGATAACGCTGAGCTGAAGGGCGAACTGGCTACCCTCCGCGAGGGCCTGGACGAGTTGGAGGCCAGGATTCAGGAACTTGAGGAGGCAGTCTCCGCAGCTGAGACGGAATTACCCGATAAGGACTCGTGGTCAAAGAGCGAGGCAGAGAAACCTTCATTGCCGGACGGCGCCGTTCATGAAGCGGCCGCAACGCTTGCGGAGGAATTCGGGGGGCAGGTCTCCTACCTGGACCACCCCGACCGGGAAGTGCCCGCGGTCCTGGTGACGCCCGTGGGATTTGTCGACGGTGAAACCCCGCTCATAGTTTCCCTTCACGGCTTTGGAGGAGACGCCGCCAGCCACTCCGCGTACATGCCCCTTCACGAGCGGGTGAACAGCGACGGGTTTGCCCTCCTGCTCCCCACCGGAGCATCCAGCAGCGAGGGAATCACCTTCTGGAACCCAACCGATCGGTGCTGCGAGGGCGGCAAGACCGGACAGGACGACGTCGCTTACCTGACTGAGCTAGTGGCCAGTGCAAGTGAGGTAAGGAGGTTCGGTCCGGTGTACTTCTTCGGATACTCCAACGGCGGGTTCATGTCGTACCACGTTGCCTGCAAGGGACTGCCGGGCCTCCGCGCCGTGGCCAGCCTGGCCGGCACAAGCTACGTGGAGGACTCCAGTTGCGAAGGCGCGCCGCCCGTGTCCGTGCTGCACATTCATGGCACCGCAGACGGCGTAATCTTGTTTGAGGGAGATGAAATCGAGGCGGTCCAGATAGGCGACGGCATGAGGGCATACTACGCCGGTGCTCAGGAGACGGTGACGCGCTGGAGCCGGCGTGCGGGCTGCGACTGGCCCGAGTACCTCCAGCCCTATGCCGCCCTCGACCTCGACCGGTACGTGCCGGGCGCCGAGACGCAAGCATTCCGCCTGGAGTCGGGCTGCGCCGAGGGCATCACAATCGATTTCTGGGTCGGCGAAGGCAGCGGCCATTCACCCGGCTACGGCGAGGCGTTCCTGGACGCTCTGCTGGACTGGCTTCTGTCACAATAGCAACTGTTGCAGGAGAACTTCCCCTCCCAATAGACCCCCGCCAACTCCCGTCAATCGGGTGCTTCAACAGTCGCGGCTCGGGGCCACAGTCTACCCAAGCTCAGAGACGTTCTGACTGTGGTAGAGTATACGCGGATCTTCTCTGCACGACGTGAGTACATCGGCAGAGCGGCGCAATCGGGAATCGAGATTGTCTACTCAAGCCCAACAGCAGCCCCGCTACGAAGCGCATGAGAGTCCTCCTCTCCTTGCTTCCCTCGGTTACGGCGCCCAGTTCAGCCTGATTGCGTCTGCCACGCTGCTGGTGACACCGGTCGTGGTCGCCAAGGCGTCTGGTCGTGACGATTCGTACCTGGTGTGGGTTGTATTTGCGTCCCTGCTTGTTGCCGGCCTGACAACGATGATGCAGGTGCGCAGCGTGGGAGTTGTTGGTGCTAGGGCAATGCTGCCCATGTTTACGGCCGCCTTCTCCATACCCTTCTGTATAGACGCGGTCTCGGATGGCGGGCCTGCGACCCTGGCCGCTCTTGTCATCGTTTGCGGCATTGGCCAGATCGCCATCGCCAAGTGGCTGTTCATACTGCGGCGCATAGTCACGCCGGTGGTGGGCGGGACGGTGCTCATGATCCTGTCGATCACGCTGGCCTCCGTGGTGCCCCGGCTGCTGCCGGAAGCCTCCGATAGCGACGCACTCGGAGCGCACGTCGCGGCGCTGGCCACGCTCGGCATCGTCTCGGCCCTCATCCTTCGGGGTTCGGCCGTGGTGCGACTCTGGGGCCCGATTATCGGCATAGTGGCCGGGTCGGCCGTCGCCGCAGCGTTCGGCCTCTATGACAGCGGGCAAGTCAGGGAAGCTGCGTGGGTAGGGCTGCCCGGCGAGTGGCCGGGCCTTGACTGGCCCCCGGTGGTTTCCGGTCTTGGCGTAACGTTCTGGACGCTCCTTCCCGCATTCCTTTTCCTCAGCGTGATCATTTCCATACAGGTCAACGGCGAGTCGATTGCTCAGCAACGGGTCTCAAGGCGGGACGCTCGAGCAGTCGACTTTCGAGAGGTACAGGCGGCGCTGGCCGGCACGGGCGTCACCAACCTGTTCGCCGGTATCGGGGGAACGATGCCGTATATCGTCAATCCGGGAGCCGTGTCCTACACCCAGACAACCGGCGTTGCTTCACTAAGGGTCGGATACCTCATAGGCGGAATGCTGATCGCGCTGGCCTTTCTGCCCAAGGTGTCCGGGCTGCTGAGCTCGATCCCAGGCTCGGTCATGGCGGGCTACCTGATAGTGCTGAGCGCATACCTGTTCGTCGACGGTGCGAGGACAGTCATTCAGAGCGAGCCGAACAGGCAGAGGATAACGGTGGCGGGAGTGTGCTTCTGGATCGGCGCGGCCTTCCAGTTCGGCCTGTTCTCGTTTCCCGAGATTGTGCCGGTGTGGGGTGCGCTGCTGCAGAGCGGGATAACCACGGGAGGCGTGGCAGCGATCGTGATGATCCTCTATCTGGAGTTCACCAACCCCCGCGGAATGCGGTTCCACTCGCGCCTCCACATCGATGCCCTGCCGGAGCTCAACGACTTCCTGGAGAAGTTCGCCGGCCGCCGCGGATGGGACACGGCCATGCGAGAGCGCCTGAGCGCCGTTGCCGAAGAGACGCTCCTGACCCTCGCGCCGCTGGACTTCGGCGAGCTTGCCGCCCAGGACGACGAGTCCGCCGAGGAGGAGGACCCGAAGCCTGAACGGCAGCTCGTGGTCCTGGCCTCAAGCGACGGCCCCGTGGCCACCCTGGAGTTCATAGGCGGGGCCGGAGACGAGGGGAACATGGAGGACAGGCTGCGCCAGCTTCAGCAGTTTGACTCTGACAACGTGGTGGAACAGGACCTGTCACTTCAGCTGCTTCGCGCATACGCTTCATCCGTCAGGCACCAGCAGTTCCACAACACGGACATCATCACCGTCCGCATCGCTCCGTAGGAAGTGGGATCGTACGCCGGGCTACCCGCGCATCCGTAACTGGCACGGACTAGGCTACTCGTTGAGCCGCGGCGGCAACTTCTGGTATATTTCAGCCATCACCGCGGGGAGGACGAGTATGTCGAAGTATCTGTTCCAGGCAGACTACACAACGGAGGGGATCGCGGGACTGCAGCGCGAGGGCGGTACGGGACGCCGTGCTATGTTTGAGCGAATGTTTGCCGACATGGGCGGGTCGCTGGAGGCCTTCTACTATGGGTTCGGGGCCGAGGACCTGTACATGATCGTGGACCTTCCCGACGACGCCGCGGCGGCCGCCGCGTCGATGGCGGTCTCATCCGCCGGCGCGATTGTAGCCAGAATCACCGTCCTGATCACGCCTGAGACCATAGACGAGGCCACACGCCGCGCCGTGAATTACCGGCCGCCTGGAGGGTAGGCGGCCGAGAGCGTCCAGCAGAAGCCCCGCACAGCCTACCACCACCCACTCTCAGTAGACGCCGGGGAAGATCCGGTACTTCACCCGCGCCTGGTACTCCGCCCACTTCTCGGCGCCGTACTTCTCCGCGCATTGGGCGTCGTCGTTGCGCTGGCGGAACGTGAACATCGTTACGATGAAGACGAAGTACGTCCACGCCCAGGGGTTCCCAAAGTGCCCGAATACAAGGGCAATGGACAGGGACAGGAAGCCTTCGCCCATGTAGTTGAAGTGGCGGGCAACTCCCCAGAATCCGCTGTAGAGGATCTTGCGGTCGCCAGCCTCAATGTACTTCGGCTCGATGATCCCGAGGAACTTGCGGTCCGGCCATCGCTTGAACGTGTACTTCTGCATGTTGGCGCCCCGCGAGATGCTCCACCCCAGCAGGAACAGGATCACCGTACCCCCCAGCCAGACACTCGTCAGCACCGGTGAGAAGCCGGGGTCCGGGTGTGCGGCCATGCCCCACATCGGCAGGATGAACATCCACCCGTACACGATCAGGCCGCCCCAGAACAGCATGAAGCCCAGCTTCTCATGGATGAGGTCGTAGGTGTACAGCTGGACGCGCTCGAAGATGAAGTAGTCCAGCACGTAGAACGTGTAGAACGCCGCGTACAGGTATACGCCCGGGTTGGCGTCGTAGCCAAAGCGTTCGTGATGGTACGCGGCCCCGGACAGGGCATTGAGCGACAACATTGTCCCGCCGACCACGTAGAAGTACATCTTCACGTCGAAGCGGCTGCCGAAGAAGGATATCTCCTGCACTCGCCCGGTCCACCACGCCGCGATCGGGTTAGACTCCTCGCCTCTCGGCTGGCTAAACACCGCGATCAGC
Source organism: Chloroflexota bacterium (assembly GCA_028877205.1). Lineage (GTDB taxonomy): Bacteria > Chloroflexota > Dehalococcoidia > Lucifugimonadales > UBA2985 > JAPPHY01. Next base: position 31,357 of record JAPPHY010000010.1, on the reverse strand, counting down.
GCAAAGATGAGCGTGAAGACCGTTCCGCCCGCCACCGAATAGACTGCCGACCTGTAGAACCAGTCGCGCGGCATTCCCGTGATCTCGCTGGCCCAAACCGCGAGGGCAATGAGAAAGACCAGTAACCCGTTAAGCCGGTAGTTGCGGGGCTCGCCGGTCTGCTTGTCTATGACATAGCCGGGAACTCTCCTGGCCGGGAGGATGATCTGCGCAAGGAACACCGCGACGAAGACCGCCAGTGGCGTGAAGAAGCCTGCGACTGCCTGCGCGCCCTTAAGCTCGAATAGGTGCTCGATTCCAAGCGTTTCTATCATGTCAGCTCGCCAATCTCGTCTAACGCAGTGGCCGATCCATTTGCCATTATCGGTATGCGTTGAGGCCAAGTCAATTGTGCCACGCCCCAGCGTCAGGAGGCATATCCAGCGCGCTACTGCCACGCAAGGCCTCCGTTCGCCAGCGAGCACTCCGGCGAATGCAGTGGAACTTCGTGAGTGCTACAATGGGTGCGACTCGGCCGCCTGTCCGAACGATCGATGCAGCTGGGTTTGGCCCGGCAGCCACTGAAGGTAGTTCTATGTCCTCTCCAGACAGCGCGCGCAACGAAGCCCCCTCGGTTTGGCTCCGGTGGAGGCTGACAGGACTGATCACTGTCGGTGTCCTGACGGTCCTATTCATCCTGTACCTCGGCCGGGGGGCGCTGCTTCCCATCGTAATGAGTATCATCGTGGCGGCGCTCATTTTTCCACTCGTCTCCTATATTGAGAGAGTGCTCCCCATTCATTCGCGCCATCCTCGTGTCGCCCGGCTGGTCGCCATAGCCGCAGTGTACGCCGCGTTCCTTGCGGTGATGGCGGGCTTCTTGTTCCTCACCGTACAGCCTCTCTACAGAGAGGCCAGGGAGTTCTTCCAGACGGCTCCGGACATATACGATGAGGCCCAGTCGACCGTAGAAGGGTGGCTGGAGGACTATGACAGGCAGGTGCCTGAGGATGTACAGGCGCAGATTGAGGAGTGGCTGCGATCCGCAAGCGGGGCCATCGGAGATGCGGCGCTGGCCATCCTCACGAGAACTCTGAGCGGCATCACCGGCACAGTATCTCTGGTTGTGGGCCTGGTCGTAGTCCCATTCCTGCTGTTCTACATGCTCAAGGACAAGGAGGAGCTGGTTGGCGGCATGTACTCCATGCTGCCTGAGAACGTTTCCAGGCACACGCACAACGTCCTGAACCTGGTCCACGGCGTAATCGGCTCTTACATTCGTGCCCAGCTTCTCAGCGCGACCATAGTCGGCGTCTTCGTGTACCTTGGACTTCTCCTCCTGGACGTCAGCTTTGCGCTTACCCTCGGGCTGCTGGCCGGCGTACTCGGTCTCATACCGATTGTCGGCGCCTATATCGGCGCTGTTCCGGGCCTGCTGGTTGCTCTGGCAACCGATCCAGGCAAGCTGCCCTGGGTAGCTCTGGTCTACATCATCGTGCAGCTTGTAGAAAGCAACGTCATCGCGCCTCGCATACAGGGAAGAGCGCTCAGGCTCCATCCCATATTCATAATGGCGACGCTGATAGTAGCCAGCGAGATAGCCGGGCTGTGGGGAGTGTTCGTAGGCGTGCCGCTGGTGGCAGTGGCAAGGGACCTATTTGCCTACTTCTACCATGAGTGGAGCGACCACGGCGGGCCGAGCTCTGAGCTGGAGGCACTGGAAGAAACCGATGCTCCGCAGATCGCTGACGAAGAACCGGCGTCCCAGACGCCATTACCGGGCGGAGAGAGCCAATGAGTGCAGGTTCTCGCGTTGAGAGCACGCACACAAGAGAATAGCAGCAGCCAGGAGAAGAGTTGCTGCGGCTGCGCTCTCTCCGACCAGCAAGACGCTCCTGATTCCCATCTGAATTTGCACATAGCGCTGACAGACAGCAGGGCTTGTCAAGCTCGAAATCTCCAACTTGGCTGCGAACGACCATGTGCGCTTGGGGCTGGTGATTGGCGACGGTGGAGCCTCAGAGAGAGTTCTGCCCCGAACCGAGTCCAGAGCTACGTCAGGACTGTGTCACGCTGGCACATGCACTGCTTTGCTGGGTACGAAGGGTCTCTGCGCCGCTTGCGGGCGGGCCGGGGTTGAATCTAAATCGTGATCCGGTAGGGCTACCTCAATTGGAACCTTCAATAGCCACAGTTTCACTTGGCGGTCAGAACAGTCGTAGATCAGCCACAGGTAAGGGGCCAGGAAAGCGAAGAATGGGAGGCTTTGGGGTTGCGCCTATTCCAGGGCCTTCGGGAATGTATCTTGGATATAGACCGCCATCTCAGAAGGACGAGAAGCCACCGTCGACCGTGATTACGGCCCCGGTGACGTAGTCGGACGCGCTGCTGGCCAGGAAGACGGCGATCCCGGCGAAGTCGGCCGGCACGCCCCATCGCCGCTGAGGTATCCGCGAGTTGATCAGCGCGTAGCGCTCGGGGGCGATCTCCGGGAGCGGCGCCGTCATGTCCGTCTCGATCCATCCTGGCAGGACCGCGTTGGCCTGGATGTTGTCCTTCGCCCACGCGACGGCCATGTTCTTGGCGAGCTGCACCGCCCCACCTTTGCTGGCGCCGTACGCCGGCGCCCAGTCGAGGCCGAAGATCGAGGCCATAGACCCGATATTGATGACCTTCCCCCCGCCAGCCCTGACCATGTGCGGGTGGACGGCCCGCGAGAATAGGAACATGCCCTTCAGGTTGATGTCCACGACGCTGTCCCAGTCCTCCTCCGCGTAGTCCTGGAGCAGCCCGCGCCTGGCGATTCCTGCGTTGTTGACGAGGATGTCGATGCGGCCCAGCCTCTCCGCGGTCGAAGACACGACCTCGTCGACGGCCGCCGCGTCGCTGACATCGGCAGCAAGTCCCAGCGCCTCGACGCCGTGTCCTCGCAGACGCTCGACGGCCGCGGCCGTCTTCGTCTCGTCCCGGCCCACGATCGCCACGTTCGCGCCCGCGGCGGCCAGGCCCTCGGCGATGCCTAGCCCGATCCCGCCGTTGCCGCCCGTCACGATGGCGACCCTGCCGCTCAGATCGAAGATTTCGTTACCCATTGACCCACCCACTCCTCGAACGCCGATATCTTATCCGGAATTTCCCATATTGGGAGTCATCAGGCTCAAAGGACAACCCAAAAGAGATGGTGGCATCGTAGTCAGGTCCTGCAAGGTATGTCAATCTCCGGTCTATCCGATGAGGGATACGATACTTGCCGTGAACTATGCTTCTTGTCCGTCTTTGTCGTCTTCGGGCCCCTCGTCAATGGGGTAAATGCGCAGGGAAGACAAGCCGACTCCCTGGAGCACCCTCCCTTTTGGCGAGATCCTGATCGTTTAGTAGCCTCCCTCAGCTTGGCGCTGGCGATAATCGCCCGATACGTTCCAGCACGCTTTGGAACAACCTCACAGATACCGACACCTCGCACAACTGAAAGATCAACCGCCGTGCGTGCCGTACCAGACGGCCTCCCATCTTGATCAGCTTGACTTGCACGCTCCTCAGCGACCAGTGCCTCACCGCCTTAGGCAGACACAGCCGGCGAAGGAAGCTCCCAAGATTATACGCCAGGACGAACAGCGACAGACGCACCCGGTTGGCAACGAACCGATGGCACGACAGCCGAGTCCACTTCAACGCGTACTCCCCCTCCTTGATCCACTGCTCGGCTGTCCCGCGTCCATTGTAGAATCGCACCACTCCTTCGGGGCCAGCCGTCATGTTCGTGACGATGAAGCCCACCCGAGGGAACAACTCTCCCTGGTGCCACTCCACCTTCGCCACCACTCGCCGCGCACGGTCCCAACTCCCGGCACGATACCAAAAGTCGTCGTACAGGATCACTGGTCGCTTCGGCGGCCTCCCCACAGGTCGTATCAGCAGGGGTGCGATCTCCCATTGCAGCACTTCGTTGCTCGGAAGACGTATTGCGTAGAAGACTCGCCGTTCCTCCAGGTACTCATAGATGTCCGGCTTGGCGAAAGCGGCATCGGCCCGAAAGTACCGGCGCACTCCCGTCCTCTCGTAGCGCGACAGGATCGGATCCAACACATCGCGCCACCTGTGCGCGCTATGCACCTTCCCCGCACGCAGCATCGCGCCCTCGCAGTCACCGAACTGGTTGAACACGAACAGAGGGTGATAGCACGTGCTCTCAAAGTGACCGTTGTACGACCCTCCCTCCTGTTCTCCATGCACCGGACTCTCCGAACTGTCCATGTCCAAGATCACCCGCCGGTGAGCCGTGTGCGTCATTGCGCGGTACTCCCACGCAGCGTTCAGTCGATCCAAACCGTCCTCGTTGGCGTCTTGTGTGAGTACCCCGGTCTCGAACCGGCTCATGGCGCTAGCGCTCGCCGCCGGTCTGTCTACCCCTCGGTCCCCGACGATCACCCGCATCGTCGGATCGTCCGACAGCCGTACAGCGTCGTTGGTATCCTCGTAGCCCGCTAGACGACTGTACACCGACTGTCTGAGAAGGCCCACCAGTCGGTGCTGCACGTTTCGGCCGCCCCGACTCTCCTGCAAATGCTCACTCACCATCTCCGTCAGTCCCATCGCATCGTCCAAGTCACGACAGGCCAACAGTCTAGCGTCCGAGCTAATAGTGGCGCCGTGGAACTCCAGTCGTATACGGCGGTCGAAACGGAGCGTGGCGAGGGCGTTGGTGCTTTCTCCCATTGGGTGCCTCCAGAGTGGATACGAAATCGAGAAGGACAGTTGTCGATTATGACCAGTCTAGCACTCTGGATAACCATTGGCCTCTGATATATGGCTACTTTAGGTAGTTCTCTTGCTGATTACGACGCACCGTGCGGAGTTGATATGGGAAATGCGGGGTCAAGACAAACTTTTGCCCCGCAAAGTGCCTCAAAATCGACGCACGATACTTGCCGCAGGCAAGCGAAGCTGTGATATATATATGATAAGCTTCGGCTCTGCCAACCTGGATGCGGCTCTCAAGGCAGAGTTGGAGCGCCATCGCCGCACCGGCGAAGCACCGGACGAAACGGTCTAAAGGCTTACCCGTCCGAAGCTACAACGTACATTGCGCCGTACCTAGTAACTGAAGATCTGAGGGTATGGGTCATTCGCCTATACCTCCCGTTTGAGTCGGAGCGCCCGACTCATCGACAGGAAGGTAATGCTGAACCGTATCTCGACTCTCTACCCGAACTTCGAGGCCAGGAGCCTGCTGGGAGACATCCTCGGTGGCATCACGGCGGCAGTGGTAGGCCTGCCTGTGGCCCTGGCGTTCGGCGTAGCGGCCGGGCTGGGGCCGGCCGCCGGGGTTTACGGGGCAATTTCCGTTGGGTTCTTCGCAGCCGTGTTCGGCGGCACGAGGGCCTTGATTTCGGGACCCACCGGCTCGATGACCGTAGCCATGGCCGTCATCGTAGCCGCCCACGCCGACAACATCGCCGAGGCCTTCACAATCGTGATCATGGCCGGGCTTATCCAGATGGTGTTCGGCCTGCTGCGACTCGGACGCTACGTGACATACACCCCTTACTCCGTAATCTCGGGGTTCATGACCGGGGTGGGAATAATAATCATACTGGTGCAGACCCTGCCATTCCTGGGTGCTCCGGTTGCGACCGGAGGACCCATCGGGGCGATTCGTAACTTCCCGAGCATCATCGAGCACTTTGAGGCCAACGCCGTGGGGGTGGCGGGCATCACGCTGGCCGTAGCCATCCTGTGGCCCAGGAAGCTCGACAGGTATCTCCCGTCCTCACTGGTTGCGCTGGGAGCCGGGACTGTGGTGAGCCTGATGTGGCTCACCAACGCGCCAACCATCGGAGCCGTGCCGACGGCTTTTCCCTCCTTCAAGATGCCGGACATTTCGTTCAACGTACTGGTGAGTTCCATAGAGCCGGCGCTTGTCATAGCCCTCGTCGGCTCGGCGGACACGCTGCTGACTGGACTTGTAGCGGACTCCATGACGCGCACGCGTCACGAGCCCAGCAAGGAGCTCCTGGCCCAGGGAATGGGCGCAGTGTTTACAGGGTTCATTCAAGGTCTGCCCGGAGCAGGTGCAACGCCAAGCACGGTTGCAAACTTCCGCGCCGGGGGCAGGACCTTCGTTTCGGGAGTGGTTGCCGTGGTCATCCTGGTTGCTATGGTCCTGGCCCTGGGAGATTATGTGGCAGCGATTCCCAACGCACTTCTGGCTGGCATCCTGTTCAAGGTTGCTTTGGATACCATAGACTGGAGGTTTGTCACCCGGTTGCACCGCGTCCAACGTGAACACATGGCGGTGATGCTCTTGACGTTAGGGCTCACCGTGTTCCTGGACCTGGTAACGGCCGTTGCGGTTGGCATGATCGCGGCAGCGGTCACTCACGCTCGCCAGTTCGAGCTGCTGGAGCTGGACAGCGTGGTTTCAGTGCCAATTCTGGACAGAGACTTCTTCGGCTCCAAAGGGAGCCAGGATGAAATCGACGATTTCACAGCAAGGGTGGGACTTGTTGCACTCAGGGGCGCCTTTACCGTCGCTTCCTCCAGCAAGCTGCTGGAGACCATCGGTGAGGACATCCGGGAACACGAGGTCGTCATACTCGACTTCACCGACACCGTCTACGTGGACGACAGCGCGGCCCTGGTGGTTGAGCAGCTCATCGAGACCGCAACGAGCTACGACACCCACTGCATCGTTATGGGGCTCGGCGGCTCGTCGGTCCATAATATCCAGGCCCTGAACGTGCTCAGGCGCGTTCCATCAAACCAGATCGTGGGAAGCTGGGAGGAAGCACGAGAAGTCGCCACTAGCCTGCTGGCCCACTAGAGGGGCGACCGCGACCTCGCTATCCTTTCGCCTTCCTGAACCCCCAGCCATACATGACGCTCCCGTAGTAGTTGAACCACCTTCGAGCCTCGTCGTCGGAGAAGGGGTAGTCCGCCCCGAGCTGTCTCGCCGTGATCAGCCCGCTGACAAGGCAAGTCTCCTGGCTGTTGATCAGGGTGTGAGCGCCGCAGTGCCAGGTCCGCTGCTTGCCCTGGATGAACCTGAACAGTGGCACCAGCCACACCACGTGCCGTATGTCGTGCACGATGTGCTGGAATCGGTGACGGGCGATGACCTTCCGGCTGTCGATGGGGCTGACCGGGTTGTAGGTGACGAGGCAGGGCTTGTCCGACCTGCCGGCCCAGGGTTGCTGATTGTGCATGATGTAGGTGACCTCGTAGTTGTCCGGCTTGGCCCCGTACTGGCGAATGTAGTTGCTCCTGGTCTTCAGCGCCTGGGTTTCGTCTTCCGGGAGAACGGACGCGTCCCAATGGACGATCGCCTCCCGGTGCAGCTCCGTGTCGTAGCGCACCGACGAGAGGATGTACCGTTCCAGCGGACCGGCGTCATCCATCACGGCCAGGGCCTGGTTGGCGTTGCAGGCGAAGATGACCTGGTCGAACGCCTCGCGCTCGCCGTTGGCGTCTTCCACCACGACGCCGTCGGGATGGCGGTGAACCCTCTGCACCGGCCGGCTCAGGTAGACCTTGTCGCGGAAACCGGCGCTGAGGTGGTCGTATATGCTCTGTGTGCCCTGGTCCCACGTCCACATCGGGGTTGCGGCCTCGATATCGAAGAACTCCAGGTATCTGGCAAAGAGCGAAGCAGGCATATCGAACACGTTGGTCGCCAGCACGAAGTTGATGAACATGGGCTTGAGTATCTTGAATCGGAACGCCTCGGACAGCTCTGCAAAGTCCAGCACGGGCCCCATGGAGACGTAGTTGAACGGGTTGAGAGCGTTGAGGAGACGCGACTTGGCGCGGGTCAGCACACCCACCTTCCTCAGCAACCGCAGCAGTCGCTGGAACCGCTCTATCTCGTCCTTGAGCTCATCGCGAAGAGCGGAGTCGAAGTCATGGGCGTAGGTCCCGTCCCCGTACCGGACGACATAGCTGAACCGCGTGGGGATGAGTTCTATGCCAAACTGCTCCATCAGGAGCAAGATGTGCTGATAAACGGATGGTATGAGCGCTGTCGCGGCAATGTCGAATGGAATCGACCCGCCGCCGTCCTGCGGCATGTGGACCGTAACAGCGTTGCCGCCCAGGCGATCCTTAGCCTCGAAGACGCGGAAGTCGAACCTGTCCGGGCTGTGGTGGAGCGCCCAGGCAGCCCCCATTCCGGCAGCGCCTCCGCCCACAATCGCAATTCGTTGAGTCCTCGTCATCGCTTGCGACATCTCCGGTCCATCGCAGCCGCCTTCCCGCGACCGGTGGAACCACTCGGACTCTCAGGCCAAGGCCGAGTAACGGGACAGAGCCAGACCTCTTGCCTGTACTACCCGGTAACGAAGGTGGAAGTTTCTGCGCCGGGTGGTTTCAGCCCATTATGTTCCACCGAACCGTGCGGTACAAGAGCCCGGCAGAGACCCGGCAGCCTCAACCGCACCGGGTGGCGCCATGCCGGCACGCAGCGCTGCCCATGCGTGCCCGGGAGACGGAGGAAGACGCAGAGCTCTCGCCAGCGGCTGGCCAGAATTCGGGATGGACCCTCCCTTGATCAAGCCCGGGCTGGGGCTTCATTCCCGTTCCGTGAATTTATTTGTGAGAATTTTCCCTCTCCATATAGACACCTGAATCTTACTATGCTATCATCGGCGAGATTATCTAGGTCTGCGCCCAAAATTCGAGGCGGCTGACAACGAGGTGTTTCAATGCTCAATGCGAAGCGATTGGCCTTGCCCGCGATGGGGCTACTTCTCCTGGTGGTTGGACTGATTGGCAATGCCACTGCAGCCGACCCCCAAAGCTCCACAAGTTCCCAAACCAGCACACCTACTATGGTGTCGCTGAGCCCCTCGGAGTCGTGGGAGTGCATTCTCAACCAGCACGACGTTACCGCCAACCTGGCAGCTGGCGAGGCAGCCGCGGCAAACGGACGCATCGAATTCTTCCTCAACCGGTTCCCGGATGCGGTCGGTGACATCGTCGAAGTAACGGGCAACACGAGCCCGATGAAGATGACGAACGACTTCGCAATTGTGAACACCAACTCAGACGGACAGGCCACCGCAACGCTGGTAGCCTCACGTCCTGGCGACACCGACGTAACGGCTTTCGCACCAGGCATTCAGGACAGGAACACCCACAAGGACTTTGGCGTTGTGCACTGGGTGGACGGGTGTCCTGTGTTCCCGGGCGATGCAGAGAATCGCTTCGGAACGCCTCACCCCATGAGCGTAACCATCAACAATGTTTCGGACGGCGCACCTGTCCAGGGCACGTCCGTCCGCTGGACCATAGTTGATGACGACCCGAACGCCCGGTTCGCCAACGCTTCAGAGGACAGCAACGACATCGTAACCACAACCAATGCCTCCGGCGAGGCTGCCGTTACGCTTGAACAGATAGACACGTTCATCGGCGACAACAGCGTGTTCATTGAGGTGTTGACGCCGGATGGCAAGACCATGTTCTCCCACACCATGCGGAAGCAGTGGAAGCAGGCTGTTCTGGATGTCGAAGTCACCAGCGTCTCCGGTCAGATCGGTCTGCTGGCTGAAGTAACGTTTGACATCACCGTCACCAACACCGGCAACCGCGATGCCACGGGCACCCAGCTTGTAGCAACACTGCCCGCCGGCATGGCCTACGTGTCCTCCACAGGGGACGGCACGGAGAGCAACTCGGTCGTAACCTGGGATCTCGGCACCATTGAGATCGACGGCACCGCCTCGGTGCAGCTGACGGCCCAGGGCGTGCGAGTGGGTGAATTCGAAGTCAATTACAGGGCAGAGTCGGCCGAAGGACTCAGCGACGAAGAGACCAGCTCCACGGAGGTCCTGGCCGGTGGTTTGGAAGTGACCAAGACCGGACCTGCCCAGGTTGACATCGGCGGCGAAGCCACTTACGCAATTCGGGTGAGTGGTACCGGCACCGGCGCAAGCACAGGCGTAAGGCTGGTGGACACCATACCGGCCGGCATGAGCCTGGTCAGCTCCGATCCTGCGGGCACCCAGAGCGGCAATCAGCTGGCGTTTGAGCTGGGTGCGCTGAGCCCGCCGGCAACAATTGACATTACAGTAGTCCTGCAGGCCAACCAGGCAGGCGACTGGACCAATGAGGTGAGGGTGACCTCCACGGAGGGCGCCGAGGCCACCGCCCAGGCTATGACCACGGTCCTTCAGCCTGAGCTCGCAATCACCAAGGAGGGACCGGAAAGTGGAACGGCTCTGCTGAGCGAAAACTTCGAGTACACCATAACGGTCACCAACAACGGCAACGGTGTCGCCAACAACACCACGGTAGTTGACACTCTGCCTGCGGGCCTTGAGTACGTCAGCAGCGATCCGGCAGGGACGGTCTCAGAAGCCGGCGACACGGTGACCTGGAGCGTCGGCAACATGAACCCCGGAGCGTCATCCACCTTCACGCTGACAGTTTTGGCGACCACGGCAGGCGCCCAGGTGAACGAGGCGTCCGTCACAGCCGATAACGCTGCAGCGACGGTCGAAACCGAGACGTCCACCACCGTAGAGGTGCCCGCAATCACGATCGAGAAGACCGGACGCACGGCGATCTTCGTGGGCAACGAGGTGACCTACACGTTGACCGCCACCAACAACGGTGAGGCGCCACTGACAGGCGTGACCATAAGCGACACATTCGCAACTGGCATGTCCTATGTGAGCTCCAGCAATGGCGGTGTGTTCGACGAGGACACCAACACGGTAACCTGGGAGATCGGCGACCTGGCAGTCGATGCACAGGCCGAGGTTACCCTCACGCTGCAAGGCGACGAGTCGGGCACAATGACGAATACCGCCAGTGTAACCGCCGCTGAGCAGGTCAGCACAGAGACCATGCCGGCATCCGTGCTGGAGGCCGTGCTGGAAGTGAGCATCCTACCCGCACCCGGCGCCACAATCGCCATCACCGACGACTTCGACCCGGTCAGGGAGGGTGAGAATGTCACCTTCACGGTGACCGTGAGCAACCAGGGTAGGTCGCCGATGACCGATGTGAACGTGGTAGTGGACATTCCGGCTCAGTTCACCATCGACTCCGCGGCGGAGGTCCTAGCCGAAGGCGTCACCGCTGACCCGGACGCGGAGCCGAAGGCAACGATCGACGCAGATGCGGCAACCGTGACCTACAACCACGGCGAGGCGCTGGCCACGGGCGATAGCTTCAGCTTCACCATTACGGTGACGGCAAACGACTTGGCCGAAGGCGAGCTGAGGAAGGACACGGTTACCACAGCAACGCTGACATACGCCGAGTTCTCGGAGCCGGTCAGCACCGACGAAGGCAACACGGTGATCGAGCAGTAGTTCCTGCTCCCGCCAATCGGACCATCAAGCAGCCGGCAGGCAAGAACCTGCCGGCTGCTGCTTTCTCAGCAATTCACTCGCTAGCGCGGGACGCCCGGGCTAGAGGTATTCCGCACTTCACCCGCGGTACCATCGCAGGGTATACTGTCACAGTCGCGGCGACGCTCGTCGCGGAGTCGAGCACCCACACGGGCAATTGAATCGGAGGTTTCGCAATGGTCAACAAGGGCAGGGTCATGGTGGCAATGAGCGGAGGAGTTGATTCTTCCGTGGCCGCATGCCTGCTGAAGTCGCAGGGATACGACGTCGTCGGCGTGACGATGAAGCTGTGGAGCGACGACCGAACGGATACGCTCGGGCGATCGCGCGGCTGCTGCACAATCGACGACGTGGAGGATGCGCGCCGCGTGTGCCAGATCATCGGCGCGCCCCACTACGTCATGAGCTTCCAGGACGAGTTCCGCGCCCACGTCATCGACTACTTCATCAGCGAGTACCGCCGGGGACGCACTCCTCACCCCTGCCTGGCCTGCAACGACAAGATCAAGTTCGACTTCCTGATGAAGCGGGCAAACGCGCTCGACGTGGAGTACGTGGCAACCGGTCACTATGCACGGCTGGATGCCTCCTGCGGCCGCCCCAGGCTGTTGCGTGGCGTGGACCCGCTGAAGGACCAGTCGTACGTTCTGTTCGGCCTGCGTCCCCACCAGATGCGCCACCTGCTGCTGCCCGTCGGCGGCTTCGACAAGTCGGAGATCAGGGACATTGCGCGGGACGCCGGCCTGCCCGTGGCCGACAAGCCGGACAGCCAGGAGATTTGCTTCATCCCCGACAACGACTACCGCGCGTTTCTGGCCGAGAGATTCGCCCCCACACCCGGCGAGATCGTCGACACTGAAGGGAACCTGGTCGGTACGCACCAGGGCATTGAGCGGTTCACTGTCGGCCAGCGCCGCGGGCTGGGCATACACTCTAGGAAGCCTCTCTTCGTGCTGTCGCTGGACAGGGCCGAGAACCGCGTCGTCGTGGGGCCTGCCGAGGGCTTGCTGCGGAGCACACTGCTCGCGGACGGCGTGAACTACCTGTCCGGCGAGGCGCCGAACGGCCCAACCGAGGTGGAGGCGAAGATACGCTACAAGTCGGAGGCGGCGCCGGCCGTGCTGACACCGCGTGGCGAGCAGGCCGAGCTTCGATTCCGTGAGCCCCAGCGTGCAATTACTCCCGGACAGGCTGTGGTCTTCTACAGGGGCGATGAGGTCCTGGGCGGCGGCTACATAGAGGGCGATTGAGGCTGCCGCCGGCGCGCCGGCCCACACCTCCGCTCGCACTTCGACAAGCTCAGCACGAGCGGAAGCACATGCGTACATTCCCATTTCAGAGCGTCAACCTCCTGCGCTTGCAAGCTGCATAGCTTTGGGCTAACATACTGCCATGTCTACAGAAGGCGGCGCGCCCAGACGCACGGGAGCACAGGAGCAGTTCGGACGGCAGGCCCAGTTCTACTCCAGCAGCGTCGGTCACAGCTCCGGCGAGAGCCTTCAGGTGGTGCGCGAATGGGCCTCCGGTGCACGATACCCCCGTGCCGTAGACGTGGCGACCGGAACCGGCTTCACGGCATTCACCATAGCACCATACGCAGACTGGGTTGTCGCCTCTGACCTCACCCCAGAGATGATCGCTGAGACCCGCAGGCTGGCCACAGAGCGCGGCGTCGGCAACCTCGGCTATGCGCTCGCGGCGGCAGAGGACCTGCCGTTCGCGGATGCCTCGCTTGATCTGCTCACCTGTCGCATTGCGCCGCACCACTTCATGAACCTGGGGAAGGCGATAACGGAGTGGCGCCGTGTGCTCGCCCCGGGCGCCGTTCTCATACTTGCAGACACGTGCTCGCCGGAGGACGCTCCAACGTCCGTCTGGATGAACGACGTGGAAGAGCGCCGCGACCCCAGCCACGTCTCCAACCTGTCCCCGTCCGGCTGGCTGGAGGTACTGGAGGAGAACGGCCTGTACCCCACGGACTCCACGCTGACCAACGTCCCCCACGACTTCGACGACTGGGTGCGACGGTCCGGCACGCCGGCGGACGTGGTGGAGGGCCTGCGACGCGACTTCCTGAACGCTCCCCGAGGAGCGGTCGAGGCATTCGACATTCGGCAGGACGGCAACGGCGCCATCAGCTTCAAGTGGGACTGCGTGGTGGTCAAGGCCATCCGCGGCGTCGACAACCGGGCCGCCGGCGACGGCGCAGTCTAGGCACTCCTCCTACGTCTCGCCGCCGAAGGCACATGAGGACAGCCCCACAGCCTCCCACTTTCGATGAGGAGACCGCGCTCCGCCGACTGGGCAATCGCGTCGTCGCGGGCGTGGACGAGGCTGGACGCGGGCCGCTCGCAGGACCAGTGGTCGCCGGTGCAGTCGTCATACCGCCCGACTTACGCGCGCCGTGGATCGGACGCCTGCGAGACAGCAAGCAGCTCAGCGCCAGCCGGCGCGCGGAACTCTACGCGTGCATACGTGACTCCGGCGTGGGCTGGGCCGCGGGCGTGGTGTCGAACGAGGAGGTGGACCGGCTCGGCATAGCGTCGGCCACCCGCGAGGCCATGCTGAGAGCCTTGGGCAGCCTGCCATCTCGGCCTGACTTCGTGCTCGTCGATGGGCTGCCCGTGGACCTGGACGGCCTGCCTGCGAAGGCGCTGGTTGGCGGAGACGGTCGCTGCATGTCGATCGCCGCAGCCTCCATAGTCGCCAAGGTGACGCGAGACGCGATCATGCTCGAGGAGCACGCCAGGTACCCGGATTACGGCTTCGACTCCAACAAGGGCTACCCCACTCCTGCTCACCTTGAGCAGCTGCGACGCCTGGGGCCCTGCCCGATCCACCGGCGCAGCTTCGCTCCCGTCCATGAGGCGATGTCGGAGGACACGACTGACAGCGTCCGCAGCGCAGCCAAGACCGGCAGGATGCGCCTCGGCGGGCTGGGAGAGCAGGCGGCTCGCGGCCACCTGGAGCGCGCGGGCTTCACCGTGCTGGACATCAACTTTCGCTGCCCGCACGGCGAGATAGACATAGTGGCGCGGGACGCCGAGGCAGTCGTGTTCGTGGAGGTGCGCACGCAGCGCGGCCGAGGCTTCGGCACGCCTGAGGAGTCGATAACCGCGGGCAAGGCACGCAGGCTCATCGCCACGGCCCAGACGTACCTCCAGACCAGAGACGACCTGCCGTCGCACTGGCGCATCGACCTGGTGGCCGTCGACGTGGACTCGCAGGGCCGCATCGCCCGTATCGAGCGGACGGAGAACGCCGTCACGGGCGGCGGGTAGTCACCTCTTGTTTACCGCGTCCGCGCCATGTGCTAGAATCAAGCCCGGCCAGGGAGTAAGCTCATGCCCATCTACGAGTACCGCTGCGATAGCTGCCGACGCAAGTTCTCCATGCTCAATCGCAGCTTCTCCGAGATCAAGGAGCCGGTGTGCTCCCACTGCGGCGTTGCCGGTGGGACGCGCATCATGTCGCAGGTAAGAGTCCACAGGAGTCCCAACGACTTCATGGGCGGTATGCCCGCTTGGGACACCATGACCGACTTCAACGAGGACGACCCGCGCAGTGTGGCCGACATGCTCAGGCGCATGAAGGACGATACCGGCCAGGCGATCGGCCCGGAGGGCGAGGAGCTGCTCGCCCGGCTGGATGCGGGTGAGATGGTCAACACCGACGAGGTCGAGGACTTCGAGTTGGGCCTGTAGGCCCCCGACTGGGGTTGCGACCTTATGGACCGCGCCGCAAGAGACGAGACGGCCCGCAAGGTGAGCGGGCTGTACGTTATAGTGGACGCCCAGGCGGCCGGTGACAGGGACCTCGTCGAGCTCACGCAGGCGGCGCTCCGCGGAGGCGCTCGCGTCATCCAGCTCCGTGACAAGCTGAGCGACAAGGGCGACGTCCTGCCCGTGGCCCGCAGCATCCGCGACCTGTGCGACCGGCATGACGCCGTCTTCATCATGAACGACCACGCCGATCTGGCCGTCGCCTGCGACGCCCACGGCCTCCACCTGGGGCAGCACGACCTGCCCGTCGCGGAGGCCAGAGCGATCCTCAAGCCCTACCAGATCATTGGCACATCCAACGCGCTTGTGGAGGAGGCGGCGGAGTCGGAAAGGCAGGGTGTGGACTACCTGGCGGTGGGCGCCATGTTCCCCACGGACACGAAGGAGCGCACGCGGCCGGCCGGACTGAGCACGCTCTCTGCGGTGAAGGCGACGGCGAGCGCGCCGGTGGTTGCCATCGGCGGCATCAACTTGGGCAACATCTCGCAGGTGGTGAGCGCGGGAGCAGACGCCGCCTGCGTGATCTCGGCAGTCGTGAGCGCGCCCGACCCGGAGGCCGCTGCGCGGGAGCTCATCGCCGCGATGCAACCGGGTTGACGGCCGGTGCGAGCTACTTGAAGTCCGTGCTGATGCCGCGCTTGGCTAGGGCACGGTTCTGGAACTCCTCTTGCTTGTTCATAGTGCACGATTGGCGTCAACGGCGAGGCCCGCGTTGTTCATCTCCCTTATGAGTTTCATCCTCCATCCTCCGTGTTCATCAAGCGGTATGTAGATAACCCCGGCAAAGTCCGAGGGTAACTCTACGTTTCCTTTCACCAAGGCGCGAACCTTCTCTCGGCCAAACCTTGCAACGAAATAGCCAAGCTCCAGTATCACGTTCTGCCTCGCGCGGGGCTTCAATTCGGACTCGCTGAGGCCACCTATGTCGTCAGGCGTCAGGAGTGCCACTACGAAACCACCACTAGCAGTCTCTTCAAACTTCTCGATTACCGTCAGACCACGGTCAGGTTGTTCCTCCAGTATCACCGGCTCAAGCTCCAAGTCCTTGAGAAATCTTGCCACTGTGTCCCTAGATCCGTGGTCCGTTCCATGAATGACGAACACCCGGCGACTATCGGCAGGCTGGGGAGTCTTGGAAACCTCAGAGGGCCTTTGAGCCTGTGTGTCATCAGTCCAGTATTTTCGAACTTCATTAATCATTGAACTGAGTGTTCCACTGGCTAAGCCTAAGCCTTCGTTGAAACCATTTCGGTATTGCTCTTCCAGCGAAAGGTAGGAGAATGCAGTCGTAGCTACCGGCACGAATCGTATGAGATCGAACTCCCGCGCCTGCGGAGAAGAATCCCCAAAGATGTAGGCTATTGCGACCTTAGTGTCTCTTCCCCACTGCGCAAACTTGGGTGAAGAGACCGTCAACCCCATTAGACCGGGTATGGCATCCAGTTGCTCTTGCAGACGAGCCAATGCGAATTCTCTGGTTAGCTTGGGCATGATGCTCTTATCTCTCTGCGTAAGGCCATTTAAAGGTCAAAGCCGGGCGTTGGCTTTGCCGAGCGATTAGTTGCACCAGCGGTAGCCAATTATAGCACAAATTATCCACGCCAAGTGCGGCTCGCCCGTACTCCACATGGGCGCTCTCCCGCTCCCTACTGCGTTGGCTCACGCATCAGCACGAGGCCTCCGGTTGCGGCCGTGACGCCTGCAAGCACTGTGGTCACGATCCACCCCATCTGATCGACACCCTGTTCGTCGTATACGGGCACGGCGGCAGACGTAGCAGTCGGCTCTTCGACCTCTACGGTTGGAGTGGGAGCGGGAAGCAGTTGTGTAGTGGGCGCCGGCGAAGGCGGGGCGGCGGGCGGGGGGGCCGCGGGGGGGGGGGGGGGGGGGGGGGGGGGTGGGGGGGGTTAGGCCCGGGGGGGGGGTGTGGGGCGGGGCGGGGGGGG
>JAPPHY010000010.1:0-14283 GCA_028877205.1 Chloroflexota bacterium | reverse complement strand
GCGCCTCTGCGACCTCTCCGGTTGCTGGGGGCGCGGTAAGCATTTGTTATGTGGGCGCGGGCTAGGCCGGCGCGGCGGCCGTTGGCGCCGCGGAGGCGGGAGGCGTGGATGCAGGAGATGGCAGGTCTTCCGCCGGCTGCGGGGTTGTCGGCCTCGGCGCGGGTGGCGAGGACAGCGCAGGCCGAGGCGTCGGTTCCGGTGTGCGCCTGGGCGCTGAGGCATCCGTGGCAAACGGCTCTCCCGCTTCAACGGTTGGAGTGGGAGCAGGCGAGGGTTGTATCGTCGGCGCGGCCGTAACCAGCGGCGTGGACACAGTAGGCTGCGGGTCTTCCACCGGCTGGGAGGCCGTTGGCCCAGGCGCCGGAGTCCGTGGCAGGAACGTCGGCTCAGGAGTGTGCGCGGGCGTTGCAGTCGGAACTGCCGGGCGTTCAGCCACCGTGACCATGAAAGTCAAGCTGGTGCGATTGCCTCTCTCGTCGGTAACGGTGAGCGTGAACCGCGTGGGCGCAAACTCGCCCGCGGGAACGCCTGAGATGGTGAGTGCGTCTGCGTCGAAGCGCAGGCCGTCCGGCAGCTCTGGCGCAAGTTCGTACCTGAGGTTGCCGTAACCGCCGGTGACGCTGGGAAGTTGGAACTCCGCAACGCCTTCCCCAATGAAAAAGCTCATACCTCCCACTGACGACGGGCCGAAGGCAAGCGTGTCTCCGGTTTCAGGCGTGGGAACAGCCTCCTCCGCCAGGGTCGGAGAGCCACTGCTTCCATCGTCGGTAGCCTCTTCGGTAGGCTCGATGGACGCTTCGTCGTTGTCGTTGACGATGACGAATGCGCTCGACTTCGCGCCGATGTTGTAAAGTGGCTGCTCGCGTATGACGACGCCGATGCGGCCGGGCGGCTCGTCGACGTAGTCGTCTTCGGTCGGCAGCACGAGAACCGCCAGCGTGTCTCCCGGCAGGATGAACACGTCCCGCTGCCCATCGGCGATGCCGTATGCGTCTCCACCCGACACGTCCATGACGACGGCAACGGCCCTATCAGGCGATGGCGCCGCCCAAATGCGGAAACTGGCAACCTGTCCCTCCACGACAGACGCGATCTCGGCTTCAATCGTAATCACCGGTACGACAGGTACAGGCGGGCGCTCCGCACCGACGACTCGGACGCTCACCGCATCCGGCTCGGAAGCCGCTCCCGCTTCGTCCGTCACGACCAGCGTGAAGACGAGCTCCACGTCCGTGGTAATCCCCTCGGGAACTAAAAAGGTTGCGACCGCCGAGTCCGCGCCGGTAATAGTCACCTGCGGTTCACCTTCTTGTCGCCAGGCGTAGCTCAACGAATCTCCCTCAGGGTCACGACTTCCGGTGCCGTCCAGCGTGACGACGCTAGCTGCGGTAGCTGTCTGGTCTGCACCCGCGCTGGCCGTGGGCACATCGTTGACCTCCGGGGCGTTCAGCGTGAAGCGGACATCAGTCGAGGCAGGAGGGTCTCCGTCATCGGTGGCGGTAACGACAATTATGAGCACACCCGGCGTGTCACCTTCGCGCGGGGTACCGGACAGGACGCGGGTGGCCGTGTCGAACTCAAGCCAGCCCGGCAGGTCGGCGACCGCGCCATCCGGTGAGGCTGCGCCTGCCGAGTATTCGAGCGAGTCCTCGTCGGGGTCGGCAAAGGGTGGTACGACGAACGTGAACGGCAGGTCCTCGGTGGCCTCCTGGGATGGAATCGCCGGAGGAACGGGCGGCCGGTTCGGTGCAATCTCCACGCTCAACGTGAACACGGCCCACACTGTATGCAGCTCGTCGGACACGGAGAGGAGGATCTCATGCTCCGCCACGTCCGCTTCCAGCGGCGTTCCGCTGAGTGTCCTGGTCTCCTCATTGAATCGCATCCATCTGGGCAGCGGATTCAAGCCCCATCCCTGCACAGCAGCGTACGCCAGCTGCAGGCTATCGGGGTCGTAGGACGCGGGCACGGTGTAGGCGAAGGGTTCCCCAACATAGGCCACCTGGTCGACTACATTGGGCGCGCTCGGCGGGTCGTTCACCGCAACGACGGTGAGAGTGAACGTGGATGTCGCCGACTCTGCCGGTTCGCCGTCGTCCGACGCGGTCACTGCGATCGCGAGCGTGGACGGCGTGTCGGCCTCGCGGGGCGTGCCGCTGAAGGTGCGCGTGCCGGCATTGAAGCTGAGCCACGGCGGAAGCGCACCGCCTCCGGCAAGCGCAGACGTGTACGTTACCCCATCGCCCTCCGCATCGGTTACCGCGGCGAACCGGTAACTGAACGGCTCGTCCTCGACGGCGGTCTGACCTGCGACGGAAGGCGCGGCGGGTGGGTCGTTGACGGGCGTGACGGTGAGTGCGACTGTGGCCGTGTCCGTATCAACGCCGTCGCTCACGGCGTACGTGAAGCTGCCAGACGTGCTCTCGGTTCCGCCGTGCCTGTAGGTGACCGTGGTTCCGTCCGCCGACAAGGCAACCGTGCCGTTGACGGCATCGCCAACGCGAGTTATGGCAAGCGTCTGCGCGTCAGGATCCGAGTCATTGGCGAGAAGGGCGCTGCTGGGTATCGTCAAGACATGACCCTCGGCGACAGTTGCCGTGTCGTCTACAGCTTGAGGCGCGCCGTTGGGCTTACTCACCGTCAACGTGAATTCGGCCGAGGACACCAGCGTCGGGTCACCGTCGTCCGTTGCGGTGATGCGAATCGTCAGCTCAGCCGGAGCGTCGCTCTCCCCAGCCGTGCCGCTCAGCACGCGACCATCCGCGTCGAACGAAAGCCACGATGGCAACTCTCCGCTCTCGCCAACCGTGGCCGCGTAGGTGATGTCACCGCCCTCGGGGTCCGTGACCGCGGCAATTGTGTAGCTGAACGTCCGAGCCACCAAGGCAGCCTGGTCCGCCAGCACAGGCGCTGAGGGCGCGTCGTTGACCTCAGCCACTGTTAGCGTGAACGTGGCGGACGATGAAAGCGGCGGATTGGCGTCGTCTGTCGCAGTGACGCGTATGGTGTGCGAAGCCGGAGTGTCGGCCTCAAGCGGTGTGCCGCTCAGCGTCCGGCTCGTTGCGTTGAAGCTCAGCCAGCCCGGAAGCGACCCACCATCGTCCAGCGCGGCGGTGTAGGTCACCGTGTTCTCGTCGGGGTCCTCGAACTCCGGCACCACATAGCTGAAAGCCTCGTCCTCCGTAACCGTCTGAGACGTAAGCGCAGGCGCCCCAGGCGGTCGGTTTGGCGGCAGCGCCACCGTCAACGTGAACTCGGCCTTCTTCGCCGCCGCCGTCCCGTCGCTCACCGTCACCTGAATCTCGTATTCGCCCGCGTGTGCCCTCCGCGGCGTCCCACTTAGCGTGCGCGTCTCTTC
Source organism: Chloroflexota bacterium (assembly GCA_028877205.1). Classification (GTDB taxonomy): domain Bacteria; phylum Chloroflexota; class Dehalococcoidia; order Lucifugimonadales; family UBA2985; genus JAPPHY01. The sequence continues at coordinate 10,925 of JAPPHY010000010.1, read as the reverse complement.
GTCAAAGCTCAGCCAGTCAGGCAGCGGATTGGAGCCTGCGCCCAGAAACGCAGTGTACGTGAGATCGTCATCGTCCGGGTCGACAGCCGCAGGCACCTGGTAGCTGAAGGACGCGTCCGCGGTGGCGGTCTGGTCCGTGAGCGTGAGCTCACCCGGTGGATCGTTCACGGGCGTCACGGTCACCGAAACCGCGCCCGTAGCCGTAGCGGTGCCGTCGCTAACGGTATACGTGAAGCTGCCCGACGTCGTCTCACCGCCGTCGTGTGTGTACGTCACCCTGCTCTTGTCAGCGGACAGCGCCACTGTACCGTTTACCGCGCTGCCCGCGGCCGTGATGCTGAGGCTGTCGCCCTCGGCGTCGGTGTCGTTCGCAAGCAGCGTTGTTACCGCAACTTCAACCTCACCGCCCTCTGCAACCGTCAAGGTGTCGGCGACGGCCGACGGCGCGTCGTTAGTAGGCGAGACAGTCACCGCGACGGACCCGGTGGCCGTGGCCGTGCCGTCGCTTACGGTATACGTGAAGCTTACAGATGTCGTCTCGCTACCGTCGTGCGTGTACGTCACCTTACTCTTGTCTTCTGACAATGCCACGCTGCCGTTCACCGCGCCGCCCACGGCCGTGATGCTGAGAGTGTCGCCCTCCGGGTCGGAATCGTTCGAGAGCAGCGTTGTTACCGCAACTTCAACCTCACCGCCCTCTGAAACCGTCAAGGTGTCGGCGACGGCCGACGGTGCGTCATTGACCGGCGTCACAGTCACCGAAACCGTGGCCGTGGCCGTAGCCGTGCCGTCGCTCACGGTATACGTGAAGCTTCCGGGTGTCGTCTCGCTGCCGTCGTGCGTGTACGTCACCTTACTCTTGTCTTCGGCCAGCGTGACACTGCCGTTCACCGCGCCGCCCACGGCCGTGATGCTGAGACTGTCGCCCTCAGCGTCGGTGTCGTTGGCAAGCAGCGTGGCTGCTGTTATCTCGACTTCGCCACCTTCTGCCACCGTGGCCGTGTCATTGACACCTGTCGGTGCGTCATTGACCGGCGTCACGGTCACCGAAACCGTGCCCGTGGCCATATCCGTGCCGTCGCTTACGGTATACGTGAAGCTTCCAGATGTCGTCTCGCTGCCGTCGTGCGTGTACGTCACCTCGCTCATGTCTTCGGAAACCGTTACGCTGCCGTTGACCGCTCCCCCGACGCCAGTGAAGCTGAGGCTTTCGCCCTCCGGGTCGGAATCGTTCGAGAGCAGCGACTCAACTGAGATCTCGACATTGCCCCCTTCCGCCACCGTAGCCGTATCCCCGCCAGCCGACGGTCCGTCGTTTGCGGGCGAGACCGTTACCGCGACCGACCCCGTGGCAGTAGCTATGCCGTCACTCACGGTATACGTGAAGCTGCCCGTTGTCGTCTCACTCCCGTCGTGCGTGTACGTCACCTTGCTCTTGTCCTCGGCCAGCGTGACACTGCCGTTCACCGCGCCGCCCACGGCCGTGATGCTGAGGCTGTCGCCCTCGGCGTCGGTGTCGTTCGCAAGCAGCGTCGTTACCGCAACTTCAACCTCACCGCCCTCTGCAACCGTAGCCGTGTCATTGACACCTGTCGGTGCGTTATTGACCGGCGTCACGGTCACCGAAACAGTGCCCGTGGCCGTATCCGTGCCGTCACTCACGGTATATGTGAAGCTGCCCGATGTCGTCTCACTCCCGTCGTGCGTGTACGTCACCTTGCTCTTGTCTTCTGACAATGCCACGCTGCCGTTCACCGCGCCGCCTACGGCCGTGATGCTGAGAGTGTCGCCCTCGGCGTCGGTTTCGTTCGCAAGCAGCGTTGTTGCCGCAACTTCAACCTCACCGCCCTCTGCAACCGTCAAGGTGTCGGCGACGGCCGACGGCGCATCATTCACCGGAGTCACGGTCACCGAAACAGTGCCTGAACCCGTAGCCGTGCCGTCGCTCACGGTGTACGTGAAGCTGCCCGTTGTCGTCTCACTCCCGTCGTGCGTGTACCTCACCTTGCTCTTGTCTTCAGCCAGCGTGACACTGCCGTTCACCGCGCCGCCCACGGCCGTGATGCTAAGAGTGTCGCCTTCCGGATCGGTATCGTTGGCCAGCAGGGTCGTGGCAGTCACGTCTACACTCCCACCTTCTGCGACCGAAGCCGAATCGTCTACGGGGGCGGGCGCGTCGTTGACCTCAGCCACTGTTAGAGTGAATGTCGCTGACGATGACTTCGACGGACTGCCATCGTCCGTCGCGGTCACCTTCACGGTGTGCGTTGCCGGCGTGTCAGCTTCAAGCGGTGTGCCACTGAACGTCCGGCTCGTTGCGTTGAAGCTCAGCCAGCCGGGCAACGCGCTGCCATCGTCAAGCGCGGCAGCGTACGTCACCGTGTCTTTGTCGGGGTCATCGAACTCAGGTGCCACGTAGCTGTACGCGACGTCCTCCGTAGCCGTCTGAGACGAAAGAGTTGGCGTCTCCGGCGGCCGGTTCTGGGGCAACACGACCGTCAGCGTAAACTTGGCCTTCTTCGCAGCCGCCTTGCCGTCGCTCACAGTCACCTGTATCTCATACTCCCCCGCGTGTGCCTTCCGAGGTGTGCCGCTGAACGTCCGTGTCGCTTCAGCAAAGCTCAGCCAGTTTGGCAACGGATTAGAGCCTGGGCCCAGAAGCGCAGCATAAGTTAGATCGTCACCGTCCGGGTCGACAGCCGCAGGCACCTGGTAGCTGAAGGACGCGTCCGCGGTGGCGGTCTGGTCCGTGAGCGTGAGCTCACCCGGTGGATCGTTCACGGGCGTCACGGTCACCGAAACCGCGCCCGTAGCCGTAGCGGTGCCGTCGCTAACGGTATACGTGAAGCTGCCCGACGTCGTCTCACCGCCGTCGTGTGTGTACGTCACCCTGCTCTTGTCAGCGGACAGCGCCACTGTACCGTTTACCGCGCTGCCCGCGGCCGTGATGCTGAGGCTGTCGCCCTCGGCGTCGGTGTCGTTCGCAAGCAGCGTTGTTACCGCAACTTCAACCTCACCGCCCTCTGCAACCGTCAAGGTGTCGGCGACGGCCGACGGCGCATCATTCACCGGAGTCACGGTCACCGATACCGTGCCCGTACCCGTCGCCGACCCGTCACTCACGGTATAGGTGAAGCTGCCGGTCGTCGTCTCCGACCCGTCTTGCGTGTATGTCACCTCGCTCATGTCTTCCGACAGCGCAACCGTACCGTTTACCGCGCCCCCGACTCCGGTGATGCTGAGGCTGTCTTCCTCCGGGTCAGTATCGTTAGCGAGCAGAGTTGCTGCCGTAATCTCGACTTCGCCACCTTCTGCCACCGTGGCCGTGTCATTGACACCTGTCGGTGCGTCATTGACCGGTGTCACGGTCACTGAGACCTCGCCGGTGGCTGTGTCCGTACCGTCGCTCACGGTGTACGTGAAGCTGCCCGACGTCGTCTCGCTGCCGTCATGCGTGTACGTCACCTCGCTCTTGTCTTCGGACAGCGCCACACTGCCGTTCACCGCACTGCCCACAGCCATGATGCTGAGAGTGTCGCCGTCGGCGTCCGTGTCGTTGGAGAGGAGCGTTGCGACAGATACATCGACCTCACCACCCTCTGCCACAGTTGCAGTGTCGGCTGCGGCGGCAGGCGCGTTGTTCGGCTGCGTCACGGTAACCTCGACCGTACCAATTGCCGTGGCAGTGCCGTCGCTCACGGTGTACGTAAAGCTGCCCGACGTAGTCTCACTCCCGTCGTGCGTGTACGTCACCTCGCTCTCGTCCTCGGAAAGCATCACCGTTCCGTTAACCGCGCTGCCAACTGCCGTGAGCGTTAGTGTGCTGCCCTCAGGGTCGGTATCGTTGGAGAGTAGCGTACTCGCTGATACGTCCACGCTCCCTCCCTTCTCCACCGTCGCCGTGTCCGCCACCGGGACGGGCGCATCGTTGACCTCGACTACCGTGAGCGTGAAGCTCGCAGACGACGATAGCGGCGGAGTGGCGTCGTCCGTCGCTGTGACGCGTATGGTGTGCGACGCCGGCGTGTCAGCCTCCAAGGGCGTACCGCTCAACGTCCGATCCGTCGCATTGAAGCTCAGCCAGCCCGGCAGCGATCCGCCGTCGCCCAGCGCGGCGGCGTAGGTCAGCGTGTCGTCGTCTGGGTCGCTGAACTCCGGCACCACGTAGCTGAACACCTGGTCCTCCGTCGCCGTTTGCGCCGTCAGCGACGCCGCCGTCGGGGGCAGGTTGGCAGGCCGTTCGACCACGCTCAGCGTGAATTCAGCCCAGCTTGTCTGTTGCCGATCGGAAACATAGACGCGAATGGTGTACGTGTCGATATGGACACCGCGCTGTCTGCCGGTGAAGGTGCGGGTGGCAGAGTCAAAGGTGAGCCAGCTCCACAGAGGGTTGAACGACCCTCCCCCCTGAAAGACCTCGTACGTGAGGTCGTCCCCGTCCGGGTCGATGACCTCCGGCACCTGATACTTGAACCTCACGCCCGCATATGCGGTTTGATCCGTCACCTGAGGCTTAGGAGGGCGCTGGTTGAAGAGGGGCCTCCTCAGCACGGAGGGTATCAACCGGTCGTCACCACTCACGGAGTGATTCCAGCTGGGCATCGTGGCAGACGACTGTGAAGGAGAGGGGCCCGGCGGACTCAAAACGAAGGCTGCAAGCGCAAGTGCAGCTAAGGACAGCAGTGGTGCAATCCACGTTAGGCCGAATAATACACTCATGTGGAGAGCCGGCGAGGGCCTCAAATGGCGCCCTGGGCCGGTTCAGCCTAGTGTCACACACTTCACCTTGAAACCGCGTTAGATGCAAAGGGCAAAATTTGCGCAATTATATGGTTGTGCACCGCAACCCATCCTGTCGCTCAGCCCAAGCTCGTACTCGAACGGACCACTTTCGGGAACGTGGTTGGCACGTTCTCATCTCGCGACCGCCTAGCAGGTGGCCTGATTCGAATCGATATGGCCGCAGCCACACAGGCGCGTTCGCGGGCTGGAGTTAGTGCCGCTTGGGATTGGGTATCGCGCACAAGCCTGAAGGCACATTCCAGCAGCGATCTGGCGCTTGGAACGTCTAAACCGGATTAGGTCAGGCCGGAGAAACAAGCTACAGAGAAGGTCGTCAACCGGGCCGCGCACAACCACCGACCGCGCCCAGAGATGACTGTGAGTTTCCACTGTTTCGGAACAAGGCAGAGCGGCGTGACCACTCTGACGCCAAGCGGGGCCGATGAAGACGACCTAGAACTCTATGCCTCTTTGGGCCTTGATGCCCTTATCGTCGTAGGGGTGCTTAATGAGCCTCATCTCGGTGACAAGGTCGGCGCAGTCGATGAGCTCCTGCGGCGCATAGCGGCCCGTGATGATGACGTGCAGCGACTCCGGCCGCCTCTTCAGCGTGTCCACCACCTCTTGGACAGGCACCCAGCCATAGTGCATGGCATAGGTGAACTCGTCCAGGACGATGATGTCCTCTTCACCCCTGAGGATGGCCTCCCTGGAGCGGCGCCACTGCTCCTGCGCCAGCGCCGCAGACCGGTCCAGGTCCTTGGACAGCCACGTGAAGCCGTCGCCAAGCGACTCGATAGGGATGCCCAGCCTCTCGGCCGCCCTGTGCTCTCCGAAGCGAGCGCCCGTGTTCTTGATGAACTGGAAGACCCTGATGTCGAAGTCACGGCCCCAGGCGCGGAAGATCACGCCAAGCGCCGCGGTTGTCTTGCCCTTGCCGTCGCCGGTGTTGACGATTACCAACCCCCGCGCAACGCGGCGGCTCCGCCTCTCAGTCTGCTCTCCACGAAGATCCTGGCTCACGCGCTACCTCTGGTGAGTATCCGCCAGCTGCTTAGCCCGTCACGCGTCGGACGCCAGCACGCCCGACTTCGCCCAGTCTTCCTTTGACACGTCGGTGAAGACCACAATCGTCTCCTCCGGCGTTGTCCTGGCGATGTTCACAACCGCGTCCGTGATGGCGCGTGCAAGCTCCGCCTTCTGCTCGTGCGTCCTTCCGGGCCACATCTCAACCCTCACTATAGGCATCTTGTACCTCCTCGATTGGCTTCCACTGCGCGGCGAGAGCGCGCCGCGCCATTCTACCTTCCGTACGTCAGTCGCTCCGCCAGATACTCCGGCAGGCCGGCCTCGCGCATCTTGCGTTGCGTCGCGCCGATGTCGTACGCCACGCGCCGAAACTCCACGGTGGCCTCGTCCGTGTCGTAGACCGCGTAGCACGAGCGGGGGTCGCCGTCGCGTGGCTGGCCCACTCCGCCCGGATTCAGCACCAGGCGTTCGCCGGCCAGCGATACCACCTGTCCGGGCCTAGCCCACTCCCCTGCAACCCCGGCCTCGGTCAGCCGAAACACCATTGGCAGATGAGTATGGCCCACGAGGCAGCACGGCGTCTCCACGTGCTCCAGACAGGCCCTCGCTTGTCCGGCGGATGTCACGTACTCCCACGCGGGATTCCTGGGGCTGCCGTGCACGAGAGTGAAGGACCCTCGCTCCTCACGCATGGGCAGCGCGGCCAGGGTCTCTCGATGCTCCGGGGTGAGCCTCTCCGCCGTCCACCGGCAGGCCGCCGCCGCGTACGGGTTGAACTCCGCCAGACTGAGCTTCCTAACAGCAGCCATGTCGTGGTTGCCCGCCACCATCACGTGTTCCATGCTCAGCAGTACGTCCAGGCACGCGTTCGGCTCCGGGCCGTAGCCCACCATGTCACCCAGGCACCACACCTCATCGATCGCCTCACGACCTCCGGCGTCGTCCAGCACCGCGCAGAGCGCCTCCAGGTTGCTGTGTATGTCAGAAAGTAAGGCAACTCTCACGATGCTCGACGCTCCCGGCTGCAACCCTCAATATAGCACACTTCCCTTGTTGGCCGGATAGCGTGACGATATAATGCGGGCTGCGATGATCCACGAGATTGGCGAGTTTGGCCTCATCAGATCGATTCGGGAGCTGGTCTGTGAGCAAGAGGCGCAAGACGGCGACGACGACTTCCGGCTGCTGCTCGGCATAGGCGACGACGCCGCTGCGTGGCGCACATCGGAGGCCACCGAGCTCGCCACCACCGACACGCTCGTCGACGGCGTTCACTTCCGCCACGACCTCACGTCCTGGGAGGATCTCGGCTGGAAGTCCATGGCCGTGAACCTCAGCGACATCGCGGCGATGGGCGGGCGTCCCCTGTTTGCCCTCGTCACGCTCGGGCTGACGCGGGACACTAGCGTGGAGGACGTGCGAGACCTGTACTTGGGCATGCTCGCCGCGTGCCGTACATACGGCTGCCGCATCGCCGGGGGAGACGTTGTCCACTCGCCGGTCGATTTCGTGACTGTGGCGATGACCGGCATAGCCGGCGATCGCGTGCTAACTCGCCGGGCAGCGAATCCGGGGGACAGCGTAGCCGTCACCGGCCCGCTTGGGTCCGCCGCGGGTGGTCTTCAGGCACTACTCCGCGGTGACCTGCCTCATGACGAAAGTGGACTCCACCTGCAAGCGGCCCTCAACCGTCCAGTTCCCAGGCTGGACGCCTGCGAGACGCTCATCCACTGCGGCGTCAAGGCGGCGATGGACGTCAGCGACGGTCTTGTTGACGACCTGGCCAAGCTGTGCGAGGCCAGCGGCGTGGGCGCAGTCGTGGAGGCCGGCCGCGTGCCTGCCGACGCCTTCCTGCGGGACGCCTACCCCGAAGGCTGGCTCCAGCTTGCGCTCAACGGCGGCGAGGACTACGAGCTGCTGTTCACCGGAGCCGACGCCGTGGTCGAGGCGGCCGTGACAACACTGCCGCAAGCCACCGTGGTGGGGCGCATCGTTGCCGATCACCCCGGCCGCGTCCGCGTCGTCGATGAAGTCGGCGCAGACGTCGCACTCAGCCGGAGCGGCTGGGACCATTTCGCCTAGATGAACATGCTTGAGCTTACCAGCAACTCGCCCGAGGAGACCCAGCGCATAGGCGCCTCGCTTGGGGCGTGCGCACAGCCTGGCGACGTGCTGCTGCTCTGCGGCGACTTGGGGGCCGGCAAGACGTGTCTCACCCAGGGCATCGCGAAGGGCCTGGACGTGGAAGGATATGTGCGCAGTCCCACGTTCGTGCTTGTCACGATCCACCAGGGAAGACTGCCCCTCTATCACATCGACATCTACCGACTCGACCATGTCGCCGAGGTGATAGAGCTTGGACTGGAAGAGTACCTGGCCGGCAACGGCGTCTCCGTAATCGAGTGGGCGGACAAGGCCCCGGAAGCCTTCCCGGAGGACTGCCTCCGCGTTACTCTGGATACAATCGGGGAGGACAGCCGCCTTCTGCGGCTGCACCCTACCGGAACTCGTTACGAGGAGTTGGCCCTCGCGCTCCGCAACCGGCTACACGACTGACCCGATCGGGCTCGACATGCTATGGAACTTGCAATCGACACGTCCACCAGGTACGCAGGCGTCTGCCTCTCGCAGGACGGCCGCGTCCTGGTGTCGCGCTCATGGTACTCGCGACAGAACCACACGGTTGAGCTGCTGCCCGCAGTGGATGAGCTACTGAAGGAAGCCGGAGTCACCGCCCGCGACCTCGAATGCGTCTTCGTGGCGATTGGCCCGGGCGGATTCAGCGCTCTCAGGGTCGGACTCAGCACCGCGAAGGGCTTGTGCACCGGCCTGAACATCCCACTAGTGGCCCTCAACACGCTGGACGTAGAGGCCGAGCCGTACCATGACCAGGACTTGCCCGTTTACGCCCTGCTGGACATGGGACGCGGCGAAGCGGCCGCCGCTCTATACGAGCAACGCGACGGCGACTGGCAGAAGGTGACTGCGGAGCGCATTGCCGCGCCAGACGACATCTGCGCGGCCGTGCAGCAACCAGTCCTCTTCTGCGGCGAGGGAGTTGCCACTTTCGGAGAGGCGCTCACGGGGAGACTGGGAGACCTGGCAGTGCTGGCGGACCAGTCCCCGCCCACGCGCTCGCCCGCAACGCTGGCCTCGATGGGCAGCGAACGGCATCGGCGCGGTGACCACGACGACGTACGCACCGTCGAGCCGCTGTACCTGCGACGCCCCTCCATATCCACGCCTCGGAGGCCGGCGTGACCGTGCCTTGTCCGTCAGTGCGTTTTGCCTGGAATTGCGATTGACTGACACCAACACTTACGACAACACTACTGCCAACACTTACGAGGAGGTGCAAATGAGCACGGAAAGGACGCTGGTTCTGGTCAAGCCGGACGGCGTGCAGAGAGGCCTCAGCGGGGCCATCATAGCCCGGCTGGAGGCGCGCGGCCTTCGCATAGCCGCCATGAAGCTTGTGCAGGTGTCCAGGGACATGGCGATGAAGCACTACGGCGTCCACGAGGGCAAGCCCTTCTTCGACGGACTGGTGTCATTCATAACGTCCGGGCCGGTGGTGGCAATGGTGCTGGAAGGGCCGAACGCCGTGGAGATGGTACGCTCAACAATGGGAGTGACGAATCCGTTGCAAGCGTCGCCGGGCACCATCCGCGGGGACTTTGGAGTTGACATCGGCCGCAACCTGGTACACGGATCGGACTCGCCGGAATCGGCGGCGCAGGAGATCGCCCTGTTTTTCGCAGAAGGTGAAGTGCTGACTTACACCCGGGACGTGGACAACTGGATCATTGAATCCTGAATAGCACCGGCGCCCGCGACCACAGCTGCTCCAGGTGGTAGAACTCCCGCTCCTCCTGGGCGAACACGTGCACAACCACGTCGCCGTAGTCCAGCAGCACCCAGCCTCCGTTAGTAGTTCCTTCGCGGTGGTGCATCTTCATGCCGGACTGCTCCAGCGCCTGGTCGATGTCCTCCAGCAGTGCCTGCATCTGGCGGCGGCTATCGGCGGAGAGAATCACAAAGTAGTCCGTGAAGCTGAGAGGGCCGCGCATGTCCAGCATAACGATGTCGGTGGCCTGCTTCTCGGAGGCCACTTCCACCGCCAGGCGTGCTGCGTCCACCGCTAGGATTCGAGCCTTCTCCTCCGTCATACACTTCCAGTTTATCCGCTGGTCAGTTTGCGGTCAACGAGCACGGGCTCAGGCACTTCATTCGGTGCGTGGCGGCCCCACGTCCGCTCACCATGAGCTTGTCCATCCAAGTTGCCCCATAGACATCAAGAGTCCTCTGCTTCCTGAGCCGCGCTGGCCCCGCCAGCTTGTAGTACGTCATTTAGTTGGTTCAATGCCCTTACGTTGGGCCGGGGCCTACCGAAGTTCAAACTCTCCAGCGGAATGCGGCATTACTTCACATGAGCGGTCTATCGTCGGCGCCTCAGGATTGCTACGCTCAACAGCCCCGCCGCGAGAACGGCAATAGCGACAAGTACCAAGACCGGTGATGGAGCCCCGTTTTCGGCTGGGGGCTCAGGCGTGGATGTGGCAGAAGGAGTAGGTGGAGGTATCGGCGTTGGAGTCGGAGTAGCCGGTGGTGTGGGTGACGGCTCTGCAACAGGAGCAATGGCTGGCGTCGGTAACGGTTCCTCGGTAGGTGTGGCTACCAGTGTTGGCGATGGCGTCGGAGCCAGCGTCGGCGTGGGCAGTGGGGCAGAATTTCTGTCTGCCGCACCGCGGCTTCACCCTCCCACTTCTTCCTATCGGAAGTAGATGGCAACCAGCCTCCGCATGTCCGCCGAGCTCAACGTCGGCGAAGGTCCGAAGAAATCGGCAACTGCCAGCCTCATGTCTGTATGCTCTATCGTGCCGTCACCGTTCGGGTCGAACCTGGCAAGCAACGGGTCGCAGGCTTGTTGGTCGTTGGCCAACAAAAACGCCGGAGACCAATTGGAGATAGGAGTGCTGCCATCCCTCTCTCCCGCAAGAATCCTAACGGTCAGCGTCACTTTGTCCATATATGGCCAGAGGTTCTGCCAGAGTCCTTGCGCGTTAGCTATGATGCGTGTTCCGCCTTCCTCAATGCGGGCATGATCAAGGTGC
>JAPPHY010000017.1 GCA_028877205.1 Chloroflexota bacterium | reverse complement strand
GCGCTGGAGGACACGCTGCTCCTGCTGTGCGCCACGCCCCTGGCCACCGTGGACGAGCTGGCCCACTTCAGCAGAGTCCCCGCCTCCACCCTGCGTGACCGGCTGAAGAATTTGGTGAAGATGGGCATGGCGGACTCGGTGTCCCACAGCCTGACCGTCCTGGGGCCTCATCCCCATCTGCGCTACTTCCCGACGGAGGAGGGCATAGACGCCGGGGCAATGGTTGAACATGGAACGAACACCTTCCTGCGGGAGTACCCGGTGTCCAGGCAGTGGTTCAAGCTCCTGGCCGACCGTCTGGACGCCGTGGCGATGCTCTACCGAGCCGCCGCCTTGGTCGCCGACGCCGACTCCCAGGGAAAGCCGGTGAGGGTGGACCACTACCGCCAGGGTCCCTACGACATGCTGGTCACCCTGTCAGGGGGCCGCTCGGTGGGCCTGCTGCGCCAGGGGGCGACCTTGCCCTCGGCCAACCTGCGCTACCGGCTGAGGACCCTGGAGAACTTGTCTCACGACGAACGGCCCATGGCGACGCTGGTGCTGGCCCACTCCGACCAGGCCAATCGCCGGGCCGTCCGCACCCTGGGAGACCCCACACATCACCGGAAGACCTTCGTGGCCACCGAAGGAGAGCTGCTGGCCGGAGACCACAGGGGCGTGGTCTGGCAGCAGTGCGGGGATGGCACGGAGATGGACCTCCCGGTGAAGGTGGACTCCAGCCTGTCCCTGAACGCCATCATGGCCTGGACCGACCGCTTGGCGGAGCGCCGGGACGAGCTGCACCAAAGGCACAACCCGGGCACGGAAAGAGAGCTGACACCCGACCCGGAGACCCTCTACCCCAGCCGCCTGCGGGCCTCCATGCCCGAGCCGTCGGAGTTACTCAACTCCTCCCTAGCCGTCCGGCTCACCGGCGCCGAGAAGGGCGCCCTGGACCTGCTTGCAGCATGGCCCCTGTGCACCACCGACCAGTTGGCCGGGCTGATGGGCGGCGTCACCCGCCGCCGTGTCAACCAGGTCCTCAGCTCCTTGGCCGGCCACTCCCTCGTGCGTTCAGAGGGGCAGCGTCACGTCCTCACCGACGAGGGGCTGAGATGCCTGGCCCGGCGTGACCGGGCCGCCATCGGTCCGCTGCTGGGCCGCTGGAGCGCCAGAAAGCGACGTCGCCGCAACACCAGAGCACTGGTCTACGTTGGTACCGCCCTGAGAGCCATCGCATCCCAGATGGAGCACCACGACGCCATCACAGGCTTCGCCGCCATGCTGAGCGCCGAGGCTGCCCGTTCCAACAACCACGACTACGAGGTGTTCGATCTGATGCCCACGTCCCGCTCCTCCGTGGGATACCGCTGGGACTGGACCAACTACGTGGTGCATCCCGACGCCTCATTCCTGTTGGCATACCGGGGTAGCTTCCGCTCCTACCTGCTGGAGTTCGAGCGACGGGCCACTACTCCCAGGCGGGTGCGCACCCGCCTGGGGAACTACCGCAGGTACTTCAGGAGCGGCTGGCCCAACCGGGACCACGGAGGTCTGCCGCCCCTGGTGCTGTTCGTGTTCCCTAACCCTGCTGCCGAGGAGGGCTTCCTGCGGGCTGCCGGGGGCTCAAACCGCCCCATCCTGTTCACGTCCAACCTCTGGACCCTTGACGAGCGTGGGGCACTGGGTGACTCATGGCAACTTCCGCCGCCTCACCCTGCCGGACGGAGGCCCCTGGTGCCACTGGCCTCAGTTGCAAAATGACGATTCTCCGTTTCCGGTACTTCCTGTAGGGGGTATCCAATCACACACAAATTTCCGGTTACCAACGCTGTCAGCCCCAAAAAGCCGAAAACGGTGGCAACTTGTTGCAGGGACCACCACCCGACGGACGGGCGATCGGCCTGAGACCTAGGCCCCGGACTAGCAATCTCCAGGTCCATGATGCGTATTGATACGTCAGGGTTGACGCATGTTGACGTGATGACGAGTAAGGAGGATGAGTATGAGACAACTTACGAAGGCCGAGGCCTGCCGGGAACTGGCGGTGTCCCTTTCCACCCTGGACCGGCGGATCGCCGCGGGGGAGATTGAGGTCAGACGGGAGAGACACGGAAGGCGGCACCGGATATACGTAATGCTGGACGACGACCCGTTGAAGAACGGCCTGGCTGCCAAGTCCCAGGGTACGCTGCTGGACGTGGCCCAGGAGCGAATTCGAGGGTTGCAGGAGCAGGCGGAGCTCCTCCAGGCCCAGCTTGGCTTGGAGCGGGAGCGGAACGCCGGTTTGGAGGAGGCCTGCCGGAAGGAGCGTGCCGGGCGCGACAGGATGAGGCGAGTGGTTCTTGTCCTTGGCCTGGCCGTCGCAGGGCTGTTCGGGATGCTGGTCGCCAGCGTTCTAGTTGTGTAGGACTTGAGGGGTAGTGCCACAGCTAGGATAGGGCGTCACCTGATCTATCTCGGTGACTGAGGACGCTGAGTGAGCACAGTCCCTGATGGGCTAACGACCCCTTTTCTTGGTGGCCATCCTCTGGGAACTCACTTCAGGATGATCGTTGATGAGATCGAAATCAGTTATTGAGTGGACAATGTGACTCCTATCTAGGAGGCCGACAAGGCGAGGGTTTAACTCCAATCCTCTCAGCCTCCTTAGGAAACCGTCGTAATCCCATAGAGTGACGGAAGTGTCGGCAGGTTCAAAGTCCTTCAAATCGGCCAATGAGATAAACAGTCCGGAGACCCGTTCAATATAACCTTCATAACCGAGGGCCTTGGACAAAGCTGGCAATCGACCTCGCAGGTACTCGACCTTGTGAGCCAGCCTGGCGATATGTTCCTGTAGCTTTCTGTCTAGAACGTCACCGCTTTTGACTTCGACGACCAAGCACTCTCCATCTTTCACGCCCAGCACATCATACTCGTAATCGCCCAATGAAGCGCGCTTTAGCGAGACTTTGACGTTGCTGTAACCCTGGGCTTGCAACCAATAAGACGCCAGGAGCTCCGCAAGTGCCCCACGTAGCTTAGAGTTCACATCAACCGCTCTCTTGCTCAGTTTCCGCATCGCTTCAAAAGCGGGAAGCTCACAATGCGACAAAAGGTCTCGGCCAGAAACCCCGTCGATCTCTTCGACAATATGTAGCTTGTCCTTGAATCGGACCAACAGCCCCTCAATTTCTTTAATGGCACGACCGACATCGCTATCGGTCACGAACCCTTCGTGAAAGAGCTTGTAGAACAAGTACCATTTGCTGTGGTTAGAGATATGCGTTTCCCTCCGGGATCTGACCGCTATGGATACCCAATCACGACCGTCAGACTCTACAGAGTGCGTGACGAGAAGCATTTCCACAAGAGAATCTGGATAGGTGGCAACTGCGCCCGCAACGAGAATCTCCAAATCCATGAAGTCGGTGAGACTTCCTGGCGTGAAGAGACGCACCGTGTCTGGACCCAGGATTGCCGCCAATCTTTCTTCGGCAGGGATACTATCTATGTCTACGGGGTAATTTGCCGATAGGTACTCAAGCAGTCCAGGCTTGGAAAACTCAGTAAACTCCGCCAATCCGTACTCCATACTAGGCCAACTCCCTCCAGGATGTGTCGGGTTGACGAAATGCTGAAGCTCCTTGAACCACCGGGAATCAACAAAGGGTTCGGTGTTCGAACTGGCATGGGAGGGCAAGGAAATCCCCTCCATCCTGATAACTGAGTCAAAGCCAAAGTAGAGGCCATCCCACCACCTCTCTGGAATACGTCTACCGAAGGGCCAGGAGGAAACACCGTCCAGATGCGTCTGCGCATCTAGTGTGGACTCATCGTTCAGAGGACGAAACTCATCCTCTCCGCCCCAGACCAATTGAAATGCTAATGGTATGAAATGACTCGGCAACCACGTATAGTCCACCACCCGCTCTGCTATTAGCACGGGGAGCAAGGAATCGCCATCAGCCACCCTGCTTCCGTCACTTAGGGATACGACCTCACATCTTCCAAGAGCGGCACGGAGGATGGAACCAAATTCGCCGCACCTCTTGAGGGCTGTGAACGTTTCCCCAAAGCCCTGATCTGAGCTTCGCAACGTACCGAAGAGGCTATCGAATCCAGAGCACATGAGTGCCAAATCGGACTCCACATCGGTGACAGCAGAAAGAACAGACACCCCACTGTCGTGAGAACCATAGCTCAGCCAGTGGCTGAGCCTGTCGTCGTACTCCAGACCTAGTGAGTCTGCATTCCGAGCCACATAATCCAGCAAGCTGTTCAAAGTTGTTGCCACAGCCAGGCGGTATCCGCGAAGGAAGTTCCCTTTGTCTCGAGGGCTCATGTACTCGGTTGCGGTCTCCAAACGAACCAGAGACTCAGCACGACACAGAGACTCAAGCGCGGTCAAATCCGACAAGAAATGCAAGCGCAAAGTGCGGTTCAACGGCTCAGGTGTAGACACATCCAAAGGACCCCTCCATGCCAGATTATTATAGCAAGAGTCATGTGTTCCGACTGTCAGATCGTCGAACATTCACCAGATTCTGACTGCTGCCCTTCTGGATAGCGAAGACTTGACAGAAGCTTGGCCTATGTCGCATTATCTTGGTAAGACTCGATAACAAGAAGCTTGATCATGCCGCGAACGACAAAGACCATTACCTTCTCGCTACCACCGGAGATGGCCGACCGCGTGGACGAGGTGATGAAGCAGCAGGGACGGTCCCGGAGCGAATTCCTTCGGGAGGCCGTGCTCCGCTACATCGAGGAGTGCGAGTGGAGACAACTCCTCCAGTATGGAGAGGCGAAGGCCAGGGAGAAGGGCATCGGTCCCGATGACGTGGCCGATCTAGTGGAAGAGTACCGGGCCGATGTCGGCTCGATCCCTGCATGAGAGTCGTCCTCGACACCAATATCATAGTCTCTGGCCTGAACTTCCCCGGCAACGAGCGACTGGTGCTCGAACTGGCGCTCAGAGGACGGTTTGAGCTCTACCTGTCCACTTTCATCTTGGAGGAGGCCGCCGGGGTGCTGACCCGCAAGTTCGGTTGGGATGAGGAACGCTCCTCCCAGGCGCTCAGAGCACTGGGGAACGCAGGGACGGTAATCTACCCCCGTCGGCTCCCGGAGGTGATCGAGGGAGGACATCCTGACAACCGCATCCTGGAGTGCGCTGTGGAGGCTTCCGCCGACTATCTTGTGACCGGCGACCGCCGGCACCTGTTGCCGTATGGAGAACACCAAGGCACGAGAATCCTCAACGCTCCCAGGTTCCTGTCGGCGCTGGAGGGGTGACTGGGTGATGACGATGATTGACAATGACCAGCGCGGCACATTATAATACTGAGTAAGACTCAGTATGTTCGAACAGAGGGAAACAGCATGAAGAAGAAGCACCTACAGCCGCTCACGCCGGCTGCACTTTACGCCAGGGTGTCCAGCGACCGGCAGGACGTAGACCTGTCCGTGTCCGCCCAGCTACGGGCGCTCAAGGAGTACGCCAGGGCCAACGGCTACTCCGTGGCCCGCGAGTACGTGGACGAGGCAGAGAGCGGCCGTGTCGCCGACCGGCCCCAGTTCAGGGAGATGATCGAGGAGGGCGGCAAGGCCAAGGCCCCCTTCGAGGTCATCTTGGTATGGAAATTCAGCCGCTTCACCAGAAAGCGGGAACACGCCGTGGCGTTCAAGGCCCAGCTGCGGCGCAAGGGCATCCGCGTGGTGTCCATCACCGAGCAGGCCGAGGACAACGCCACCGGCAGGCTGCTTGAGGGCATCATCGAGAGCGTCGACGAATACTACTCGGAGAATCTTGCACAGGAGGTCGTCCGGGGGATGAGAGAAGCCGCGTCGCGGGGCTTCTTCCTCGCATCGAACGCCCCCTTCGGCTACAGGAAGATCAAGGTGCAGGACGGCCCCAAGGAGCGCCCGTCGCTGGAGGTAGACCCGGCCACTGCCCCGGTGGTGCGGGAGATATTCGAGAAGTCCCTGCGGGGCAGCGGCCTCAAGGAGCTGTGCAAGGAG
>JAPPHY010000011.1:81868-195655 GCA_028877205.1 Chloroflexota bacterium | reverse complement strand
GGACTCCGGAACCCACACCCACACCTACGCCTGAACCCACGCCGGAGCCGACACCTGAGCCTGGGACGCCTGAACCTACACCTACACCTACACCTACGCCTACGCCTGAGCCGACACCATAGCCTACACCTACGCCCACGCCTGAGCCTGGGACTCCGGAACCCACACCCACACCTACGCCTGAACCCACGCCGGAGCCGACACCTGAGCCTGGGACGCCTGAACCTACACCTACACCTACACCTACGCCTACGCCTGAGCCGACACCATAGCCTACACCTACGCCCACGCCTGAGCCTGGGACTCCGGAACCCACACCCACACCTACGCCTGAACCCACGCCGGAGCCGACACCGGAGCCGACACCGGAACCGACGCCTGAACCCACGCCGGAACCCACGCCGGAGCCGACACCGGAGCCTACGCCTTCGCCATCGGACAAGGTGGCCATAGTGCCACCATCGACGCACAGAGTGGAAGAAGCATCGATGCCGGAATCCGTCGCCGACCTAAGACCTGGCATCAACAGCCTTGGGGATGTGGATTATAACCAAGGCGTGACAAATACGCCGAATCAGGCGCCCGTAAGGCAGGCCCGCGCGCCTCCTTGAAGCCCTCTTCCCAGTAGAGGACACATGAAATAACTCTCCGCGCGACTTTGGCCATGTTGACAGGGCCATTAGTCTTTCTGGTTTAAGGAAGACGCCCGAAACCGCAAACGGTAGAGTGAAAGCCGTAGTGCGGTCCAGAAAACGGGGAAGGCATGCAGGACGCGGAGACATCGACGACATTCGATCACCTAGGCCCACTGCGCCGACCTGCTTCGGGTCAGTGCCCATGTCCTTGCACTCGACATGACCAACCGGCACGCCGTAGAGTTCAACGATGATGTCGGGGGCTCTGCGCTCCATCTGTGAAGGCTCATTGAGCGCCCGCGTCCCGTCGTCGAATGCCTTGAACAGCATTCGCAAGGCCGACCGTTAGCTATGCTCAGTTGCTGCGGCTGTCATTGCATCCTCGCTGAGCGTGTCCGACCTTCGGTGCATGAGTCGCGCCCACTCCCGAAAGGCGCAAGCACCTTGCCCAGCCGGTCCTCCAGTTCCTCCAGGCAATGTTCAAATGGCATGTCACCGATTAGTTTCCCTGCGACAACCCCCTCTTCATCGCGCTGCTTCGCCGGTGGAAGGCGGTGTGGAGGGACTGGTATGAGCGGCCGGTACGGTAGGTATAGGCTTCAGCACTCTACGCCTCGCATGTTGGGTGAGTGGTTGCCCTGAAGCTGTAATGTTCAAGCCCATCCGAGGACTAGAATCGTGCTACCATTAAGTTATAGGTCAGCGAAGATTCGGCGTGAGGGGAGAGAAGATGAGGCGGATACACTACTTGGTCGTAGTTCTATCGGCGGCGGCGGTATTGCTGGCAGCCTGCGGCAGCGAACCCGACCCTACGTCTACCACGGCGCCCGCAACTCCCACCTCAACGGCGGCGCCCACCAGCACGCAAACGCCGGAACCCACAGTCACGCCGAAGACGGCAACGACGACATTGCCCACGAATACCCCCGCGCCTACGACGGCTCCTACTCCGGTTCCACCGCCAACTCCGGTCCCCACTCCCACGCCTACCCCTAACACCCCGGCCAGCAGCTCGGAGCCTCCCTCCGGTGAGGACTGCCCAACAGACGGATCCCTGGATAGCGCCGCAGCCGTCGCATCGTGCAGCGCAGCGGCGGTGCAGGAGGTCAGGAGTGTCTCGTTCGAAGGAGTGGTCGATCTGCTGGCGATCTTCCCGTTGGGCGAGGGCGACGGTGGTGAAGCCGTCATGCGACTGAGCGGCGCAATGGTCATGCCGGACCGGGTCCGCTATCGGATAGAGATCGGAGCTGACGATGAGATGGTTTCGATCGCCGGGGTGCAGATAGGCACGGACACGTACATTCAGGACCCCGAGTCCGGCCTGTGGTTCAAAGGCGCCGCCGAGGTCTCCGAGTCGCTGGAGGCGCTGCAGCTTGTGGGCATGTTCATGACACCGGTCGACCCTGCAGCTTCCCTCGACGGTACAACGGAACTCGATGATGGCGCCACGGCATACCGCCTGGTTTCGAGCCAGCCTCCGCTCGGCAGCGAAGCTCTGTTCCTGTCCGGGTCGGGAATCTCCATGACCATACTCGTGGGCGTGGCCGATTTCCTGGTCAGGGAGATCAGGATATCTGTGGGGACTCCGGACGGCGAGTCCAGGGACTTTATTGCGATCAGCTACCACGGCTACAACGAGACCAGCGAGATCGAACCGCCCGCGGACTATCTGACCCTTCCTGACACGATGACGGACATGGGGGTTCCGGGGCCGCCGATGGTTGTCGGCCTCACCCGCAACAACGACGGCGACGTGGAGGTGATGTTCAGCGAGCCCGTTTTCGTTGAAGGAGAAGTTGAGCTGTACGTGCTGGAACCCTCCACGGGAGGCTGGAGTCTTCCCCTGCTCGGCGGGAGCGGCACTGACACGCTGACCTTCGACGCAGACGCAGAGGACAGGCCTCCGCTGGTCCTGGGCGAGAGCCAGATCGCCGGATTCTCCTTCCCGGATTTCGAATCCAACCTCGTGGACGCAGAGGGCACCAGCGCGTACCTCAACTTCGAGGTCTGGACGTACGAGTAGGCGGACCGCGCATGAGCACGGGAGCCGTGCGTCGAACGTGGCTTACCTCCGTCCTTGCGCTGTCGTTACTTGCCGCGTGGGGATGCGACACCGGGATTCCTTCGGGGCCGGTGACCGACGAGGACGCGGCCAGGATCAAGTCCGAGTTGCAGGACCGTTCGTTCCGACAGTTTGAGCCTCACAAGGACGGTGACCCCAGGAAGGGCGTAATCCTCGATTTCTTCGGCGCTATCTCCATCTGGGCCCAGTACGCAGAGGGCGATCGAGCCGTGAATGAGTGGGAGATCTTCGCCGCTGACTACCGCATTGAGGGTAGCGGCGATGGATCGGAGATCACCATTCACCTGGTCCAGCCACGGTCAAGGCAGACGTTCCCGACCGAGTGCGACGACTGCATACCGACCGTCAACGTGTCCCTTTCGATCAGGAACGTCTTCGACAGCGACAGGATATCGTTCAAGCTGAATGATCCCGCCGGCAGCCTGCCACTGCCGTTTCCGGTCTTCCACTCGTGGACGACGTTCTCCGAGGACGAGTTCTTTGAGTGAAGCGCTACTGGCCGGAGACCCACCGCCACCTGCCGAGCCCTTGCTGTCCTGAACCCCACGTTTGGTGGCGAGCACCCCATTCTCGGCTATGGCGCATCCCCCTCAGAGGCGCTGGCCAGTCCCGTATCGCGCGAGGCGACGTGTTGCGCGCAGACACGTCCGCGATTATACTGACATTGCCCGAATTCCAGCGCTCCCATGCGAAAGGCCGCACATCATGATGGTCGAGTTTGTCGGGTTCAGAGGTCCAGCGTGTCTCCTTCAGGCAAGTGGACGTGTCAACGTTCTCAACGCCGATCGGTTCGAAGCCAATGCCATGAGAGCGATGGCGGGCACCGACTGTGACGTGATCATCGACGCCTCCGGGCTGACCTATGTCAGCACGTCCGGCCTGCGGGTGTTCCTGCACTTGTGGCAGGAGCTGCGGAAGAGGCACCACAACCTCTACGTATGCTCACTGCAGCCGTACATACAGTACGTCTTCGAGCTCATCGGATTCGATAAGCTCATACCTATTCAGACGGACGTTGAATCGGCCCTGGCGGCTGCTGAGACCGAGACCTAGAAGCCCTCCTGCGGGGGGTGTTGAAGCCCGCGGCTGGACTGCGCCAGCACGTTCCGAGTCGTGTTAGTCGGGTGACCCTGTTCCTATCGTGCCTGTTCCGGTGCATGGCAGCCCAATCTGCTAGAATGCGCCTATGCCCAGCTACGGGATCACCCTGCTATCCGGAGGACTCGACTCCACCACTGTCGCGGCCTACGCGAAGGGCCGCGTCGACCACCTGACTGCCGTCACGTTCAACTACGGCCAGACCCACGCCAGGGAGGTCGAGTGCGCCGCGAGCATCGCCGGCATCCTGGGAATCGAGCACCGGCTGCTGGACGTCTCCTTCCTCTCCGAGGTTGCCTGGTACTCCGCGCTGACCAGCCCTGAGCGATTTAGCGTACCGTCGGAGAGGGCGGGCGAGGAGATTGGCCACGGCGTCCCGATAACCTACGTGCCTATGCGCAACACGATATTCCTGTCGCTGGCCGCGGCCTACCTGGAGAGCCGCGTCCTGTACGCCATTGAGGTCGAGGGCGTCGATGCCTCTGACGTGTCGGCGTGCGTATACATGGCGCCCAACGCGATCGACTACAGCGGCTATCCGGACTGCCGCCCCGAGTTCTACGAGAGCGTCACGCGGACGCTGGACCTGGGCAGCAAGCTGTGGACGGAGTACGCCGTTCCAATCAACGTTGAGACGCCGATAATCGACATGACCAAGGCCGAGATAGTCGCGCTTGCAGCCCGGATCGGCGCGCCGGTGGAGCACACGTGGAGCTGCTATTTGGGCGGCGACGTCCCCTGCGGCGCATGCGACAGCTGCCTGCTCCGCGCCAAGGGTTTCGCGGAGGCGGGCGTTCCCGACCCGCTGCTCGTCAGGCTGGGCAGGGCCTGAACCCGCCGCCCGCTCGCCCTAACCCGTGGGCCAGCCCTCCGGTGTCTTGTTCTCGTCCAGCGCCTCCTGGATGGCTTCGGCCGCGTCGCTGGTGACCCAGCTGCTCCAAACGCTCTGGTTCTGCTTCAGCCACCACAGAGCGGCGTCGTTGATGCTCGCGTCGGAGTTCTCGTTCTGCCAGGCCGCCACTTCGCTGAACCGGTCGATGTTGAAGCCCCACTTGCCCAGCATGTCGATTACCTCGGGCGCCCTGTCCTTCAGCTCCGTGTTCATCGCGATCAGGATAGTGGCGTCCTCGTATGCGCACGCCTTGGTGGTGGCCCAGCACTCCGCGCTGAAGGCCGGCTCCTCCAGCCGCACGAGGTCCAACAGCAGGGCAGGGTCGTTTGTGCCCCACTGGTATCCCAGCCACGGCTCCTGCTTCTCATATGCGCCGTAGAGGTCGGCGTTTGCGGCGGCGCCGTCGCCTGGGTTGAGTACGTGCACGTGGTCGGACAGCCCGTAGGACTCGATCTGCTGTGCGTTGACCTCCTCGCAGGCCCAACCGATCACGCATGACACCAGCCGAGCCTTGCCGCCCGTCTCCGGCGTCACGAACAGCTCCTTGAACCGGTCTTCCTTGAGGTCTTCGATGTTGTCCAGGTCCGGGTACTGCTGCTGGAGATAGGCCGGGATGACGAAGGCCGACTGCCAGTCCATCCCCAGGCTCTCGCCGATGGGTTCCACTTCTCCGTTGTCGACGGCCTCTGTCCACGCCTCCAGCTGGTTGGGTAGCCAGATCTCCATTGTCACGTGCGTGTCACCGTTGCGCAGGCCGTTCAGGAGTGGCAGCGTGGCGCCGAACACGACGCCCGTGGGATAGCCGTATCCTTCCTCCACGATGTACTGCGCGATCCTGTTCTGCACCTGGGCGCTGGTCCAGTTCAGATCGCTGAAGATGATGGGGTCCTTAGGCTGTGCGCAGGCCGTAGCCGCCAGCGCCACCACCAGCGACGCCATCAAGGCAATCACACCGAATTTGGCCTTCATCGCTGCTCACCTCCGCTCGTTCTGCATATCTGCCAATCTGCGGCAGCCAGTATGCGCATCTTACCACTCCGCCGTTGTCGATTCCAGTCGGAATTCCTCTCAGCCGTGCGTCACCCCTGGGCGAACTTTTGCGGGATGGTTGGATTCGTCCCTAAACCACGGCGATTTGTGGTACAACTATAGTTGCCGGAACGAGAAGGACAGCAGGGAGGGGAAGGCAGCCATGAGTTCGGAAGAGCGTCAGATTGAAGTCGAGGGCCTGTGGAAGGTCTTCGGCGACAGGCCGAACAGGGTCTTCCAGCCTGATTATGTTTCCATGAGCCGCGCCGAGATCCAGGAGGCGCTGGGACTGGTGGTGGGTCTGAGAGACGTCTCGTTCCACGTGAATACCGGCAACATTTTCGTTGTAATGGGCCTGTCCGGCAGCGGCAAGTCCACGCTGGTGCGCTGCCTCATCCGGCTCATTGAGGCCACTAGTGGTGAGATCCGCTTCGATGGCGAGGACATATGCGAGTACTCTCCCAAGGAGCTTATGCAGTTTCGCCGTACCAAGGTCGCCATGGTATTTCAGCACTACTCTCTGCTCCCCCACAGGAATGTACTGGACAACGTGGCGTACGGCCTGAAGATTCGGGGCCTGGACAAGGAGGCACGATACCGAGCCGCTGAGGAGGCCATCGAAACCGTAGGACTCGGGGGCTGGGAGAGCTACTTCCCACGCGAGATGAGCGGCGGGATGCAGCAGCGAATAGGACTGGCGAGGGCGCTTGTGATGGACTCCGAAGTGATTCTCATGGACGAGCCGTTCAGCGGTCTCGATCCCTTGATACGCAGGGAGATGCAGGACCAGCTCATCTCCCTACAGTCGAACCTTCAGAAGACGATCGTGTTCATCACGCACGACCTGAACGAAGCCCTCAAGCTGGGTGACCGCATCGCGATCATGCGGGACGGTGAGATCATACAGGAGGGCTCTCCCGAGGAGATCGTGATGCTCCCCACCGACGACTACGTGGTCGAGTTTGTGCGTGACGTTTCCAGGGCAAAGATCGTGAGGGCCAGGGCAATCATGCGTGAGCCCGACGTGGTTGTGTACGAGAGACAGAACCCGCGCGTCGCGCTGCACGCCATGCTGAATCACGGCACCGACTCGGTGTTCCTGATAGCGCGCAACTTCACGCTGCGGGGGATCCTGACGCGTGAGCTGGCGAACGACCTTGTGTCGCAGCGAAAGGAGTCCCTGGAAGGCGCGCAGGTTGTCGAGCCTGTTACGGCGGACCCGGACGACCGTATCGAGGACATAGTGCCCAAGGCCGCCCAGACCGAGTATCCCATCGCGGTTGTCGGCGAGAATGGGAGCCTGCTGGGGGAGGTCCCCAGGGGTGTTCTGCTCGCGAGCATTTCCGAGAACGGCTAGGAGTTCCAACATGGCACAAGAACAGAGTATTCAACCCGGCGGCATCGAGACAGAGGTGCAGCAATCCGGTTGGCGCGTTCGCTCACCGCTCTACAGCTGGGGGATTGGAGTGGCGGCGGTGATGGCAATCCTCGCGGCGAGCCTCATTGTCTGGGGCCCGGAGATGGACTTTCCGACCACAGTGTCCACCGATACGGTTGGGGACGTAACCCTCGACAGGTCGCTGAAGGACGTTACAGCGAACACTATCGATGACTCTGTGGACTGGATTACCCTGAAGGGCGCCTGGCTGTTCGACGGGATAAGCTCGGCGGTCACGTATGCGCTGATAAACATAGAGGCCGTGTTGAAATGGCTGCCCTGGCCCGCCGTCGTGGCCTTCCTGGGGCTGCTCTCCTACGGAGTAGGCCGGTGGGGCCTGGCGGCCTTCACGTCGCTGGCCCTTCTGTTCGTGGGGTTCATGGGACTCTGGAGCAACATGATAGACACGGTCGCGCTGATGGTAGTGGCGGTGGTCATTGCGGTAGCCATTGGGCTGCCGCTTGGCATCCTGGCGGCCCGCAACCGCACGGCCGATTACATCCTGAGGCCCATACTGGACGGGATGCAGACCATGCCCAGCTTCGTTTATCTGCTGCCGGGTATTCTCTTCTTCGGGCTGGGCAAGCCCGCGGGAATCTTCGCCACAATCATATACGCGGTGCCGCCGGTGATTAGGCTGACGAACCTGGGAATCCGCCAGGTGGCCGCCGAGACCGTCGAGGCTTCGCGGGCCTTCGGCGCGTCGCCCTGGCAGCTGCTGACCACGGTGCAGATCCCCATGGCCCTGCCCACCATCATGGCGGGCATCAACCAGACCACGATGATGGCCCTGGCGATGGTCACCATCGCTAGCATGGTGGCCGCGGGCGGCCTGGGTGACGATGTGCTGAGGGCGCTGCAGAAGAACCAGTCGGGCAACGGCGCGATCGCCGGCCTCGCCATCGTGTTCCTGGCCATCATCATCGACCGCCTGACTCAGTCCGTGGCCGCCCGCAGGCAGGATAGACTGAGCGTCGGCTGACGGTGCGGCGGAGGCCCGCGCGGCCTCTCCTCGCCTAGAGTTTCGGCCGAGGCACGGTCTTTTCGTTAGCGAGAGGAAAATCCCCTCCCCCTCAGGGGGAGGGTTAGGGTGGGGGGTGAAGTCCTCGTAGCCGCTCCTCCCGAAGTTCCCCCTCACTTCCCCCTCTCAAGGGAGAGGGAGAATGAAAGGACCCTGCGACGGGAGCACGCTTCCTTGCCCACCGTAGGTCGGCTTGCTATACTAGCGCCTACCCGCAAGCGAAGGGCTGAGAACGTAAGTGGTCATCGGAACAAAGTACGAGACGGTTATCGGGCTGGAGGTGCACGCGCAGCTCCTCACCAGGAGCAAGATGTTCTGCGCCTGCCCCGCGGAGTACGTGCAGGGCGAGCCCAACACCGTAGTGTGCCCCGTCTGCCTGGCCCTGCCGGGCGTGCTTCCCGTCATCAATCGCCGCGCGGTGGAGTGCGTAATCATGACAGGCCTTGCGCTCAACGCTGACATCGCCGGGTCAACCCAGTTCCACCGCAAGAACTATCCCTACCCCGACCTGATGAAGGGCTACCAGATCTCACAGTACGACGAGCCCATAGCGTCGGGCGGTTGGTTGACCATCGACGTGGACGGAGAGCGGAAGCGCATCGGAGTCGCCCGCGTGCATCTGGAGGAGGACGTGGCCAAGCTGCAGCATCGGCAGGACCCCGGCGGCGATGGCTACAGCCTCGTCGACGTTAACCGCTCCGGTATACCGCTCATGGAGACGGTGAGTGAGCCGGACATCCGGTCGCCGGAGGAGGCGCGGCAGTACCTGATGAGCCTACGGGCCATCCTCCAGTACTTAGGCGTGTCCACGGGCAACATGGAGGACGGCAGCTTCCGGTGCGACGCCAATGTGAGCATTCGTCCCGCTGGCAGCACAGAGCTCTTCACCCGCACCGAGATCAAGAACATGAACAGCCTCCGTGCCGTCTACCGCGCCCTGGAGTACGAGGTGGAGCGGCAGACGAAGGTCGTTGAGGAGGGCGGTCAGGTGGTGCAGGAGACTCGCGGCTGGGTCGAGGAGCGGGGCGTGACGATGTCGCAGCGCACCAAGGAGTTCGCACACGACTACCGATACTTCCCGGAGCCGGACCTGCCGCCCCTGTCGGTGAGCCGCGAGTGGGTGGAGGAGCTGCGGGCGGGTCTGCCGGAGCTTCCGGGCGCCCGCCGCGACCGGTTCGTGAGCGAGTATAGCCTGTCCGCCTATGACGCCGGACTGCTCACCGCCTCGAAGGACACGGCGGACTACTTCGAGGAGAGCCTGCAAGCGGGCGACTCCAAGACGGAAATCCTGCCCGCCAAGGCCAAGGCCATCGCCAACTGGATGATGGGCGACATGGCCGGCCTGCTCAACGCTTCCGGCATCGAGCTGGAGGACGCCAGGATAACCCCGCACGCGTTGCGCAACTTCACCGACCTGATAGACTCGGGCGTGATAAGCGGCCCGGCGGCCAAGGCGGTGTTCGAGGAGATGTTCAGGTCGGGACGCGGCGCGATGGCCATCGCAGAGGAGCAGGGCCTGACGCAGCTGAACGACGATTCGCAGCTGAGGGACGCCGTGGAGCGGGTGATCCAGGGCAACTCCCAGGCTGTGCAGGACTACCTTGGCGGCAAGGAGACTGCCATCAAGTTCCTGCTTGGACAGGTGATGAAGGAGACGCGGGGCAGGGCCAACCCCGCATCAGTGACCCAACTCCTGGAGGAGAACTTGAAGGCCGGAGCTAAGGGATAGTGGACGCATTCTTCCAGACCGCAACCATACTGGTTTCCATTCTGCTGGTGGGCATCATCCTGATTCAGGTCAGGGGCCAGGGATCGGGCTTCTTCGGCACCGCGCAGGCATCGTTCCGAACGCGGCGCGGCGTCGAGAAGACGCTGTTCCAGCTCACCATCGCGCTTGGCGTCGTGTTCACGCTGCTGGCGATCCTCAGCGCCGTGCGGCCCCCGTTCATCTTCTGAACGCCGCCGGCCGCCACCGGAGAGGCCCCCGCTTGATCACGCTTCTCACCGACTTCGGCACGCGAGACTCGTACGTCGCGGAGATGAAGGCGGTCATCCTGCGTCTGAACTCGCAGGCCGCTATCGTCGACGTCACGCACGAGATCGAGCCGCAGGCGGTGGCCGAGGGAGCGGTGGTGCTGGGCCGTGCGTACCAAGTGTTCGCACCGGACGCGGTACACATCGCGGTGGTGGATCCTGACGTGGGCACCGCCCGCAACGCCCTTCTCCTGATGACGCCGGAAGGCCGCTTCCTGGCGCCGGACAATGGCCTGATCACGTACGCGGTGAGGGAGTCGCCGGAGTACGAGAAGGCCATCGCCGGCGCGGGATTCCTGCAGGCCGTGGCTGTTCCGATACCCGCCGGATTCGCCGCCTACCGGCTGTCAAACGAGGCGCTGTGGCGCAGGCCTGTGAGCGACACGTTTCACGGCCGTGACGTGTTCGCGCCTGTTGCGGCGCACCTTTCGCTGGGCCTGCCGCCGCAGGAGGTAGGCGAACCCGTTGCGTCCTTGACGTGCCTCAGCATTCCACACCCGCGCCGGCGCGGCGACGAGATTGCGGGACACGTCGTGCACGTGGACAGGTTCGGCAACCTGTCCACGACGATAGGCGGCGATGCCGTCGAAGGGCGGGACGTAGGGGTTGCAGTGGGTGGCAACCGCATTCGGGGCATCAGCCGCTCCTACGCGGAGGGCGGCGAGCTACTGGCGGTCATTGGCAGCGGCGGCAGCCTGGAGATAGCGGTGCGGGACGGAAGCGCGGCTAGGTCGCTTGGTGTGAGAGTGGGAGAGCCGGTGGTGGTGAGGCTGTAGGTGCCTTTGGGCCCGCTCGAATGGTTCGACGGGCTCACCACGAGCGGGCTACGGGAGGAACGGCGCATTCGTGCATGTAGTCCGTTCGTGCTGAGCTTGTCGAAGCATGAACGGGAGCGGGCGGGCGCTACCTCCTGCGGGATGCCCCGCTCAAATTGTTCGACTGGCTCACCATGAACGGGTAGTTAGATGTGCCTGATTAGTCTGCCGGCCCGGACTTGTGCGCCAGCACCACGGCCGTGCCGTAGACCAGTATCTCGGACGCGCCGCCCATGATGGCCGACGTCATGAACCTCACGCCGACGATCGCGTTGGCGCCCATCGCCTCCGCCTCTTGCGTCATGCGGCCTACCGCAGTCTGTCTGGCTTCCGAGAGTAGCCT
The DNA here is from genome assembly GCA_028877205.1 of Chloroflexota bacterium. GTDB lineage: Bacteria > Chloroflexota > Dehalococcoidia > Lucifugimonadales > UBA2985 > JAPPHY01. The sequence continues at coordinate 184,267 of JAPPHY010000011.1, read as the reverse complement.
GGTATACTCCTCAATCTCGCCGCCCACGATGTTGCGCAGGCCGGCCATGATGTCACGCCCGACGTGCCTTGCCCGGACCGTGTTCCCTCGCACAAGGCCCAGCACCCGTTCGATGCTCTCGCCTTCGATCTCGTCGGTGCTAACAAGTATCACTAGTCAACCTCCTCGAACCTCTCGGTCCTGCTCGCGCGGAGCCTGTCCACGATTACATAGAGCATGAGAATCGCAAAGCCAATCACAATGGCGCTGACGGCCAGGCTGATGGCGATTGGCACGTCGTCCGACCTGAACAGCGCGGCGAGAATGGCGTAGGCGGCGTAACCCGCCAGAACAAGGATGCCGCCGATTATGAGGACGGCCGCCGCTCTCTGAAGCATCGAGCCCACGTGCGCCTCCTATAACCCCAGTTTGCCGGGATTCATAATGCCGCGCGGGTCCAGGGCGCGCTTGAGGTCGCGGAGTGCCTGCATCCCGTCGCCCAGCTCGCGGCCCATGAGGTGGTTGAGCCTCGTACCCACGCCGTGCACGTACTCCATGGAGCCGCCCATGTCCTGTGCCACCGACAGCACCTCATCCACCGTCTCCTCCAGGCGGCCCGACGCTCCGTTCTCCTCCAGTCCGACGTCCACCAGCACGACGGAGAACAGCTCGGGCTGAGTCCAAAGCGCGTACTCGCGTATCTGCAGGCCGGCGCGGTCTGCGATCTCCTGGCAGCGGCGGCGGTACTCCGGCACGCACGAGGCCGGAATGGCGACGTGCGGATAGGCGCTTGTCCGGGGCCAACCCCTGCTTTCGGGGCAAACTTCCGGCGGGGCGTCCACGAATCGCTCCTTGTAGCGGTAGGCCGAGTCGTGGCGCCTGGCCCAGTACTCGAGCGACGGGTTCGGCCCGATGTCGGCGCCGTGGCAGGCGGCGCATACTCGGGCGGCGCGAGCGACCTGCGCCTCCACCTCCTCAGTGTACCCTTCGAACACCATGTACAGCCACGTCTTGAACGGCGCGGGATTGCCGGGCGACTCGTCCGGCTCTTCGGTCAGGTCCACGAGCGCAGGCCGCAGTCCGATCGAGAACATCTCCAGCATGGCGTTGTACCCGTCCTCGAACGTCGGGAAGTCGAATGTGCGGAACTCGCGCGCCTCCGGCTCGCGGAACACCCTGAGTGTGGCCTGCGTGATGATGCCGAATACGCCCTCCGCGCCGATGAACAGGTGGCGGAGCGCCGGCCCCGCCGAGGTCTTGGGCACGGCGCTGGTGCGAATTGTGTCGCCGGTTGGCAGCACCACCTCCAGCCCCAGCACCTGCTCGCCCATCGAGCCGTACTTCGCGGCGCGGTATCCGACGCCGTTGGTGGAGATTGTGCCGCCGACGGTGGCAATCGGCACGGAGTACGGGTCGTGGCCCACGAACAGGCCGTCGCGGGCCAGAGCGGCGTTCAGGTCGCCGAGCACCACTCCCGCCTCCGCGGTGGCGGTCCGGGCTTTCGCGTCCACGCTCACGATGCAGTTCATGCGACACATGTCCACGGCGACGCCGCCCTGCATCGGAGTGATGGCGCCTGCGACTCCCGTGCCGCCCCCGAATGGCACTAAGGCCAAGCCCTCCCGGTTGGCCAGCCTCACGAGCTCCGCGACCTGCGCGGTTGAGCCGGGCCGGGCCACGGCGAATACTCGCGGCGCCTGTGGATCGGGCGCGCCGCCTCGCCAGCGGCCAAGGGCGTCCGCGGAGTAGTATCCCAGCGAGGCGCTGTCGAGGAGCACGTGCTTTGGCCCGACGATGCCGCCGATGGCTTTGACCGCTGATTCTATGGTGGGCGCGGCGTCTTGATGTGGAAGGTTCATGGCCTAGCTAGGCTCTGGGCGTGGGCCTGGTTTCAGGTTCAGTCCTAATGAGTTTCGAAGCTGTTATAACGGGTAGTCTTCAAGGCCAACGAAGCGTAAACCTCGAAGAGGGTTTGAATCACAGGGTTCTCGATTTCGACTGCCCGGACAACCATGTTGCGGACTCGTTCCTTCATCTCCTTGAATTCAGCAGGATGATTATTGGCAAGCTCCGCTCTGTTCGACTCCGCTCCATGTCCTGTCGTTACGCCTAACTTGTCTTGAAGAAGCCTGAAAGCGAAAGTTGCCGTATTATGTCCTGAACTCGGACGCGCGTGTTGCCGAATTCGGCCTCGCATATTCTGCTTGGATGTTCCACCTACACGTCCGACATAGATAGGTTCTCTATCCTCATAGAAGACGTAAATGCCCTTCTCAGGGATTCCCCTGTAATTGGTGCCGGCGCGGTACAATTGGCTGCTCTCCAACTGCTCAAATAGCGGTTCCATGCAAGCAACGATGTCATTAAACGTCATACCGTGGCTCCATTTGGCAGAATCGATAGTGGGACGCCGCGAATGGCTGGCAGGCCTCGAGGGAGCGGACTAACGGAGGCTCTTGAATCGCCACTTTGTGCCATCCGGCGAGTCTTCGAGGGTCACGCCCAACTCGTCCAGCTGGTCGCGTATGGAGTCGCCAAGCTGGAAGTTGCGCTCGGCACGCAGGCGGCTGCGAGTCTCGACCAGCAGGTCGATGAAGGGATGAGCGTCCTTGCGCTCGTCGTCCGCCGGGTCCGACAGCGTCAGGCCGAGCACGGAGGCCAGCTGGCGCAGGGTGGCTTGGGCGCTGCTCACGGAGCGGCCCGCCTCCCTCTGGCGGTTGATCTCGCGGGCCAGGTCGAACAGGGCTGCCACCGCCTGTGGCGTGTTGAGGTCGTCGTCCATGGCAGACGTGAAGCGGTCTCGGAATGCGTCCGCGTCCACAGAGTCGCCTGTTTCGCCCTCAGGCGCGGGGCGCAGGGCGTTGCGAAGGCGCTCCAGTGCCCGATCCGCTGCGGCCACACCCTCTTCGGAGTAGGTCAGCGGGCTGCGGTAGTGCGACGAGAAGAAGTAGAGGCGGAGGGTGTCCGGGCTGTGCTGGGCCAGGGCGTCGCGGCAGCTAATGATGTTGCCTACGTGGCGCGACATCTTCTCGGTGTCGTCCTCCGAGAGGCGGAGCAGGCCGTTGTGGACCCAGAACCGCACGAAAGGCGAGAGGCCGGTGTAGGTCTCGGACTGGGCTATCTCGTTCTCGTGGTGCGGGAAGATGACGTCCTGACCGCCGCCGTGGATGTCTATCTGGTCGCCGAGCAGGCTGAGCGACATGGCGGTGCACTCGATGTGCCAGCCGGGCCGGCCGGGACCCCAGGGCGTGGGCCACGACGGCTCACCCTCCTTGGAGACCTTCCACAGAGCGAAGTCCATCGGATCTTCCTTGCGCGGGTCGATCTCTATGCGGGAGCCAGCCCGCATCTCCTCCATCGGACGCCGCGATAGGCGGCCGTAGCTCTCGAAGCCGCGCACGCGGAAGTAGACGTCGCCCTCCACCTCGTAGGCGTGGCCCCTTTCGATGAGATCGGCAATGATCTGAATCATCCGGTCTATGTAGTCCGTGGCCCGCGGGTACTCGTGGGCGGGCTGCACGCCCAGCGCAGTCATCTCCTCCAGGAACCGGGCGATGTATTGCTCGGCAAGCGCGCCAATCGTGGTGCCGTCGTCCTGCGCCACCTGTATGATGCGGTCCTCAATGTCCGTGAAGTTCTGTACCTGGCGCACCCTGTGGCCCTTGTACTCCAGGTAGCGGCGCAGCACGTCGAAGAAGAGGTAGGAGAGCGCGTGACCGATGTGGCAGGGGCCGTACAGGTTGGGGCCGCAGACGTACATCGTGACTTCGTCCGAGCGAGGGGTGAAGTCTCGCTTCTCGCCGGACAGCGTGTCGTAGAGTCTCATGCGTTGTCCTCGATGGTGGCGACGGCCAGGGCGGCGATGCCTTCGCCGCGGCCCGCGAATCCCATGCCGTCCGTGGTTGTGCTCTTCACGCTCACCTGCTCAGGTGTCAGTCCCAGGCAGCCGGCGATGGTCTCACGCATGCTCCTGGAGTAGGGTGCCAGTCTTGGGCGCTCGGCGATTATTGTAGCATCGAGGTTGGTCACACGCCACCCTTGCTCCGCCAGGAGCCGCGAGGCGTGCTCCAGGAACGTGACGCTGGCCGCGCCGCGGAACCGCTCGTCGCTGGATGGGAAGTGCAAGCCGATGTCGCCGAGGGCGGCGGCGCCCAGCATGGCGTCCACTATGGCGTGGATCAGCGCGTCGCCGTCGCTGTGTCCCGCCAGCCCGGCCTCGTAGTCGATGCGCACGCCTCCGAGCCAGAGGGGTACGCCGGCCTCCAGCCTGTGCGCGTCCAGCCCTATGCCGGTGCGGACGCTCAAGCGCGGCTCCGTGCCGCGTGAGCTGAGGCTGCGGCGCGGCCGGAGAGAATGGCTTCCGCGATCAGCATGTCGATCTGCGTGGTCACCTTGAGGTTCTCCGGCGAGCCCGCGAACGCGCTCACGCGGTATCCCATCCGCTCCACCAGCGATGCGTCGTCCGTGGCGTTGTCCAGGCCGGCGGCGTAGGCGCTGCGGAGGAGGTCGGCGCGGAAGACCTGCGGGGTCTGCACGGCCCACAGCTCGCTTCTGGGAGGCGTCTCCACGATTGAGCCGTCGCCATCAAGCCTCTTGACCGTGTCGCTAAGCGGGACGACGGGAACGGCGGCGCCCGTCTCCCGCGCGCAGGCCAGCCCGGCCTCCACGAGCTCCGGGGTCACGCAGGGCCTTGCGCCGTCGTGCACCATGACCCACCCGCAGCCGGAGAGTCGGTCCAGGCCCGCCTTGACCGAGTCCTGACGCCGCTCGCCTCCCAGGCAGATGTGCGTCAGCTTGCTCCACGCCTCCCGTGCGGCCAGATCGCGTCCCTTCTCCATGTTGTGCTCGCCCAGCACCAGGACGATGTCCGAGACGGCGGGGCACTCCTCGAACGCGGCAACAGTGTGGGCAAGCAGAGGCTTGCCGAGGAGAGGCAGGAACACCTTGTCGACGGGCAGGCCGTCGTCGCCCGCCATGCGGCGGCCGCTGCCCGCGGCTACGATGACCACGCCTGCGAGAGCATCGTCCGTGCCCGCGAGAGGCACAGCCGGGTCTGGGGCCACGGCTAGCCTACCTGTGGCTGCGCGAAGATGATGCGGCCGGCGGCGGTCTGGAGCACGCGCGTAATCGACACGTCCAGATGGGTGTTGATGTGTTTCCTTCCGCCCTCCACCACCACCATCGTGCCGTCGTCCAGGAAGCCCACGCCCTGGCCGTACTCCTTGCCCTCCTGGATGATGCGCACCATCATCTCCTCGCCGGGAAGCACCACGGGCTTGAGGGCGTTGGCCAGCTCGTTGACGTTGAGGACGCGGACGCCCTGCAGCTCTGCGACGCGATTGAGGTTGAAGTCCGTGGTCATGATCTGCGCGTTGAGGTTCTTGGCGAGCCTGACCAGCTTGCCGTCCACCTCGGAGCCGTCCCGATAGTCCACGTCCATGATCTGGATGGGGACCTCGGCCTCCTTGCGCAGCTTGTTTAGCATCTCTAGGCCTCGCCGTCCGCGGGCCCGCTTCAGCGAGTCGCTGGAGTCGGCGACGTGCTGTAGCTCGTCCAGGATGAACCTGGGAATGACCATCGCGCCGTGCACAAAGCCGGTCTTGCTTATGTCGGCGATCCGGCCGTCGATGATGGCGCTGGTGTCCATGAGGACGCGGCCGTTGGGCGATCCCCTGCCGAGGGCTTCGCCGCGCCGCGCCCGCTCGGGCAGCAGCTGTGACACGTCACGCTCGCGTGCCACTCCCACGGCCAGGCCCGCGACGCCGAAGACGGCTGTGAGGGCCATTGGAACGGCCACGCCGGGCCAGCCGGGCAGCCGCGAGAATGCCACCGATACGAGCGCCGCGATGGTCAGGCCCAGCACCAAGCCGGCCGTGCCGGACACAAGTGTCGAAAACGGGATGCTCGAAACGGACCTGCCGAGCGGTGCGAAGGGCAACAGGAGCGCTGGAACCAGATAAGGAGCGATTAGTATTCCGATGAATGCCCCGGTTGCTGCGCCTATGGCGCCCCAGAGTGTCGACAACTCGCTGTTTGTAAGGCTCCCCGCAAGAATTCCCAGCCACCATCCTCCCAGCCCGGCGAGCGGAGCTATCGCCAGGCGATACCACCAATGATTCACCATGTACCTGTCTCCTTCCTCCTCGCTCTCTCAGGATGGCCGCGCAAAGGTTGCACGGCTGTGCGGAGCGCTCTCGACGCTCAGCGCACGTAGTATACCACGAGTGCGCCAGCTTGACCCCGCGATGGGGCTAACCTATGATTGGGTTGCGGGGTGTAGCGCAGCGGCAGCGCGCCTGGTTTGGGACCAGGAGGTCGGCGGTTCAAATCCGCCCACCCCGACCAGGAACGCGCAAGTGGCCAGCCGCAGAGGTTGACAAATCCCCTGCGTGGCTATAAATTTACTATTTGGCGCTCAGGGCAAGTCCCGGAGCGTAGGTTAACTAGTCTCAGGAGCGTACGGGCATGCCAACAGTGAACCAGCTGGTGAGGAAGCCAAGGGTCAAGGTGGTCAAGAAGACCAAGGCCCCGGCACTTCGCTATGGCTTCAACTCGTTGAAGAACCGCGTGACGCGCACGGGTGGCTCTCCGCAGAAGCGGGGCGTCTGCGTGCAGGTTCGCACGGTCACGCCCAAGAAGCCCAACTCCGCTCTGCGGAAGGTGGGCCGCGTGCGCCTGGCCAACGGCATGGAGGTCACGGCCTACATTCCGGGCGAGGGACATACGCTCCAGGAGCACTCCGTGGTGCTCATTCGAGGCGGCAGGGTCAAGGACCTGCCCGGCGTGCGGTATCACATCGTCAGGGGCGCGCTGGACTGCACCGGCGTGGCGGACCGCAAGCGAGGCCGGAGCAAGTACGGCACCAAGCAGTCGCAGAGGCCGGGGGGCTAGCAGCATGACCCGCCGCAGACGCGCCGCCAGACGGGAGATCGACCCCGACCCGAAGTACAACAGCGTGTACCTCGCGGGCTTCATCAACCGCGTGATGACGCGGGGCAAGAAGTCGGTCGCGCAGCGGATCGTCTACGATGCACTGGACCTGGTACAGAAGGAGAGTTCCCGCGACCCGCTGGAGACCTTCAACCAGGCGCTCAGAAACGCCACTCCGCAGCTGGAGGTGAAGCCCCGGCGCGTTGGTGGCGCTACGTATCAGGTGCCCATCGAGGTCAGGAGCAACCGGCAACTATCCCTGGCCATGCGTTGGCTCCTTAGGGCAAGCCGCGCCAGGACGGGTCGTCCCATGGCGGAGAGGCTGGCCCTGGAGCTACAGGAGGCTTCCCGGGGGCAGGGAGCAGCAGTGAGAAGGAGAGAGGAAACCCATCGCATGGCAGAAGCCAACAGGGCCTTCGTGCACTACCGCTGGTGAGGCCCGTCCTCGTCGGCCACTAGCCGGGCCTGCCGCTCCGGGTTGGAGAGATTTCCCGTGGATCGAATACGGAATATAGGCTTTATTGCTCATATAGACGCCGGGAAGACCACCGTCACTGAGAGGGTGCTCTTCTTCTCCGGCCGCACGTACAAGATGGGCGACGTTGACCAGGGCACCACCGTCATGGACTGGATGTCCCAGGAGCGAGAGCGAGGCATCACCATCACCGCCGCGGCCACGACCTGCGAGTGGCGTGACCACCGCATCAACATCATCGACACGCCTGGCCACGTGGACTTCACCGCGGAGGTGGAGCGCAGCCTGCGCGTCCTGGACGGCGGCGTTGTGGTATTCGACGCGGTGGCAGGCGTTCAGCCGCAGTCCGAGACGGTGTGGCGCCAGGCCGACCGCTACCGCGTGCCGCGCATCTGCTTCATCAACAAGATGGACAGGGTGGGCGCCGGCTTCCATCGCACCGTGGACATGATCGCGCATCGATTCAAGACCAACCCCGTGCCTGTCCAGCTCCCCGTGGGTGAGGAGGACGCTTTCCGGGGAGTGGTAGACCTTCTGGAGGAGACGGCCTTCATGTTTGGGGAAAACGGGAACTACGTGCCCCAGGAGTCGCCGGTGCCCCAGGAAATGCTGGAAGAGGTGCGCAACTACCGCGACCGGCTGGTGGAGAAGGTTGCGGAGACCGACGACATTCTCATGACCAAGTACCTTGAGGAGGAGCCCATCACCACGGAGGAGATACGGGCCGCCCTCCGGAGGGCCACCATCAGCAATGCTCTTGTTCCCGTGCTGTGCGGCAGCGCCCTGCGAAACAAGGGCATCCAGTTGCTGATGGACGCCATATGCTACTACCTGCCCTCGCCGCTGGACGTGTCGGCCATGAGCGGCACGCGTCCCGGGAGCGGCGAAGAAGTTCTCGTTGAGCCCGACGAGGACGCTCCGTTCTCCGCTCTTGCCTTCAAGGTGATGACCGACCCCCACGTTGGCCGTCTGGTCTACCTGCGGGTCTACTCCGGCCAGGCCAAGTCCGGCGCCTCCGTCTACAACTCCACCAAGGGCATGCGCGAGCGACTGGGCCGTGTGCTCAGCATGCATGCCAACCGCAGGGAGGAGACGGAGGTGGTATCTGCGGGCAACATTGCAGCCGCGGTGGGACTGAAGAACACTTTCACGGGCGACACCATCTGTACGGAGGGGTCGCCCGTAGTTCTTGAATCGATACGCTTCCCGGACCCGGTGGTATCCGTGGCCATCGAGCCGAGGTCCAGGATGGACCAGGACAAGCTGATCGACTCCCTCATCAAGCTGTCCGAGGAGGATCCCACCTTCCGCACGAGCGTGGACGACGAGACGGGCCAGACCATCATGGCCGGCATGGGCGAGCTTCACCTGGAGGTGCTCGTGGAGCGCCTGAGGCGGGAGTTCCAGGTGGCGGCCAACATAGGGCGGCCGCGTGTCTCATATCGCGAGGCGATCACCCGTCCGGCCCGCGCGGAGGGCAGGTTTGTGCGCCAGACCGGCGGTCACGGCCAGTACGGCCACGTGTGGCTGGAGATCGAGCCGCTGGAGCGGAACCAGGGCGTTCAGTTTGAGAATCGCATCGTGGGCGCTGCCATCCCCCGCGAATTCATCCCCGCGGTCGAGAAGGGCGCGCGGGAGGCGCTGGAGACCGGCGTGATGGCCGGATACCCGATCGTGGACGTGAAGGTCACGCTGGTGGACGGCAGCTTCCACCCGGTCGACTCCTCCGAGATGGCGTTCAAGATGGCCGGCTCACTTGCCGTGAAGGAAGGGGTGAGGCGGGCGTCCGCCGTGCTCCTGGAGCCCGTCATGGAGATCGAAGTTGTGACGCCGGGCGAGTTCCTTGGCGAGGTGCTCAGCGACCTGGGCGGACGCCGCTCGCGCATTCGCAGCATAGAGGGGCAAGAGAGCGTGCAGATAGTGCGGGCCTATGTGCCTCTCGCGGAGACATTCGGATACATAACCACGCTTCGCTCCCTTACGCAGGGGCGGGCCAGCCAGTCTATGGAGTTCGACCACTATGACGAGGTGCCGCAGGGCGTGGCCCAGGACCTCGTGAGGGTGTAAGGGGGAAGACGTGCCGCAGCAGAAGATACGCATAGTGCTCAGGGCGTTCGACCACAAGGTGCTGGACGTGTCCGCGGCCCAGATCGTGGAGGCGGCGGAGCGAACCGGCGCGGGCGTGGCCGGCCCGGTGCCCATGCCCACGTCCATCAAGCGCTTCTGCGTGATTCGCTCGCCCCACATCGACAAGGACTCGAGGGAGCACTTCGAGCTGCGGTCTCACAAGCGACTCATCGACATACTTGATCCCAGCCCCAAGACGATCGACGCCCTCACGCGGCTCAGCGTGCCTGCGGGTGTCGACATCGCCATCAAGACTTAGAGGCATCGGCGGAAGACCAATGAAAGGCATACTGGGACGAAAGCAGGGCATGACCCGCCTCTTCATGGAAGACGGCGTGGTGGAGGCCGTCAGTGTGCTGGAGGCCGGCCCCTGCTTGGTGACGCAGGTGAAGACCAGGCAGCGCAACGGCTACCAGGCCATTCAGATAGGCTACGAGGAGGCGCGCAAGCTCAACGAACCCGAGGCGGGCCACGTGAGGCGCGTCGCTCCCATGCGCCACCTACGAGAGCTCAGGATGGACGAGCTGGGTGATGCACAGGTGGGCCAGAGAATTGACGTGACCATCTTCCAGCCCGGCGACATTGTAGACGTTGAGGGCGTGTCCAAGGGCAAGGGATTTGCCGGCGGCATGAAGCGCCACAACTTCGGCGGCGGCCCCAAGACGCACGGCCAGTCCGACCGCGGCAGGGCGCCCGGCTCGGTGGGCGCGGGCACATCGCCCGGCAGGGTCTGGAAAGGCACCAAGATGGCGGGCCACATGGGAGACCGGAAGACCACTGCGATGAACCTGAAGGTTGTGCACGTGGACGCGGAGCGCAACCTCGTTATGGTGAAAGGCTCTGTCCCGGGAGCCCGGAACGGCATGGTGATGATACGGGAGTCCAGGAGGAAGTCCTAGTCATGCGGCTGCCGATGCTCGACACAACCGGCAAGTCCATCGACCCGATTGAGGTCAGCGATGGGCTGTTCGGCGTGCCCATGAACCAGGCGCTGGTCCACCAGGTGGCCGTGTCCCACATGGCCAACGCCCGGCAGGGCACGTCCGCCACCAAGACCCGCGGCATGGTCTCCGGCGGCGGCGCAAAGCCCTGGCGACAGAAGCATACGGGCCGCGCGCGACAGGGCAGCACGCGCTCGCCCCAGTGGCGCGGCGGCGGCATCGTGTTCGGGCCGCAGCCGCGGGACTACACGCAGCGCATTCCCAAGAAGATGAATCGCGGGGCCATCCGCTGCATCCTCTCGCAGAAGGCTCGCGACGAGAAGCTGCTGGTGGTGAAGGACATACAGCTGTCGCAGGCCAAGACCAGGGAGATGGTGAAGCTGCTGTCCAGCTTGGGCGTGACCTCGCCAGCGCTGATAGTGACCTCTGCTCCCCAGCGAGACGTCATGCTCTCGGCGAAGAACCTGGAGCGGGTGAAGACCCTTCCGGCGCAACAGCTCAACGCGCTGGACCTGCTCCAGCACGACCGCGTGGTGATGACGGAGGAAGCGGTTCGACGAGCGGAGTCGCTGTGGGCGCTTGACATGCCTGCTGTTGTGATCGAGGCCGAGACGGAACCGGCGGTGGATGAAGCTGCCGACGAGGCGACGGATATGGCCGGCGTGGAAGAAGAGGCGCCGGACGCGGAGGAGGCTGAGGAGACATCGGGCGAGGATGCGGCAGAGGAGCGGGAGGAGTGAGGCCATGACGCTGCACGTTTTCCAGGTCCTCCGCAGGCCGCTCATCACGGAAAAGAGCACCATCTTCCAGGACGGACAGAACAAGTACGCATTCGAGGTAGACCCCCGCGCCAACAAGGCGCAGGTCAAGTCCGCCGTCGAGCGGTCGTTCAGCGTAAACGTGACGGACGTCAACGTAATCGTGGTCAAGGGCAAGAGGAAGCGGTTCGGTAGAAGGATGACCCGGCGGCCTTCGTGGAAGAAGGCTGTGGTCAGCCTGAAGGCCGGCGACAAGATACAGATTTTCGAGGGTGCATAAGTGCCGCTGAAGAACGTAAAGCCAACCTCACCCGGCCGGCGCGGCGTCGTGCTGCCGTCTTTTGAGGAGATTACCAAGAAGAAGCCTGAGCGCTCGCTGTTGCTGCCCCTCCGCAAGAAGGGCGGCCGGAACAGCCAGGGCCGGCTGACGGTGCGTCACCGGGGCGGAGGCTCCAAGCGGAGGCTGCGCGTCATCGACTTCAAGCGCGACAAGGTAGGCGTACCGGGGCGCGTGGTCGCAATCGAGTACGACCCCAACCGCTCGGCCCGCATCGCCCTCGTGTTCTACGCGGACGGCGACAAGCGGTACAGCCTGGCGCCCAACGGCCTGCGCGTCGGGGCCACCATTCAGGCCGGTCCCAACTCGGCCATCAGCGTAGGCAATGCCCTGCCGCTTCGCCTCATCCCGTCCGGCAGCACCGTCCACAACGTGGAGATGCGCCCCGGAGGTGGTGGGAAGATGGTGAGGGGAGCCGGCACGTCGGCGCAGGTTCTCGCACGAGAGGAGAGCCACGTGCTGCTTCGGATGCCATCCGGCGAGGTTCGCCGGCTGAACCCTGAGTGCATGGCCACGCTGGGCCAGGTGGGCAACGTTGACCACAAGAACACCAAGCTTGGCAAGGCAGGCCGCAACCGCCACATCGGGCGCCGGCCCCAGGTTCGCGGCGCCGCCATGAACCCAAGCGACCACCCGCACGGCGGCGGGGAGGGTCGGTCCGGCATAGGCATGCCGGGGCCAAAGACGCCGTGGGGCAAGCCGGCCCTTGGACGCCGGACTCGACGGCGCAGCAAAGACAGCAGCATGATAGTGAGGCGCAGGAGGTAGGAGCAAGGCATGTCCAGATCGATCAAGAAGGGGCCGTACGTGCACCCGAAGCTGATGAAGAAGGTGGAGGCCCTGCAGAGGAGCGGGGTCAAAGCCATCATCAGGACGTGGTCGAGGGCGTCGATGATCATGCCGGATATGGTTGGCATGACCATTGCCGTTCACGACGGGCGCAGGCACATCCCCATCTTCGTCACTGAGAACATGGTGGGCCACCGGCTGGGCGAGTTCGCGCCCACGCGAACCTTCAGGGGCCATTCCTCCAAGTCCGAGCGCACAACACAGGTGAGAAGGTAGGGGCGAGCAATGGCGGTCAGAGCCGTGGCAAAGAACATCACCGTCTCCCCCAAGAAGATACGCAGAGTGCTGAGCACCGTGCGAGGGGAGAAGGTTGATCGCGCCCTGGAGGTGCTGGGCGTCCTGCCCACGCCGGCGGCCAGAGAGGTTGCCAAGGTGGTGAAGTCCGCCGCCAACAACGCCGAGAACAACAACTACATGTCGCAGGGCGATCTCAGGATAGTGGCCATCCATGCCGACCCCGGCGTCACCCTGCGCCGGTTCCGCGCAAGGTCCAGGGGCAGGGCCAGCCGCATCCTCAAGCGCACCAGCCACGTAACCGTTGTGGTAGACGAGGAGGTGGCCTGATGGGTCAGAAGACTCACCCGGTCGGATTCCGCCTTGGAGTGATCAAGGACTGGCAGGCCAAGTGGTATGCGGCCAGGCCCACGCAATACCGCGACCTGCTTCAGGAGGACCTGCGCATTCGCAATGCCATTATGACCCGTCTGCCGGAGGCGGGCATTTCCAGGGTGGAGCTGGAGAGAGGCCCCCAGGAGCTGGTGGTCACCATTTACTCGGCGAGGCCCGGCATTGTAATCGGCCGCGGTGGACAGAGGGTCGAGGGTGTGCGCCGCGCCGTGGAGGAGCTTTCGAACAAGAGGGCGCGGCTGAACGTGCAGGAGGTGCGTCAGCCGGAGCTGGACGCCCAGCTGGTCGCGATGAGTATCGCCGAGCAGCTGGGGCGCCGCGTGGCCTTCCGCCGGGCGATGCACCAGTCGGTCACCCGCGCCATGCAGGCCGGAGCGCTTGGCATCAAGGTGATATGCAGCGGCCGGTTGGGAGGCGTTGAAATCGCACGCAGGGAGAAGGTTATGCAGGGCCGAGTGCCCCTGCACACGCTTAGGGCCAACATAGACTACGGCCTGGCGGAAGCGCGCACCACCATGGGGCGCATTGGAGTGAAGGTGTGGGTCTACCTGGGAGACGTCTTGCCGGAGCCCAAGGAGGTGGAGCCGGAGGCGGATGCGGAGGAGATGAGGCTGATAGAGGTCACCGTGGGAGGCCAGGAGGAGACACAGGATGCTGCAGCCGAAGAGAACCAAGTTCCGGAAGGTACATAGAGGCCGCCGCACAGGCACGGCCCAGACGGGCAACGAAGTGGCCTTTGGGGACTTCGGTCTCAAGGCCACCTCGGCGGCGTGGGTGACGGCCCGCCAGATCGAGGCGGCTCGGCGCGCGATCACGCGCCACTTCCGCAGGGGCGGGCAGGTGTGGATCCGCGTCTTCCCGGACAAGCCCGTCACGTCCAAGCCGGCGGAGACGCGCATGGGCAGCGGGAAGGGCAGCGTGGACCGCTGGGTGGCGGTTGTACGGCCCGGCCGCGTCCTTTTCGAGGTGGCCGGCATCCGGCAGGAGATGGCGCAGGAGGCCCTCAGGCTGGCCTCGCAGAAGCTGCCCGTCAGCACAGCAATGATAGTGAGAGGCGACGGCCAGCAGGCCGATGAGCAGGACGCAAACTGATGGACATCGCGGCGATACGGACACTCACGGACGACCAGCTGTACACGGAGCTGGACGGCGCATACAGAGAGATGATGAACGTCCGGTTCCGCCTGAGCACGCGCCAGCTCAACAACCCCCAGGAGCTGCGAAATGCTCGCAAGACCATCGCGCAGCTGAAGACCGTGATGCGACAGCGCGGAATCAGGGAGAAGTGAGATGGTGAGAGGACGGAGGAAGATCCGGGTCGGCCGGGTGGTGAGCGACAAGATGGACAAGACTGTTGTCGTCGCCGTGGAGTGGAGGCAGAGGCATCCGCTATACGGCAAGTCCGTCAAGCGCGTCACCAAGTTCCACGCGCACGACGAGGACAACAGGTGCAGTATCGGTGACGTGGTGAATATCATGGAGACGCGGCCGCTATCGCGCACCAAGCGGTGGAGGGTCACAAGCGTCCTCACCGCCGGAGACGCCGCTGCCGGCGTGAAGGTGGAGGACATGCCACAGCTGGAGTCCGACGAGGACGACGGAAGCACCGAGGCAGAATTGGCCGCCGAGGCTACTGTGGACGAGGGGGCCGTGCTGGAGGACGAGCCGGAAGCGGACGATGAGGAGCCAATGAGCGAAGCTGAAGAGGAGGAACGGCCGTGATACAGGTGTTTTCCCGCCTGACAGTGGCCGATAACTCGGGGGCCAAGGTGGTCATGTGCATCAACGTGCCCGGCGGCACGCGCAGGCGGTACGCACGCGTCGGCGACGTGATCGTGGCGTCGGTCAAGGAAGCGGTGCCGGCCGCCGCCGTCAAGAAGGGCGAGGTGGTCCGGGCCGTCGTTGTTCGCACGGCCGCTCCCCACAGGCGCCCGGACGGCTCCTACATACGCTTCGACGAGAACGCGGCGGTGGTGCTCACGGAGAGCATGAACCCCCGCGGCACTCGCATATTCGGCCCGGTGGCCCGTGAGCTGAGGGACAAGGCTTTCATGCGCATCGTATCCCTGGCGCCGGAGGTGCTGTGATGAAGCTGCGGCGCGAGGACACGGTGCAGATCATCGTTGGCAAGGACAAGGGAAAGCGAGGGAAGGTGCAGAACATTTTCCCCAAGCAGGACATGGTGGTTGTGGAAGGCGCCAACATGATAAAGCGACACATTAGGCCACGCCCCAACGTGCGGCAGGCCGGCATAGTCCAGCAGGAGGCGCCGTTCAAGTCCTCCAAGGTGATGCTGGTGTGCACGCACTGCGATCGCGCAGTCAGGGTGGGCCACAGGTTCGTTGAGGACAACAGGAAGGTCAGGGTGTGCAACGCATGCGGGGAAGTGATAGACTAGAGGACGAAAAGGCGCCGGAAGCCACGGAGGCGACGACGGAAGACGCCGCCGCGTCCGCGGCCGAGCCGACCCCGGAGGCGCCGGCCCGCAGGCCGCGAGCCAGGCGCACTAGGGCCGCTGAGACCCCGGCCGCCGAATCGGCACAGGCCGAGGCTCCGGCTTCCGAGGAGCCTTCGCCCGCGCCGGCGCGTCGAACGCGCGCCCGGCGTCCTCGCGCAACCGAGACAGCCGAGACGCCCGCTGCCGAGGCTCCGGCCGCGGAGACGGCAGAGGCGGCTCCGGCCCGCCGCACGCGCGCCCGGCGTTCCAGCACAGCGGCAGAGACGCCTGCTGCGGAGGCACCCGCGGCGGAGACTCCGGTTGCTGAGACAGTGGAGGCGGCTGAGCCAGCGCCGGCGCGACGAACGCGCACCACGAGGCGCAGGGCTGCCCCGGAGGCTGCGACCGCGGAGGAGCCCGCGGCAGAGGCAGCGCCGGCCCCTGAGCCGGAGACCGAGGCGCCCGCCAAGCGACTGCCCCGCCTGCTGGAGCGATACCGCGCAAGCGTCAAGGGAACACTGCACCAGGAGTTCGGCTACGGCAACGTGATGCAGATACCAAGACTTGAGAAGGTGGTGCTAAACGTTGGTCTTGGAGAGACCAAGACCAACCCGCGCGCCATGGAGAGTGTCACAAGAGACCTCTCGCTCATCACCGGCCAGAAGCCCGTGGTCACCCGCGCCAAGCGGTCGATCTCCGGCTTCAAGCTGCGGGAAGGCGACCCCATAGGAGTGGCGGTGACCCTGAGGGGCAACCGCATGTATGAGTTCATGGACAGGCTCGTGAACGCATCCCTGCCACGCATACGAGACTTCCGCGGCGTGTCGCGCAGGGCGTTCGACGGGCGCGGAAATTACTCTCTGGGCATCCGCGAGCAGGTGATATTCCCGGAGATAGACTACGGCCAGATAGACCGGATACGGAGCCTGCAGGTGTCGATCGTGACCACGGCCAACACGGACCGGGAGGCCATGCGCCTGCTGGACCTGATGGGCATGCCATTTACCCGCGAGCAGACAGGACCGGGAGGAGACGGCGCCGCCTAGGCGCGCCGTGACACAGCGCAAGGAAGGATTGAGTTGGCAAAGACGTCCCAGATAGCCAAGTGGCGCAAGCCCAAGAAGTACGCGGTCAGGCAGCACAACCGCTGCAACCTCTGCGGCAGGCCGCGGGCCTACATCCGCCACTTTGGACTGTGCAGGATATGCTTCCGCACCCTGGCGCTGCGGGGCGAGATAACGGGAATCAGAAAGGCAAGCTGGTAGTCGCATGAACCTTACCGATCCCATAGCGGACATGCTGACCAGGATTCGGAACGCAATCCTGGTGCGCCGGGATACCGTGCTTGTGCCCGGCTCCAACCCTAAGGTGGCGTTGGCGCGCATCATGAAGGACGAGGGCTTCATAGAGGACTTCGAGATCCTGCGAAGCGGCGTGCAGCGCACCCTGCGGCTGCGCCTGAAGTACCGCGACAACAAGAAGGTGCCGGTCATATCCGGGCTCAGGCGCGTGAGCAAGCCGGGGCTTCGCCGGTACGTGGGCGCACAGGAGATACCCCGCATCTACGGCGGCATGGGCGTCTCCATCATCTCCACGTCCCAGGGAGTGATGACCGGTTCGGAGGCCCGGCGCCGCGGCATCGGGGGAGAGTTCATCTGCTATCTGTGGTAGTGATATGTCTAGAGTAGGACTCAGGCCAATACCCATACCATCCGACGTGAAGGTGGACATCGACGGCGCCACGGTAGTGGTCGCGGGGAGCCGCGGCACGCTCACGAGGTCCTTCCACCCGGACATCTCCGTGCTCAGGGACGGAGACGTGCTGAGAGTGACGCGTCCCTCCGACGAGCGCGAGCATCGCTCGCTCCACGGCCTCACCGGCGCGCTGCTGGCGAACATGGTGACGGGCGTGAGCGAGGGATTCAGACGCTCGCTGGAGCTGGTGGGCGCAGGCTATCGTGTGCAGCAGGCCGGTGACGGCATCGTGCTGCAGGTCGGTTACAGCCACACCGTGGAGATGTCGCCACTGCCCGGCGTTGAGCTGGTGGTGGAGGGCAACAACCGCATACACGTGGACGGAGTGGACAAGCAGGCGGTGGGAGAGATGGCGGCGCGCATCAGGCGCGTCCGCAAGCCCAACGCCTACACTGGCAAGGGCATTCGATACGCCGGCGAGAGAGTTCGCCTCAAGCCGGGCAAGGCTGCGGGGAGAAGGGCATAGTCATGGCAGTGGTGAAAAACTCGAGGAGCATGCGCGTAGTCCGTCACAGGCGGACCAGGCGGAAGCTGGAGGGCACGACTCAGAGGCCGCGCCTCGCCTTGTTCCGCAGCCTGAACCACATCTACGCGCAGGTCATAGACGACTCCGAAGGGCACACGCTGGCGGCCGCTTCCAGCCTGGACGCCGAGATCAAGGCGGGCAAGGACTCGCAGCCCAAGTCCTCGGTGTCCACTATGGTTGGCGCGTTGGTGGCCCGCAGGGCAAGGGAGAAGGGCATAGCGCAGGTGGTGTTCGACAAGGGAGGATACAAGTACCACGGCCGGGTCAAGGCGTTCGCCGAGGCCGCGCGCGAGGCCGGACTGGAGTTCTGATGACGCTTTCGTTTGACGGACGCGGGCGAGGTGACCCGTCAGAGCAGCAGCTCACCGAGCGGGTGGTCAAGATACGCCGCGTGACCAAGGTGGTCAAGGGCGGCAGGCGCCGCGGGTTCAGCGTTATGGTAGTGGTAGGCGACGGAGAGGGCCGCGTGGGCATGGGCCTTGGCAAGGCGTACGCCGTCCCGGACGCCGTCCGGAAGGGTGCAACCATCGCCCGCAAGAACCTGGTCAGCGTCCCTCTCAGGGGAACGACCATACCGCACCAGATTATGGCCAATCACTGCGCCTCGTCCGTGCTTCTCAAGCCCGCGCCGTCCGGCACGGGAGTGATTGCCGGAGGCGCCGTGCGAGCCGTGGTGGAGTCGGCGGGCATCCGCGACATTCTCACCAAGTCCCTGGGGAGCGCCAACGCGATCAACGTGGTGAGAGCCACAATCGACGGGCTGACGCGGCTGAAGGACCCGGAGCGCGAAATCGCACTGAGAAAGGGCGAGCCTCTGCCCGCGGAGTGACGTCCGGCGGACCATTGAACTAGGAACCGAGTAGTGAGCAAGATACGCATAACGTGGAAGAAGAGCGCTATCGGCTACCCGAAGGAGCAGGGTCGGGTGATCCGCGCCCTGGGACTCCGGCGTCTCAACCAGGAGGTTGAGCGCGAGGACAGCCCGGTGGTGATGGGCATGGTGCACAAGGTCAGGCACCTGGTGCAGGTCACGCGGGAGGAAGAATGAGACTGGACGAGCTGAGAGCGCCCAGGGGCGCCCGCCGCGCTCGCAAGCGGGTTGGGCGGGGCAACGCCAGCAAGGGCACCTACTCGGGCCGCGGTATGAAGGGTCAGAAGTCCCGCTCCGGCGGCGGCGTGCGCCCCAGCTTCGAGGGTGGCCAGCTGCCGCTCATGAAGCGTCTGCCCACCCAGCGCGGCTTCACCAACATCTTCCGCGTGGAATACGCGACGGTCAACGTGGACGAGCTTGTGGCCCGGTTCGACGGCAACGCCGAGGTCACGCCGCAGGCCATGCGTGACGCCAGGCTGGTCAGGGGCCGTGGTACCCCCGTGAAGGTATTGGGCCGCGGTGAGATTGACCGCGCGCTCACGGTGTCGGCGCACCGCTTCTCCAGCGAGGCGCGACGCAAGATCGAAGCCGCGGGCGGCGCGGCAGTGGAGATCGCGACATGATGAGACAGGCCGCCAGGACCGAGCAGGGGACTCCCCGGCTCCTCCAGGCAGTTATCGACGCCATGCGGGTGCCGGAGCTGAGGGCACGGCTCCTGTTCGTGTTCGCCATGCTGGTCATCTTCCGCTTTCTGGCGCAGGTGCCGGTGCCGGGCGTGGAGAGGGAGGCGCTGGCCGACTTCTTCCGCCAGAACGACCTGTTTGGATTCCTCGATGTGTTCAGCGGCGGCGCGCTGCGGAGCCTGAGCGTGGTCGCGCTGGGCGTGTTCCCGTACATCACCGCGTCCATCATCATGCAGCTTATGGTTCCCGTGTTTCCGCAGCTGAAGGAGCTCAGCCGCGAGGGCGAGGCGGGCCGGCAGCGCATCAATCAGCTGACCCACTACTTCATGGTGCCGATCGCAGCGCTGCAGGCCTTCGGTCAGCTGACGCTGCTGCAGCAGGGCGGCGCCATCAGCGGTATCGGCGCTTCCGGCGAGGACCTGCTGCCCACGATGTCGATCATCATCACGATGACGGCGGGCTCAGTGTTCCTGGTCTGGATAGGAGAGCTGATAACGGAGAAGGGTATCGGAAACGGCATCTCCATCATCATCTTCGCCGGCATAGTTGCCACATTGCCGCAGATCATCGGTCAGGGCTTTCTGGAGAGGGACAACGTGGCCGGCCTCGGTCTGCTGGTGGTCATCGGCGTGCTGATGGTGTACCTGATTGTGATGTTCACGGAGGCCGAGAGGCGCATACCCGTGCAGTACGGCCGGGCCGTGTTCCGCGGCGGGCGGATGTACCGCCAGGGCGGGGCAACGCACCTGCCCATCAAGGTGAACTCGGCGGGCATGATTCCGCTGATATTCGCCTTCTCCATCATGATATTCCCGGGCGTGGTCGCCAGCTACTTCATAGACCCGGCAAGCGCCTCCTTCATGAGCCGGGCGGCCGACTTCGTGCAGCGCCTGTTCGACCCCACGGGGTTCTTCTACTACTTCTTCAGCTTCCTGCTGGTGGTGGCGTTCACCTTCTTCTACGCGCTCATCGTATTCCGGCAGCAGAACCTGGCGGACAGCCTGCAGCGAAACGGCGGGTTCATACCCGGCATCCGGCCGGGGCGCTCCACCGAGGAGTACCTGAACCGGATCATCGTGCGGGTGACGTGGGGAGGCGCGCTGTTCCTGGGCGTGGTTGCGGTGATCCCGTACATAGCCACGCTGGCCACCAACATCCGAGCGCTTCAGTTGCCGTCCATCAGCCTGCTGATCATGGTGGGAGTTGCACTTGATACCATGAGGCAGCTTGAGGCGCAGCTCCTCATGCGAAACTACGAGGGATTCATCAAGTAGGGAAGATTACCAATGCGCGTCATACTACTGGGCCCGCCGGGAGCGGGCAAGGGCACACAGGCCAAGACCATGTCGGAGTCGTTGGGGATTGTTCATATCTCCTCCGGCGACCTGCTGCGCGACAACCAGGAGCGCAACACGGAGCTGGGCAACACGGCCCGCTCCTACATGCAGCAGGGTCTGCTGGTCCCGGACGACCTGATCATCGGCATGATAGAGGAGCGCATCGGGCGGGCGGACGCAAGCGGAGGCTACGTACTGGACGGCTTTCCCCGCACCGTGGAGCAGGCGCAGGCCCTTGCAGCAGCTCTAGAAAGGCGCGGCGAGTCCATCGACCGGGTGGTGAACATCCGCGTGTCCGAGGAGGAGCTCGTGGCCAGACTGGGCGGCCGGTGGATCTGCCGCGCCTGCCAGAGGCCGTATCACGAGCTGAACTCACCGCCGGAGAATGAGGGCGAGTGTGACGATTGCGATGGAGAGCTGTACCAGCGTGAGGACGACGCTTCGGAGGCGGTCAGCCGCCGAATTCGCGTGTTCGCAGAGCAGACTGCGCCGCTGATCGACTACTACAGCGGGGCCAGCGGCTTCGTGGACGTGGACGGCGAGGGAACAATCGACGAGGTGCGGGAGTCACTGCTGAGGGCGGTCTCGTAGGTCTTAGTAATGAGCACGGAAAGAGAAACACTATTCGCGGGCCCGACCATCGGAGACAGGGGCATAACCTTGAAGTCTCCCAGGGAGATCGAGTCCATGCGCCGGGCCGGCTGGGTCGTGGCCAAGGCGCTTGACTCGATGATGAAGGCAATCAGGCCGGGCATGACCACCGCGGACCTCGACGACATTGCGTCGGCGGAGATACGCGCTCAGGGAGCGAAGCCGTCGTTCCTGGGCTACCTCGGCTTCCCGCGAACTGTCTGCGTTTCGGTCAACGAGGAGATTGTCCACGGCATTCCCGGAAAGCGCGTCCTGCGCGACGGCGACATGGTCAGCATCGACTGCGGAGCGGTGGTGGACGGGTTCCACGGCGACTCCGCGGTAACCGTCGGTGTCGGGGACATATCATCCGAGTGCCAGGAGCTGATGGACGTGACGCGCGAGGCGCTTGACCGCGGCATCGCCGCCGCCACACACGGCGCTCGCGTCGGCGATATCGGCTGGGCCGTGCAGTCGTTCGTGGAGGGCAGGGGCTACTCCATAGTGCGCGAGTACGTGGGCCATGGAATAGGCCGCGCCCTGCACGAGGATCCGCAGGTGCCGAACTTTGGCACGCCCGGCTCCGGGACGCTGCTCAGGAAGGGAATGGTCATTGCCATCGAGCCGATGGTGAACGTGGGCGGCTGGAGGACGAAGGTGCTGGCCGACAACTGGACGGTGGTCACGGCCGACGGCAGCATGTCCGCCCACTTCGAGAAGACACTGCTCATCACGGAGGGTGATGCGGAGGTGCTCACTCGGCTATAATGTATTTTTCAGCGTGTGCGCGAACCGGAAGGTGGGCTGCTAGAGAATATGCCTAAGAAGCCGGGCCTGGAGGTGGAAGGAACGGTGGCCCAGTCTCTGCCCAACGCCATGTTTTGGGTGGACCTGGCAAACGGCCATCGAATACTGGCCCATGCCTCCGGCAAGATAAGGGTGCACTTCATCCGGGTGCTCCCGGGCGACAGGGTTCTGGTTGAGCTGTCGCCATACGACCTTACGCGGGGCCGGATAACGTACCGCTTCAAGTGAATGCGGAGGAGTGATGAAGGTTCAAGCCTCAGTGAAGGCAAGATGCGAAAAGTGCAAGGTGATCCGCAGGCAGCGGATCGTCAGGGTTATCTGCGAGAATCCCAAGCACAGGCAGAGACAGGGATAGGAAGCGAGGCAGAAGCATGGCCAGAGTTGCCGGAATAGACATACCGGACGGACAGCGGCTGGACTACTCGCTGCGCCGTATATACGGCGTTGGCCCCATGATCGCGCGGGAGGTCGTTACGAAGGCCCGCGTGGAGGGCAACCCGCGCGTCCGCGACCTGAGCGATGATGAGCTGGCCCGCATACGCGAGACCATCGACCGCGAGTACCAGGTAGAGGGCGACCTGCGCCGCGAGGTGAACGGCAACATTCGTCGCCTGATCGACATCGGCTCGTACCGCGGCCTGCGCCACCGGCGCGGCCTGCCGGTGCGGGGTCAGCGCACCAGGACCAACGCTCGCACCAAGCGGGGCGCCCGCAAGACCGTGGCCGGCCGCAGGCGCGCTGGAACCAGGAGGTAGCAAGAGATAATGACCACCAGACGCAGACCCAGGACCAGAAGGCGGGAGAGGAAGTTCGTTCCCCAGGGGAAGGTCTTCATCCAGTCCACCTTCAACAACACCATAGTCAGCCTGACGGATCTCCAAGGCAACGTCCTGGCGTGGGGCAGCTCCGGCACGGCCGGATTCCGCGGCTCTCGCAAGGGCACCGCATTCTCGGCGCAACGCGCGGCGGAGGCCGCGGCGCGGCGCGCAATGGAGCACGGTCTGAGGCAGGTGGAGGTGTTCGTGAAGGGTCCGGGTTCAGGGCGCGAGGTGGCAATCCGCTCGCTGCAGAGCGCGGGACTCTACATCACAACCATAAAGGACGTTACGCCTATACCGCACAACGGCTGCAGGCCTCCGAAGGGCAGGAGGGTCTAGGGCCGGAAGACGCCCATATCGGGAGCGGTCGCATCGAGGCCGCGCCGGCAGGGCGCTTGAGGAGCTTGGGGGAGAAGACATGGCCAGATACACGGACGCCGTATGCAGGCTTTGCCGCCGCGCCGGGGTGAAGCTGTTTCTCAAGGGGGAGCGCTGCTACACGCCCCGATGCGCTGTGGACAAGCGCAGGAAGCCTCCCGGGACTCAGACGCTCCGAAGGCGGCGCACGTCCGACTGGGGCGTTCAGCTGAGAGAGAAGCAGAAGGCCCGCCAGATCTACGGCGTCATGGAGAAGCAGTTCCGCAAGTACTTCGCGGAGGCGCAGCGCAGGCCCGGCATGACCGGCCTGCATCTGCTCCAGCTGCTGGAGGAGCGACTGGACAACGTGGCGTACCGGCTCAACTTCGCCGACTCACGCAGCCAGGCGAGGCAGATCGTCAGGCACGGCCACATAATGGTCAACGGCCGGAAGGTGGACATTCCGTCCTACCGGGTCAAGGTGGACGACGTGGTGGGCTGGAAGGAGTCCAGCAGGGAGACCGGCATATACGCCCTGATGACTGAGGACATACCGAGGCGCCCGCTTCCGACTTGGCTGAGCCTTGACGTGGAGCACATGGCCGGGCGCGTGGTTTCCGCCCCGGAGCCGGACGAAATTGACACAGGGATTGACGTTAGGCTGGTGGTAGAGCACTACTCCAGATAGCGCAGAGGAGATACTCACATGGTGTACATAGGTGTGATTCTGGACGAAGCTCCAAAGCCCGAGATACGGGTGCTGGAGAGCCAGGACGGCTACGGGAAGTTCTCCGTGGAACCCCTGGAGCCGGGCTATGGGATCACCCTGGGCAACCCCATGCGCAGGGCGCTCCTCACCTCGATTCCGGGCACGGCGGTCACCTGGGTGAAGCTGGAAGGAGTCCTCCACGAGTTCTCCACCATTCCCCACATGAAAGAGGACGTGACTGAATTCCTGGTCAACGTCAAGGCGATCCGCCTGAAGTCGCTGGCGGACCGGCCCGGCAAGCTGCGCCTGGACATCGCACGAGAGGGACCTGTCACCGCCGCCGACATCAGCGTGCCCGCGGACTTCGAGATCGTCAATCCGGAGCTCCACCTGGCCACCATGGAGTCGGATGAGGGACACCTGTCCGTCGAGTTCAACGTGGAGCAGGGCAAGGGGTATGTCCCCGCCGGCCGCGTGGAGGGCCTGGCGATAGGCGTGCTGCCCGTCGACGCCATCTTCAGTCCCGTGCGCAAGGTCAACTACGTGGTGGAGAGCACTCGCGTGGGTCAGGTCACCAACTACGAGCGCCTCATCTTGGACGTGTGGACGGACGGCACCGTGAGCCCGGTGGAGGCTGTGAAGAAGGGCGCCGAGCTTCTCATGGAGAAGTTCTTCCTCTTTGCCAACGCGGACAAGGCCGGCGAGGGTACGGCCGACAGGCCGTCGTTCGCCGCTACCATCCCGATGGAGCAGTACAACACGCCTATCGAGAAGCTGGACCTCTCTTCCCGCACTCTGAATTGCCTCAAGCGGAGCAACATCAACAAGGTTGGCCAGGTGCTCGGTATAGAGGAGGCGGAGCTTCTCAAGATTCGCAACTTCGGCGCCAAGTCCCTGGACGAGCTGAACGCCAGGCTCAGGGAGATGGGCTTCCTCAAGGACGAGGATGAACCGTCCGACGATGCCGCTGAGCCGCAGGAAGACGCCGTTGACCTGGAGGAGGAAGACGAGTCCATGGTTGAGGCCGCCACGGTAGAGGGAGCATGAGACACGGAGTATCCGGGCGAAAACTAAGCCGGCCCACGGGACAGCGCATGCTGATGTTCCGCACGCAGGTGACCGACCTCATCCGCCACGAGCGCATCCGCACAACGGAGGCCAAGGCGAAGGAGGTGCAGGGCCTGGTGGAGAAGGTCATCACGCTGGGCAAGAAGCAGTCCCTGAGCCACCGCCGCCAAGCGCTCACATTCGTCACCGACGAGCGTATGGTGCGCAAGGTGTTCGACGAGCTGGCCGAGCGGTATGCCACCCGCGAGGGCGGCTACACCAGGCTGATCAAGCTGGAGCCGCGCAAGGGCGACGGCGCTTCTATGGCGCTGCTGGAGCTTGTGGCATGAGCAGTACGCTCGCACTGGGCGCAAGCGCTGGGACCGGCGATGCGCGGCGGCTGGCAATGCTGGTGGAGTACGACGGTCGTGCGTTCCACGGCTTCCAGGCGCAACGCAACGCTTGCAGCGTACAGGGCACGCTGGAGGAGGCGATACGCCGCCTCACCGGCGAAAGTGCTCGCGTGCGCGGCGCAGGCCGTACGGACGCGGGCGTGCACGCGCTGGGGCAGGTGATCGCCTTCGACACGCATTCAAGCCACTCGCCGGACGTCTTCCTGCAGGCGCTCAATCACCACCTCCCGGACGACGTTGCCGTTCGAGAGGTGTGTGAGGTCAGCCCTGACTTCGATCCGAGAAGGTGGGCCGTGGGCAGGGAGTACCGCTACCGCGTCCTGAACAGCCCAGCGCCCTCGCCCGTGCTGCGTGGCCTCGTGCATCACGTCAGGCAGCCGCTTGACGCTGAGGCGATGAATCGCGCTGCGTCGCTCCTGGAGGGCGAGATGAACTTCGCGCCCTTCGCGGCGTCGATGCCGGAAGGCAGAAGCGGCACGAGACGGATCGTGTACAGGTGCAGCGTGACGCGCAGGGGCGATCTGGTGCTCCTTGACATGGAGGCCAACGGCTTCCTAAGGCAGCAGTTGCGCCGGACCGCAGGCGCATTGCTGGAGGTTGGCCTTGGCCGGATGGACGTCGACGGATTCCGGTCGCTGGCGGAAAGCGGAAGGCTCGGGGCCGCCGAACTGACGCTGCCCGCGGCGGGGCTGACGCTGATGAGAGTGAACTACATTACGCCGCTGTTCCGGTCGCAGGATGCCGCGAATGAGCGGGAGGCCGAGCTGCTGGAGGCAAGGGCGCGATGAAGACCGCTAGGACATATTCGACAAGACCGGCCGACGTTGAGTCCCGCTGGCACGTGTTCGACGCCACGGACGTGGTGCTTGGACGGCTGGCCACGGAGATCAGCACACTGCTGCAGGGGAAGCACAAGCCCATCTACGCCCGCCACATCCTCACTGGCGACTATGTTGTGGTGGTCAACGCCTCACGGGTGAAGGTGACCGGCGCCAAGCTGGCCCAGAAGATGTACCGCAGGCACAGCCACTATCCCGGCGCGCTGAAGGAGACCCCGCTGTCCAAGGTGCTGGACAACCACCCGGACCGCGTGATCCGCGAGGCCGTATGGGGAATGCTCCCCAAGACCACGCTGGGACGCCAGATGCTGCGAAGGCTGAAGGTTTACGCGGGCGACACGCATCCTCATGGCGCGCAGGTCAAGGACATGGCGGCCGAGGAGATCGTGGTCGCACCAGTGGAGCGACCTGCAGCAAGGGAGCGGGCTGCTGCGGTGGCAGAGGTAGAGCCGGTCGCGGACGTTACCGAGGAAGTCGTCGTCGAGTCGGCAGAGGAGGCTCCGGCCGCGGAAGTGGCTGAGGAGCCGGTTGCAGAGACCGTAGAGGAAGCACCTGCGGCAGAGGTGGCTGAGGAGCCTGTCGCAGAGGTTGCGGAGGAGGCGCCTGAGGCGGATGTGACCGATGAACCGGTCGCCGAGGAGGCACCTGAGGCAGAGGTGGCTGAGGAGCCTGTCGCAGAGACCGCAGAGGAGCCGCCGGTCGCGGAAGTGACCGAGGAGCAGGTTGCCGAGGTCGCAGAGGAAGCGCCTGAGGCAGAAGCGACGGAAGACGAGCCGGTCGCCGAGTCGGAAAACAGCGAGGAGAAGAAGTAGGGAGCCGCCATGACGGAGCAGCAGCAATACTACTACGGGACTGGCAAGAGGAAGACGTCCGTGGCGCAGGTCAGGCTGTACCCCGGAGGCGGCGGGTTCACCGTGAACGAGAAGACGCTGGAGGAGTTCTTTCCCCTCCCGGCGTGGCGCTCCACCATCACGGAGCCGCTCCGAGTCACCGAGAGCCAGAACCGGTACGGCGTGGTGGTCAAGATCCACGGCGGCGGCGTGGTGAGCCAAGCGAGCGCGCTGCGCCACGGCATAGCCCGCGCCCTCCTGCGCGCCGACGACGCCCTGCGGCCGGTGCTCAAGCAGCGCGGCCTCCTGACCCGCGACTCGCGGATCAAGGAGAGCAAGAAGTACGGCCTCAAGCGCGCCCGAAGGGCTCCGCAGTACACCAAGCGGTAGGGACCTTCACGGCCCCTCGGCCCAACCGGCGCTTCCGGATGCTGTCATGGAGTTCCGTGTGTACATCGCGGCCAGCCTTGACGGTTTCGTGGCCAGCGCCGACGGAAGCGTAGACTGGCTGGACGCCTTTCACGACCCGGAGGGCTACGGCTACGATCAGTTCCTCCAGCAGATAGATGCTATCGTCATTGGCCGCAAGACCTTCGACCAGGTACTTGGATTCGGCCCCTGGCCATACTCCGGCATCGACACATACGTACTTACGTCGCGACCGATAGAGGACCTTCCTCCACAGACCGTCGCCTGGCCGGATGGCGTCGCAGCGCTTGCGGAGCACCTCAGGAGCACGACCCCGCAAGGCGATGTCTGGCTCCTCGGCGGGCCTAAGTGTATAGACGCCGTTCGTGAGCTCGGCGCGATTGACCTGTACGAGATCTACGTGATGCCCGTGCTCCTTGGCGACGGCATCCCTCTGTTCATGGATGGTGGTATGTCCTCGCTGCGTCTTGTGGACTCCCGCGTGTACGCGGATGGGGTAGTGAAGCTGGTGTACAGACCGGCGTGACACGTGTAGCAGTACTCCCCGCGCGTTGACCGCTCGGAGCGTTGCGCCCATAATGGAGGTTGGGGGTGCATCTTGCTCAATCCGGGTCGGAAGCGCGTTGGAAGCGGCGGCAGGACGGCAAGGTCGGACGCGCCCACGGCTACTGTTGGGCCGGCACTACGGCTCGCCGTGCTGGTGCTGTCTCTGGCGGCGCTCCTGCTTGGCCTCACGGGCGCGGCGACGGGTCAGTCCAGGCACTACGTCTACGCCGAGATCGACGAGGTCATCAACCCCACGATTGCCGGCTACCTTGAGCGGGCTGTGGAGCAGGCCGCGGATGACGGCGCAGAGCTGATCATCGTGAGGCTGGATACGCCCGGGGGCTTCCTGGACTCCACGCGTGACATGGTGACGGCCCTGCTGGAGTCCGACGTGCCGTCCGTCGTCTACGTGGCGCCCGGAGGGGCACACGCGGCGTCCGCGGGCACCTTCATCACCGCTGCGGCCCACGTTGCAGTCATGGCGCCCGGCACCAACATCGGCGCGGCGAGCCCCGTGGGCGCAGGCGGCGAGGAGCTGCCGGAGACCATCAAAAGCAAGGCTACCGAGGACGCAGCCGCGCTCATGCGGGACATCGCCGAGAAGCGGGGCCGCAACAGCGAGGCGCTTGAGGCAACCGTGCTCGAGGCCGTCGCCTACAGCTCGCAAGAGGCCGTCGCGCTGGACATCGTCGACTTCACGGCGGACGACCTGGACGATGTGCTTGACCAGCTCCACGGCATGACAGTCGAGACGCCCGGCGGGTCCGTGACCCTGGACACGGAGGGCCTGGAGCCTCGACGGCTGGACCTGACTCTGGCGGAGCGTTTCGTCCTGTTCCTGTCGGATCCCAACGTGTACTTCATACTCATCACCCTTGGCGGTCTTGGTCTTGTGATAGAGCTGTTCAACCCCGGCCTGATAGTGCCTGCCGTGGTGGGTGTTATGTGCCTGTTGCTGGCCTTCGTGGCCACGGGCAACCTGCCGGTGAACTGGGCGGGGTTCGCATTCCTGGGCCTGGCGCTGCTGCTGCTGTTCCTGGAGATACAGGTTTCGGGTGTTGGGCTGCTGGGCATAGGCGCGGTGGTGAGCTTTGTTGTCGGAGGGCTGCTGCTGTTCAACCCGTCCGGCCCGCCTTCGCCAACCCTCCCGGGCTTTAGCGTGAACCTGTGGGTGTTGCTGGCTATGGCGGCGCTGCTGCTCGGCGGCGGTGGCTGGTTCGTCGCATCCATCATCAGGGAGCGCGACGACACGAACGTGTCCGTGGAGAATAGTATGGTTGGGCAGACTGGCACCGTGGTCACGGGACTGATGCCGAGGGGCACGGTTCGTCTGGCAAGCGAGGTGTGGACCGCCGTAGCGGACGACGATCAGGAGATTGGCGCCGGCGAGCGGGTACGTGTGGTGGGCATGGAGGGACTGGCCCTCCGTGTGTCAAAGCTGAGAGAGTAGAGGAGGAACGTCATGGTATTCTGGCGGATTGTCAGGCAGTACGAGCGCATGGTTGTGCTGCGATGGGGCAAGTTTCTGGACGTGCGAGGCCCCGGCCTCAGGATCGTGATCCCGTTTGTGGACCAGCCCTACAAGGTTGACCTGCGGGAGCAGGTGGACAGGGTGCCCACGCAGAAGTACATCACCTCCGACAACGTGGTGGTGGACATGGACTTCGTGATCTACTATCGCGTGCTGGCGGACGGCGAAGAGGTGCGCAAGGCCGTCGTGGATATCGAGAACTACCGCGTGGCCACTATCAACCTGTCCTTCGCAACGCTCAGGGCGGTGATAGGAGCCACCACGCTCTCGGAGGCGCTCTCAGAACGCGAGAAGATTCGCGACCAGCTTCAGGTGAGGATGGACGAGGTCACGGGTCGCTGGGGCATCAAGGTGAGCCAGGTGGAGATCAACGAGATCGACCCGCCGCCCGGCGTGAAGGCCGCTATGGAGCGGGAGAAGTCCGCCGCGGCCATCAAGACTGCCGAGATCACCGAGTCGGAGGGCGCGAGGCAGGCTGCCATCAACCGCGCGGAGGGCGAGAAGCAGGCCGCCATCCTGCTCGCCGAGGGCTCGCGTCAGTCGGAGATACTGAACGCCGAGGGCGACCAGCAGGCAGCCATCCTGCGCGCGGACGGCTTCAGCACGGCTCTGGACAGGATCAACTCGGTGGCTCAGGAGGCGGACGCCCGCACCATGAGCCTCCAGTACTTCGACACTCTGAGCAAGCTGGGAGGCAGTCCCGCCACCAAGTTCATCTTTCCTATGGAGTTCACGAGCATGCTCCAGTCGTTCGTGAGCTCCGCAGCGGGCCGCAGCGGCGACAGGGACGGCGGGTCGAACGGCGCCTAGCTGATCTCGCCGTGCTGAGACGAGGCGGTGAAGCGGGCCAGCTCCTGCGCCAGGGCGCGGTGCTCCGGTCGTTCGAGCGCCGGGTCCTCGCGCAGCAGGTCTGCGGCTTCCTGACGCGCCATGGAAAGCAGGTCCTGATCGGACAGGCGCGCCATGCGCAGGTCCGGCAGGCCGCTCTGGCGTGTGCCGAAGTAGTCGCCCGGGCCGCGGAACCGCAGGTCCTCCTCGGCTACGGCGAAGCCGTTTGACACCTGTTCCATGACGTCTAGACGCTCCTTCGCCTCGGCCGAGGGGTAGTCCGACATGAGCATGCAGTAACTCGCGTGCTCACCGCGGCCCACGCGGCCGCGGAACTGGTGCAGCTGCGCCAGCCCGAACCGGTCCGCCCCATCGATGAGGATGACGCTGGCGTTCCGGTTGTCTATGCCCACCTCCACAACGGGCGTGGAGACTAGCACGTCCAGCTCGCCGCGCTGGAAGCGGCCCATGACCTCCTCCTTTTCTCGAAGCGGCAACCGGCCGTGCAACAGGCCAAGCGTGAGGTCCGGGAACACCTCGGTGGACAGGCGGTGGAACTCCGTTGTGGCGGCCCGCGTCTGCAAAACCTCCGACTCCTCGATGAGCGGGCAGACCACGAACGCCTGCCTGCCGCTTCCCACCTGCCGCCGAACGAACTCATAGGCGTCCAGTCGCCGTTCAGGGGGCACGTTTCGCGTCCTTATTGGCTTCCGTCCCGGAGGCTGCTCGTCCAGGATCGACAGATCGAGGTCACCGTAGAGCGTGAGCGCCAGCGAGCGCGGTATGGGCGTGGCGGACATGACCAGCAGGTGTGGCGTCTCGCCCTTGTGGCGCAGGGAGGCGCGCTGCATGACGCCGAACCGGTGCTGCTCGTCGACCACGGCCAGGCCAAGGCGCGGCATGTCCGCGTTTTGCTGCAGCAGCGCGTGCGTGCCAACCACCATGTCCAGCGCGCCCTGCGACATCATGGCCTGAATCCCCCGCTTCTGCCTCGCCGGCTGGCTGCCCAGGAGAAGGCCCAGCGACACTGGGCGGGGCAGCGCAGGCAGCTCGAAGGTGAGTAGCGGTCCGCCGTCCGTGGGCGCGCTCTCGCCGGTGACCAGCTCGCGGATGGTGTTGAAGTGCTGCTGTGCGAGTATCTCTGTCGGGGCCATGAACGCGCCCTGCCGGTCGTTTGCGACGGCCGACAGGAGGGCCGCGAGGGCCACAACTGTCTTGCCGCTTCCCACGTCCCCCTGCAGCAGGCGGCTCATAGGCCGCTCTCCCTCCATGTCGGCCAGTATCTCGTTCAGAGCCCTGTCCTGGGCGGACGTGAGCGAGAACGGCAGGCGCGAAGAGAGGGCGTCGAGTACGCCCTGGTCGCGTGGGAGCGGAGGCGCGCCGCCGGACTCACGCCACTCCCTGCGCCGCGAGAAGACGAACATCTGCATGACGAAGAGTTCGTCGAAGGCGAGGCGGCGCCGTGCACTCGCTTGGCTCTCGGCGTCCTGCGGGTAGTGCGCCTGCCGGACGGCCTGCGCCAGGGGCAGCAGACCGGTCCTGCGTCGCATCTCCTCCGGCAGCGGATCTTCGAGGAGGCTGCCCCAGCCGTCCAAGGCCGCCTTGACGAGACGCCGGAGGTTGCGCGGCGTCAGTCCGTCCGTGAGCGGATAGACCGGCACAAGCCCGCCGGTGTGGATCATGTTCTCTCCGCTCTGCAGCGGCTCGTACTCCGGCGACTGCATGACCGGCGCGTCTCGGAAGACGGTCACCCTGCCGCTCAGCGCCAGACGCGTGCCCGGCCTGAACCACCTTGCGAGGTGAGGCTGATTGAACCAGACCACGCGCAGGTTGCCCGTTTCGTCTCCCACGACCGCCTCCGTAGACCGCATCCGCCCGCCGAGCATTGTCTCGCGCGCTTCCCATACGCTGACAGCCACCGTCTGGTCGGCCTCCATCGTCAGGTCGGCGAC
Source organism: Chloroflexota bacterium (assembly GCA_028877205.1). Taxonomy (GTDB): domain Bacteria; phylum Chloroflexota; class Dehalococcoidia; order Lucifugimonadales; family UBA2985; genus JAPPHY01. The sequence continues at coordinate 151,899 of JAPPHY010000011.1, read as the reverse complement.
ACGGCACAGGCTGCCGTAGTCGTTGTGGCGGCGCGGGAACAGGTACAGCAGGTCCCGCACGGTGGTTACGCCCAGCCTCTTGAGCCTGGAAGCCACGGTAGAGGACACGCGCGGCAGCACTTCCAGGGGGGATGCAAGCGATGGCTCCTGCTTCGCACGAGGTTGTCGCGTCCGGGGAGGGCCGGAAGCGCGCCTGCGAGGAGCGGCGGTGCGCTGAACGGCCGGCGCGGCAGAGGCGCCTTCGCCATCGAGCAGCGTCAGGGTATCGTCGAGCCAGCGGCTGCGCTGGTCTGCGGACATGGACGCATAGCCCGGCCGCGGGAGTCGCACTGGCGGCTGGTCCGGCAGCCGGTCAAGCCATCGCGCGAGAAACCCGTCCAGGCCGCCGACGACCGCGGTGTCGCGGCAGCCCTTCTGCCTCTCCAGCGCGAGGACCTTTCTCAGCGTTACCAGTTCACCGTTCGTCATCGCTTTCGGCTCGCGTCACTACATCATACCGGCGGGCGCCCACACTCACGCGTGGGGAGCGACTGCTCGATGTTGCCGATATGGAACATCGAGAGGTTGTTTCGGCTACTGCCGGAGCGCCGCGTTCAGAGTCATGTATCCGGCGGGACGTGAAGCCGCGTAAGCCACCGCCGCTACCCGCGCGTCAATGGACTGATTGTCACTCGACGGATACGATGTAATTGTAGTGCGGCTGGCCGCCGAACACCACCTCCACGTCCACGTCGGGGAACTGCTCTCGCAGCACGTCGGCGGCGGCCTCCGCCTCATCCTCCTCTGTGGCCGCGCCCCAGTAGAGCGTGACGATCGAGCCGGGCTCAGCCTCTGCAATGCCCACGAGCTCGGTGAGCACGGTGGATGCGTCATCGCCGGAAGTCACCATGCGGCGCTCCAGCAGCCCCATGAACTGCCCCGCAGACACGCGCACGCCGCCAAGCTCGGCGTCGCGTTGCGCCGGGCCAACGGCCCCCGAGACCACTCCCTCGAAGGCGCCGCTCATGGCGCTCACGTTTGCCTCAAACTCCTCCACCTCGTTGAAGGCCAGCAGCGCCGCCACTCCCTGCGGAATGCTTGCGGTGGGCACGACCGCCACCTCGCGGGAGGACAGCGACCGGGCCTGCTCCGCCGCGGACACGATGTTGGTGTTGTTGGGCAGCAGGATGACCCGCTCCGCGCCGGCATCCTCCACGGCGTCCAGGATCTCCTGCGTGCTGGGGTTCATGGTGTCGCCGCCGGACAGCACGCGGCCTGCGCCGCTGTCCAGGAACAGCTCTGTCAGGCCCTCGCCGGACGCGACGGCCACGACGGCGACGGGGCGAAGCTGCTGCTCCTGCCTGCGATCGGCGACGAACCGCCGGTGCTGCTCGTCCATGTTCTCGATGCTCACCTGCGCGAGCGTGCCGAGGGACGCGCCGCAGCTGATGGCCGGGCCGGGATCCTCGGCGTGGACGTGGACTCTGACCACGCTACCGCCCCCGATGACCACCGTGGAGGCTGCCAGCGGCTCAAGGGCCGCGCGGACAGCGTCGGGCGACAGGCTCTCGCCCTCGATGACGAACTGCGTGCAGTAGCCGTATATCTCCTCCTCCGTGGCGTCGACGAAAGCGGCGCTCACGGCTTGCGCGCTGGTCGAAACGCTGTCCAGCACGGGCGCAGGGAACTCGATGAGGGCAGGCTCCACGCCGCGAAGGCCAGCCAGCGCGCCCTCCATGATCACCGACAGCCCAAGGCCGCCGGCGTCCACTACGCCTGCCTCTCGCAGCACAGGGAGCAGCGTGGGCGTCCGCGCCACGGACTCGCGGGACGCAAGGCAGGCGGCCTCCCACGTGGCGAGCACGTCGCCGCCGTTGCCCGCAACCTGCTGCGCGGCCTCTGCCAGCTCGCGGATGACCGTGAGCATGGTGCCCTCCACGGGCCTGGCGACTGCGCCGTAGGCGGCGGTGCAGGCCTCCCCCAGGGCGGAGGCCAGGTCGCTGCCGTCCCACTGCTCCTTGCCCTCCAGCCCGCTCGCGAGGCCGCGCAGGAACTGGGCGAGAATGACACCGCTGTTGCCCCGCGAGCCGCGCAGGGCGGCGTCGGAGAGTGCGGAGAGCATGGCGGAGGCCGACGTGGCGCTTCGAGTGGATGGGCTGTCCTCCAGCGCCTTCATCGTCAGGAACATGTTGATGCCGGTGTCGCCGTCTGGCACGGGGAACACGTTGAGGGCGTTGATGTCCTCAACTCGCGCCTCGATCGCCATGCGGCCGTGCGCTAGGATGCGCTGCAGGCCGTGCGCGTCAAGGTAGACTGTGGTCGGCTCAGTGATCCGTTCCATGCGCTCTTCCGGGGGGCTGGGCATTGCCAAACTCGCCGTCGTCTGGTAGTCTAGGCTCTCAGATTTTACTTAATCCCCGCGGGTACGTCAAAGCCAATTGCCCGCGCGGCGAGAGAAGAGAAATGGCAAAGTGCGAGCTTTGTGGCAAGGCGGGCCACACCGGACACAACGTGAGTCACTCCAAGCGGAGGACCAAGACCCGCTTCATGCCCAACATCCAGAGATCGACCATCACGGTGGGCGGCCGGCTCCGCAGGCTGTCGCTGTGCACGCGCTGCCTGCGCACCAGCAGCAAGATGCCCCGCGTCGCGTAAGCGCGGGCGCAGCGTGTTCCGGTCTGCTCACAGCACATCCCCAGCGATGTGCCGCGCCTTTTCACGTACCCTTCCCCCGGAGGTTCCGTTGTGACCACCCGTTCCAGCGGCAACGCTGCCCTTGACGCGATAATCCAGGGACTGTCGGAGGGTCAGCAGGCTCACCTCCAGCGCACTCGCGAGCAGGCGCTGTGGATGGCCGAGGCGCACGGGTTCGACCCTGAGCGCGCCGGCCTGGCCGCCCTGGCACACGACATCGCCCGCGCGATGCCTGAGGCGGAGCTGCTGGAGCGGGCCGCCGCGTACGGCATCGAGGTGCATCCGGTCGAGGAGCGCATGCCGGTGCTACTGCACGGGCAGGTGGGCTCGGAGATCCTGCGCAGGGAGTGCGGGATCGACGACCCGGAGGTGCTGGAGGCGGTCTGGTGGCACACAACCTTCAACCGCGGCCTTGGGCCGATCGCGGCGATCGCATTCCTGGCCGACAAGCTGGACCCCGCCAAGGCGGATCGGTATCCCTACCGCGACCGGATCGTGCGGCTGGCCGAGCAGGACTTGGGCGCGGCCGCGCTGGCCTTCATCCACGAGGAGCTGGTCGCCGCGCTGGCCGATGGGAGGCAGATACACCCCGCGTACATAGAGGCGCGCAACGAGCTTCTGGGGTCCGGCGGTTAGGGGTAGGGGGACGGTGGTGCCCCCACCCGCTCGTGGTGAGCTTGTCGAACCATTCGAGCGGGCCATCGCGCTTGGAGAGTATCGTCCGCTCACGCCACAACCGTCATTCCTGCGGAGCTTTGTCCCGCACTTGATGCGGGAGCAGGAATCCATCATCCTATGTCTCGGGGGATAGACCCCCGCGTTCGCGAGGGTGACGTAGGCGATCTCCGCCCCGCTCGTGGTGAGCTTGTCGAACCATTCGAGCGGGCCATCGCGCTTGGAGAGCACCGTCCGCTCAAGTCCTTCGACAGGCTCAGGATGAGCGGACGTGGCAGCTCGCGCCGCGCCCCCGCTCACCTTGACACGCGGACGGCCGCAGGCGTAGGATGAAGGTCAATGCCGAGGTAGCTCAGGTGGTAGAGCACGGCACTGAAAATGCCGGTGTCGCCAGTTCGACTCTGGCCCTCGGCACAGCGTCTGCCAGCAGCGCAGACGGCGTCCGCAGCGAGCGGAAGTGGCTCAGTGGTAGAGCATCTCCTTGCCAAGGAGAGGGTCGTGGGTTCGAATCCCATCTTCCGCTCCAACCTCCCTCTGACTTTTGGCGACTTCGCATGATATTCGCTCCAGTTGGGCCTTGTGCCACGAAAGTACGCGCAGAGCGAAAGTCGTAGACACTCCCCCGCACTCGCAATCGTAGGGGCGCTGTGGTAACCTTGCGTCATCCCCAGCTCGCGGAGGCCGTGTGGACGACAACGCCGCCATCAGGTCGGTCGAAAAGGAGGAGATCCTTCGCATCGAGGACCTCCACACCTACTTCTACTCCCGCGAGGGCGTGGTCAAGGCGGCCAACGGCGTCAACCTCTCGGTCAAGGCGGACAGCACGCTGGGCATCGTGGGCGAGAGCGGCTCCGGCAAGTCGGTGACTGCGCTCTCGATCCTGAGCCTCATCCCGTACCCCGGCAGGATAGTCCATGGCGCCGTCCACTTCGAGAACAAAGACCTGCTGAAGCTGGATGAAGAGGAGATCATCAGGATCCGGGGCAGCTCCATCGCCATGATCTTCCAGGACCCGCGGGGGTCGCTGAACCCCATCGAGACCATCGGCAAGCAGATATCGGAGATCCTGCTCGCGCACAGCCCCATGTCGATCGTGGAGGCTACGGAGCGCACCTACGCGCTGCTGCGTGAGCTGAACCTGCCGGACAACGTGTTCCGCCAGTACCCGTTCCAGCTCAGCGGAGGGCAGGCGCAGCGCTCCATGATAGCCATGGCCACGGCGTGGCGGCCCAGGATACTCATCGCCGACGAGCCCACGTCCAACCTGGACACCACCACGCAGGCGGACGTGCTGGCGCGGCTTCAGCGAATACGGTCCGAGCACCACTCCGCCATCATCCTCATCACGCACAACATGGGCGTCATAGCTCAGATGGCGGACGAGATCGCAGTCATGTACGCCGGCTCCGTGGTGGAGTACGGCGACACGGAGTCGATCTTCAATTCGCCGCTGCATCCGTACACGTGGGGGCTGCTCCAATCGATAACGCGCCTCGACGAGCCGGACAAGAAGCTGCAGCCCATACCCGGCTCGCCCCCCGACTCGATCGACCTGCCGGACCAGTGCCCGTACATGCCCCGGTGCCCCAAGGCCACCAACGAGTGCCGCCTGAGCCTGCGACCGCAACTGCGGGAGATTGCGCCGGGCCACTCGGTGGCGTGCTACAACGTGATCGAGCACGTCGAAGCAGGCTGAGTTCCGCCCTTCTTCCGTCATTCCCGCGCACGCGGGAATCTATCCCCGTACGACTCGTCTATCGTGGACTCCTGCTCCCGCATCAAGTGCGGGACAAGCTTCGCAGGAGTGGCCATGTGGGTGAGCGGGCGGCCGCGCTGCACACTGTCATTCTGAGCGGAGCGCAGCGGAGTCGAAGAATCCAGGACTCTCGTTGACCTGCCACCTCCCCCACTCTGCAGTGCGACGCTTGCACCGAACACCAACCGCCGCGGTCTACATTGGTCCAAGATTCCTCGACTTCGCTCGGAATGACGGTGGCTGCGCGCGGCCGCCGGTTTCGATGTGCTGCGGGGTGGGGTGTCCTCACGCGATGGGCTGCATGCCCAGCCGCTCGCCCACCTCCAGCCCGATTGCCGCGGCGACCTCCGCGGCCGCCGCCGGCCTCTCGCCCTCGCGCCGCATGCGGCGCACCAGCAACGAGCCGCCGTTGAGCGCGACGCGCACGCCCGCCTCCTCGATCGACAGCACCTCGCCGTACATGGCTGCCCCTTCGCGCGCTCCAAGCTCAACGTCGAAGATGCGGACGGTCTCCTCTCGGATCGTGGTGGCCGCTCCGGGCTGAGGCTCGCAGCCGCGGACGTGGTTGTAGACCTGCTGTGCCGGCCTGAACCACTGCACCTCGGCCAGCCGGCCCTCGCACGGAGGCTCGTAGGTGGCGGCGGACTCGTCCTGGGGAGTGCGCGGCGCCGTGCCGTCTCGCACCATTGCGACGGCCTCCGCCAGGCCGTCCACGCCCTGCGGGAAGAGGAAGTTGCGGTAGAGCGTGGCGAGGGTGTCGGTCGGCGAGACCGGCGCCGTCTTCTGCAGCAGGATGGGGCCGGTGTCGATGCCGCGGTCGACCCAGAAGATGGTTATGCCGGTCTCGGTCTCGCCGTTGATGATGGCCCAGTTGATTGCGCTGCGACCGCGGTGGAGCGGCAGCAGCGACGGGTGGTACTGGATGGAGCCGTGCGGCGGCAGGTCAAGCACGCGCTCCGGGATGATGACGGTCACGAACGCGAGCACATTCAGCTCCGCGCCGAGGTCCGCGTAGGCCTGCATGAAGTCGCGGCGTCGCAGGTTTTGCGTTGGGTGCGCCGTGACGCCCTGCTCGACGGCGAGGTTGTGGAGTGGGTCGCCCTCCCGCTCGTAGAACACGCCCACGATGTCCTCGCCCTGCTCCAGGAGGCGCCTGTAGACGGCCTCTCCGAATGCTGCTTGTCCTATGAGGGCAACTCGCATGGCATACCTCCCGGCTGTGGCTGGAGTTGCCTGCATTATGGACGCGATGAGCGGATGGGGCAAGCGAGGGCGGGCTTCTCAATTGTCATTCTGAGCGCAGCGAAGAATCCCAAGCGCTCGCCCTTATACGCCACCCTGCCGACTGGCGCCGCTCAGCGCCCTCCACCCCGCCCAGGGTGCTAGACCCCTGCTTTCGCAGGGGTGACGGTGGGAGGTGGCTCATGTCCCACTCACCATGAGTGGGCCTGGGACGCAGTCGGAGGACCGCAAAGCCCGCAAAGGCTTGACACCGTGGGGTCGGATTTGTAGGCTTGTGAGTGCCGGACTCATCCCCGATATCCTCTGTCGTTCATGTCCGGCGCAGTCCCGCGGTGGTGCGCGGATTCACTCTGAGAAGAAGGACCGAAAAGGAGGTTCGCATGGCAGAGATCAGTGGTGGTGAAGCCTTTGGTCGTGCCCTGAAGCAGGAGGGCGTGGAGTACGTTTTCACGCTCAACGGCGGGCACATCTACACCCTGTACGAGGGTTGCGAAGACAACGGCATCAAGGTTATCGACTTCCGGCACGAGCAGGCGGCGGCCCACGCCGCGGAGGGCTGGGCGAAGGTCACCGGCAAGCCGGGCGTGGCGATAGTCACCGCCGGCCCCGGCGTCACCGGCACCATAACCGCCGTTGCCAACGCCTACCAGGCCAACAGCCCCATGATCGTCATCGGCGGCAACTCCGCCGTCCGCGAGCGGCTCATGAGCAGCCTGCAGGAGTTCGACGGCGTGGCGCTCATGTCGTCGATCACCAAGTGGTCGCAGCAGGCGCAGGAGACGAAGCGGATCCCCGACTTCGTGGCCACCGCCTTCCGTCAAGCCACCAGCGGCAAGCCGGGCCCCGTCTACCTGGAGATTCCAACCGATATTGTCAACGGGCGCATCGATGAGGACGATCTCGTGCTGCCCACCGGCTACCGTACGGAGGCTCGCGTCTACCCGGACCCGGAGTACGTGCGCAAGATAGCGGAGGCCCTCAAGAACTCGAAGCACCCCGCGATCGTCGCAGGCAGCGACATCTGGTGGTCCCAAGCCTGGGACGAGCTGCGCGAGTTCGTCGAGATGATCGACGCACCCGTGTTCCTGAACTCCATGGGGCGCGGCTCCATCCCGTCCGACCACCCCAACCTCGGCAGCACCGGACGGCGCTACGCACTCGTGAACTCGGACGCGATCTTGCTCATCGGTACGCCCGTGGACTTCCGCCTGAGCTTCGGGCGCGACGTGCTGTTCAACAAGGACGCCACCATCATGCAGATGATGATGGACGCCGAGGAGGTCGGGAAGAACCGCCACATCGATATCGGCGTTGTGGGAGACGTCAAGGCAACACTGCAGATGACGATGGACGAGCTGCGGGCCATGGGCTATCGCTCGCCCGGCCGTGAGTGGCTGGAAGAGGTGATGACGGAGGACAGGGCGCTGAAGGAGCCGGACCAGGAGATGCTGAACAGCACCCAGACGCCCATACACCCCATGAGGCTGATGAAGGAACTGAGGGACTTCCTGGACTACGACGCCACCGTGGTGGGCGACGGCGGAGACACCGTGACGTTTGCCGCTAGGGTGCTTGGCATCAACAGGCCGGGCCACTGGCTCGATCCGGGCCAGTTCGGGTGCCTTGGCCCCGGCACCGGCTTTGCCGCGGCGGCGCAGCTCGCGCGGCCCGGCAAGCAGGTGTGCATCGTCTTCGGCGACGGCGCATTCGGCCTGAACGGCATGGACATGGAGACCTTCGTGCGCTTCAATCTGCCAGTGGTGGGCATCGTGGGCAACAACGGCGCATGGAACCAGACCACCCAGGGCGTCATCCGCAGGACGGGACGGGCGATCGGCACGTGGTTGTCGCAGGAGACGCGCTACGACCAGATCATGGAGGGCTTCGGCGGCTACGGCGAGCGCGTCGAAGACCCGGAGCAGATCCGACCTGCGCTGGAGCGAGCATTCGGCTCCGGCAAGGCGGCGCTGCTTGACGTGGTCCTCGACCAGGACGTCTCCTACGGCAACATGGGAGGTCGCTCTCGCCAGGTGCGCCAGTACTAGGCATCGTTCACCCCCATCTCAATCTTCCCCCTCAAGGGGGAAGAGGGTTTGGCGGCCGATGCGCGAGCTGCGCAAGGGTCTACGAGAGCAGGAATCCAGAGTGCGGGCGGCCCACGCGCGCCGCGCGCCGGTGGTAGAAACACCGCCTGAGGAGGAGTCATGCGTCCAAACAGGGTGAAGGCACTGTGGAGGGAGGGCCGGCCGGCCACGGCGGGCTGGCTCGCCTCCGGCGATACGTACATCGCGGAGGCGATGGCACACGCAGGCTACGATGCGATAGTCATCGACATGCAGCACGGCATGGGCATCACGCCGGACAGGGCCATCGCCTGCCTCCAGGCCATATCGACTACCGAAACCGTGCCCATCGTGCGGGTGCCCTGGAACGACCCCAAGGAGATCCAGTACGTGCTGGACGCCGGCGCCTACGGCATCATCGTCCCGCTGGTGAACACCTACGAGGAGGCTGCCCAGGCGGGCGGAGCCTGCCGCTATCCGCCGGTCGGGTATCGCAGCCTCGGCCCTAACCGGGCCACGTTCTACGCCGGCTCTGACTACGGCCGGCTGGCCAACGACGAGATTATCCTGCTGGTGATGATCGAGACGGTTCAGGCGGTGGACAACCTGGAGGAGATCGCCAAGGCTCCCGGCATCGACGGCTTCTACATCGGCCCGTCCGACCTCGCGGTCTCGCTGGGCATTCCGACGGGACCAAGTACGTTTTCAGACCCCCAGCACGCCGCCGCCTGCCAGCGCGTGGTGGACGTCGCGCGCGCGACCGGACTGGTGCCGTGCCACCATGGCTCCAGTCCGGAGGAGGCGGTGAGCCGCATGCAGCAGGGCTTTATGATGTGCCAGCTGGGCAGCGACGTGGGGATGGTGCGTGCGAGCGCGGCCGCGGCGCTTAAGACCGTGTCCGACGGCCTGGCGTCGTCTTAATCTGGCGGGTCGCCCGCATTCAAGCAGCGCTACGCCGAAGTGGCGGAACGGTAGACGCGGCGGTCTCAAAAACCGTTGGGGTGAAAGCCCCGTGCCAGTTCGAATCTGGCCTTCGGCACCATGTCGCCTTTCGTAGCCGGCGCCGGTTCAAGGAGCTGCGCGCTACGCCTGAAGCCCCGACTAGTCCGTCGATTCGTTGACCAACGCACTTATTGATGGGACAATGTGATAGGGAGGCGCGGAATGCAGGACGAGACACGCGTTCACGTAAACCAGAGCAGGAAGTTCCTGTCGCAGGCCTTCGAGGAGCTTGACGCAGGCGACCTACTCCAGGCCTCGGAGAAGGGCTGGGGTGCAGCTGCCCAGATGGTCAAGGCCGTGGCCGTGGAGAGGGGTTGGGAGCACTCGCGTCACAGGCAGCTGCGGCTTGCCGTCACCAAGCTCACCGATGAAACTGACAGCCTTGAGATCAGTCTCGGGTTTGCTGTGGCGGAGTCGCTGCACGCCAACTTCTACGAGGGTTGGCTAGACGGGGCTACGTTGAAAGGCTACCTGGACAGGGTGAGCGCCTTGGCGCTCCAGCTCGAGGGAGTCTTGGACGGGGCCAACGGCAGATAAGAAGAGGCCCTTCGACCTATCCCGACGCTGACAGCAACCCACGGCCACTATCGTGCCCACCGAATCGAATCTCCCCTTTGGCACCGCGGCACCCTTTCCGTGCCTGAGATACGCCAGATACCTTGCCAACCAAGGAGGCATCACGTGAAGATCGTTGAGCTGAGGACGATGGTCGTGGAGAACGAGCCGCCCTACCGCGGCGGTCGCTACCTGCTCTTCGTGGAGCTGGTCACGGACGAGGGCATCGTGGGGCTGGGTGAGCGCATCACCGGCAACACCTTCTCCGGCGCCGGACGTGACTTCCCCGTGCAGGAGATGAAGTCGCAGATCGCGCTGCTGGAGGAGATGGGCCGCCAGTTCATCGTCGGCGAGGACCCGTTCAGCGTCGAGCAGATCTGGCAGCGCGTCTACGGCTCGCGCCACGACTTCCGCCATCCCAGCCTCAACGCCACGCCGGCCCTCAGCGCGATCGAGATTGCCTGCTGGGACATCATCGGCAAGGCCACCGGCCAGCCCATCTACAACCTGCTGGGCGGCCGGTACCACGATAGGCTGCGAGCCTACGCCTACATGCCCATCCCGGAGGGCGGCTTCCAGGCCAACCCGGAGGCGGCGGGTGAGATCGCCGTGCAGCTGGTGGCGGAGGGCAACTCCGCGTGCAAGCTGGACCCGTTCCCGCCGCTGTACCCTCTGCCGCGTGACATCTCGCTGGCCGAGATCAACATCGCGAGGCGCATCTTCAAGAGCATCCGCGACGCCGTGGGCGACCGCATGGAGGTCGGTATCGGCACGCACGGGCAGCTCACCACCTACAGCGCGATCCGCGTGGCGCAGGCGATGGAGGAGTTTCACCCGTTCTGGTTCGAGGAGCCGGTGCCGCCGGAGAACGTCGACGAGATGGCCCGCGTCGCCGCGCACACCAGCATACCCATCGCAAGCGGCGAGCGGCTGGTGACCAAGTACGAGTTCGCCGAGCTGATCGAGAAGCAGGCCGCGCAGATCATCCAGCTGGACGTCGGGCAGTGCGGCGGCATCCTGGAGTCGAAGAAGATCGCGAGCATAGCGGAGGCCCACTATGCGATGATCGCGCCCCACATGGCGTGCGGGCCCATCGCCGCGGCGGCTGCGGTGCAGCTGGACACGTGCTCGCCCAACTTCCTGATACAGGAGGCCAACATGGGGCCCCTGCACCAGACGATCTTCAAGGAGCCGATCCTGTTCGAGAACGGGTACATCACACCGCCGTCGGGGCCGGGCCTTGGCGTGGAGCTTGACGAGGATGTGTTGCGGAGGAGGAGGGTGGGGTAGAGTGTTACGCGGGGATGCGCTGGCGGATGGAGCCTTTCATGGTGGCTATTCTACCTTCCGCTCGCAGATCGCCACGTATCTGCCCTCCGCAAAGAACGCCTGAGCAAGACGCCAACCCCGCTCGCTTTCACGTTCAATTACTCCAGCGAGCTCGTCCAATGTGGTCACGCTATGGACCATGTAGTCGTACCTTTCGTAGCTATACTCGGGGGGTGCCATCAGCCTCTCCTCCTGCGTGTTGGATAGAGCCTTTCATCGTCTACCGTTGCAGTAGGCCCAGATGCTCAAGAACATGCACACATGAACCACTGCTAACCCTATGACTCCCCAAATGTGACTGTCGGCCATTATCGCTCCCTTCTATCCCCCCATCGCCCTTAGTAACTATGGGGGTGCGTCGGTATTAAGCGTCCACATGAGCCACAATCCGATAGCCAGGAAATAGATACCCAAGATGACTAAGAATATAGTCTTCACCCACTCCCAGACTACATGAAGCAGTGCTTTCATTCTGTTGTCATGTGTACTCGTTTGTGGCGCTTCATGCCCGGCAGGTCTTGCATGGCCTGTATCCGGCCTCTACGGCCTCGGCGTGGCTGTAGAACTCAATGAGATTCTGCGCACTTATAAAGGCGGCCCACCGGCACCAAGTGTGGTGAAAGTGATTGCGGTTCAGGCTACCCACGTAATACTCATGCTCTTGCGTCACGTCACACCTCCTTCTGGTGGGGCTACCCCAAGCCGTATCCTTTCACTTCCCCATTAGCCCGCCGGATCTGCATGTCTTGCATGGCCTGTAGCCCGCGTTGATTGCTGCCTCTCGCGACGAGAACTCAATCACATTCCATGCCTTTATGGCTTTGGCCCATGTGCATTCGAACCGGTGGAAATGCCGACGCACCTTCCTATGTACCAAGCTGCCCACAAATGTTTCGCGCTCTCCGCCGTTCACGTCGTCACTGCTATCTCTTGGAGCCGTGCTACGAGGTACTCCTGCGGCCGGTCACCCTTGATGGAGTTGCAAGCCCCGCATAGAAGCTGCAGGTTCTCAATGTGGTCAGTGCCGCCTCTGCTACGCGGCACCACGTGGTCAATGGTGAAGTTGCGGAAGGGAAACATCACCTTGCAGCCGCCGCACAGCCCCTCCTGCCGTCCGAACAGATCGTGCTTCTGCTCCTTATAGTTGATGGGTGTCTCGGTGTCCGTGCGGCGAGGGACGTCCGTGCGGGCGGTGACTAGGCGGCTGTGAAAAAGGCTACCCATTGTCTTGCTGAGCCGCGTGTTGACCAGCTCCACGGCCTTGGGGGAGATATCTATGCCAACCCACCTGCGGCCGAGGTTCTCTGCGGCCACGCAGGCGGTGGCGCATCCGCAGAAAGGATCCAGAACTAGATCACCCTCGTTGCTGGACGCCCTGACGATACGCTCAAGAAGAGCGAGCGGCTTTTGAGTGGGATACCCTACCCGTTCCTTGCCCAGCACCGGCGGAATGTCGTCCCACAGGTCTTGTAGAGGAATCCCAGGCATATCGTCTGCAAACTGCATTAGGCGCGGCATCCCCGTCTCTCGGTGAATCAGTCTGCCCTCGTTCCAGAAGCCGGTCAGGTTGGCCTTTGAGTAGGCCCAGTAGCGGCCCCGGTAAGGCTTTACGGCCTTGTACTCCCAGCCAGGCTTTGGGTTCAGATGTTCTTCCGTGAGGTCTGCTGACCACCTAGCCTTTTCGTGCGTGGGGCGTTTGACATGCCACAGGTACTCGGTATCTCCCCCCGGCTTGGCGGCAGTTACGTCCGTCTCCTTGTATCTGCGGTTGTGGTGAGTGATATGGCGATACTCTGCCTCAAGGTAATCTTCCGTATAGGGCATGTACTGCGGGTTCCAAGCGTAGTCTTCCGACTTGGAGTAAACAAGCACTATGTCGCGGATCTTGCCCGCCCTACGCATACCTTGCCTAGTGTCACTGTGCGCGCTGGAGCGTTTCCACGTCATTTCGTTCAAGTACATCGCGGGCCCAAACACCGCGTCCATTAGGAGCTTGAGATAGTGACTGGCTGTGGGGTCGCAGTGGAGGTAGATGGAACCAGTTGGCTTCAGGACCCTCCTCATCTCCAAAAGCCGGACGGCCATCATTATTAGGTAAGACTTCATTCCCTTGCCGTGGGCAACGCCCGCGGCGTCAATGATGCTGTACAGTCCTGGGTGCTCCTCGGCTATCAGCCCGTGCCAAGCGAGGTCTACGTCATTCAGGGTCCAGGTGTCCTTGAAGGCCGCGCCTGCTGCCTGCGAGCCAATCGGAGCTGAGTAGTCACGGTTGGAGTTGAAGGGCGGGTCCAGGTAGATCAGGTCAACGCACTCGCTGTTCATCCCGCGCAGAATGTCCAGGTTGTCGCCCGTCCAGATGGTCCTGTCCGCAAAGTTGGGTGTGGCCATAGAGCGGACTTCTCCGGCTTGTACTCGGGTACTGAAACGCCGCCTTGTGAGCTAGGCGGGGGGAGCAGTCGAACGTGCTAGCCGCTGCTTTCGCTGCTGCCGCCGCGGGTGACCAGCCACCCGCCGAGCGGGACGAGGATGATGATCGCCAGGCCAATCACGATGGTGCCGTTGTGCCCGGCGGCCAGGAACACGCTGCCCAGGCCGATCATCAGTATGGCAACCGTAATCATGGCCCCTAGCGGGAGCACGATGGAAATCAGTCCGTTCACGTTGTGTCTCCTCGATGTGGAGATGGTCGGCGCCCCGCACCCTCTCGTGCGACGACGCCTGCCTATTGTACCGCAATCCGCCTGCGAGCGCCATAGGCGGGGGCAACCGGCCCGCTCGAATGGTTCGACAGGCTCACCATGAGCGGGCTGGGGGAGCGCTCTCGCGTCCTCCAGCTCATGGCTAGACGTTCACCACCGTCATTCCGAGCGTAGTCGAGCGAAAGCGAGGCGCAGTCGATGAATCTCAAGCAGTCGAGGGTCGCGTGTGTTGGATTCGGAGGCTGCGAGGCTACTTGGAGCGGGGGGTGTCAGACCGCTGCAGGTCCTAGACTTCTCGGCTGCGCTCGAAATGACAGCGGAAAGGCCGCCGCGTTGACTTTGCGCGCCGTGGCTGGTTATCATCCATTCGCAATGGCAGAAGCGGAGGGAGTCGGCCAGGCGGGAGGCTGGGCTGCAGCCAGGGGAGTCATCTCCTCCATGCGCCCGCGCCAGTGGACCAAGAACCTCATCATCTACTTCGCCCTGTTCTTCACCGTCGACCAGGCATGGAGCCTGAGCGACCTTGGCGAAGCGTCCCGCACCTTCGCGCTCATCACCGCGGCCGCGGCCATCTTCTGCCTCGTCACCAGCGCCGTCTACCTCGTCAACGACGTCCTCGACGCGGAGCGCGACCGGCACCACCCGCGGAAGCAGCACCGGCCCATCGCCGCGGGCGTGGTGTCGCCGGTGGCGGCCGTGGCGCTGGCCGCGACGATGGCTGTCGCCGGCTCCGTCCTCGCCTACCTGCTGGAGCCGCTCTTCGCGCTGGTCGCTGGGGTGTACCTGGTAGTCAACGCGGCGTACTCGCTGTACCTGAAGCGGATGGTGATACTGGACATCATGGCAATCAGCTCCGGGTTCGTGCTGCGTGCCGTGGCGGGCGCGGTGGTGCTGGACGTGGCGATCTCGCCGTGGCTGTACGTCTGCACGTCGCTGGGCGCGCTGTTCCTGGGGTTCGCCAAGCGCCTCAACGAGATCGAGCTCGCGGGCGACAGGGCACAGCTTCAGCGACAGAGCCTGGAGGAGTACACGCCGCGGCTGCTGGAGCAGCTCATTGCGATCGTCGCGCCTGCGACGCTGGTCTCCTACGTGCTCTACACCTTCACCGCCGAGAACCTGCCCGACAACAACGCGATGCTCCTGACCATTCCGTTCGTGATGTACGGGCTGTTCCGCTACCTGTACCTGGTGCACCACAAAAACCTTGGCGAGAGCCCGGAGCAGATACTGCTGACAGACGCGCCGCTGTTGGTGAATATCGTGCTGTGGCTTGCGACGGCGTCGGTGGTGCTGGTGGCTTACCGGTAGGGGCACCTGCCGCCTCCGTCATTCCCGCGGAGCTTGTCCCCGCGAAAGTGGGGAGCAGGAATCCATCTGCAGACGCCCCACCTCCCCTGGACTCCTGCCTGCGCAGGAGTGGTTGCGTGGCGCCTCCTCAACCGTCATTCCCGCGGACGCGGGAATCTATCACCAGGTGGAGAGGCGTGCGGCGGCGCGTCGCTCACCCCTACACCCCGGAACTAGATTGCGGCTTCCGCCGCAATGACGGTCACGATCGTCCTTACAGTTCACTCATCCCCGCATCGGCGTGCGGGGCAGGCTCTGAGTGGGCTGGAGGGAAGGCCGCTACCCCAGGCCGAACGCCCCACCACCGTCATTCCGAGCGTAGTCGAGGAATCTAAGGCGGTCGCTGGCTGTGAGAGTCGAACTGGGCGGCCGCGCGGCGCTCCTCCCGTCACCCCCGCGAAAGCGGGGGTCTAGCCCCTGGGGCTTAGGGGTGGGCGATGAGCCAGCCGCCGCCCACCTTTCCACTGGGTGATGGATTCCTGCTTTCGCAGGAATGACGGTCGTGGCGGCTGGGCGGCAGGTCCTGGATTTCTCGACTGCGCTCGAAATGACAGAGAAGGCCGCGCTAGCCCAGCCCAAACGCCTTGGCGGCGGCCGCGACCACGTCACGCCCAATCGCAAGCGAGGCCGTTGCGCCCGGCGAAGGCGCATTCCGCACGTGGACCGCGTTCGGCGTCTCGGTGATGTGGAAGTCGTCCGTCAAGAGGCCGTTGCGCTCCACCTCCTGCGCTCGGACGCCTGCGTTGCCGCGCACCAGGTGCTCGTCGCGGATTTCCGGCACCAGCTTCTGCAACGACTTCACGAACGCGCCCTTGCTCAGCGAGCGGTACATCTCCTTCATTCCCATCTTCCAGTAGCGGGCGGACATGGTCCAGAAGCCGCGGTAGCCCAGCGTGCCCAGCATCTCCTTGGGGTTCACGCGCGTGATGTTGTAGCCCTCTCTTGCGAAGGCCAGGACTGCGTTGGGGCCTGCCTCCACCTCGCCGTGGACGGTGCGGGTGAAGTGGACGCCCAAGAACGGGAACTCCGGGTTGGGCACGGGGTAGATCAGCCCGTTCACCATGTGCTCGGCCTCGTGGGCCAGCATGTAGTACTCGCCGCGGAACGGCACGATCCTCACGTCCTGCTTGACGCCCATCATGCGGGCGATGGCGTCCGAGTATAGGCCGGCGCAGTTGATGACGTTGCGTGCGCGCACCTCGCCCCGGTCGGTCTCCAGGTACGTGAGGCCGTCGGCGCGGCGGATCGAATTCACGCGTGCGCCGGTGAGCACCTCGCCGCCGTTCTCGCGGAAGCGCCTGGAGTATCCAGCGGCCACCTGCGCGAAGTCGATGATGCCGGTATTCGGCGAGTGGAGTGCCCGGATGCCGTTGGCGTGAGGCTCGATCTCTCGCAGCTCCTCTGGGCCGATCATCCGGAGGCCGGGGACGCCGTTGGCCGTGCCGCGCCTGTGGAGCTCGTCGAGCGCGGCCAGCTCGTTCTCGCCCGTGGCCACGATAACCTTGCCGCACAGCTGGTACTCGATCTCGTTCTCGTCGCAGAACGCCATGAGGGCGCGGCCGCCCTCGACGCAGTTGCGCGCCTTCAGCGAGCCTGGCCGGTAGTAGATGCCGGAGTGGATCACGCCGCTGTTGTGGCCGGTCTGGTGCGTGCCGATCGCGGTCTCCTTCTCCAGCACCACGGCCCGCTGGTCGGGGTGGTTAGTGGAGAGCTGCAGGGCGGTGGCAAGGCCGACGATGCCGCCGCCGATGATCGCTATGTCGTACGCCTGACTGCTCATGGTGTTGACCGCCGTGTAGGGGATTGGTGCGAGACGATTATACCACCAGCGGCAGCGGATGTGCCCGGTGAGGCGCGGCGAGTCGAAGTTTGGCCGTAGTGGGGTCTTCTCTTTACCCTTCTCCCTTGAGGGAGAGGGTCAGGGTGAGGGTGGATGCTGCAGGAAACTGTTGCAAGGAGTTTACCCCACCCCGGCCCACTCCCTGAGTGTGAGGGGGTCTGTCTCATGCCCATGCGTTGCGGCAGAGAGGGTGATGTGGATCGTTACCCGCCGAACGCGGCTGAGACCCAGCCAACGGTGGCGGCGACCGTGACAGCGAAGGCGGACTGCTTCACGACAAGCCCGCCCGCGAACCGTAACCCGAGCTCGCGCCCAATCGTGATCGCGGTGACCAGGCATGGCAGAACAGTTCCGGCCAGGAATGTCGCAACAAGCAGCTGGGCCGCGCTCAAGGAGGCGACGGTACCGGCTTCGGCCAGGAGCAGTATGCCGTCCTTGCGGACAGCGGCGAGCACGGTCGGCAATGCCGCGTCCGTCGGCAGTGCGAACACGGCCATCGCCGGCGCCAGCAACCCCCCCGCTGCATCGAGCACGCCCGACCAGTCGAGGAGCGAGGCAACCATGGCAATCGCGAAAAATGTCGGGAGCGCCGTGCGGAAGAATGCCCAAACCGTCCCTTGTGCCTCCGACCCAACTGCCGCGAAGGACGGCCTGGTGAGGAAGGTGCGTGGTTCGATGAGCAGTGTGTTGAGTTTCGACCGCGCGGAAGGCTGACTGATGAGGCGCGTGTAGACGAGCGTCGCCCCGACGAGCAGCGCCAGGTACGGCACAACGAGACCGCCCTGGCCGGCGGCGGCAAAGACCGCGAGCGTCGCGCCGAGCTGGTACGAGCAGGCGGACCCGAAGGATATCGCGCCGACGGTCGTCGGACGGGTGCAGGCAGAGCAGGAGCGTGTGGAGACGATTGCCGGGACGTTGCAACCGAAGCCCATCAGCACCCGTGTCACATCGCGCCCGTGCAGGCCGACAGGCCGCAACAGGGGGTGGATCGCTGTCCCGATGCGGTCGGCGAGACCGCTCGCCTTGTAGACGCTGATCAGCACCGAGTAGACCAGCACCGTGGGGACCGCCCACACGAATAGCAACGGCCCCATCGTGAGCAGTCCGTAGTCGCCGGCTAGCACAGCCGCGAGCGGTCCCGGCCAGCCCTCTATCCTCTCGGCCAGGGGCGTCGTGATGGCCACGGCCAGCGGATCAAGCCAGGCGGCGGCCTGGTTCGCGCCGAGCACGGCGAGCAGTGCGGGCAGGATCAGGAGGACGACCGCTGTCGCGGGGCCTGCGACCGCGTGCTCGAGGAGTCCACGCCGCGGCTCGATCCGCCACCCCGCTCGATCCGGCGCTAGCTTTCCAACGCTCGCGCGTCCGAGGAGCGGCGTGGTGTGAGGCGCCGCGACATCGACGTCATGTCGGTCAGCACGCACAGGACTCCTCGCAGCAAGAGAGGTCGTCCAGGTACATCCCCGCCACCCTGTGGGCTGCGACGGCTTCCGTAGTGTCCATTCCGAGGCGCTGTGCGATCGAATCGGCGACGATGGCGAAGCGCTGGCGGAACTTGTAGATGAAGCAGAAGTTCACGCCCCGGTGCTCGAGGATTGGGCCGGAGATGAACAGGCCGGGCACAAGCGTGGACTCGTCGGCCTCTTCCGTGACGACGGGGGCGCCGTCTTCGTTATACTCAATCAGGCCGTCGAGGTGGCTGAGAGAGCCCTTGAAGCCGGTGGCGAGGATCGGGCGTGTCTCGCTCGTCCACTCGCGGCCATCCGAGGCCTGGACGACCCACGCGTCACCGTCCTCGCGCACCGACGTGATGTCCACACTGTCGACGAGGTCCAAGCAGCCTGTGGAGTCGGCCCATTCCAGACGTTCGCGGGAGTACGGGGAGAGGGAGATGCTGGGGTCAGGGTCTTCTCTCTTCCACGTCGCATATCGCGCCAGCACGGTCACGTTCTTCCCCAACTGCACCAGCGAGATGGCCGCGTCTGCGGCGCTCTCGTAGCCGCCGATCACCGTGAAACGGTCACCTTCGAGATCCCGCCACGTGCTGACGTCGGACGAGTGGCAGCAGCATTCCGCGCCCGCAAACGAGTTGCGGTTCGGGTACTGGAATTCCCCGGCCGCCCAGATGAGATGTCGCGCCCGCACCGGCCGATCGGTTGTCGTGAGTGTGAATGTCCCGTTGTCCTCGACAGCGACTGCGCAGACATCGATACCGGACTTCACCCGGAGCTCGAAATGTGTGACGACATTGTCGAGGTACTTCGCGTATGCGGCTCCGCTGGGGTGTTCGCGGTCAAGCGTGAAGGCGGGCGAAGTGCGGGGGACTATCGCATTGAGGTCGAGCATCCCAAACGCGTTCGAAGTGAACGACGGCGTGATGAAGCGCATCTCTTGCGGCCACCGCCGGAACGAGGCGCCGACCTCATGGCGATCAAGGATGATGACGTCGTCGACGCCAAACTCCTTCAGGGCAACCCCGCATCCGAGCCCGGCCGCCCCCGCGCCCACGATTGCGACTTCGTGGAGTCGCGACCCTTTCGGTGCCTTGTCCCGCCACTGTCCATTGTTCCGTTTGCTCATGGCTCCTCCTCTCAACTTGTCACTTGTTATCCCCAATGCAGCAAAGCGAGATAAGGTATCATAGATGTTCCCTCATGTCAATATCAGTTATGCCCATCAAACCTCCATATAGTGATATGGCATATCAAACAAGCAATCTCATTTTCAATGCCTCCGATAGTGCTGGGGTCTAAATGGTCGTTAGCACCGGTTCCCTTGGTGCATCGGAAGGAGCCCACGATGAGACGGATGCAGTGATTGATGACCCGCAGGCGTATTCCGACTCAACTGGACTCGAACCAATCCCACTGCCCCTGCTAGGCTCTCTGGATTCTTCAGAAGGGAGGAACAGAGCTCGAAACCTGAGCCCTTCATCGCTGGCATGCTACAGCACCGCGGCCCACGAGGTCCTAGGCACCCGGTGTAGATCGTGTGAAGTGAATGGGCCAGATCAGAGCCTGATCTGCACGCCGATGCGGGGATCAGCGCAATGCGCCCGCGGTGATTGCCGCGACAGGATTATGCCACTCGCGGCGGGGCAAGAGGGTGGCAGGGAGGCCAACACCCTTTCAAGTGGGACTAACTGCCGGTAGCCCGAACTCCTCGCGTATTGCATTCACTATAGGCCAGTAGTCCTTGTCATAGAACTCTCTGGTTGCGTCCTCTACCTTCTGACTAACCATGTCAGAGTCAGATGACCTCAACTCCTCCTGGCTAAGAATAGGCCGCCGGTATATGAAGTGCCACTTTCCAAGTCTTCCGGCTGGCCTCATTGAAACTCCCGGGATCTTCCTATTGTCAGCTAAGCCCTTCAAGCGCTCGCGTGTCTTCTGAGCCTCCTCTGTACCTGGTCCTATGTACAGGTAAAGGTTCAGGGTGCCACCCTCGTACTTGAACTCAAAGAGAAGCAGGCGGCCCGATTCTGTCCATCCCGCTCCTTCCTTTAGCTGATCTATTTCGTCGAGGGAGCGCGAAAAGCGCCTGAGAATTGTACGGCTGTGATAGTCATCCTGAAAGTCGTCCGGCGAGTGTCTTTCTAGCGCGGCGCGCACGATCTTCCAGTCTATGGCGGCTCTGTTCGATTGTGCTCTAATGATGAGGTCTATTGCAGTTCGATGATTGTCGTAAATGCGATTAGCCAACTCATCAACATTGTCTCTGTCATTCACTACATGCCTCCTGAGCGACCGCGCGTACTGCTCTAGGAAATCGGTGACGCTCCCGCTTATGGTAGAGCCGCGAGTCTTCAACGTCCGTTCAATGAGGTCGGCAATCTCTCCATAGTCGAATGGCACGTACCTCTCTGCGTCAGCCTGAGACTCAGGCTCAACTCCGTCCGGGGTCAAGAATACCGGAAATGGGTCTAGGCCTTCATATTCGCTTTCAACTGTGCTCAGGTAGCGGCTGAGTTGATTGGAGTGTTCACTGGCACCTATTTTGTTCTCTATGAGACAAACAAAGCCGTCGCTTCTGCCGAGAACCAGGATATCTATGTAGTGGCGCTCGGTGGCTACCTCTATGTCGCTGAGCTTCCATGAGTCAACTTCAAGCGGAGTGATGTCCCCGATTCCAAGGCTACTTGCCTCTTCTGCAGCCTTGAAGAGGAAAGTTCTAAGGAAGTATTCACGGAGACCGTGGGAGCCGCGGGGATCCAAGAGCCAAGCCAAGAAAGCGGAGTGCTGTAGCTCCGCTCGCGCTATACCAAGGACGTCAAACAAGTTGAAGTCCGCGAGCAGGTCTTCTAGGTGCTCAAGGTCGGGGTCAAGGATAAGATCCTGCAACGCCTCTTGCGGCGTGGTTATGCCGTCCTGTTCACTCATTATTGCCATCTGCTCTGAAGCTATGGCCCTCGCAGACTCACATTACGTCAGTCTGGATTATACTCCCTTTCAGCTTGCCAGCCCACAACTTGGCTAGCCCGTCGCTTGCCGCCGCGAACCGTTCGTGATATACTTCTCAAAGTTTCGAACCGGCAGGGAGGAGGCTTTCGTGGAGAATCTGATCATACCCAAGTGCAAGAAGTGCAACGATGGCGACCTCGTACCTCTTTCGGACTTCGGGAGCCAGGGGGCGCCCATCCACTACAAGGCTTGGGTCTGCACCCAACCGGACTGCGGCTTCAACATCAAGATTCGCAACGGAGACGTATACCTGAACGAGCCCATCACCAGCGGCGCCATGCACGCCCCCAGGGCGCGCTAGCCCGCAGGCATGCCCGATATTGACTCTCGACAGCGCCCTCACTAGACTGTAGACCGACCGGTCGGTCCCCGGAGGTGAGCATGGAGGTCAGGGAGTCGCGTCTGCGGCCCGCCCAGGAGGGCAAGGAGGCCACCCGGCAGCGCATCCTGGATGCCGCCGAGGAGGTCTTCTCCGAGAAGGGCTATCACGGCTCGGCCGTGGATGACATCGTCCGGGCGTCCAGCACGTCCAAGGGCTCATTCTACTTCCACTTCCCCAG
Organism: Chloroflexota bacterium; assembly: GCA_028877205.1. GTDB lineage: Bacteria > Chloroflexota > Dehalococcoidia > Lucifugimonadales > UBA2985 > JAPPHY01. The sequence continues at coordinate 129,701 of JAPPHY010000011.1, read as the reverse complement.
CAAGCAGGAGATATTCTTCTCGCTGGTGGACCGGCTCATCTCGCACCTGGCCCGCTCCACGGAGGAGGCCATCAGCCGGGAGAGCGGTGCGCTGGCCAAGGTGACCGCCGCCCTGGACACGGTGTTCCGTACGTTCACGCGTCACCGCAGCTTGGCCAAGATACTGCTCGTGGGCGGTGTGGGCCTGGGCCGCGCATTCGACGAGCGCCTGCTCGCCATACACTCCCGCTTTGCCGACGCCATCAGGTCGCACCTCGACGAGGCCGTCGAGGAGGGATCGATACCGCCCGTCGACACGGAGCTCACCGCCTACGTGTGGATGGGCGCCGTGAACGAGGTCATCGTGCGCTGGCTCTACACCGGGCAGCCGGAGCCGCTGGAGGGCGCCCTGCACGACCTGCGCGGCCTGCTGCTGCGGAGCATAGGAGCGGAGGCGGCCGTGAAGGAGAAGCCATGAAGTTCAAGGACATTCGCGAGTTCATCACATTCCTGGAGGATCGCGGCGAGCTGGCTCGCATCAAGGCGCCGGTCAGCCGCGACCTCGAGATCACCGAGATCAACGACCGCGTGGTCAAGCGCGGCGGCCCGGCCCTCCTCTTCGAGAACGTGGAGGGCTTCGACATGCCCGTGCTCATCAACACGTATGGCTCGATGAAGCGCATCGCGTGGGCGCTGGGCGTGGAGGAGCTCGACGAGCTTGGCGACCGCGTCCGCAAGCTGCTGGCGCTCACGCAGGGCCCGCCGAAGGGGCTAGTGAACAAGGCGAAGACGCTCATAGACCTGGCGAAGATCGCCGGCACGCAGCCCAAGACGGTGCGCAACGCGCCGTGCCAGGAGGTCGTGCTCACCGGCCGCGACGCCAATCTCAACTCGCTGCCCATCCTCAAGTGCTGGCCCGAGGACGCCGGCCGGTTCATCACGCTGCCTCTCGTGATCACGCGCGACCCGGAGACCGGCGCTCGAAACGTGGGCACCTACCGGATGCAGGTCTACGATGGTCAGACTGCGGGGATGCACTGGCAGACTCACAAAGTGGGCACACACCACGAGCGGGCTGCGCAGGGCATGGGGCGGGAGCGCCTGGACGTGGCCGTCGCGCTGGGCGGCGACCCCACGACGCTGTGGTCGGGGTCGGCGCCGCTGCCGCCCGGCCTGGACGAGCTGGCCATCTCGGGCGTCATCCGCGAGGAGGGCGTGGAGGTCGTGAAGTGCGCCACGGTGGACTTGGAGGTGCCGGCGCACGCTGAGATCGTGCTGGAGGGCTACGTGGTGCCCGGCGAGACGCGCATCGAGGGCCCCTTCGGCGACCACACCGGCTACTACTCCATGGCCGACTCGTATCCCGTGTTCCACCTCACCGCCATCACGCGTCGCAGCAACCCCATCTATCCCACCATCCTGGTCGGCCGGCCCGTGCAGGAGGACTACTACATGGGCAAGGCCACGGAACGTCTCTTCCTGCCCATCATGCAGATGGTGCTGCCGGAGATCGTGGACGTGAACATGCCGGCGGAGGGCGTGTTCCACAACCTGGTGATCGTGTCCATCAGGAAGGAGTACCCCGGCCAGGCGCAGAAGGTGATGTACGCGCTGTGGGGCCTGGGGCTGATGATGTTGGCGAAGGCGATCATCGTGGTGGACGAGTTCGTGAACGTGCAGGACGTGTCGGAGGTGGCGTGGCGCGTGACGAACAACCTCGACGCCTCCCGCGACATCACCATCGCCGCCGGCCCGGTCGACGACCTTGACCACGCATCGCCGACGGCGCGATTCGGCAGCAAGGTTGGCATCGACGCCACGGCGAAGGGCCCGCTGGAGGGCCGGCAGCGGGAGTGGCCGCCGGACATCGTGATGTCTGACGAGATCAGGGCGCTGGTGGACGGCCGCTGGGCGGAGTACGGGATAGGGATATAGCAGCCTTCATGTCACGGCTTACCGACCAGGCCGCAGACCTGAACCGCAGGGCGTGGGACTCTTTTCCCACATCCGACTTCCAGTAGGATAATTCCAACACAAATTGCTGCCTCTGCCGACTGCCAGCTTTGGAGCCGCCGAATGATGGACTCCCTCCAGCCTAAGCGCACCATATCCGGCCTGCGCCTCGCATCGCTAATTGCGGCGCTTGCCGCGGCCGCGCTGCTGGCCGGGTGCGCGGAGCCGACACCAACGCCCAGGCCGACGGACACGCCGCCGCCCACAGCGACCAGCATGCCATCGCCGACCGCGGCTCCCTCTGCAACGCCGACCCCCACCGTCGTCCCAACTCTGACTGCGCCGCCCACGGCCCCTCGTACCGCGCCGCCAACGCCTGTGCCTACGCCGACCGCGTCGCCAACTCCGCGCCCAACTGCAACGCCTGTGCCGACTCCCGCAACGACGCCTATAGCGACACCGACGCGGTTGCCAACTTCAACACCGGTGCCGACTCCCACGCCTGCACCCACCGCAACGCCCACGCAAGCCCCGACTGCCACGCCGACGCCAGTGCCGACGGCCACAGCCGTGCCAACTGCTACACCTATTCCGTTCCAACCACTGACGTCGGAAGAGTTGAAGGAGCTGCTGGAGAGGGTGGTGAGGCCCGTGCGACAGACCTTCTCGACCACCTACAGCGCCGATGGGGCCGTGCACTTCGATAACTCCAACCTGCTGCTTGAGGTGTTCGAGAACACCTACTTCCACCTGTCCGGAAGGACTCCTGAGCAAGAGGGGTTTCGGGTTCGAATTCTCTCGACGCAGGACTACTGGAGGGTCTCGGACGAGGAGGGCGCCTCCGCATTGAAGGCGTTTGCTGGCTGGTGCTGTAGGGTGAAGGAGGACGGTATCCACATGTTCGTCAACGCAGACAACCTCCTTCCACGGGCACTCAGCGTTGCGTTCCACGAGGTGGGGCACGGGCTGCATGAGATTCTAGTGCCCGGATTGGGCTGGAGGGGATATGAGGCAGGGCCAACTCCCGACCAAGTCCTGACTTGGAGGGCGTTCGTGGAGGCCGTGGCCATGACCTTCGAGGTTGCCAACTTCAGGATTCTAGAGGAACAAATCGGCATCGAGGTGTCTGCGTTTCCTCAGGGCTGGTATTTCCAGGACTCCACCATTAGCGCAATTGGCGACTCGGTTGCCAGCTTGCCCAACGCTGAGTTATACGGCCGAGAGGGCTACGACCGGGGAAGGCTGCTCATTTGGACGGCGGTGCTGTACGACCCCGAGCTGGCTCATCTGCGGCCGGAGTTCGAGAGCAACGGCCGCCTCTCAGGCGCTTCGCTGTACGAGCTGTTTCTGAGGCTCGTGCAGCTGGAGGGCGAGGAAATCGACGCATACATCGACTCGGTAACTCCGGCGGACCTCACGGAAGTACGCCAGACGATTCGGACCACGGTTGACGGCAGGACCGGCCGGAGAGGAATCGAGTACCCAGAGCTGGCGACCCGCATGCAGGACACTATCCTCTTGCCGTAGTTGAATTGGCGGCGGCACCTCTACAGAAATCGCCTGATTAGGCGGGCGATCTCGTGCTCCTGTTCCAGGCTGGCGATCACGTCACATTCAAGTCTGACGGGGGCCTTTCCCCCAGCTCAAAGTGGGACCAGTTCACGATCGTGAACGTCAGCTCGGTCTATTCCGGTATACCCTTCTCGGAGTGTCCGATGATGACTTCGCAGTTGAAGCACGGGTCGTCCGGAACCTCGGCCATGCCTCGGTCTGCTCCCCCTAGCCCAGTGGGAATCTCGATGGGCATCCTGCACCTCCCCTCACAAGAGACTCAGCGTCAACCGGCCCCAACCTGGGAGTCGAGATAAGTCTTGGTCTCAGACCTCGATACCCCTAGGTACCTGGTTCCGGAGAAGCCGTCTGCCAGGTCGTCCCAGAATGTCGTCTTGATCTCCTCCGGGTAGATGGTCATCCCCGCCATCTCGTCCCTGCGCACAAACCTCACGTCCTTGATGAGGTGGTCAACGTCGAAGACGCCGGTCCCGGGGTTGCTGCCGGTCACCAGCGCACCCGTGTACGAAGTTGCGACGAAGAACACCTCGCAGTGGTGGTAGCCGGGCTCCACGAACTCTCGGACATAGGCCAGCCTGCCAACCTCCACCGACAGCCCCGTCTCTTCCAGGGTCTCCCGCATCGCGCACTCAATGAGCGACTCGTCGCCTTCCACACCACCCCCCGGCGGCACCCACCAGGATCGTCCGCCTCCGATATCGTCGTGCTGATGTTGGACTAGGAGCACCGAATCGCCTTCGACCACAATCGCTGCCGCCCGAATCCTGTGCTGCAAATGCTTCCTCTCAGATATGCGCAATTCGATTGTGCCACGGCGCGATGCGTATGATATAGCCGTACTTGAAGCTGAGCAAGCGTCGGTGCTATAATCCGGTAACGGACGCACTGAGGAGGTGGTTGGATGCGAGTGCCGATGAAGGTGGACTACGGTGTGCGGGCGCTCGTGGAGCTGGCGCAGCGGTACGGAGACGGCTCCGTGCAGACCGTGGAGATTGCGGACCGCCAGAGCATACCGGAGCCGTATCTGGAGAACCTGCTCACCACCCTTGGCAAGTTCGGGTTCATCCGCAGCCGGCGAGGGCCTCAGGGAGGCCACGTGCTCGCCAAGTCCCCGGACGAGATAAGCCTGGGCATGGTCATGGCGGGCCTGGACGGCAGCGGAGCGTCTTTGGACTGCATCAACGAGCCCGACGAGTGTACCCTGTCCGGCAACTGCGCCCAGCGCGAGGTGTGGCGCTCCGTGGAGGACGCCATAGACAGCGTGCTGAGTTCCACTACCATTGCGGACTTGGCGAACCGGCAGAGGCGATCCAGCGGGCGGGGGATGTACCAGATCTAGCCGCCCCGTTCCACGGCCCCGAGGCCGATCAACCGCCCAGGTTCCGGCAGGTGTAGAACGCGGGGCATCTTTATTGTAAACTAGCAGGCCGAGGCGGGAGTTCCCGCGCGGTTTCAGAGGCACCCAGGAGGACTTGGCACATGACACAGACTACAGCGCTCTCGCCGGAGCAGGTTAAGCGGTACAGTCGGCATATCATCATGCCCCAGGTGGGCAGCAGCGGACAGAGGAAGCTCCTTGAGGCGAAGGTGCTCATCGTGGGGGCCGGCGGGCTAGGCTCGCCCGTTGCGCTGTACCTGGGCCTCGCGGGTGTGGGCACGCTCGGCATCGTGGACTTCGACGTGGTCGAGATGAGCAACCTCCAGCGTCAGATCCTCCACCACGAGCACGACGTGGGCCGGCCCAAGGTGCTCTCCGCACAGGAGACGCTTCATGAGTACAACTCCGGCGTGAAGGTGGTGAGCCACGAGGCGCCCCTGACCTCCGAGAACGCAATGGAGATCATCTCCCAGTACGACATCGTGGTGAACGGCGCTGATAACTTCCCGGCCCGCTACCTGGTGAACGACGCATCCTACCTCTGCGGCAAGACGCTGGTGGACGGCAGCATCCTGCTGTTCGACGGGCAGGCCAGCGTGTTCGTGCCCGGTCAGGGGTGCTATCGCTGCCTCTTCCCCACGCCGCCGCCGCCGGGCGCAGTGCCCAGCTGCGCGGAGGCGGGTGTTCTCGGGGCGCTGCCCGGCATGGTTGGCAGCATCCAGGCCACGGAGACCATCAAGGTCATCCTCGGGCAGGGCGAGCCGCTGGTCGGCCGGCTGCTGCTCATAGACGCGCTCAGCATGGAGTTCCGCACAGTGAGGCTGCGGCGCAACAAGCAGTGCCCCCTGTGCGGCGACAATCCAACCATCGACGAGCTCATCGACTACGAGGTCTTCTGCGGCCTGCAGGCGCCTGCCGCCGTAGGCTAGGACGGCGAGCGCCGGCCCGCTGGCTGGGCAATCGGTCACCTATGAGCAACCGAGACATCCTCTCCACCATTGGTGGAACGCCGCTGGTGGAGATCGACCGGATGAGTCCCAATCCCAACGTCCGCATCTTCGCCAAGCTGGAGGGGCAGAACCCCACGGGCAGCCTCAAGGACCGCATCGCCAAGTACATGATTGAGCGGGCGGAGGCTGACGGCTCCCTCACGCACGACAAGACGATCCTCGAGCCCACCAGCGGCAACACCGGCATTGCGCTGGCTTTCATCGCGCGGCGGAAGGGCTATCGCATCAAGGTAGTCATGCCTGAGAACGTGAGCGCAGAGAGGGCGCAGCTTCTGCAGGCGTACGGCGCCGAAATCGTGTTCAGCGACGGGGCGAAGGGCACCAACGGGGCTATCGTGGTGGCCGAGGAGATGGCCGCCGAGGACCCCACCTACTTCATGCCCTACCAGTACGGCAACGAGGCCAACCCCAGGGCTCACTACGAGACCACAGGCCGCGAGATCATCGAGGACCTGCCTGAAATCGACGTGTTCGTTGCGGGTCTGGGCACGGGAGGCACGCTCATGGGCGTGGGCAGGCGGCTCAAGGAGTACAACCCGTCGATTAGGCTGGTGGCCGTGGTGCCTCACCCGGACGACGTGATCCAGGGACTGCGCAGTCTGGAGGAGGGGTTCATTCCGCCCATCCTGGACATTTCGCTGCTGGACAGCCGTATCATGGTGGAGAGCAGCGAGGCGTTCAGGTTCACGCGGGAGCTGATGAACAGGGAAGGAATCTTCGCGGGCATCTCGTCCGGCTCCGTGGTGTGCTGCGCGGCGCGGCTGGCGGAGCGGATGGAGAGCGGGAACATCGTGTGCCTACTGGCCGATGGAGGCTGGAAGTACCTGAGCACGTCCCTCTGGACTCGGGACTTCGAGGAGCTGCAGGCCAGCGTGGAAAACAAGATCTGGTGGTAGGCCTCCCGGCGAGGGAGTGTTCTTCTTCCCAAGCGAAGCCCAACCTGCCCGTACCCTTCGAAGCTGCCACAACCGCCATCGGCGACGGGCCACGCCCGTAGCGCCCACGTCAGCCGCAATTCATAAGCGAGGCGAGAAACCGCGCGTGCGCGAGTGGGCAGGATGCCGTAGCACTATACTTCGGTCGCGAGGGCAGGCTCAAACGAATGAGGGCTTGACAAACCTGATACACTCTCATAAGCGCATTAATGCACGGAGTGTGAGCAATGAAAATCTCGCAGATTATGACCAGGACTGGAACCACGGATGAGAGTCTTCCTCCGCTTCAGGCCATGCTGCTGGAAGAGCTGAACCGCCGCCCTGACGAGGTCTTTGATAACAGCGATGAGGGGCTCCTGCGGATCTTTCCGCGGCTCAAGAGGTCCTCCCTCAGCTGGTCGCTCTACCTGCTCCACAAGAAGGGTCTGATTGCCAAGCGGCGAGTCCGCGTGAACGGCAAGCTGACAACCGTGTTCGGTTCTCACGAGGCGGTGGAGGCCCTGAAGGAGCACCTCAAGCTGGCCGACTAGCGGGCAATGCTCGCCCTGCTCCGATTTCTCCTGCTCCCCGTCCGGCTTCCGTTTCTCCTGCTGAGGCTGCTACAGGGCGTCAGCGTCTTCGTCTCGTGCGTGGTGCCGCTGATAGTTGCCGTGGCGATTGCGGGCGGCATCGCGTGGTTCGTGTTCGTGCGCTAGGGCGCGGGCTCCACGGATAGCGTGTAGGATGACGGCTGGGACGTCTTGGGCGCAACGGGCGCCACGATCACCATCGCCTTCTCCAGTTCGCCACCAAATCCGCGAAGCACCAGCTCACCGCGCCCGTCCTGGTCTACCTCCATCTGCCGCACCGTCGTCTCATCGCCGAACTCTATGACCTGCACCAGGTATTCCTGGGGTGCCGCGTTGTCCGTACGCACGAATCCTACCGCTTCCCACGTGCCGGGACTCTCAGCGTCGTCCATGAACCCGATCTCAGGAACCGATACGTCATCGATGCAGATGCCGTGGTCGTTCACGCCCTCGTCCGTCACGTACTCGAACCGGATGAGGACCTCACCGCCCGCGTACGGCGACAGATCGATAGTGTCCTGCTGCCAGCCGTCGCTCCGACCCGTATAGCCCGGACCGAAGCCTATTCCCAGTCCGCTCTCCGGCGAGGAGAGCCCGCCCTCCAGCACCGTCCAGGTCTCGCCGCCGTCCGGAGACACCTCCACGTAGGCGTAGTCCCACGACTCCTCGATGGAGTACCACGTCCAGAAGCTGAGCGTGGCCGTCTCCACCCGCGTAAGGTCTAAGCCCGCGGTCAACGAGGAGTTGATGGCGTCGCCCCTGTTGCCCCACCAGCAGTGGCTACCGCTGTGTGCGGATGTGGGCAGTATCGGCGTCGTCGGCTGGCCCTGGAAGGAAATCTGGGCGTCGCCCTCCGGCAGACGTATCTCCAGGTATTCGCCCGAATACTGGGCGGCGCTGCCGTCGTGCTCACCGTAGTCGCGGATTATGGCGGATGGGCGGACGCTCAGGTTGAGCCCCCCGTACGAGTAGTCCCCGGCGGCAACGTATGAGTCCAGGTAGTTGGCCACAAGCCAGTCTCGGAACACATCGATGAATGTGGCCTCGTAGCCCAGGGATTGGAGGTAGGCGGTTACGCCCTCAATGCCGTCCTCGGCCTGCGCAACGAGCCGGCCCAGGTTCTCATGGCCCCCGTAGTGCTGGGCAAGATACTCAACGAACAGCGTGGCTGCTCCGTAGTGAGGGAGCGTGGACTCACCGCTGGCGGGCCACGTAGTAAGCTGCGTCCTGTGGTCAGCCGCAAAGAACTTGACGAAGGTGAAGGGGTAGTCGGCGACGTTCTTGGCCACCTCGGAGAGGCCTTCGTTGATCCAGGTCTCTTCGCCGGGGTCGGCAGCCCAGTGAGCGGCGTGCTGGAGCTCATGGGCAAGCGTGCCCAAGTACGGCGGTCTTCCCACGTACGCGCTTGTGCTCATGTACAGCATTTCGCGCTCGTTGCTGAAGGGGTAGATTGACTTTGGATACTCGTCGGAGGCGCTGAAGTATCCCGTGACACCGCCGAGGGGCGTGTGGAGAATGGTGAGCCGCGGGTCGTTGTCGATGCCGGGCAGCCACTCGGTGCCGAACGTCCCGGTGACGGTCGGATAGATGGACTCGTCGAAGGCGCGTGCGGCTGCCTGCAAGTCCTGCTCGCGCGGTTCGTAGCCGTCCTGGAAGTACCAGTAAGCGTGGTCGCTCACGTAGAGCAGGTCGGCGTCAACCTGGTACATGCTCAGGTCTTCAAGGTCCGCCACCCAGAAGGTGTCGGTGCGTCCCGCCTCGTAGGCAACAGGCTCCGGGTTCACCGGGATAGTCAACGGCAGTTCCACGTCCGGGCGAAGCCTGCGTATGAGCGATAGTATGTCCCGGTCCGGGGCGTCCGTTAGCAGCGTGGTCTCATCGACAGCGATAGGTGTGGGCGATGGCGTATTGGTGAGTCGTACAGGCGGTGTGGGGGGTGGCGTGGAGGTTGGACGCAGAGGAGTGGGATCGGGACGCGCAGGGGACGCCGTGGGAGATGGCACGGGCACCGGCGTGTCTGTGGGGCCCGGAGTTGCCGTCGACACGGCGTGAGGCGTGGGTGTGGGCGCGGCGGTCGGCGATGGAGTAGGTGTGGCGGTGTCCACGGGAGTCGTAGGAGTGGGGTTGTTGCAGGCCGCATTCGCCGTGAGCAATGCCAGCACTGCAATTATGGCTGCGTACCTCATCATTATTCGCACGCGGCGCAGGGCGCGGGAGGGTGGGCGTGGCCGTATCTCCCCCAGTATCGGCTGAAAACTCTGCCTTGTCCATACGTGGGCTCCATGCTATGATTCAGCCACGCCCCGAGTGCTTAGCCGGAGGATATTGCATGGCCACAGAAAAGGAAAAGGCCCTGGAACTGGCGCTGAGCCAGATCGAGCGCCAGGTTGGCAAGGGCAGCATCATGAAGCTGGGAGAGGTTGGGGAGCGGCTTGCCGTTGAGGCAGTTCCCACCGGCTCCCTCTCCCTTGACGTTGCCCTGGGCATCGGCGGCGTGCCGCGCGGGCGGGTGACCGAGATATTCGGGGCGGAGTCCGCCGGGAAATCCACGCTGGCTCACCACATCATGGCCGAGGCGCAGAGAATGGGAGGCACGGCGGCCTACATAGACGCGGAGAACGCCCTGGACCCCGCCTATGCGAGCAACCTGGGTGTCAACCTGAACGACCTGCTGGTCTCGCAGCCGGACACCGCCGAGCAGGCGCTGGAGATCGCCGAGTACCTGGTGCGGAGCGGCGCTGTGGACGTGGTGGTCATCGACAGCGTGGCCGCTCTGGTCCCCAGAGCCGAACTGGAAGGAGACATGGGCGACTCCCACATGGGGCTGCAGGCCCGAATCATGTCCCAGGCCCTCCGCAAGCTGGCCGCGGCTATTAACCGCTCCCACACCGTTGTCATCTTCGTAAACCAGCTCAGGGAGAAGATTGGCGTGGTGTTCGGCAACCCTGAGGTGACGCCCGGCGGCCGCGCCCTCAAGTTCTACAGCTCAGTCCGCATAGACCTGCGCCGCATAGACTCCATCAAGCAGGGGTCGCAGGTCATAGGCACCAGGGTCAGGGCCCGCGTCGTCAAGAACAAGGTGGCGCCTCCGTTCCGTGTCGCGGAGTTCGACATCATGTTCAACAGGGGCATCAGCAAGGAGGGCGACATCCTGGACCTGGGCACCAACAGCGGCGCAATCACCAAGGCCGGCTCTTTCTACTCCTACGGAGACTTGCGCCTGGGCCAGGGACGGGAGTCCGCCAAGGAGTTCCTTTCCCTTCACAAGGACGTTTCGGCTGACGTGGAGCAGCAGATCAGGGCGTCCATGACCGTCACCCAGCCCTCCGAGGAGCTGGCGGCGGTGGAGGCGGAGTAGGCTTCGGCGCTCGGCCCGCCCGCTAACCTTCACTCAGGAGCGCTCGTGAGCACCCCACAGGACAGTGCTTACGAGAGGGCGATAGCCCATGCCCTGCGCTTCCTCTCCTCCCGCCCACGCAGCGAGCAGGAGGTACGCCGCCGCCTGCAACGCACCTACGAGGCCTCAACCGTCGCGAGTGTCATAGAGAGGCTCCGCGATCTGGAGCTCCTGGACGATGCCGCGTTTGCGCGGGCGTGGAGCCGAAGCAGAGCGGACCACAGGCCACGTAGCGCCGCCATGATTCGCAGGGAGCTCCAGGCGAAGGGCGTTGAGCGGGACGTGGCCGCGGCCTCCGTGGAATCGCTGGACGACCGCGAGAGCGCCTACCGTGCAGGCCTGCGCTGGCTGCCATCGATGGGGAGTGCTGACTACGACACCTTTCGCCGGCGCATGTGGGGACGGCTGCACAGGCGCGGGTTCGCTCAGGCACTCATTCGCGAGACCGTGGCGCGGCTATGGGAGGAGCGAGGTGGTGAGGGAGAGCGGCGGCCGTAGGACTCCCGGGGAGGCCGCAAGGACCGCTCACGCCCTTCGACAAACTCAGAGTGAGCGGGAGCGGCTCTCGTCCGTTCGCCCTGAGCTTGTCGAAGGGCGGGCGGTAGACCTACTGGTGTGTTCATCCGCTCATGGTTCGACAAGCTCACCACGAGCGGGAACGAGACGTGTCGGTGCACCTTGGTGCCGCGACCGCTAGGTTGACGTCTTCTGTCCTTCCTGGGGAGTGGAGACGACCTCTTCATCTTCGTCTTGGAAGTTCATGGCGTAGAGGCGTGCGTACAGGCCGTCCCTGGCCAGCAGGGCGTTGTGTTTCCCAAGCTCCGCTATGCGGCCGTTCTGGAGGACCAGAATCTGGTCAGCGTCCTGGATGGTGGACAGGCGGTGGGCGATGATGATGGCGGTGCGGCCTCTGAGCAGCTCCTTCAGAGCGTCCTGAATAAGGCGTTCCGTGTAGCTGTCCACGTTGGCGGTGGCCTCGTCCAGGATGAGGATGCGAGGGTCGGCGACCAGTGCGCGTGCAAATGCGATCAGCTGCCTCTGTCCCAGGCTCAGGTTGCTGCCTCGCTCGTGGAGGACGGTCTCGTAGCCCTGCGGCAAACGCATGATGAACTCGTGGGCTCCCAGCGCTTGTGTGGCGCGCTCGATGTCCGCCTGAGTGGCCTCCCTCCGCGCGAAGCGGATGTTCTCCGCCACCGTCGCTGAGTAGAGGAACGGCTCCTGAAGCACGAGGCTCATCTGGCCGGCCAGTGAGGAGCGTGTCACGTCTCGTAGGTCGTAACCGTCGACGGTTATACTTCCGCCCGTGACGTCGTAGAAGCGTGAGACCAGCGCAACAATGGTGGTCTTGCCTGCGCCGGTGGGCCCCACGATCGCCAGCGTTTCGCCCGGCGGGATCTCCAGCGACACGTTGTTGAGGACCTGCACTTCAGGTACGTAGTGGAACGACACGTCGTCGAACCGCACGCGGCCCTGTATGGGCGGTAGTGGTTTGGCATTGGGAGCATCCACCAGATCCGGCTTCACGTCCAGGAGCTCGAAGATGCGCATTCCCGCGGTCATGGCTCGCTGCATCATAGCGTACTGCATCACCAGGGCGCGTATCGGCTCGAAGAAGCGCTGCACGTATAGGAGGAAGGCCACCATGACGCCCAGCTCGACTGACCCTCCGTGCACCATGCTGCCGCCTATCACCAGTAGCAGACCGAAGGCCACCGCGGTGAGAATTTCAACAGATGGCATGAGGCCGGCGGTGAGGCGTATGGCCTTCAGGTTTGCGTCCAGGTGATCGCCGTTCAGCTGGTCGAAGCGTGTCAGGTTGATGGCCTCGCGGTTCATGCTCTGGGTAACGCGTACGCCGGTGATGTTCTCCTGAAGGCTGGCGTTCACGCCGGCGATTGCGTAGCGTATGCGCATGAATGCCCGCCGGGCCCGCCTCTGCCAGAAGATCATGATGACCACGAAAACAGGTATGACCGTGAAGCATATCAGGGCCAGTTCGGCGCTCATGAGCAGCATTATGACGATGATGATCACCAGGCTCAGGATCTCCGCAAAGCCCACCACGAAGACGGTCATGAACTCCTGGAGGGCCATTGTGTCGTTCTGGACGCGGCTCATCAGGCGCCCCACCTCGTTGTGGTCGAAGAAGAGCGTGGACTGCTTCTGCAGGTGGTCGTGCATGTCTGTTCGCAGCTTGTAGAGCACGGACGTGTTGACCCTTGCCAGGCCGCGTAGGTGGAGGAAGTTCCCGGCAAGGTTCAGTGTGACCACAACGGCGAACAGAAGGCCAATTCTGTTCAGTCCTGCGAGTCTCTCCGCAACCGAGAGGTCCTCGGGCCTGATGAATTCCTTGACGGCCAAGGCCACCAGCAGGGGCACTGATACCTGGGTGCCTATGTACACTAGCATCATCACCATGCTGAACGCGGTCAGCTTCCAGTGAGGTCGCACGTAGGCAAGCAGGCGTATTACCACGTTCTGGTCGTAGACCTTGCCGAACTCCGTGTCCTCAAGCACCAGGCTGAGCCGCCCGCGTATGCGTCGGACCTCTTCTACGCCCGGGAGGTTGCGGTTCCAGCCTCCCATCATGGCTGCGCCTCCCTTTGCGTCGATCCCGGCTTTCGGACAGACTCAATGGCCGCGGTGGAGCCGCTCTCTGAAGCCTCGCCCGTGATGGCCTTTACCGCCTCCTCCTGATGCCCGTTGACCTCCGGCTCCTGCGGCCGCAGCTGCAGCTCGTAGATCTCCTGGTAGGGGCCGGGGATGTTTACCAGTTCTTCGTGGGTTCCCAACTGCACCACCTGCCCGTCCTTCATAACCAGGATGCTGTCGGCGTTCCTGACGCTGCTCAGCCGATGGGCAATGACGAATGTGGTCCTGCCCTGCATCACGGTGATCAGGGCCTGGCGTATGAGGTGCTCGGTCTGGGTGTCCACGCTGGACGTGGAGTCGTCCAGGATGAGGATTGGCGGGTCCAGGAGCAGCGTGCGCGCGATGGCCAGGCGCTGTCGCTGTCCACCGGAGAGAGTGACGCCGCGCTCGCCCACGTAGGTGTCATATCCCTCCGGCAGGGACTCGATGAAGTCGTGGAGTTGCGCCAGCTTGGCGGCTTTGATCACCTCCTCCTCGGAGGCGTGGACAGCGCCGTATGCGATGTTGGCGCGTATGGTGGACGTGAAGATGAAGACGTCCTGCTGAACGAGGCCCACGTTGTGGCGCAGGGATGACAGGGTTACGTCACGGACGTCTACGCCGTCGACGGTGATCCGCCCCCCGGTGACGTCGTAGAAGCGCGGGATGAGGTGTACAATGGTGGACTTGCCGCTGCCGGGAGCGCCCAGGATGGCCAGGATCTTGGTGCTGGGCACTTCGATGTTCACGTCCCTGAGCACGGGCGTGGACTCCTCGTACCCGAAGGACACGTTATCGAACCGCACGTTGCCCCTGACCCGCGGCAGCTCTATGGCACCCGGCTTCTCGCTCACCGGCGACTCGGCGTCGAGCACGTAGTAGATGCGCTCACCGGAGGAAATGGCGCGGGAGAAGCTGTTGACTATCCACGCGGTCATGCGGACTGGAATGGCCAGCAGGCCCATGTAGAGCAGGAAGGATACCAGAACGCCCGCTGTCATGCTGCCCTCGACCACCTGGCGCCCGCCGAACCAGAGAATGACGCCGGTGCCGCCCAGGAAGAAGAAGTTGTTGAGGGAGGTTGTGACGGCCTGGAGGCGCTCGGCGTTGAACCCGTACTTGGCCACCTCGCCGGCGCGGTAGCCGAACTTCTCCTTCTCCAGGTCCTCGGCTGCAAAGGCCCTGACCACGCGCTGGCCGGCCAGGTTCTCCTGCAGCACCGTGTTCAGGTGTCCCATCTCGGTGCGCTCGGCCAGCCAGTTTCGGCGCATGGTCAGCATGATGGTTGACGTGCGCAGAATGATGAATGGCACGAACACCAGGCTCATGAGAGCCAGCTTCCAGCTGGAAACAACCAGTATGACGCTGACGCCCAAGATCAGCAGGATCATGAAGCCGCCGCGAACAACTCCACCCTGGATGAACATGCGTACGCCCTCCACGTCGGCGGTGGCGCGGGACATCAGGTCGCCCGAACGCTGGCTATCGTGGAAGGCAAAGCTGAGACGCTGCAGTTTCTCGTAGTAGGCGTTACGCATGTCGTACGCGACGCGCTGTCCGAGCGACTCGCCGAGGTACTGCTGGCCGTAGGCGGCGACGCCGCGGCCGACGCTGAGCGCAAAGATCACGAGGGCATACGGGTAGAGCTCGCTGAGTACAAGGGACTCCAAGACCTTGTCCACGCCCTTGCCCAACACGTAGGGAATGGCCAGCGCGAACGCGGTCACTCCTATGGTGGACACGTAGGCTAGTGCCAGCCTGAACTTGTACTTCAGGGCATAGCGAAGCAGCCTGACAAGTATGTACATGGCGCTGTGCTTTGTGTTCCTCTCGAGTCCATTGTCGGCGACCCGTGGACGAGCAGCACAATGAACATAATACCAAAGTATCATTATACCCGAACGCGACGCAGTGTCTAGTGCGACTTACCGCCGTCATGCAGGCAGATGTTGCAGAAGCGGCGCTCGGTGTGCAATGGTGCAGCAGTAGGTGCAAGAGATGGTAAACTCTACGTGTGCCGTTCCGTTAAAGAAGCGGACATGTCCAGGGAATCGGAGAATTGATGAGAGAGAGCGCTCCACAGGTGCATGAGACGACAGGAAATGCCGTTCGCAGGCGCAGACGGACACGCACGCGGGGGTTCCCAAAGTGACCCTGAGTGAGGGTGTCCTGCTGCTCATTCGCTGGTGTCACGCCCTCGCGGCAGTGACCTGGGTCGGAGGCACGCTGTTCTACGTGCTGGCGCTCAGGCCCCGCGCGAGCGACGCTGAGCCTCGAGGGCCAGGTCTCAGCGCGGAGGCCCTGGTACGCTTCCGCGGCGTGGTCGACACGTCCATTGCTGTCCTGGTGATCACTGGCGCGGTCATGCTGTTCGACAGGCTGAGCGAGCCGACGACGCCTCCCGCCTACACCGTCGCGGCCGCGGTGAAGATCGCGCTGGCGCTGGTCATGTTCGTGATCGCGCGCCGGAGGTGGGGCCGGCCGGCCGCTCCTGCGGCCGGGGAGGCTTCGCCCGCCGCACGAGGCATTCGCGCCAAGGCCAGATACCTGACGTCAGGCGTCAACCTGACAGTCATCTTGGGCATTACCGTGATCTTCCTGTCAGACCTGCTGGCCTTCATTTATCAGGAGGGATTGACAGGCAGATAGCGTGAAGGCAATATAGACGGCGGCTGAACGTAGCCCAAGGGAGCGCCGACACATGAAGAGAGAGCTTCTGGATATCCTGGCCTGTCCCATGTGCAAGAGCCCTCTGACCCTCACGGTAGAAGAGGAGAACGAGGTTGAGGTGGTCAAGGGCACTCTCGAATGCGAGAGCTGCCCGGAGAGCTACCCGATTGAGGACTCCATTCCCAACCTCCTCCCCCCCAACCTGCGAACGTAGCTGTCCTACCTGCGAAGCAGTGGCCCAACGATCGACACGCCATCCCTCTCCGCGCGCGGCAGCCGCTCCAGCAGCTCCCGAATCGACACTCCCAACTCCGGGTGCAGCAGCTCCGGAGCGAGCTCGGCCAGCGGAGAGAGCGCAAAGGCCCTCTCGATCAGGTGTGGATGGGGCACGCGCAGTTCAGGCGTGTCGACAACCTGGTCCCCGTACAGCAGGATGTCCACGTCGATGGCTCTGGGGCCGTAAGGAAACGTCGGCACGCGGCCGAGGAGCCGCTCCACCTCCTGGGCCGCGCCAAGCAGCGCCTCCGGTTTGAGTCCTGTCTCAACGCGGCACGCCAGGTTGAGGAAGTCCGGCTGGTCGGCGTAGCCCCACGGCTTCGTCTCGTATACTGACGACAGGATAACAGGAGCCGCCAGGCGCTCATCCAGCATTGAGACGGCGCTGGCAAGGTTCCGCTCCCGGTCGCCGAGGTTCGACCCCAGCCCGAGATAGGCCTCGACGGTTGTCACGGGCCGCCCGCGGGAGCCGTCCAGCCCCTCACGACGGCGTCGCTCATCCTGGCGACACGCGCCATTTCCTTCACGTCGTGGACGCGCACGACGTCCGCGCCGTTGGCGATGGCAAGCGCAACCGTGGCCGCCGTGCCCTCCAGCCGCTCCTCCACAGGCAGGTCAAGCACCAGCCCTATGGTGGACTTGCGGGAGGTGCCCACCAGCAGGGGCCGTCCAAGCGACGTAAGCTCCGAGAGTCTGCGCAGCAGCTCCAGGTTGTGCTCAGCAGTCTTGCCGAACCCCACGCCGGGGTCAAGGATGATGTTCTGGGGAGGGACGCCCGCGCCAAGCGCCGTGTCCATGCTCGCGCGCAGGCTCGCGATCACGTCCGGGAGCAGGTCGGCGTAGGCGGTGCCGCTCTGGTTGTGCATTAGCACGATGGGCACGCCCTCGCGGGAGGCCAACTCGGCCAGGGCAGGGTCGCGCTTCAGTCCCCAAACGTCGTTGATCATTGAGGCTCCAGCGGCCACGGCTTCCCGCGCAACCTCGTGCTTGTGGGTGTCGACGCTGATGGGCACGTGCAGACGGGAGGCCAGCAGACGGACGACGGGCAGCACGCGTCTCATCTCCTCGTCGGCGTCCACGGGCGTGTGGCCGGGCCGCGTGGACTCGCCGCCCACGTCGATGATGTCCGCGCCCTCTGTCTGGAAGCGCAGGGCCTGCTCCAGGGCCGCGTCGGCATCGTAGGCCAGGCCGTCGCCAGAGAACGAGTCTGGGGTCAAGTTCACGATGCCCATGACGTACGTGCGGCTGCCCCACTCGAACGTCATGGGACCGCAGCGCGTGCTGCCGGCCGCACTCGGTCCCGTCACGGCTTGCACCTAGCGGCGCGTGGGCGGGATTGAAGCATCGCCGAGGAAGGACTAGAATTACACGCAGTCCGACTTACCGTTGCAGGTGAGGCCATGCGACTTTCCAATACGCTCTCCCGGAGTGTGGACCCCGTCCAGCCCCTCGAGCCGGGGGTGGTGCGGATGTACAGCTGCGGCCCCACGGTATACCGCCACGCGCACATAGGCAACCTTCGTACCTACCTTATGGCCGACTGGATTCGCCGCGGCCTGGAGGCGCAGGGGCTGAGCGTAGTCCACGTAAAGAATATAACCGATGTGGGCCACATGCGCCAGGAAATGCTGGAGCGCGGCGAGGACAAGGTGATCGCATCCGCGCTGGCGGAGGGCAAGACGCCGCGGGAGATCGCCGACTTCTACACCGAGGCCTTTCACGCGGACGAAGCGAGGCTGGGCATCCTGCCCGCAACCCACTTCCCGCGCGCCACGGACCACGTCGAAGAGATGGTCAGTATCACTGAGCGGCTCCTTGAGCGCGGCTACGCCTACGAGGTGGACGGCAACGTGTACTTCTCCGTGTCCCGCTTCCCCGACTACGGCCGCCTGTCCGGCAACGTGGGCGGAGACCTGCTGGAGGGCGTGAGGGCGGAGGCCGACCCGCTCAAGCGCGACCCCCGCGACTTCACGCTGTGGAAGGCGGCCGAGCCTGGCAGGCTGCTGTTCTGGCCCAGCCCGTGGGGCGACGGCTTCCCCGGGTGGCACATCGAGTGCTCCGCGATGTCCACGAAGTACCTCGGCGAGCGGCTGGACATTCACACCGGCGGCGTGGACAACGTCTTCCCGCACCACGAGGGCGAGCGAGCTCAGAGCGAGGGGGCTTTCGGCGGCCCGTTCGTGCGGACGTGGGTCCACGGCCAGCACCTGCTGGCGGACGGCGTGAAGATGTCCAAGTCCTCCGCCAACGACTACACCCTGGAGGAGCTTGAGAGCCGCGGCTTTGACCCGATGGCATTCAGGTATCTCTGTCTCACGGTCCGATACCGCTCCCGCCTCAACTTCACCTTCTCCGCGCTCCGGGCGGCCCAGCGAGGCTTGCAGCGGTTGCGCAACCGCGTGTGGGAGTGGTCGGCCTTGACGGGAGTGGCCGGCGTCGACGGCGCGGACGTCGAGCATTGGAGGCAGACTTTCCTAGAGCGGGTGAACGACGACCTGGACATGCCCGGCGCACTCTCGCTGACTTGGGCGATGACGCGTAGCGACCTGCCGGACCGCGCAAAGCTGGCGCTGTTGTTGGAGTTCGACGGCATACTGGGGCTGGGCCTCGCAGGCTCGGTGGAGTCGTGGCGCGTGCCGGAGCGCATATCGGAGGCGCAGGCCCGGCGGTCTGAGTTGCGGGCAAGGCTGGACTACCCTGAGGCAGACGCAGTACGGCGCAGCGTGGGTGATGACGGATACATCCTCGAGGACGCAGCCGCAGGCACTCGCGCCCGGCCCAAGTCTGAGCTGGAGAGGCGGCGCGAGCGGTGGCCGGAGGTCTCATCGTCGCGTGAAGTGTCGTCGCTGCTGGATGAGCCGGACGGGCCGGAGTTCTCCGTGGGCATCGTGGCGTGCAACTATCTCGGCGACGTGCAGAGGTGCATCGACAGCGTGCTCCCGCTGGGCGACCGGCATTCTCTGGAGATCGTGGTGGTGGACAACGGCTCCACGGACGGCACGTCCGCGTGGCTGGAAGAGAAGGCGGGAGAAGACCCGCGGGTCAGAGTGATCCACGCAGACCACGTGCTGGGCGAGGCCGCCGCCAAGAACATCCTGCTAAAGCAGAGCCTTGGCGCCTACGTCGTGCTCATGGACACGTCCGTGGAGGCCACGGAGGACTTCCTGTCGCCCCTGGCCGCCGCACTGGCCGATGCTAGCGTGGGAGCCGCGGGCCCGTGGGGCCTGCGCACCTCCGACCTGCGTCACTTCGAGGAGATAGACGAGGGCAGGGCGGACGCGATCCAGGCGTACTGCTTCGCATTTCGGCGAGCGCTGGTGCAGGACGTGGAGCTGATGCGAGAGAGCTTCCGCTTCTATCGCAACCTGGACCTGGAGTACAGCTTCTGCTTCCTGGAGAAGGGCTACCGGCTGATGGCGCTTTCCTCGTTGCCGCTTCAGCGCCACGAGCACAGGGTGTGGACCAGCTTGTCGGAGGAGGAGCGGGAGGAGCTAAGTATGGTGAACTTCCGCCGCTTCCTCAGGCGCTGGGGGCACCGCCAGGAGCTTCTGGTCTCAGCCGGCGGCGGCTAGGCCCGCGTTCCAGCGCCGGTGCGAGCGCCAATCGCAGCCGGTTCCACCTCCACCATCGTCCTGCGCAGCCGGCTCCCGAAGTGGTGCACCAGCCGCTCGGCCACCCGATCCACGTCGACCGGCGCTCCCAGCAGGCTCTCCATGCTGCCGACCACTGCGCCCGGCATTCCACACGGCACAATGTGGCGGAAGTAGGACAGGTCCGTGTTCACGTTCAGCGCGAAGCCGTGGGTGGAGATTCCGCGGCTTATCCTCACGCCCACGGAAGCGACTTTCTCGCCGTTGACCCACACGCCTATCGCGTCCGGGACCCGCTCTGCGGCCAGGCCGAAATCGTTGAGCGTGAGAATGACGACCTCCTCCAGCGCGCAGACGTAGTCCCGCGGCCCGCCCAGGGGTCTGACATCCATGATGGGGTATCCGACGATCTGGCCGGGCCCGTGGTAGGTGACCAGCCCGCCCCTGTCCGCCTGTACGACGCGTACGCCGATACGCCGAAGCGCCTCGTCGCCCGCCAGCACGTCCCCGATGAAGGCGCGCCTGCCCAGCGTGTACGTGTGCGGATGCTCGAGCAGCAGCAGCGAGTCCGGGAGCTCGCCGTCCGCCCTGCGGCGTGCGACATCCCGCTGCATGTCCCACGCCTCGGTGTAGTCCACCTCTCCCAGGCGGGTGTATATACAGTTCTGCGAGGCCAAGGCGGGACTACTCAGCGCGGGCGCTACACGCCCTGCAGGAAGTGGAAGGTGGGCTCGTCCGTGACGCCGGCGGCCTGCATGGCCTCGCGCGTCGCATCGGAGGCGGCGAACTGGCGGGCTCTCTCGAGCTCGTCCCACTCCATGAGGACCAGGACCTCCCAGGGGTCGTCTCCGCTGCGGAATACCTGGGCTTCCCCCTCCTGGCCAGCGGCCTGCCGGTCGGCGGCCTGCTCGTTGAACGCTGGCCGCCACTTGGCGTAGCTCTCCACCTTATGTCTGATCAGCAAGTGTGCCAAGGCGAGTCACCTCCCGTTCGGTTTCATTCCATGCCGTGCTTGGCGAAGGGGCGCAACACCCCTCCTCGATTCGATTATGAAGCATGAGGCGTGGCCGGGCAAGCTCTACTCCGTTCGTGCTGAGCTTGTCGAAGTACGGGCGGAGTCTGGTATACGAAAGCCGCACTGCGGCTATCGCCCCGCCGCCTCCCGCGCCTCGCGCTGCGCCCGCGTCTCCCGCGGCCAAGAGCGCTTCAGTTCGTCCGTGACGTTAAGCGTGAGCTTGCCGAACTCGGCAATCTCCATCTCCACCACGTCGCCGTCCTGCAGCGGCCCCAGGCCCTGGTGGTGCGTGCCGCACGCCACGACGTCGCCCGGCTCCAGCGCGGTGATCCAGGTAACCCACTCCAGAAGCTCCGGGATCTTGTGCCCCATGCTGCGCGTGCTGTAGTCCTGTCGCAGCACGCCCTGAACGCTGAGGCGCACGGGCAGGTTCAGCGGGTCCGCCACCTCGTCGGCGGTGACGATTGCCGGGCCCATGGGCCCGAAGGTGTCCCACGACTTGCCGATGAAGAAGCTGTCGCGGCCTGCGGGGCCTATGCCTCTGCAGGACACGTCTATGAAGTTGACGTACCCGAATACGTAGTCGTATGCGTCCTCCGCCTTGATGGCGCTGGCGCGCTTGCCGATGACCAGGCCAAGCTCCGCCTCGTGCTCGAAGACCGTGGCAGGCGCGCTCGGCAGGACAATCGTATCGCCATCGCCGATGACGCTGCCGGAGGACTTGTTGAAGGCGTTGATAGGGGCGGGCTCGACCTGGTCATCGTGCTCCAGGTAGTTGACGGCCATGCACACCAGCCGCGGCGGGCGGGGCAGCGGTGCGCGCAGCCGCACGCTGTCTGCAGGCACACGAGAACCCGAGGCGGCAAGCTGCTCTAGGGCGCCCCGGTGCCGGTCGAAGTCCGCGATGAGGCCGCTCATCAGCTCCTGCGGCGAGTGATGGCCTATGGCGTCCGCAACCGATGAGGCGTCGATCACCGAATCGCCGTCTAGGATTCCCAGGTTGAACTCATCGCCGTATAGCACCAGCTTCATGGTCTCCTCCTTGTTGTCTCCGGTTGACCTGTGCTCTTGTGACCCTATATCTCCACGTCCAGGGGAACGTCCAGGTCCTGCGACACCTTCACCAGGGAGTCG
The DNA here is from genome assembly GCA_028877205.1 of Chloroflexota bacterium. Taxonomy (GTDB): domain Bacteria; phylum Chloroflexota; class Dehalococcoidia; order Lucifugimonadales; family UBA2985; genus JAPPHY01. The sequence continues at coordinate 107,592 of JAPPHY010000011.1, read as the reverse complement.
TAGGTTGGCCTGTCCAGCGGGATGCCGTTCTCAAGCCGGTCGCGCTCCGCCTCCCACTCCGGTTCGCCGTGGACGAAGATGCGTTCCCAGCCCGGCAGCCTCTCAGAGCTGCGAATGACGCTCATCATCTCGTCCATCTGCGCCTTGAACTCCTCCAACGGTCGGAACCCGTCGACGCGCAGCGCGCCGAAGAAGTGGCCGGTGTTGGAGCCTGCGCCCACGGAACGGGCCTGCTCCGCCTGAGCGCCCTCCGCGGTGAGCTTGGCCGCCGAGGCTCCCACGGCCGCGCCTGATAGCACGCCGGACAGGATGTCCACCAGCAGCAGGAGTCCGTAGCCCTTGTGCCCGCTGGTCTCCCTCATGCCGCCCAGGGGCAGGATGTGGCCTCCACCGTGCCTGTCCGCGGGATTGGTGGACGGATTGCCCTCGCTGTCGACGATCCAGCCGAGCGGCACCTCCTGGCCGCGCCGCTGCGCGATCTGGAGCTTGCCGGATGCGACGACGGTGGTGGCGAAGTCTATGACGAACGCGGGAGGCGTGCCGGTGGGAGCCGCCACGGCAATGGGATTGGTGCCGAAGAAGCCTGTGCGGCCTCCCGTCGGCGGCGTGGAGCCGCCGCTGCCCACGTTGGTCATGCTGAAGCCGATCATGTCGTGCTCTAGGGCCATGCGGGCGTAGTAGCCTGCGATGCCGAAGTGCGAGCTGTTGCGTACCGATACGAAGCCCGCTCCGGTGACCTCTGCCTTGCGTATGGCGATTTCCATTGCGCGCTTGCCCACTACCATGCCCACGCCGTTCGCGCCGTCCACCAGGGCCGTGGACGGCAGCTCGTGAACGACCACCACCTCCGGGTTGGCCTCGGCTGCGCCGGTCCTGAGCCGGTTCACGTAGCCTGCCAGGCGCGGCACCCCGTGCGAGTCTATGCCATAGATGTCGGACTTCACCAGCACGTCCGCGGCGTCCCGCGCGTTGGACTCGCTCAGGCCCAGGGTTGAGAACACCGTGAACACAAACCGCTCCAGTCGTCGTGCGTCCACCAGGACGCTGTCGGTTGCCGCTTCCGGCGCCATATCACACCTCCCTTGCCGCCGGCTCTACGCCGGTAGCCCTGGTCTGGATCCGAGTCCCGGGGGCATCAACGCACGCTCAACGCAACTGCGCTGGGCTTCCGCATGAAGAACAGGAGAGGCAGCGAGACCAGGATAGTTCCGATGGATGCGTAGATGGCCAGGTCGTATGAGCCGCGCGTGTCGAACACCCAGCCGTAGAACACTGGCCCGACCATGCCTGCGCCAATGGCGCCGCCCTGGACAAGGCCCTGCAGCGCCCCGAATGAGTGTGGCCCAAAGATCTGCATCATCAGGAAGGGACGCAGGGGTATGGTGCCCCCGAATCCAATGCCGAAGAGCAGAAGAAACAGGCCGACAAGCCACAGCTGGCCCGGGCCAATCATCACCAGCAGCAGCAGCCCAACGATCTGGAAAGCAATGAGACCTACCATAACCTTCACGAAGTCCAGCACGTCCGCGAGGAACCCGGCGCCCACGCGGCCGATGCCGCTGAGCAGGAACATGATCCCCAGTATGGCCGCAGCCTGCGCAGAGGAGTAGCCCATATCCTCCATCATGGGTATCAGGTGCACCATCAGCCCGCTTATGCCCATGAACATGGAGGCGAAGAGCACCATGAGCAGCCAGAACTCGCGCGTGGCCACTGCCTCTGCCACGGTCATGCCATCGGAGTGGCCATACCCGGCGCTCTGCCAGCTCGCGGACTGCGACTCGTCCGTCCTCGGATGCGTATCGCCGTCCGGCAGCATGCCGTACTTCTCCGGCCTGGAGCGCGCCACCATGCCCAGCGGTATGCCCACCACCAGCATGCCGATGCCCAGAAGGATGAGCGCCGACCGCCACCCAAACCACCCGTTCAGGACAGCCACCACAACAACGAACGGGCCGCCCACCACGGGGCCCATCATCGCGATGCCCAGCGCTCGCCCCCTGAGCCTGTCGAACCAGTTGGCGACCGCCACGGACCAAGACACGCCGTGGGATGAGCCGCTGGTGCCGAGCGATGCTATGAGGAAGGCGGCGTAGAACGTCCAAAGCGAGTTGATGAAGCCCATCATGATCATCCCCGCCGCTCCAAGCAGGATGCCCGCCAGGATGACCACCCTCGGCCCCCAGCGATCCACCAGGAAGCCGATGAACGGCGCGAGCAGGCCGGACTCCAGCTGCCTGAGCGAGAACGCGCCCGACGTGACCGCGCGGCTCCATCCGAACTCGTTGAGGATGGGCAGGAAGAACACCTGGAAGCCCTGAAAGAACACTATCGAAAGGTAGAAGTTCAGCCCTACGCTTGCGGCTACGATGTACCATCCGTAGAAGACCCTTCGCATGTGGCGCGGCTTTCCGGTCCTTGTCGTCCGCCTCACGTGAGGCGGGAGCGCGGGGATACATGGGAGAGTAGCACTTACGGTTCTCCCTGTAAACGGCGCGTGGTGAGCTACCTGCCCGAGTCCTCCGCATCCTCGCGTTTCGTGCAGAGGCTGGCACGGTGCGGGCGCAAGACTCCCCGAGTGGCGCAGTTTAGTGCTGTGGGCGGAGCATTCAGGCGCGCACGAACGCGATGGCGTGGAGAGCCAGGGTTCTGACATCATGAGGCGGGGGTTCGGGTGGGCCGCCATCACGGTCCAGTGGCTCCAGGGAAGCTATCTCTTGCCTGCTCACCCACCGCCAGCCGAGGTTCAGTGGGCTCGGCTGGTCCTTGAGACGGCAGAAATATATCAGATCGATATGCTGGTGGTAGCCTTTTTCGGGGTCGTTGATATCCTCAATCACGATGGTGAACGGGGGCTCGACCTGTTCCTGAGAACCCAGATCCAGCGGAGCGGTGGTCGCAACCAAGTCGACGGCTAAGCCTGTCTCCTCCTCGACCTCCCTCAGTACTGCTTGGACCGGATTCTCGTTGTCTTCTATGTGTCCGCCGGGCGGTAACCACGCGCCTACTTTGGGGTGCCAATGGAGAGCGACGCTGCCGTTGTGTACTACGAACGCTGTGGCGGTGAAGTGGCGGACTATGGTCATGGCTGATGCTGGCCTGTATTGGGGTGGGGAAGGCTGGCTCGCGGGAATACATCGGACAGTAGCACTATCGGCACTCCCTGTAAACGTCGCGTGCGGGAGGACGGTGTGCGGCGATCCGCTCATACTTCGACGGGCTCAGCCCCGTATCGGGTACGGGGCAGGCTATGAGCGGAATTGGGAAGCGGCGATCGGCTGCCGACGGCCACCACCGTCATTCCGAGCAGAGCCGAGCGACAGCAAGGCGCAGTCGAGGAATCTAGGACGCCTCGGCCTCCTGAACGATTCGCCTTCCCGAATGCGAGGTCTCCGCAAGAGCGGCGCGCAAGAAAACGTCAAACCCGGGATTTCTCGATTCCGCTGCGCTCCACTAGAAATGACAACGAGTGGTGTGCTACGTGGGCTGTAGCCTGGAGAGGTGAGAGCACGGTTAACGTGAGAGGGGGCCAATGGCCCCCTCTCGAATGTCCCGTGTCGGTGCCGGCGGCCTCAGCCGCCTGACATCGCCGGAATGAAGTGGATCTCGCTGTTCTCCTTCACCCGCTCCAGCATACCCAGGTTCGAGGTCTCGCCGTCTACAATCGCGGCGATGCCCGGGTTGAGCTCGCCGTCCTCGCACAGCTCGTCCTTGACGCCGGGGTACTCACTGTCCAGGTTGTTCACCACCTGGCGAATGGTTGCCCCCTCCACCCAGACCCGTTCCTTCCCGACGATCCGCTGCATCCTGGGCGACATCCACACTTCCGGCATCTCTATGACCCTCCGTTCGCGCTGCCGTTGGCCCAGAGCGCCTCCATGACGCGGCCGGGGGACATGGGCAGGCTGTTCATGCGGACGCCCACCGCGTTGTGAATGGCGTTGGCCACGGCTGCCATGGGAGGCACAAGCGACACCTCTCCCACGCCTCGGACGCCGTAGGGATGCCCGGGATTGGCGACCTCTACCAGCACGGTGTCGATCATGGGGAGGTCCAGGCTTATCGGCATCCTGTAATCCAGGAAGCTGGAGTTCACCATGTTGCCTTCGCCGTTGTAGTAGTACTCCTCGTTCAGGGCCCAGCCGATGCCCTGCACAGCGCCGCCCTGTACCTGGCCCTCAACGTAGCTGGGGTGGATGGCCTTGCCCACGTCCTGGATGCACGTGAAGCGGAGCACGTCCACCTTGCCGGTCTCGGGGTCAACCTCAACGTCCGCGATGTTGATGGCGAAGCATGCGCCGGCGCCTCCGGGGTTGAGGTTCGCCCTGCCGGAGATGGGGCCGCCGGTGGCGTTCAGGCGGGATGCCAGGTCCTTGAAGGTGAGGTGCAGCTCGGAGTCGGTAGTGCTCTGGATGACGCCGTCCTCGTACTCGACTTCCTCCACCGGCACGTCCCAGATCTTGGCCGCACGCTCAACCATCTGCTGCTTGATGTCTAGCGCCGCCAGGTGGCACACGGTGCCGACCTTCTGCGCCACGCTGCTGCCGCCGGCGCCGGTGCTGAAGCCGATGGACTCGGTGTCGCCAATGGAGGGGCGCACGTCCTCGGCGGAGATGCCCAGCGTCTCGGCCAGGTGCATTGCCATGACCACCCTGGTGCCCCCGATGTCGGGCGCGCCTGCGACCAGGTTGACCGTGCCGTCCGCGTTCACCGTGGCCAGAGCGCTCGCCGGGCCGGAGCCGTTGCCCCAGAAGCCGGCTGCCACGCCGCGGCCCTGGTTGGGGCCGGTGAGCGGCGCGGAGTAGTGGGGGTGCTGCTTGGCGGCCTCGAAGGTCTCCACGCACCCTATCTTGCCGAAGACGGGGCCGGTCACCTGCCGGGTGCCCTCCTTGGCGGCGTTGAGCAGGCGGAGGTCCATCGGGTCCATGTCCAGCTGTTCGGCCAGCTCGTCCAGGATCTGCTCCACGGCGAATGCGCCCATCGGAGCGCCGGGGGCCCGGTAGGCCGCCACCTTCTGGGTGTTGGTCAGCACGTCAAAGGCCTCGATGTAGCCGTTCGGAATGTCGTAGGGCGAGAACATGCAGCGAGCGCCGCCGCCCACGGACGAGCCGGGGAACGCGCCTGCTTCGTAGATGAGGTGGGCTTCGGCGGCCGTGATGCGGCCCTCCTTGTTCACGCCGATCTTGACCGTGATGTCGGAGCTGGAGGTGGGGCCGCTGCCCAGGAACACCTCGATGCGGCTCATGGCTGCCTTGACGGGGCGGCCGGTCTTTCTGGAGAGCGTGGCCACCACGGCGGGCAGATAGTTGGTCCCCTTGCCGCCGAATCCACCGCCGATCTCCATGGGAATGACCTTCACCTTGGAAGTGGGAAGGCCGAGCAGCTTGGAGGCATCCTCGCGGGCGCCGAATAGCTGCTGAGTGCTGGTCCATATCGTCACATAGCCGTCCGTGCCCCACATGGCGGTCGCGGAGTGCGGCTCGATGTAGCCCTGGTGTACGCGCTTGGTGTGGAAGTCGCGCTCCACCACCAGGTCGGCTTCCTGGAAGCCCTGCTCGATGTCGCCGACGCGGAATTCGAAGTGCGCGGCCACGTTGGTGCCCTTCTCGGGAGCGCTGTCGCCCAGGCCGCCGGGTCCGCCCGACGTGGCCCTTGTGGTCAGCATCTCGTGAAGGATGGGGGCATCGTCCTTCATGGAGTCGAGCGAGGTCAGGACGGGCTCGAGCACCTCGTACTCCACGTCGATGAGGGCGAGAGCCTCCTCGGCCAGGTGGGCGCTGGTGGCTGCCACCGCCGCTATGGCGTGGCCCCGGTAGAGCGCCTTCTCACGCGCCATGACGTTCCGGGTGCGGAAGCCGAGGTTGGCGATGGAGCCCTCTTCCTGGTCCGCCGCCCGGGCCGAGAGGTCCGGCAGATCGTCGGCGGTCATGACGGCCATTACGCCCGGCAGCTCGAGCGCCTTGCTGCAGTCGATGCTCTTGATCCTGGCGTGGGCGTGCGGACTGCGCAGTACCTTGGCGTGCAGCATTCCGGGCAGGCTGATATCGGCGGCGTACCGGGCGCGGCCAGTCACCTTATCGTAGCCGTCGTGCCGGATGGGGCGTGTGCCCACAACCTTGAACTCCTGGTTTGACAGAACTATGTTGGGCTTGTAGTCCAGCATGCTACCTCCTAATTTGGTCATGTGAATAGAGGGCAAGCGCCTCTGTCCGCGCAGTATTTTACCACAAATGGCAGCGTGTCAACACGGCGGATTCTTCAGACTGGCCGGAGGCCGACTGCCTAGTTGTCCGGGATGCGACCGGAGGCCATGAGCCACATGCGCGCGATCTCCGGTCCCATGAACTTGAACCTGCCCCGCAGATCCCTCTGGAGGGCCGAGAGGTCATCGCCGGGCAGCACCCGGTAGAACCAGTTGCAGAAGGAGCCGTGCTCCCGCTGGAGCTCCTGCACGACGCGGGCGTTCGAGATGCAGGCCTGGATCTTCAAGCGGTTGCGGATTATGGCGGGGTCCTGGAGCAGCCGCTCCACGTCTTCGGGGCCCATCGCGGCCACCTCGTCGATGCGCCAGCCGTTGAAGGCGCTGCGGAAGGCGTCGCGCTTGGTGAGGATCATGTGCCAGTTGAGCCCGGCCTGGAACACCTGCAGGCTCATGATTTCGAAGAGCGCGTCGTCGTCCTCAGTGGGCCTACCCCAGACCTCGCGGGCGTACCACTCTCTCAGGGGGTCGCCCCTGGCCCATTCGTCGATTTCGCGCGGCGTTTCTTCCTGGGATGCCAATTCAGTCTCCTTCTTGAGGCGGCGTGAGGCGCCGTACCCGTAGGTCTTGCGCGAAGTCTAGTACACGTCCAGAGTGAACGCCATGCCTGCCGGGGACTCTTTGAAGTCCAGCACGGCGGTCGTCAACCCGTCCGCCATGCCCGCGTCCATCAGCAGAACGCTCATACCCTGGTAGAAGAACACGTAGTCGTCCACACCTTTGTCATCGATCACGATGCCGAATCCCCCCTCTCCCTTCCAGACTGGAGGCATGGCTAGACGCAGGAACTTACCGGGGGACAGGGAGCGCGTCTCGATTATGCGCTTCAATTCCTCTTTCGCATTGTCCGTTACAGTTACCATAGGTCTTGAATCTCTGTAGTGGGTCGCTTCGTGCCAGTCGATTTGAGCCAGCCGCCCAATCCCCATAATACCCAAATCCTGGGGAAGGCTGCACTACAACCTGACATCGAAACCTGCAGAGATTTGTCCTCGACTCGGCCTGATGAGTGCCTTGGGTTGAATTCCCCGGTAGCACTCCGCCGCCATTCACCCAGCCCAATGCTCCGAATCCTACCGACGAAAACCGCATCTAAGCTTGGGTAACGCCACTCTCCGCGCCAATTCCTTACATTTTGCGAAATTGCGGCGCGAGCGCATTGACAAGCCAAATCCAAGGGGTAAAATGTTCAGACTGGGTGAAATATTCCAGCGACCCTGAAATATCTCAATCCTCTGAAATCTTGTGGTGGTGTGAAATGACATCGGGAGAAGTGTCGGAGTCCAGGCAGCAGCTGATGGAGAGGGTGATCGACGCTCTTGATGAGGTGACGAGGTCGGGGCCATACTCCGTGTCGCCGGAGTGGTTCACTCTCGACCTGAGCATGCCCCAGGTGCGGGTGGCGTTCCTGTTGCTGCAGGAGGGATCGCTTCGCATGAGCGAGCTGGCGTCGGCGCTGGACGTGTCGATGTCCAGGGCCACGGGCCTGGTGGACAGCCTGGTCGAGAAGAACCTGGTCAACCGCTGGCCCGACCCGGACGACCGCCGCTCTGTGCTGTGCGCCCTCACGGAGCAGGGCCACGAGCTGTCGCGGCGCCTCCTGGCCGCACGGCGCTCCCGCTGGGAGGGGCGCCTGGCTCCCCTTACCCAGGACGAACTTGAAGAGGTATGCAGGGCACTGGAGCCTGTTCGCAGGGTGGTGCAGAGGATCGCCCACGAGCATGCGCCCATTCCCGAAGGAGCCCTCAGGAGCTAACAGTGCGCACACATCCTCCGGGCCTGGAACGAACACCCGGGGGACCCGGTGCGCATTACCAGCTGAAACTGTGAGGAACGCTTGATGCAGCCCCCCATCCGAGACGAGAGAACCACGCCCAGCGCCGGCGACGGCAACGGCAGCACCCAAGAGGCGATGGACACGAGCCGCGCTCGCGAGGCTCTCGCTGCCGCGTCGGTGCGGACGCCGTCGGCGCCCGAGGCTCCCGCGGCTGCCGATGCGGGAAACGGCCACGACGGCAGCGCGCCGCCGTCGGCGTATTCCCAAGGTGGGATGGGCGGCTACAGGGGTGGCCCGGTCTCCTTCCGCAACCTGAGGACCTTCACCTCATTCAAGTATCCCGCGTTCCGTCTCTTCTACGGCGCCGTGATTGGCCAGATGGCCGCCATGAACATGCAGATGGTGGCGCGAGCCCTGCTGGTCTACGAGCTCACCGGCTCCGGCTTTGCCCTGAGCATCATGGCCCTTGGCAATGCCGCGCCCATGCTGTTCTTCTCGCTATTCGGAGGCGTAATTGCCGACAGGGTAGAGAAGAAGTACGTACTGCTGGCGGGGCAAGCGGCCTCCGCCGTAGTTTCCCTGGTGGTGGCTATCACGCTGATGACCGGCCTGATGAGCGAAGAGCGATCCGGCTCCTGGCTCCTCTTGGTCGTGGCCGCATTGGTGCAGGGCACCATCATGGGCCTCATGATGCCCTCCCGCCAGGCCATGATCGCGGACATAGTGGGGCAGGAAGAGCTGATGAACGCCGTGGCGCTCAACACGTTCGGGATGAACGCAATGCGGTTGCTGGCGCCGGTGCCCGTGGGATTCATCATATACTTCATGGGCTATGACGCCGTCTACTTCGTCATGACGGCCATGTACATAATGGCCGTGCTCTTCATCTGGCTAATGCCCAAGGTCGGCGTGGGTTCGCTGCGCGGGCGCGGAGCAATGCGGGACGTTGTCGACGGCTTGAGGTACGTCAAGGGCGAGAGAACAATCCTCATGGTGCTGGCCGTCATCTTCGTGGTGACGCTGCTGTCCATGCCCTACATGATGCTGCTGCCGGCACTCACGGAAGACGTCTTGGGCATAGATGAGCGGGGCTACGGATTCCTGCTCATGGTGTCAGGCATAGGGGCAATGCTCGGCTCCATTGTGCTGGCGTCTCTGCCCAACAAGAAACGCGGTCTCATGCTGATCCTTGGCAGCCTGGTCCTGGGCGTGGCGCTGGTGGGTATGTTCTTCTCCGCCAGTTGGCTGCCGGGCTACGCCGTGCCGCTTGCGTTCGGGTTCATCTTCTTCGTGGGCATAGGCCAGACGGCGAGGATGACACTGGGGAACACGCTTCTCCAGTACTACGTCCAGGACGAGTACCGGGGCCGCGTTATGAGCCTGATGATGATGGAGTTCGGCCTCACTAGCTTCGGAGTCGTCTTCGCGGGCATCATGACAGACGTCATTGGCGTGCAGTGGGCGGTGGGCGGCATGGCTATCCTGCTGATAGTCTTTTCCGTCTACGCAACCCTGTTCATGCCTCGCATCACCAAGCTGGATTAGGACTGGCAGCGCTTCACGGGAGAACGGGAAGGCGACAGTGCAGCGAAGATACAGAGGCGGCGACATGGGGCTGGGCAGAGGCGGCGGAAGTGGAGGAGGCCGCCAGGGCACCGACACAGCAGTCGTCCGCCGCGGCGTCATGGCTGCCACCTTCGCCTCCCTTCGGTACCGGAACTTCACTTTTCTCTGGCTGGGACAGCTGACCCACGCGTTTGCCCTGTGGATAGACCAGTTGGCCAAGCCACTGTTCATTCTGCACCTGGGCGGCACAGCGGCCGAACTTGGCTTGATACTGGTTGCCCGCACCGTACCCGCCGTACTCTTTGGAATGCTGGCGGGTGTGATAGCCGACAACTTCAATCGCAGATTGGTGCTTGTTCTTACCAAGATCGTCGTGTTTGGGCTCAGCGTTGGGTTCACGGCGGTTGTCGTCCTGGGCATAGCGGAGATGTGGCACATCTTTGCCTACAACATCCTGCGCGGAATGACCATGGCCTTCGACCAGCCGGCTCGCCGAGCCATGATTCCCTCCATAGTTCCCACCAACCTCGTCACCAACGCTATGGCGCTGAGCACCGGCAGCATGACGGCCATGCGCATAGGCGGAGCGGCTGCCGCCGGCTTGCTGGTGGCCACTTTCGGCTTCGGCGTGACCTACGCCGTCATGACAGTCATATACTTCGTGGCGTTGGTCTTCACCTGGATGCTGAGGCCCCCCGACCACCAGCGCTCCGGCTACCAAGGGGTGAGGAAAATGGGAGGCGATTTCATGGAGGGGCTGCGCTATGCCTGGAAGGTGCCGGATATTCGCGGCATCCTGATCATTTCGCTGGGATGGTTCATGTTCGGCATGGCGTTCATGCAGATCTTCGCGCCCCTCTTCGCGCACGATGTCCTCACCGTGGACCGGGACGGCACAGGCATTAACCGCCTGGTGAACTGGCTGGCCGACCCCCCCGGCGCGGTCGATCGCGCGGAGGTCGGGGAGGACGTCGGCGACCGCACCGGCACCGAAGTTGTCCCTGCCGACGGGGAGGCGAACACCGACGGTGACATACCCAAACCGGTGAAGGGAGCGAAGCTCTTTGGGGCCATGCTGTCCATTGCCGCCGTTGGCAGCACCTTCGGCGCGCTGGTTCTGGCATGGACCAACCCGTCGCGCTTCCGCGGGCTGATAATGCTGGCGCTGCTATTCGCCTTCGGTTGGCTCCTCATAACATTCTCAGCCTCCACCTATCTCCAGTCGGTGCCGCTGGCCCTTTTCATCCTTCTGTTCCTGGGAATTGGACAGTCGGGCTTCTTCCCGTTAATCAACGCGGTCCTCGTCGAGAAGGCGGACGAGTCCATGCGTGGGCGCGTACTGGGTGTTTTGGCGTTGGACAGGGCAATGACTACGGCCGGAGGGGCCGCGGCCGGCTTTCTGGCCTATGAGATGGGCGCCCAAACGGCCCAGATACTCTTTGGTGTGGGGCTGGTGGTAACGGCGCTGGTCATGTTCACCGTTTATCCACCGCTGAGACGAATCGACTAGCGCACCCACGCCAATTGGACAGGAGGGGGAATCGGATGGACCCCAACGTCCAGAGACGGTTTGAAAGGCTCGCGGCGGCAGCCGAGGCAGCGCCCGAGGTTGCCTGGAAGGAGCCGCCGCGGTGGCTGCCTCCCACGTTTCACGCCCTTGCATACCCCAACTACCTGCTACTGTTCATTGGCCAGATCAGCAACTCGCTTGCCATGTGGATGGACCTGGTGGCGAGGCCGGTGCTGGTCGTCGCCATAACCGGCTCGTCGGTGCAGCTGGGACTCATTGCGCTGGTGCGCGGCGTGCCGATGATGTTCCTTGGGCCGTTCGGCGGCCTGGTCTCCGACAGGATCGACCGGCGAGTCGTGATGCTCTTCTCCAAGAGCATGAGCATGGCCGTCAACATCACCTTCGCTGCCATCATCATCACCGGCAACGTGGAGCTTTGGCACATCTACGCTACTGCGATTATGCGCAGCCTGCTCATGGCGTTCGACGGCCCGGCGCGCCAAGCACTCTTGCCCAGCCTCGTGCCGCCAAACCTGCTCTTGAACGGCATTGCGCTGAACACAGGCAGCATGCAGATCGTGCGAATCCTGAGCGCCTCCGTGGCCGGGTTCTTCATCGCATTCTGGGCCTTCGCATTCGGCTTCGAGGCGGAGGATGCGAGGAGCTTTGGAGGCGTGTACCTGGTTACGGCGGTGGCCTACGTGGTGGCGGTGGCGGCCACGTACCTGATGAAGGTGCCGATGGCGGGCCGGGTGGAGCCCACTCGTGACAACTGGCTGGAGGGGCTGAAGAACGGCTTCAAGTTTGCCGGCGGCAACCCTGTGATCCTGGGGCTGCTCGTCCTGTTCGCCGTTCAGTCTCTGTTCGGGATGCCCTACCTGCAGGTGTTCGTGCCTTGGCTGGCGCTGCAGGTGATGGACCTGGGCGCAGAGGGCGTGGGCGTGCTGCTTGCCATATCCGGGATAGGATCGCTGGCGGGAGCGCTCTCCCTGGCCACGTTCGGCTCCAAGCTGCGACACCGCGGCCTGATCATTATAGGCGGACTTGCCGTCTACGGCCTCGCGCTCAGCGGCCTTGGACTGTCGTCCATGCTGCCGCTGGTCGCTGTGCTGGGCCTGGCCGTACCCATCCTTCCGGCCGTCATGATCATCATCGTTGGATTGGGCCAGACGGCGATGATGACGGTGCGGACGGCGGTGCTGATGGAGGTCACGCCCAACGAGCTGCGGGGCCGCGTGTTCAGCCTGATGACGCTCGACCGCGGCTTCAGCACGCTGGGCAGCGGCGCCGGAGGATTCGCGATTGCTGCGATCGGCGGCCCGCTGGCGTTGGCGCTCTACGGCGGGCTATGCGCCTTCGGGGCTGTCCTCGTTGGCGCGCTGCTTCCAAGCTTGCGCCGCGTCGACTGACGCTCCCCAACCCGCGCCTCCTTGACCCGCGTCTAGGTTGGTCTACAATGCTCCCATACGGCGCGCCTTCTAAATGTGACATGCGTGGCAGTGTAGCAGCGTAGGCGCGTACCGAAAGGGAGGCGCGACTTGCAAGAGGACGGTCTGGCCTCGGGGCCCGGCTCGCTGCTCCGGAACCTGCTCGCGGCGCCCGCCCTGCGCTTCCACGACTTCCGGCTGCTTTGGCTGTCCGGGCTGTTCAACTCCACGGGCTTCATCGGCGAGCAGGTGGTGCTCGGATGGCTGGTGCTGGAGCTGACCGACTCTCCATTCATGGTGGGAACTGCACTCGCCCTGAGGATGGCGCCGTTCATGCTGCTTGGCGCCGTTGCGGGCGCCGTCGCGGACATCGTGGACCGGCGGAACCTTCTTCGGTCGGTGAGCCTCGGCATGGCCGTTCTCAGCGGCGGCGCGGCGCTTCTCATCACGCTGGATGCCATGACGCTGTGGCTGCTGCTGGCCATCACGTTCGTGGGTGGCTGCATGAGGGCCATGCACCAGCCGGCTCGGCAGAGCTTTGTCTTCGACATCGTGGGGCCCAACAACCTCGTAAACGGGCTGTCGTACGTGTCGCTGAGCATGAGGATTGGCGGGATAGGCGGCTCGCTGCTCACGGGCTTCCTGCTTGGGCGAGTCGGCGCAGACGCAGCGTTTGGTGTCCTGACGCTGAGCTACGTGGGGTCGGCGCTCAGCGTACAGCTAATTCGGGCCAGCAGCCGTACCTCCGCGGAGGCGCGAACGCCCCTCGTGCGGAATCTGCGAGAGCTGGGCGTGGAGTTCGTGCGCAACCCGGACTTTCGCTGGATGCTTGTTCTGTCCGCGGCAGTGGAGATCCTTGGATTCTCGCACCAGGCGCTGCTGCCGGTCATCGCCAGGGACGTGCTGAACGTGGGCGCCGAGGGGCTTGGCCTCATGATGTCCCTGCGCGCCGTGGGCGGGATCGCGGCCATCCTGGCGCTCTCGTCTATGGGCCAGGTTAGGCGGCAGGGGATGCTTTACCTGGGAGCCGTGTACGTCTTCGGCGTTGCGATGCTGCTGCTGGCGGCTGCGGACACGTTCCTCGTTGCGCTGGTGGTGGTGATGGCCATCAACGGCATGGGAGCGCTCTCGGACATCCTCTCTCAGAGCCTGGTGCAGACGGTGGTGCCGGACGCGCTGCGAGGCCGTGCGATGGGGTCTTGGGTGCTGGCGGTGGGCATGGGCCCGCTCGGCAGTCTGCAGATTGGCGCGCTGGCTTCTTGGCTGAGCGTCGCGGCAGCGCTGAGCATCCACGGCGCTGGCCTGTTGGTACTTGGCGTGGGGGCGCTGCTGCTGTTTCCGCGGCTCAGAAGGCTGTAGGCGCGCGAATTATGCGAACGGGCCGCGCCGTCGCGAGGCATCCTGGGCTGCTAAGTCCACTACTGGCCTGAGGCGTTGTAGCTCAGCATCCAGCCGATGCCGAACTTGTCCCTGCAGGAGCCGAAGTAGTCGCCCCAGAACATGTCCTGCGCCTCCATCTCAACGCTCCCGCCTTCCGACAGCTTGGCTAGCAGCTCGTCAACCTGCTCGCGGCTCTCCGGGGAGTAGGAGATGGAGAAGTTGTTGCCCATTTCCGGAGGCGGCCCGAACATCGAGGGCACGTCGCTGCCCATGAGTATGCTGGTGCCGATGGGCAGGGACACGTGCATCACGAGGTCCTTCTCGGACTCGGGAACGGGCATGTCGTCGGGGCCGTCGGCCATGGTCTGGAATATAAGGAACTCGCCGCCGAACACGGAGCGATAGAACTCGAACGCCTCGCGGCAGTTGGTGCCAAAGTGGAGATATGGGTTGAGGCTCATGGATGGCTCCCTTTCGTGTAGAGTGCGGATAGCATAAGTTCGGCGACATACACCGTCAACCCGTGGCTGTCCGAGCATTGACTGATGCCAGCCTTACCCTGAAACTAGCCTCGCGCTACTCTCCCGCTATGGCTGCACGCTGCCGCCGGTGTCTGGAGACGCTGAGATCGGCGAGTTCAGCCGCAGCTTGCTGGCTGAGGAACTGGGGTAGGTGAGGCGGAGCATGGTCGGAGGGCATTCACCGCCACTTCACCACCACGGGGTATAATACAACCACAGGTATTGTCCGATGTTTACTTAAGGAGGAGTCTATGACTGACGTATTCGTAGTCCGCGCCGAGTTCGGAAAGTATACTGACCACTTCGTCAAGGGTGGCTATGTCGGCGGGGGGTGGATACCAGACAAAGACCTGTCGGCCGTCAAGGATAAGGAGGCACTTGAGCAGATCTACCGATCGACAGTCCCGAGTGGTGTAAGCCCACACGTCACCGGCAATTACGTGGGCCAGATTGCGACGTTTTTTCTGGAGATCAAAGCTGGGGACTACATCATAACGCCGACTGACGACACCGAGAAGCTGCGTTACGGCAAGATGGAGGCTGGTCCGTGCTATTATTCCCCGGAAGACAGCGATGGCTGCCCGTACCCGCATCGGAGGAAAGTCAGCTGGTTTGAGAGCCGACTAAAGCGTTCGGAGTTCTCTGTCCCTTTTCAATACACATTAGGCGCGGCAAAGACCGCCTTTCGTGTTTCGCACACCGAGGAGTTTCTCGTCAAGATAGGAGAGAAGCCGCCAGTCCAGAAGCCACAGTTCGATCCCTACCGTGTGGTTCTCCAACAGATCCTTGACCTCGACGCTGAGGAATTCGAGTTATTGGTAGGACATCTACTGGAGGCTGTGGGCTTGAGAGACGTTGAGGTCATTGGAAAGCCAGGCGACGGTGGTGCAGACGCAACCGGGGAGTTGAACGTACCAAACCTAGCCAAAGTGAAGGTTATCGTGCAGGCTAAACGATATAGGTTGGGCAAGAAGGTGAATACCAGTGACGTGCTAAAGTTGCGTCAAGTGACTCCTATTGATGCACAAGGGGCATTAATCACGACGGCGGACTACCCGGCCAAGGCAAGAGAAGCAGCTAATGATCCAAGATTCCAACGCATTGGTCTCGTGAATGGACACGACTTAGTAGACCTTCTGGTCGAGAACTGGAGTGCCATCCCGGAGGGATTCCGCGAGAGGCTCGGGCTCAAGCTGGGGCTGGTGCTCCAATAGGAAGAAGCCTCCGTTGCCGTTGCCGGTGGAGGCTTCCTTCCGTAAGCGCCTGTGCTCTAGTGACCCGCCTCCTCGTCCCACACGGTGGGCTCCTCGGAGCCTACCACCTGCTTTTCGTACAGCTCGTCGATCTCCTGCTCGGAGTATCCGATCTCCCCGAGAATGCTGCGGGTGTGCTGTCCCCTCAGAGGGCCGGAACCGACCCTGCTCGGCGTGCGGGACAGGTTGACCACCGGGCCGTAGCGCCAGTAGCTGCCGATGCGCAGGCTCTCCGCGGGCTGTATGAAGTTGTTCTCGGCCACGTGCGGGTCCTGCGAGTAGAAGTTGAACATCCCGCTCTCCTCCACCTCCACGCAGGCCACGTCCTCGGCGATGAGCAACTGCTCCCACTCCGCGGGGTTGCGGGTCGAGAAGACCTCCTGAAGCCGCTCGACCAGGGCGTCGTCGTTCTCCAGGCGTGCTGCCTCGGTCGCGAAGCGCGGGTCGGTCAGCATGTCGTCGAGTTCGAGTGTTCGGCACAGCGTCTGCCACTCCTCCTCGAACAGGCAGGCCAGGAACACCCAGCCGCGCCGCGCCTGGTAGAGGCGGTAGAGGGCGTGGGGGCCGTGGCCATCGGCGTCCGGAATCAGGCGTTCCGGCTTGCCATCGTAGGAGAAGAAGTCGTCCAGGTTTGCGTAGGCGTTTGCCCCGATCATGGTCGAGAGGACGTACTGGCCTTCACCACCGAACCGCTCGCGGGCGCAGAGGCCCAGCAGGGCACCCGTGGAGATGACCATCGAGGAGTTGGGGTCGGGGTTCGTCTCGTTGGAGCGTCCCAGGCGGCGGGCGAACTCCTGGATCTCTTCCATGGTCATGGTCTGGTCTGCAGGAGGCATATCGAACTTGCCCAGCTGGTGCATGACACCGCCGGTCACGGCCCCGCCGATGGGGTGCATGGCGGGCCGGTGGGAGTGCGGGCCGGTGTCGCCGTATCCGCCCGCGTAGACGTAGACGATGCCGGGGTTGATCTGCTTGACCTGCTCGTAGCCGATGCCTAGGCGCTCCGGCGCGCCAGGCCTCATGTTGTGCACAAGTATGTCCACCTTGGCGACCAGCCTGTCGAAGATCTCCTTGCCCTCCGGCGTCTGGAGGTTGATGGAGATGTTCTCCGCGCCGGCCTGCGTGCGGTTCGCGCCCAGTCCGTCGAAGTTGCGGCGCATCGTGTCGCCCTCCAGGGTCTCGATGCGAATGACGCGTGCGCCCAGCTCGTAGTTAAGCGACGTGGAGAGCGGGCCTGCGATGACGGTCGAAAGGTCGAGCACGGTGTACCCGGTGAGCGGATTCGCCGGAAGGTCGACGGCCGCGCCGTTGGTGGCGCCCCTGACTGCGGGAGCTGCCTCCAGCAAGCCCAGCGCCTCCTCGGTGTGCTGCCCGAGCGCTGGTGCCGGCCCCTTCACGCTGCCGGGCGTCTCGTCCAGGCGCACCAGCACGCCCACCTGCCGCATCGGGCCGACCGTGGGATCGTCCACGTCGACCACGTGGCGGTTGTGGACGATCTGCGGGTGGTCCATGCCCTGCTGGGTGGTCAGGAAGGTCTCGGCGGCCACGTTCGCAGTCTGATTGACGAAGACGTCCATCCACTCGTCGGCGGTCTTCTCCTGGGCCCTGTTGAGTATCATGGCGCGAAGCTCCTCGCGCTCCTCCGGCATGAGCGTGGGCGCTCGTGCGAAGCGGGGATCGTTCAGCACGTCGCCGAGGCCCATGACCACGAGGGACTCGCGGAAGAGGCGCACGATGATGTTCGCCATCTGGATCCACTGGCCGTCCTTGGTGCGGACGGGCTGGTAGCCGACGCCTGGCTGGCGGTTGGGGTCGGACTGAGGATCGTCCTGGAAGCGGTCCGGGAACTTGATCATCATCTGCCACACCAGCCAGTTGTTGACGTCGAAGGGGCTGATGCCCTGCATCAGGCTGGTCTCAACGTGCTGGCCCACGCCCGTCTTCTCGCGCACGATGAGCGCGGACAGGATGCCGCGGACGGCCGCCATTGCGGTTCCGTGATTGGCGACTTGCACGGCGGCGTAGTGAGGGCCGGGACGCTTCGACTGGCCTGTGAACACGGAGAAGCGCCCCACCTTGGCGGCCACGACGCCGTCGTATGGCTTGTAGTGCGCGTACGGCCCCTTGGGGCCGAAGGCGGTGATGGAGCAGTAGACCAGGTCCGGCCGCTCTGCGCTTACGTCGTCGTATCCGATGCCTAGCGAGTCCGCCTCGCCCGGGCGGAAGCTCTCGACGACCACGTCCGCCTGCATCAGCAGCCCGCGCGCCCGCTCCTTCCCCTCCGGGGTGTTCAGGTCCAGCACCACGCTCTTCTTGCCGCGGTTCCACAGCAGGCTCTGGGGGAACTGCCGGTAGGGATCGCCCTCCGGCGGTTCCACCTTGATGACCTCTGCGCCGTAGTCGGAGAGAATCATGGTGGCGACGGAACCTGCCCGTCCCGTCGTAAAGTCGAGCACTACAATGTTGTCAAGCGGCTGTGTCACGGTCTAATCCTCCTGTGGCTTTTTGGGCGTTCGGCGCGGTAGCCGGCCCGTGTATCTCAGATTCGGGTTGACTACAGCGTCCCCCCGTTCTCGTCCACCATCCACGGCTGGTTCCCAATGTCGAATACAGGCAGGAAAACGAAACCGTATATACGCGAGTAATCGCCGGTGTCCCTTGGGCTGACGAGGTAGCACTCGTCAGCCTGGAATTGAGGCTTGAGCTCATCCAACCTGTGCTTCAGCACCGTGAAGTCCACCGGAATGCTGTGCCTCTCCCACATGGCCTGCTGCTGGGACACCGGTATGTCCGAGCAGCTGCCGATTATGAAGCCCAACTCCCTGGCCCGCCGCACCATGCCCAGTGTGACGGGGCCCGGCTCGGCGGATACCTCCAGCACGTTGTCTATGTCAAAGGCGATGAGCCTCTTCAAATGGTGGCTTCCTCCAACGCGGATTGCCCACTAACTCGAACCGTGGGTACTGAGCGACAGCTATCGCGTTCTACCCTCCGGCCCCCAGTGGCACTGACCGTCCTCTGGACTCAGCATCCAGGGCTCAGGGTCCATCGTCTGCACCTGCAGGAAGTCGAATCCCGACACCCGCGCGAAGTGGTAGTCCACGTCCGTATCGCCGATGTGGACGTAGGAGTCGGCTTCGAAGCGCGACTTTACGCTGTCCAGCATGTGCTTCAGCACGGTGAACGAAACCTCAATGCCCCACGTCTCCCACATGTTCTTCTGGTCGCCCACCGGCCTGTCCGAACAGCTGCCGATGATGTAGCCCCACTCCTTGGCGCGCTCAACCATCTCTCTGGTGATGGGGCCGGGGCCGTGGCCCGTGGTCAGGGTACCGTCTATGTCAAAGCTGATGAGGCCGACGGGGCGCCGACCGGCTTCTCCCGCGCCATCCTCGCTGGATGTAACTGGTATCCGTTGCTCCAAGCAGTGTCCTCCTGTGGTTGTGGGGGTTGAGGTGAGGCCTCGGCCCGGTCGGCAGCCATTCCGACTACCGACCGGGCCGCAGTGAGCTAGATCTGTGGGTGCACGCTCAGGAAGATGTGGCCGTTGCCTCCGGGCGTGACTTGGCCCATGGCCGCGGTCTCCGCGCGGACCGTCACCTGGCGAGCGCCCGCGGTGCCGCGGAGCTGCTCGATGCTGTCCGTGTACATGGCCGTTCGGGTGCGGCCGCAGCCCAGGTTGCCGCCGCTGGAGTTGAAGGGGTGCGGCCCCTCCACTCGAATGTCGCCGGCGTAGAAGTCGAACGCCTCGCCGCGCTTGACGCCGTGCCACTGGAAGCCCTCCAGGTAGCTCTGAGTAAATGTGGCGAAACCGTCGTAGGGGTTGAAGATGTCCAGGTCTTCCGGCCGCGCTCCCGCGCCCTCGTACAGCCTGCGGGCCAGGCTGTCTGTAAACGCCTCGTGGTCCTCCAGGGTGGCCATGGTGGACTTAGTGGGATGGCTGGCCTGCACGTGGCTCAGGACGTAGATGGGCTTCTGCTTCATGTCCTTGGCGCGCTCGGCGGTGGTGAAGATCATGGCAAAGGCGTGGTTCACCGGCCGGTCGGAATCGAGCAGGCCGTTGGGCCAGCAGATGTATCGCTGCGTGAGGTAGTCCTCGAGCGTGATCTGGTATGGCTCGTGCTGGGCGTAGTAGCCCCACGGCGTGAGCAGGCCGTTCCTGCGCTGGTTGAGCACGAAGGGGGCTAGGTCGTCGTGGCTGCCGCCGTACTTGGTGCAGTACTGCATGAAGACGAAGGCGTGCTGCATCATCGCGGAGGTCATCCAGCCCCAAGGCGCGGACCACTTGCGCGCTCCCTCGGAGTAGTCGCCCTCCTCCAGCTTGTACCTGCCGGGAACGTTGCCCATGTTGTAGGTCATCAGCAGGACGTTGGCCTGGCCGTCGCCGACTACCTGCGCGGCCTTGCCGGTCTCCTGGCCGATTGCAAGCTGGTTGCGGTCGATGTACTGGAGATTGGACAGCGGAGTGCCCTCGCGCGCCATGCCGGCGATGAGCCAGTCGGCGGAGGTAAGGCTGAGGCCGTCCTCGGAGTCGTAGGGCGGATCGAAGTAGGGCCTTGGATCACCGCGGTCTTCCTGGGCCCACGAATCGCCGGCCATCGCCTCGCTGCACATGAAGCCGTCGATGTCCGCAGCCGTCAGCCCCGCGTCCTCGATCGCATTCTGCATGGCGGCAAGCTGGAATGCGCCCAGGGTCCTGTCCATGCTCACGCCGTCCCAGCGGCGGTCAATCTCGGAGTACCCGTAGCCAACGACGGCCACCTTGCCCCTGTGTTCCCAGAGGCCCATTCCCTCTGCGTATCGGGGGAATCCTCCAGCGCTGCTAGTCATTGCTTCCTCCTTGCTCGGGTTGACAGAGAGTGTAGCGCAACCTCATTGCCCGACACTCTCCTTGCTACTCGACCACCTTCCAGTCGTGGATGAACCGGCCGGGCTCCAGCTCCTCGAACACCACCTCCACGGCCGCGCCCTGCGGCGCCTCGTTGACGGGCGTGCCGGGCAGATTGGCCAGGAAGTTGATGTCCGGGTCCTCGTCAAGCGAGATAATGGCAACGTTGAAGGGCACGTCACCCTTCAGGCGTACCACGCGCGTGTCGTGGACAACCAGCGTCTCCAGAATGTGACCCTTCCCCTCAACCTCCTTCCACTCCAGTTGGCCCTTGACGTCGCAGTGAACGCAGTCTGCCTTGATGGGGTACTGGAGCTTCTCGCAGGCCGTGCAGAACTGCAACACGAGCCTCTTCTCGTTCACGGCATCCCAGAAGGGCTTGTCCAGCGCATCGGGTACCGGAATGGTCTTGGGCATACCTCACCTCCTCTATGGTTTGCTAGCGTTGCCAACGTTCATTCGGGAGCGTCAGCTCGTGAACCAGGGGTTGACCTCCTCCCAGTGCACGATGCTCCGCTCCTTGTACGCCTCAATCTCCTCTTCGGAGTAGCCCATCTCCCGCATCACCACTTGGGTGTGCTGACCGGGATACGGGGCCGACCTGTAACGTCCGGGAGTCTCCGACATGTGAACGATGCCTCCGGGACGCATGTATCCGCCGAACCTCGGGCTGTCCGACTCTGTGTGGACCGCGAAGCCGTTCTCCAGCGACTGCGGGTGGTCCAGGTAGAACTCCTCTGCATCGTCGCTGTTGGAGACGCGTACGCAGGCAACATCCTCGGCGGTGAGCAGCGTCTCCCACTCCGCGGCTGTGCGGGTGGCGAACACCGCGGCAAGCTGCTCGATCAGCTCCTCGTCGTGGGACATGCGCGCTGCCGGTGCGAACCGCGGATCGCCTATGAGATCGGCACGCCCGATGGCGTTGCATAGCGCCTGCCACTCCTCTTCGAATGGGCACGCAAGGAACACCCAGCCGTCGCTAGCCTCGTATATCCTGTAGAGGGCGTGGAGGCCGTAGCAGTCCGCGTCCGGGACAGCGTAGGGCGGACGCCCGTTGTAGTCGTAGGCCTCGTCGTGGTTGGCCCAGGCGTTGGCGCACATCATCGTCGCTTGAATGGCCTGGCCCTCGCCCGTTCGCTCCCTGGACAGGAGGCCGAGCATGATGGCCGTACCCACGGCCTGCGAGGAGTTGGGGTCGGGGTTGCCCTCGTTGGCGCGCATCATGCGCCGTGAGGTGTCCTTGATCTCCTCCATCGTCATGGGCTGGTAGGTGGGAGGAGGCATAGCTTTGCCGGCCTGCCGGAGCGCTCCGCCGAAGAGTGCGCCGGGCACCGGGTGCGCGCCTGGCCGGCGGCTGTGCGGGCCGGTTGCGCCATACGCGCCGACGTAGACATGCACAAGCCGCGGGTTGATCTGCCGGCAGGTCCCGTAGTCGATGCCCAAGCGGTTAGGCACGCCGGGCCGGAAGTTATGCAGCAGGACGTCGGATTGAGCCACGAGCTTGTGTATGAGCTCCTGTCCCTCCGGCGTCTGGAGGTCAACCTGAATGCACTCCTTGCCGGCGTACGTCCGCATGGTCATGAGGTTTTGAACGCCGCCTGGTCTCGTCGCGGGGGCGCGGCCGGGCGTGGCGTCCACCTTGATTACGCGTGCTCCCAGGTCTGCGATCATGGACGCGCCGTACGGCCCGGCGATGACCGTGGAGAAGTCCAGCACGGTGACGCCGTCGAGCAGGTAGGCCGGTGCGTGCCCGTTGCCGTTTCCGTTGCTGGCGCCCGCGGGCGCGACGGGAACGCGCTCATCGATGCCCTCCAGCACCTCCGCGGTATGCTCGCCGAGGTAGGGCGCGGGACCGCCAACCTCGCCGGGCGTATCCGACAGGTCGGCCACGAGCCCAACAGCCTTCATTGGCCCCACGCGCGGGTCGTCGATGTCCACCACGTGGCGGTTGTGGAGGAACTGCGGGTGCTTCATGCCCTCCACAGTGTACACGTACGGCTCCGCTGCGATGTCGCCGTCCTCCACGTAGATCTCCATCCACTCGTCTAGGGTCTTCTCCTGCATCTTCTCCAGGATCAGCTCTCGCAGCTCCTCGCGGCGGTCCTCCGGCAGGGCGAAGACGTTCTTGTACCGCTCGTCCTCGAGCACCCAGCCCAGGCCGATGGCCCTGAGGTGTGCGGGAAGAAGCCTTGGCCCCTGGCGGTTGTTGGCGTGCTGGAGCCATCGCCCGTCCTTGGTGCGAACTGGGATGTACTCGAGCGTGGGGAGCGTCCCGGGTCCCTGTCCTGCGGACGGGAACCGCTCCGGGTCCTTTCGGGCGAAGTGAATGGACAGAGGCCGGCCGCCGTAGAATGGGATCATTCCCTGCAGCACGCTGGTCTGCACCCACTGGCCGTGGCCCAAGCGGTCTCGCAGGCGGAGTGCGCCGAGTATGCCGCGGACGGCTCCCTGGCTCGCGGCCCACGTACCGGTCCGTACGGCCGGATACACCGGCCCGGGGCGGTCCAGCTGGCCGCCCCAGGTGGCCATGCGGCCGCTCTTTGCGGCGATGACGCCCTCGTAGTCTTTGTAGTTGCTCAGCGGTCCCTTCTGGCCGAAACCCGTGATGGAGCAGTAGACCAGCATGGGGTTGGCGGCCGAGAGGGTGTCGTAGTCGATGCCCTTGGCGGCGCTGACGCCGGGGCGGAAGCTCTCCACCACCACGTCGGCCCTGCGGGCCAACTCCTGGGCCTGCTCGCGGCCCTCTGCCGTGTCGAGGTCAAGCGTGATGCTCTTCTTGCCCCGGTTCCAGGCAAGCCAGTTGCCCTGACCACGGTAGGGGTCGCCCGAGGGAGGCTCGACCTTCACCACCTCAGCGCCGAAGTCGGCGAGAACAGCTGTGGCCAGAGCGCCCGGCATCCCGAAGCTGAAGTCCAGAACGGTGTACCCACTGCACGGTCCTGCCATGACAGCCTCCTTTACTCCCAACGAGCGGGGAGCCCGGTTCCAGGCGCGCGCGTCAGGGCGGCGAGACCTTAGGTGCCTCTGAGTCTGGGATCGAGCACGTCTCGCAGGGCATCGCCGAAGAGGTTGAAGCCGTAGACTGCCACGGATATTGCGAGGCCAGGCCAGATGGCCAGCCAGGGCGCAACAGCGTAGTAGTTGCGGACGCGGCCGGTGAGCATGCTGCCCCAGGATGGCGTAGGCTCCGGCACGCCGAGGCCGAGGAAGCTCAGGCCGGATTCGGCGATGATGGCGGTGCCCAGGCCGGCCGTGGCGATGATGAGCCACGGCGCCACGCACTGCGGCATAACGTGCTGAAGAATGACGCGCATATCGGAGGAGCCAATGGCCCTGGCCGCAAGCACGTACTCCGACTCCTTGACCGCCAGAGCCTGCGAGCGGACGACGCGGTTGGCACGCGGAATCTGCGGAATTGCGATCGCCAGCACCACGTTGTTGAGGCTCTGCCCTAGGGCGGACATGATGGCCAGGGCCAGGATGAGCGTGGGAATTGCCATCATGGAGTCCATGATTCGCTGTATCACGGCGTCCAACTTACCGCCGTAGTAGGCGCTCACCAAGCCGACAAACGCCCCGCCGAGTGAGCCGGTGGCAACGGACAGCAGGCCTACGTACAGTGAAATGCGAGCGCCGTAGGCGATTCGCGTCCACACGTCGCGGCCCCAGGTGTCGGTACCCATCCAGTGAGTCAGGGATGGGGACTGGAGGTCATTGCCGAAGCTGGTGCGGGTGGGCTCGTAGAACGTCACTATGGGCGCAAAGATGGCGACCAACACCATCCCGAAGATGATGGTTCCGCCGATGGCCCCCAAGGGCTTGCGCCTGAAGAACGTCTTGGTGGACTTGAAGATCTCGCGAAGCCTGGGTGCTACGCCCGTTTGCCGTGATCTGGCTGCTTCTATCACTTCACCGTCTCCTTGGCCGAGGCTAGTACCGGATCCGGGGGTCCAGCCAGGCGTATGTAACGTCTACTGCCAGGTTGACGAAGATTATCCACGCGGCGATTATGCACACCATGCTCTGCACGACGGGAAAGTCGCGCTGGTTCATGCCGCGGACCACGTAGATGCCGATGCCAGGCAGATTGAAGATGGTCTCCGTAATCACGGAACCTCCGATTATCACAGCCGCGGAGATTCCGATGATGGTCACCACCGGCAGCAACGCGTTCTTCATGGCGTGCCGGTACACCACCACGGAGTATCGCAGGCCCTTGGCGTGGGCCGTTCTAACGTAGTCCTGTCTGAGCACCTCCAGCATGGTGGACCGCATCATTCGGGCCTTGGTGGCCGCCGAAGCGAATCCGCCGATGACGGCAGGCCAGAAGAGGATGCTGATGTTGCCTGCCAGGTTCTCCCAAGGATGCTCGAACTGCAGTCTTGGCGACCAGTCGAAGAAGTACACTCCTCCTGCTATTAGCAGCGTGGCGAGCCAGAAGTTTGGCATGGATAGACCGGCAAGCGAGACAATGCGCCCCACGTAGTCCATCCACTCGTCTTGTTTGAGCGCCATCATGATGCCTATGGGCAGTCCGATGATCACGGAGAGGACCACGCTGTATATGCCCAGCTGAAGCGTCACGGGCGCTCTCTCCGAGAACTCCTCCATGATGGGCTTGGAGGTGTAGAATGACGCCTTCCAGTCCAAGATTATCATGTCTCGGGCCCATACCAGGTACTGCATGTACAGGGGGCGGTCCAGACCCAGGAGTCTCTCTACCCGCTCAAGAACGATGGGATCAACGTCCTCCCGGTTGAAGTCCTCCTCGCCCTGGGAGATGACCATCAGGGCCACGTCGCCGGGCGCAACGCGGATGAGGAGGAATATAATGACGCTAACCACAAAGATAGCCAGGAATCCCTGCAAGATACGCCTGATTATGTACTGTGTCACTTCTAGCCCTCCAGGTCAGGTGGCGGTTCCATTTGTCCCATCAGAAAGGCGAATCCCCGCCACTCCAAGCGCCGCGGTTACCGCTCAGTGCGGGAAGTAGAGTGGCCCGCTTGGCCTGTGTCCCATGGCTGATGTGCGGGCATCGACGGGACGAAGGCCAGCCCCCCCACCCCGCCGTTCCCCCCCCGGTTTAAAGAAATTAAAAGGCGCCCCCCGGGGCCGGGGTAACATTTTGTGGGACGGGTTG
>JAPPHY010000011.1:0-81858 GCA_028877205.1 Chloroflexota bacterium | reverse complement strand
TTTGTTTGTTTTTTTGGGGGGGGGGTTGGTCTTTTGCCTTTGGGTGTCGGCGCCCCTCCCGCCCCCCCTCCCCCCCCCCCCCCCCCCCGCCCCCCCCACGACTGTGTTCCAGTCTTACCTGGCGACCCAGGTGCGCTGGTGAATCTTGAGGTGAGACGTGTGCACGGACTGGTCCGGCAGGATGTCAAACCCCTTCACCCACGGCTGGTATCCGGTGAACAGCACCTGCCACTCCATTGGAGCTGCCGGGATGTACTCATTGTACATGATGGACTCGATCTCCTTGCTGATCTCTGTCCGTGCGGTGTAGTCAAGCTCCACCAGGAACTCGTTCACCAGGTTGTTGAGCCTGGACTGCACGTCCGGTTCCACACCGCCCATGCAGGACCTAGCGCCCCTCAGCTCGGAGTGGTACGTCCTGTATCGCAGGTACGGGTCGGGCGTGCCTTCCCAGCCCGGCATGACGGTCACCGCAAAGGTGTGCTGGCAGGCGTTGAGCTGCGAGGATAGGGTGGCCGGGTCGTACGTATCCAGGCTGAGCTCGAGGCCCAGGTGCTCCTGGATGTTGCCACCCATGAACAGACAGGCGTTGGTGGACGTGTCGTCCGCCCTGGACAGGCACTGGAACGGGCCTGGCCTCTCACCGGGGCCGTAAATCTCGTCCATGAGACTAACGGCCAGAGCGATGTCATCATCCTTGGGCTGTCGCCATCCGTCCCACTGGAGAATCTCCTCAACCGAGTGGCCCATCGGGTCGAAGGCCCGTCCCTCGGCGTTGAAGAAGCCCGCCGGGACGTAGCCGGCGTAGAGGTCGGTGCCGGGGATGTTCTGGAATTCCTTCCAGGCTTCCCGGTCCATGACCAAGTTCACTGCACGGCGCACACGCACGTCGTCGAACGGGGGCTTCTCGGTGTTGAATCCCACGGCCCTGCCACCGAAGTAGTGGTTGGGCGCGAAGCCCAGCTCAGGGAAGTCGCGGTTGGCCTGCTCCACCTGGGCGGGATAGGGAGAGCCGCTGCCGTGCCCCATGAGGTCGATCTTCCCCGTGGAGAAGCTGGCGAATGCCGTGGCAGGGTCGGCTATGGTGTGGTACTCGAAGACGTCCAGGAAGGGAAGGCCTTCCTTCCAGTAGTTGGGGTTCCGGACGCCCTGTGCTACCACCTCGGGTGTGAGGTCGGAGGGCATGAAGGGCCCGGTACCCAGGTGGATGGTGTACTCGGGGTATGTGCGGATCGCCTGGACGTCTAGCGTTTCCAGAGACCACGCCAGCCACTCTGCGTTGGTGATTCCGTACACGCCGGGGATGCTGAGCAGGTTCAGGATCCCGGGGAAGGGGATGCCGCTGTCCAGCACGGCCTGGGCGGTGTAGCCCTCAGGCCCGTCCGGGCAGGTCCAGGTTGTACCGCCGGGAACCAGAGAGGAGAGCGAACCGCCCTCGTCCCAGTAGCGGTCGGAGCCGATGAAGTTCATGTGAAAGGCAACGTCCTCGCACACGAGCTCCTGGCCGAATCCGGGCATGTCTACCTGGTGGTTGTCGGTCTTCTCGTGGAACTTGATGCCCTGGCGCAGGTGGAAGGTGTAGGTGAGCTGGTCATCCGAGACCTCCCAGCTCTCTGCCACGTTGCCCTGGATGCCGCCGGACCAGCCGATCCACGGGTCCACCATGACAAGCGTGTCACGGAAAGTCATCTGGTTGCCCACGTAGTGGCTGTTGCCACTGCCCCGGTATGGGGAGCCGGTCCTGACCGGCACGTTGGTGCGCATCGCAATGGTGCCGCCGTACTGAGGCTCGCCCCACTCCGCCTTGAAGTTGGGGTGGTCCATAATGGCCTGGGCGCTCAGACCGAGGTTGGTCTGCGTGTCCGCCACTGGCGCCTCGGTGGGCTCCATCATTGCGGTGGGCTCCATCATCGCCTCGGTGGGCGTGGGCTCAGGCGTTGCCGTCGGCTGCGGCGTGTTGGTGGGCACGGGCGTGGCCGTGGGATCTTCTCCACACGCCACGGCCGACACCATCACGGCGCCGAGCAGCACTGCGACTAGGGTCCTAAGGTGCAACGCTTTTCGTAACATCTCCCCTCCATTGTAGCGATTAACCGCGATGTGGTCGGGTTTGCTACCGATTGCGGGAGTCTACCACAGACGCATTCCTAGTGTCAAGTGGCGGCAAGCTCCCGCGTAACCGGACCGTGGGCAGAAACGGCGGAAAATTGTAATAATTTCGCCTGCGCCCGCCCACTTTAGCCTGGCTCTATACAGCCTCCCTGGCGATTACCTTCCGCTGCTCCAGGTCGCCGATCTGCTCTGCGCTGTATCCAAGCTCCTCGAGCACGGAGTCGTTGTGCTGGCCACGCAGTGGGCCTGCACCCGCCTTGGGGGAGGTCTGCGAGAACCGCACTATGGGGCTGTAGCGCCAGAACTTGCCGAACCTCACCGACTCCACCTCCGTGAGGTAGCCGTTCTCCCGGACGTGCGGGTCTTCCATGTGGAACTGGTACGGCCCGGAGTCCTCCGCCCGGACGCACGTCACGCCCGCGTCGATGAGCAGCTTCTCCCACTCCGAGGGCTCGCGGGTGGCGAGCACGCTGCCAAGCTCCTCGACCAGCGCATCGTCGTTCTCGCGGCGGGCCTCAGGGGTAGCGAACCGCGGGTCGGTCAGCAGGTCCGCCCGGCCGATCGTCTCGCACAGTGCCTGCCACTCCTCCTCCCACGGCGCGGCCAGGAAGACCCAGCCCTTCTCGACCTCATAGAGGCGGTAGAGGGCGTGGAGGCCGTAGCCGTCGGCGTCGGGCATCTGCCGAGGGGGCTTGCCCTCGTACCAGAAGAAGTCATCGGCATTGGCGTATGCGTTGGCCTGGATCATTGCCGAGGTGATGTACTGGCCCTTGCCCGTGCGCTTTCGGGCGTGGAAGCCCAGCAGGGCCGCCACTGAGACGGCCATCGACGAGTTGGGATCGGGGTTGCCCTCGTTGGCGCGGCCGAACCGGCGCGAGGTCTCCTTGATCTCCTCCAGGGTCATTTCCTGGTCGGCAGGCGGTATGGCGCCCTTGCCCATCTGTGTGACCACGCCGCCGCAGACGGCGCCGGGTATGGGGTGCATGGACGGTCGGTGCGAGTGCGGACCGGTGGGGCCGTAGCCTCCGGCGTAGACGTACACCAACTGCGGGTTGATCTCCATGAGCTGGTCGAAGCCTATGCCCACACGCTCAGGCGCGCCGGGGCGCATGTTGTGTACCAGGATGTCTGCCTTGGCCACCAGCTGGTGCACAATCTTCTGGCCCTCCTCCGTGCTGAGGTCCAGGCAGATGTCCTCTGAGCCGGCCATCGTCTTGTTGGCGGTTACGCCCAGCGACATGCCTCGCAGCAGATCGCCTCCGGGCGGCTCGATGCGGATCACCCTTGCTCCCATCTCGCCCAGCAGGGCACAGCCGAGCGGCCCGGCGATGACCGTGGCCAGGTCCAGCACTGTTACGTCCTCCAACGGGTGCGTGGGCAGAGGCTCGGAGCCGTAGCCGTTGGCGTGGTGGCCGTTGGAGCCGTTCAGCGACGCCAGCACCTCCTCGGTGTGCTGGCCGGGCAGCGGCGAAGGCCCCTGAATCCGGCCGGGCGTGTCCGACATGAGCGAAATGGGGCCGAGCTGCTTCATCATGCCCACCACCGGGTCTTCCACGTCCCGCACGTGGCCGTTGTGGATCATCTGGGGATGGGTCATGCCCTGCTCGGAGGTGCGGTATGGCTCTGCGGCGACGTCCCTGGTCTTGTTGACGAACAGGTCCATCCACTCCTCCAGAGTCTGCTCCTGGAAGCGGGACAGCATGATCATGCGCAGCTCCTCGCGGTCATCGGGCAGGAGCACGGGCGCCTTTTCGAAGCGGGGGTCTTCGAAGATGTGGCCCAGGCCGATGTCGTGGATCATGGCCACGAAGAGGCGCTGAACGGTGTTCGCCATCTGTATCCATTCGCCGTCCTTGGTGCGCACCGGGATGTAAGCGAGCGTGGGGTAGCCGCGCAGCCAGGGGTGCTCCGTGAACACGTCAGGGAAGCGTACCATCATCTGCCAGAAGACCAGGTCGATGAACTCGTAGAGGTTCATGGCCTGCATGAGGCTGGTCTCCACCTTCTGGCCCTGGCCCGTCTTGTCTCGCACGTGGAGCGCGGCGATGATGCCGCGCACGGCACCCATGTTGGCGGCGTGGTGTGCGGTCTGCACCGCCGCGTAGTGTGGCCCGGGCCGGTTGGCCTGCCCGGAGAAGACCATCATCCTGCCGATCTTGGCTGCCACCGCGCCCTCGTAGGGCTTGTAGTGCGCGTAGGGGCCCTTCTGCCCCCAGCCGGTCAGCGACACGTAGACCAGGTCGGGACGCTGGGCCCTGAGAGTCTCGTAGTCGATGCCCATGCGATTGGTGGCGCCGGGCGTGAAGCTCTCGATGACCACGTCCGACTGAAGCGACAATCGTCGCGCCTTCTCCTGGTCCTCCGCGTTCTCCAGGTCCAGTACCACGCTTCTCTTGCCGCGGTTCCACTGCTGGGCCGCGGGAATGCTCCTGGACCGGTGTCCGCCGGGAGGCTCCACCTTGACCACGTCGGCCCCGAAGTCCGAGAGCACCATGGTGGTAACCGCTCCCAGCATCCCTTCGGTGAAGTCAACGACCTTGAGTCCTTCGAAAACCTCTGCCATCGCTTCCTCCTTGCTCCGCCGATTTGGGCGGCCGTGTGCGGACTACGAGTCCATACGCACGGCGGCCCTTAGATGGGCGCCATTATATCACGACGCGTCGTCGTTTGCGCGTCATCCTATGCTGTATAATAGGTAGTTGCTGGTAAGGCGTTATGAACCTTGTTGGAAAGCTGCAGATAAAGCCGGGAGCATCGGTGCTGGTGGGCAACGCGCCGGAGGGATTCGCACTCGAGTTGCCGGAGTCGGCGCACGAGGCCGAAGCCGGCGAGCAGGCCGACGTGGTGCTGGTGTTCGTGCGGGACTCATCGGAGGTCGAGCCTAACTCTGCGCCCTTCGTGGAGGCGGCCCGGCGCGACGCCATCGCATACATCGCATATCCCAAGGCCGGGAAGCTGGGCACCGACCTCAACCGCGACATTCTGTGGGACATGCTGAGGCGCGAGGGGCTGCGCGGCGTGCGGCAGGTGTCGCTGGACGACGTGTGGTCTGCAATGCGGTTCAGGCCAGGGCGGGCGTAGGGTGGAATGGTGACTGAGCCGGCCATCAAACTCGAGAAGCTCACCAAGTTCTACGGCGCGCAGCGCGGCGTGATCGACGTGGACCTGGAGGTGATGCCGGGCGAGATATTCGGCTACCTCGGCCCGAACGGGGCCGGCAAGAGCACCACCATCCGTATCCTGCTCGACCTTATCAGGCCGACCAGCGGCTCGCTGAAGGTGCTGGGGCTCGACGCGCAGGCGGATGCGATCGAGGTGCGCCGGCGCGTTGGCTACATGCCCAGCGATCCGGGGCTGTACGGCAGCCTTACGGGGCGCGAGTACCTGACGCACACGGCCGGCCTGCGCGGGGGCGTGGACTGGCGTGAGGTCGAGCAGCTCGCCGAGCGCCTTTCCTGTGACCTCACACGCCGAATCGACACGCTGTCCCACGGGAATCGCCAGAAGGTGGTGGTGATCCAGGCGTTCATGCACAAGCCCGAGGTGCTGGTGCTGGACGAGCCGACCCAAGGCCTGGATCCTCTGATGCAGGAGGAGTTCAAAGGCCTTCTGCTGGAGGCCCGGGAGGAGGGTCGGACGGTGTTCCTATCGTCCCACGTGCTGCCGGAGGTTGAGGAGATCTGCAACCGCGTGGGCATCATACGTGAGGGACGGATCGTTGCGGTTGAGGACGTGGCGACTCTCCGGGGCAGGCGCGTGCGCAGTATCGAGATCGAGTTTGGCGGGCAGATAGCTCCGGGCGACTTCCGGGACATTGCCGGCGTGCGCAACATGAGCGTATCGGACAGCTTCCTGCGCTGCGACATCGAAGGGTCTCTGGCGCAGCTGTTCAAGGCGGCGGGCCGCTACGAGATCGTCAACGTGACCACCCGCGAGCCGAGCCTGGAGGAGGCGTTCCTGGCCTACTACGGCGTGGGAGAGGATGGTGATCGATGAGCCACCAACAGGTATTGCAAGGTCGGCCCGCTACGGCATCGGTTAGAAGCGGCATGCTGAGCAGCATATTCTTGAAGACGCTCAGAGACCAGCGCAGGTCGATGGTGTGGTGGAGCCTGGGAGCCGGTATCCTGGTCGGCGTGATGGTCGGCTTCTACCCCACGATAGAGGGGATAGAAGGGTTCCAGGAGTTGGTCGACCAGTACCCCGACAGCCTGATGGCCATGTTCGGCGCCTCGGACCTGGCGAATATCGCGACTCCGGCGGGCTACCTGAACGCCGAGCTGTTCGGATTCATGGTGCCGATGCTAATGGCGGTGTTCGCGGTCGGCCGGGGCAGCGGCGCGGTTGCGGGCGAAGAGCGCGCCGGGACGATGGAGTTGCTCCTATCGCAGCCGGTCTCCCGTAACAGGCTGGTGCTGGAGAAGTACGCCGCCATGACGGTTTCCATTCTCGAACTGTCGACTTTCATCTGGATTGTTCTGGTGGTTGGCGCGCGAGTCGTGGGCATGGATATTGGTGCAGTGCGGCTCGCGGAGATGTGCCTCAGCCTGGCGCTGCTGGGGCTGGCATTTGGCGGCGTGGCCTTCGCAGTCGGCGCCGTGACGGGCCGGCATGGCCTCAGCGTGGCTGTCGGCGCCTCCGTTGTGGCAGGCGGATGGGTGCTCAATACGCTGAGCCTGCTGTCGCAGGTCATGGAGCCGGCCAAGTGGCTATCGCTGATGCACTACTACAACGGTGATACGCCGCTGGTGAACGGCCTGAACCCGGCGCACGCAGGCGTGATGCTGGTCGTGGTGCTAGTCTGCCTGGGCGTAGCGCACGTGGGCTTTCAGCGCAGGGACTTGCGCGTGTAGTGCGGGCAATCTAGTACGCTCACCCCCGTATCAGGTACGGGGCAGGCTCTGAGCATGTCGAAGGGCGAGCGGGCACTTGGCAACGCCGCGGGAGTCCAGGGGATGCGTAACAACCGGTAAGCGGACAGAAAAAGGGAGGTCCCGGACATGAACTCCGAGGAAAGGATAGCTGTCGTTACAGGCGCAGGGTCCGGCATCGGGCGGAGCTCTGCATTGGCCCTGCTACGTGACGGGTACTCGGTGGTCCTGGCAGGCCGCCGCGCCGAAACACTTCAGGAGACTGTCGAGGAGGCCGGTGAGCATGCGTCTCGTGCGCTGGCTGTACCCACGGACGTGAGGGATCCAGAGGCGATCCTGGCCCTATTCGCCAGGACACACGAGAACTTCGGGCGGCTGGACGTGCTGTTCAACAACGCCGGCACGGGCGCTCCCCCGGTCCTGTTCGAGGACCTGACCTATGACCAGTGGAGGGCTGCCGTGGAAACCAATCTCACAGGCCCCTTCCTCTGCGCGCAGGAGGCCTTCAAGATCATGAAGGTCCAGGACCCGATGGGCGGGCGGATAATCAACAACGGCTCAATCTCCGCGCACGTTCCAAGGCCCAACTCCGCTCCCTACACGGCAACAAAGCACGGCGTGACCGGTCTGACGAGGTCCATTTCACTGGACGGTCGCAAGTACAACATCGCCTGTAGCCAGATAGACATAGGCAACGCGCTGACGGCCCTGACACAGAGGATGGAGAGCGGAGTGCCGCAGGCTCACGGCGCTGTGGCGGTCGAGCCCACGTTCGACGTGGAGCACGTGGCGGAGTCGATCCTGTTCATGGCCAACCTGCCGCTGGACGCCAACGTGCAGTTCATGACCATCATGGCCACCAAGATGCCCTACATAGGACGGGGGTAGCCGAGAAGCGTCCTCCGCGCCTCGACTGCCCTTCGCGATCTCGGCCTGCCCTCGCTGTCATTTCGAGCGCAGCGCAGCGAAGTCGAGAAATCTAGGACGTGTCGCTGTAGTGCTCCCTCCCGCCTCTATTGGCAGGGTTACTTTATGTGCCGGGGGTCGCTCGGTGTACCGCCGCCCTGGATTTCTCCGCCGCGGTCGAAATGACAGGAATGGGAATACCAACCCCTCGTAGCCACTCCTGCGCAAGCCTTGGCCCATACCCCGATACGGGCAGGAGTCTACTACATGCGCAACGATCGGGGATGGATTCCCGCTTTCCGCGGGAATGAAGGATGGAGCTTGCCCGCTCATGTCCTTCGACAGGCTCAGGATGAGCGGATTTGGAGGCGCCCCTCAGTCTACGACCCGCTCATGGTGAGCTAGTCGAACCAATTGAGCGGGTCTGGACTTCCTCCCCGTCACCCTCGCGAAGCTTGTCCCGCACTTGATGCGGAAGCGGGGGTCTAGCACCCCGGTGAGGAAGAGGGTGATGGATTCCTGCTTCCGCAGGAATGACGACTGGGGTCTGCGGTCCATCACACGCGGCTGTACTTGGAGAGGCTACGGAGCTCTCTCGGCGGGTCCATGTGCGAGCCGCGGATGGTGTACGAGACCTCAGAGACGTATATGTCTCCCCGTGAGTCGACTGCGATGCCGTGGGGCGCGATGAACTGGCCCGCTCCCTCGCCCTCCTCCTTGTCGCCGAACCGGCACACCAGCTCGCCGTCAAGCGTGTAAACTCCCACGCGATGGCCCAGGCCGGGTGCATCGTCCACGCCGCCCATGCCGTTGAGCTCTCCAATGTAAATGTGGTCCTGCCACAGCACCATCGAGTCGGGGCGGTGGATGTTGTTCCACATCGTGATGAACTCGCCGGTCGGGGAGAAGATCTGGATGCGGTGCGCCTCGCGATCCACTACGTACACGCGGTCGTCGGCGTCGATGGCGATGTTGTGGGGGCGGATGAACTGGCCGGCATCGATGCCGGGCTCGCCCCATGAGAACTTGTACTCGCCGGCGGCGGTATAGGCGTGTATGCGGGAGTTGCCGTAGCCGTCGGAGATGTAGACGTCGCCGTTGCTGGGCATGATTGCGGCGGAGGTTGGCCGGTTGAACGGCTGGCCGCTCCACCTGGGCGCCGGGTGATTCCTCTCGCCGATCTCCATGAGCTTCTGGCCGTCCGGGCTGAACTTCTGTATGGTGTGAAGGCCGTCGTCGGCCACAAGCAGCGAGTCGTCGTGCGCGATGTAGAGGCCGTGGGTGCGGTTGCTAAAAAAGCCCTCGCCGAACGTGCGCTGGAAGGCCCCGTCGCTGTCGAAGACGATGATCGGGTGCTCCCCGCGGGTAAGCACGAATACCCGGTCCTGTGAGTCCACGGCCACTCCCGGACACTCCACGAAGGTCATGCCCTCGGGCAGCTTGGCCCAGTCCTCAGCGTAGGTGTAACGAAACTCGCCCTGTCCGAACTCCTGAGCCATGACGCGCCTCCATGCTTGGACTGAGATAAACTGCGGGCACAGGCGAACTATATTGGGGCAGTTGAGGAGGTGTCAACCAGGGGACGCCGCGCGCCTCAACCTAACGTCAGTAGGTCTACGCCGCAGGCCTCCGATGCGACCTGCACTTGCTGCATCGCCTGCAGCAGCTCCGGCGACGCGCTGCCCGACAACAGCTCTGGGAAGCTGGTCAGCAGCAGGGTAAGGGCCTCTTGGTCCACCTGGGCGGTCAGGCACTTCAGCTGCGATGGGAGAGGTATGCTTTCGTCTCCTCCTGCGAGCGCGATCGCCTCCTCGTCGGTCAGGCACAATTGGAAGCCGAACAGGTAGGCTATGGATGCTGCCGGGTCGGATTCGTCGGGAGGAGTCGCACCGGACTCGGTGTAGAAGTTCATCAAACAAGCGCTGCTCTCGGCGCTCAGCCCGCCCGCCGCGGCGGACGTGAAGGCGACGGCCAGGCTGGTTGCAAGCTCTGTTGAGAAGCAGTCCGCGACCATGGCCATTGAGTCTGAGAGCAAGAATATGGGCATCGCCTCCATCGCTGTGAGGCCCTCATCGCCGACCGCTTCCTGCACGCACTCGACCTCTTCTTCACTCATCATGGCCATAACGTCGCCGCCGGTCATGTTCTCGTCCATCATCATCCCGGACATCATGTCCCCCGCGGGCTCCGGCGTGGGAGTCGGCTCTGGTGTCGGAGTGGGCGTGGGCGCGGGAGTTGGCGTAGGCGTAGGGGTTGCCGTGGGCACGGGCGTATCGGTCGGAACCGGTGTAGCCGTGGGGTCTGGCGAACACGCCACGACCAATATGGTTGTCAGGAAGGCTGCTGCGAGCAGGGCATGGAAGCCCCGTAGGGAGGTGCGAAGAGACATACTAGCGTGCATTATGGAGCTTGCTAGGCGTATTGTCAATAACCGTTTCGCCTTCTCGCGACTGCTCGACCGGCGCCTGCCCATGAGGTACAATCGGGCCGTCAGTCACCGCCCATCCAGCACCGCGAGGCGCAATGAAGGTCGTGGTAGCTCCCCAGGCGTTCAAGGGCACGGCGTCCGCCGCCGATGCGGCCGAAGCCATGCGCTTGGGTGTAGTGCGCGCTATGCCGGACGCATGCGTGACCGTCGTCCCCATCGCGGACGGCGGCGGCGGCACCGTCGACGCGCTGGTCACCGCCACGGGCGGGCGCTGGGTCACTTCGCCGGCCGCTGACCCGCTGGGCCGCCCGATTGAAGCGCGCTGGGGCGTGCTCGGCGACGGTGAGACTGCCGTCATCGAGACCGCGGCGGCCTCCGGCCTTGCGCTTCTCGCGCACTCGGAACGCGATCCGACCGTCACCACAACACGCGGCACCGGAGACCTCATCCGTGCGGCTCTGGAGAGCGGGTACCGTCGCATCCTCGTTGGCCTGGGCGACTCCGCCACCAACGACGCCGGAGTGGGCATGGCGCAGGCGCTCGGCTTCCGAGTTCTGGACGAGCGTGGACGCGACCTGCCTCCGGGCGGAGCATCCCTTGCGCGGCTCGCTTCAATTGACTGCGAGGGCGCGCATCCGGCGCTGGCATCGGCGTCCGTGATTGCGCTCTGCGACGTCACAAACCCTCTATGCGGGCCGGAAGGGGCCGCGGCCGTGTTCGGGCCGCAAAAGGGCGCCGACCCGGCGCAGGTGGCCCTGCTGGACTCAGCGCTTCGTCGCTTTGCGCAGGTAGTGAAGGAGCGGATGAGTCTTGACGTGCTGGATATGCCGGGTGCAGGTGCGGCGGGCGGGCTAGGCGCCGGCCTCGTGGCTTTTTGCGGCGCCGCCCTCAGGCCTGGATTCGAGGTGGTGAGCGCGGCGGTGCGCCTCGCGGACTCGCTGGCCGGTGCAGATCTCGTGCTCACGGGCGAGGGACGCCTGGACGCGCAGACGCGGGCGGGCAAGGGCGTCTGCGGCGTGGCCGCGCTGGCGCGGGAGCATGGCTCGCCATGTGTAGCCGCGATAGTCGGGCTGGACGCCGAGGGCCGCGCGGCGCTCGGAATCGACGAGGTATACGAGCTTGCGCCGTCTCAGGATGAGGCCGGCGACACGCTGCAACGCATCGAGTCGGCAGCGGCCCGCGCGGTGGCCTCATTCGTTGGAGGTATTCGCATTGGCAGCTGAAACGCCTCGCGTATTCGTAACTCGTCGGCTGCAGCAAGAGGTCTTGGACAGGCTGGCAGCCCTCTACCGGGTGGATCTGTGGGACAGCGATATGCCGCCTGACTACGACAGCCTGCGGGAGCGCGCTGCCCTGGCCGACGGCGTGTTGTGCCTGCTAACCGACCGCATCGACGCCGCGCTGCTGGAGGCTGCGCCCTCCCTGCGCGTCGTGAGCAACATGGCCGTGGGCACGGACAACATCGACCTGGCGGCGGCCACGGCGGGAGGCATCCCGGTCGGCAACACGCCGGGCGTGCTCACGGAGACCACGGCGGACTACGCGTTCGCGCTGCTCACCTCGGCTGCGCGGCGAATCGTGGAGGCAGACGCCTACGTGCGCGCCGGTCAGTGGCAGACGTGGGGGCCGAGCGTGCTGCTGGGCCGAGACCTCTACGGCGCTACGCTGGGGATCGTAGGGTTCGGAGCCATCGGGCAGGCGGTGGCCCGCCGCGCGCAGGGGTTCTCCATGCGCGTCCTTTACACCCGTCGATCCAACGCGCCCGCGCCGCCGGACCTCAACGCCGAACCCGCCGAGCTAGATCGCCTGCTGCGCGAGTCCGACTTCGTGTCGCTGCACGTGCCGCTCACCGCGGAAACCCGCCACATTATCGGAGAGCGGGAGCTGGCGCTGATGAAGGAGACGGCCATCCTGGTGAACACGGCCCGCGGAGGCGTCGTGGACCA
This sequence comes from Chloroflexota bacterium, assembly GCA_028877205.1. GTDB lineage: Bacteria > Chloroflexota > Dehalococcoidia > Lucifugimonadales > UBA2985 > JAPPHY01. The sequence goes on along the minus strand of JAPPHY010000011.1, from coordinate 69,595 downwards.
GGACGCGCTCGTGGCGGCGCTCCGGCGGGGACGGCCGGCGATGGCCGCGCTCGACGTCACGGCCGTCGAGCCAATCGATGCGCGTGATGAGCTGCTGTCGCTGCCAAACGCCGTCGTCACGCCTCACATCGCGAGCGCGAGCGTGGCGACGCGCCTGCTCATGGCCAACATGGCCGCCGACAACCTGGCCGCGGGCTTGGAGGGCAGCCGCCTTCCCAACTGCGCCAATCCGGATGTGTACGGGTGATGTACGGCGCTATTCTGTTGATTCAGTGCTCTCGCCGCATCCCTGCCGCAGTTACACCCTGTGGCCCCGCGCCTGCACTGTAGAGAGGCTGACCTCGTCCCAGGGGTATGCTCGTGCGACTTCTTCGTTGACGTCCGCTCCCCAGCCGGGCCCGGTCGGGATGGTCATGTAGCCGTCGATTATCTCCGGCACTGCGGTGGTCATTTCGTCCTTCCAGGGCACGTCGTCGATGTCGATTTCCATGATTCGCACGTTCGGCAGGGTCGCGCACAGGCTGGCGCAGATGAAGCTGGACAGGTGGCTGTTATAGTTGTGCGGCGCGACATTGTGCTGATATACCTCGGCGAAATCGCCGATCTTCTTGGACTGGCTGAAGCCGATTCTCATCTCTGATTCTCCCGCCCCTGAACATGTTGTTTGCGGGAAACATACTCATAACATGAGAACCAATAGACATGGACGTGAGAGAGAGTTGCCGATAGGATATGTGCAAAGCTGCTGATTTAAGGAGGAGGAGTACATGCCAAGACGAAACGTGCTCAGAGAGAAGCTGTCGGCGGGCGAACCCACACTCAGCACCCACGTGGTAGGCGTGTGGCCCGCCGCAATCGAGGCCCTCGGCAACACGGGGCTGTACGACTACGTGGAGTTCGTGGCGGAGTACGGCTCCTTCGACCTGCACGATCTCGACAGCCTCTGCCGCACCGCCGAGCTATACGGCATGGGCGCCATGATCAAGATTGACCAGAGCCTGATGCCGTACCTGGCACAGCGCGGGATTGGCGCGGGGTTCGGCAGCGTGCTCTTCACCGACCTGCGCGGGATAGAAGACGTGCGGGAGTGCATCACGGCCGTGAGGCCGGACCACCCCGACCACGGCGGCCACTACGGGGTGGCCACCCGCCGCAACACCTACATGGGCTACGGCGGGACGCCGGAGTACGTACAGCTCATCGCTGACACGGTGCTCGCGTTCATGGTCGAGAAGAAGGGAGCGCTGGACAGCCTGGAGGAGATTCTGAGCGAGCCGGGCGTGGAGATGGTACAGTGGGGCCCCGCCGACTTCTCGATGAACATCGGCCGCCCCGGCGACGCCCGACACCCGGAGGTGGACGCGGCCAGGCTTCAGGTGTTCCAGACCGCGTTGAGGATGGGCGTGCCGCCGCGGGCAGAGATCGGCACGGCGGACCAGGCGAAAGAGTACCTGGACATGGGTGTCAGGCACTTCTCGGTTGGCACCGACCTGGGAATCCTATTCGGCTTCTGGCGCCGCGAGGGCGAGCAGATCCGGAAGGCGCTGGAGGGCTCGTAGGCGAGGAGCGCCGCCATTGACCGGCGAGCGGCCGCAGCCCCATACTGGGGCAAGCCTACCGACACCAACAATCCATTGAGAGGTGCACCTATGGCTATCGTAGAGCTTATCGGCTCCCACCTGCAGCGCCTGCACGAGGAGCTGGAGACCGCCACAACCGACCTCACCACGGAGCAGCTCCACTGGCGGCCGCCGGACGGCGGCAACCACATCGCCTTCGCGTTGTGGCACTACGTGCGCACCGAGGACAACCTGGTGCGGTTCGTACTACAGGAGCGGAGGCCCCCCGTCTGGCTGGAGGACGGCTGGCACGAGAAGTTCGGCCTGGAGCGCGTGGCACAGGGAACTGGCATGAGCGCGGAGGATGCCGCCGCCGTTCACCTCCCATCCATCGAGGAGTTCCTGCCCTACATGCGCGCGGTCTGGCAGTCCTCTGCCGACTACCTGGCCTCCATCACCGACGCAGACCTGGAGCGAATCTTCACCGTCAGGCCCATGGGCGAAAGGCCCGGCGTGCAGGTGCTCATGGAGAACGTGCTGACCCACGGGTTCAGCCACCTGGGCGAGATGTGGCTCCTCCGCAGCATGCAGGGGATGACTGGGTCGCCCATCTAGCATTGGAGCCGGCTCGTTGCGAGCAGCCATTGCGGGCTGCGGCCGTATGGGCGATAATATCGGTCGCGCACAAGCCCATTCCGGCGACGCCGCGCCCTGAGCAACGGCGTCGCATTCGATACTTCAGAATTCCACCGTCAAGGAGCGACTCATGGCACAGGTAAGTCTGGACTCGGGCGGCACGCTGCAAGTAGACGACCGGCTCTACGCGTTCGTCAGGGACGAGGTTGTGGAAGGCACCGGGCGCACTGCCGACGAGGTGTTCCGTATACTGGGCGATCTCGTGGAGCAGTTTGGCCCTCGGAACCGGGAGCTGCTGGTCATGCGCCAGGAGACCCAGGGCAGGATCGACGACTACTACCGGGAGAAGCGGAGCAACGGCTGGAGCCCCTCGCCGGAAACGGCAGACAGCGACGCGGAGGAGCTGGAGAAGTTTATGGTGGACATCGGCTACCTCCCGGCCGCCGGTCCCGTGGACTTCCGCATGACCACGCCGCAGCTTGACGCCGAGATGGACCAGAACGGCCCTGAGCTCGTCACGCCGGTGACCAACGCCAGCATGGTAGTGGGAGGCGCAAACGCCAGGTGGGGCAGTCTCTACGACGCCTACTTCCTCAGCGACGTGCACCCGGAGATAGACCGCGACACACAGCGCCCCGCAAGGCTGCGGATGGTGGTGGAGGAGACCAACGCCTTCCTGGACGAGCACGTGGCCGCGTGGGCGGACGGCGTGCGGTTCGACGACGTGACACGGTACTCCGTGGCGCGCGGCGCCGGCGGCCGGTACGAGCTGGTGGCGCAAACGCGGGACGAGCGAGAGGCGCGGCTTCAGGAGCCGGACAAGTTCATCGGATTCAACCTGGGCGGCGACGGGCAGCTCGCCGACTTCTATCTCACCGACAACGGGCTGCGCGTCCAGATTCAGCTCTACGAGGGCGGCGCCGTCGATTCGGAGAACGGGCAGTTCCGCGACCTCGTGGTGGAGTCCGCGTTGACTAACATCATCGACTTCGAGGACGCGGTGACTGTCGTGGACGCGGAAGACCAGGTTGCAGGGCTTCGCAACTACCTCGGCGTAATCCGGGGCGACCTGCAGGCCTTCGGCTCCCGCGGCAACCTCAAGACCATCAACTCAGACCGGACCATGACGGACCCGGACGGCAACGCATGCACGTTGAAGGGTACCAGCCTGATGTCGGTCCGCAACGTGTCCCTCCACATGTACACCAACGGCGTCACACTGAACGGCGAGGAGGTGCCGGAGCGTATGGTTGGTCTGCTGCTGACCAGCCTTATAGCCACCTCCCACGACAAGGGCTCGAGCGGCGAGGACAGGGCAGAGAGAAGCGGCCCCATGCCGGTCCGCGGTCCGAACAGCAGCAAGGGCTTCGTGTACCAGGTCACACCCAAGCTCTGCACGGCGGAGGAGGTAGCCGAGCAGATGAGGCTGTTCGAGGCCATCGAGGAGCGGCTGGGCCTGGCGTCGGGCACCATCCTCATCGGAATCATGAACGAGGAGCTCGGCATGACGCTCCAGCTCGCGGACGCCCTCCAGGCCTCGCAGAGCAGGACGTTCTTCATCAACACCGGCTTCCTGGACCGCACCGGCTCTCAGATTCGAGTCCAGATGCAGGCCGGTCCCGTAGACGTGCGGGACGACCTCACCGCGGCCACCTACAACACCAGCTACGAGCGCCACAACGTCGACGTGGGCATACAGACGGGCATCCACAAGAGCGGGAAGATCGGCAAGGGCATGCAGGTCAGGAACCGCGCGATGGCTGAGATGCTCCAGGTGAAGATAAACCACCCCCGGACGGGCGGCAACACTGCGTGGGTGCCCGCTCCCTACCCCAGCGACCTCCACTCCATGCACTATCACATGGTTGACGTGGACGAGGTGCAGCAGGCGATGGAGGACTCGCCGGCGCTGAACATCGGCAGGAATACGCTGCTCACCTTCCCGCTGCTGGACGCCTCCAAGGTGTCCGACGCGGACGTGAAGGAGAGCCTGGTGATGCGGTACGTCCATAGCATGCTAGCCTACGCGGAGCCGTGGGTGAACCGGGGTATCGGGTGCAGCGGCGTGGCGAACTTCGACAGGGTTGAGGAGATGAAGGACCGGGCCACCGAGCGCATCGACAGCGCGGTGCTGGCAAACTGGAGGCTTCACGAGGTCATAAGCCAGGCCGACATCGAGCGGGCGCTGGCGAAGGTGGCGGAGATCCTGGACGAGCAGAACGCGTCGCTAGAGGGCTATGAGCCGCTGGCGGACACGCCGGAAAAGAGAGAGCGGCTGCTGACCAGCCCGGCAATCGTATCCGTGCTGGAGGTAATAGACGAGGCCGCCTCCTCGCCGAGCGCATTCGTGGAGCCGGGCCTCTTCCGCAACCGCCGCGCGGTGAAATCCGCCGGCTGAGCGGAGCCCATCCAGCCTGCACCGACAGCAACATGACACAGCCTGACGTCCCCGGCAAGCTCGCGCTCCTGATCGACTTCGACGGCACGGTGACGGAGCAGGACATGGGGGTCGCGCTTCTGGACGCCTTTGCCCTGGAGGACTGGCGCCGCTTTGAGCCGATGCGGGAGGCCGGACTCATCGTGGGACGCGAGTGCCTTGCGAGTGAGTTCGGCTGCCTGCCCAGCGACAGGGAAGAGGAGATGGCCCGCTTCGTGCGGGAGGAGGCGGTAGTCAGACCCGGCCTGAGGGAGCTGGTGGAGCTGTGCCGCGAGGGTGACATTCCGCTGAACGTAGTGTCCAGCGGGCTGGGGTTCTACATTCGCTCCGTTCTCTCGGCTCATGGGCTTTCGGACGTGCCCGTGTTCAGCAGCCGCGGCACGTTCGACGCGGGTGAGCGGGTGCGCGTGGTCTACGACGAATGCCCCGAGATCTGCGACTCCGTTGGCGCATGCAAGTGCTACCATGCGCTCAAGTACGCTCAAATGGGATACACAGTTGTGTCCGTGGGAGACGGATTCTCGGACACATGCTTGGCCGGTCAGGTCGACTATGTGTTCGCCTGCGGCCGGCTCCGCGCCCACTGCGAGGCCAACGGCATCCCCCACTTCCCCTTCAACGACTTCCATGACGTGATCGCGCGGCTGCCGCAGCTGACCCCGCGCCGCGCGTGAGCGGGACCCCGTCACGTTTCCGCCGGCCGCGCTAGTTCAGGCGCAACGGCTGTGCAGGCCAGGCAATCTGCATGGCCTGCGACAGCTACGCAACGCCTACTCGCCACAATCACCGCAGCCGGCGCGGGAGACAGGCGCCGCCGAACGCGGTAGAATTGGTGTAGAGAACGCATCTGGGAGGAGGCTTGGCGCGGGCCGGCGAAGCCCGGGATGGAGGCAGACGTGAACGCACGCGACATAATGAGCAGGCCCGTGGTCACCGTCACGGAGGAGTCCACGGTTGCGGAGGCGGCGTCGCTCATGCTGAAGTACGGCACAAGCTGCCTCCCGGTAGTCGACGGCAGTGGAAAGCTGACGGGCATAATCACCCACTCGGACTTCGGCTTCCACCGCAAGTTCCTTCCAATGTCGGACTATCTGTACACCCTCATGGGATCGTTCGTGCGGCCGGAGACGCTGGAGAGGGTGTCACGCGAGGTGAGCAGCAGGCGGATCAAGGAGGTCATGAGCCGTCCTGTGGCAACCGTCGATGAGGAAGATTCGGTCGCTAAGGTGGCTGACATCATGATCAGCAAGGGCTTCAAAAGGATTCCGGTCACGCGCAGCAGGGAGCTTGTGGGTATAATCACCCGGCACGACCTGGTGAAGCTGATGATCCAGGACCTGGCGGAGGGCTAGCCCGCGCAGGCTCCGGCCTATAGGCAAGGGGAAGCAGGCAGTGCCGCTTTCTTCGCCGGCCGGTAGTCCCTGTCCGCCAGGTAGACGGACCGATACAGATGCGCGCCTCGACCAGCTACGGAAACCTCAGAGCCGCCGTGCTAGGCGTGAACGATGGCCTAGTCTCCAACTTCAGCTTGGTGATGGGAGTGGCAGGCGGTACGGGCGATCCCGACATCGTCCTTCTGGCCGGCGTCGCCGGTCTGCTCGCGGGCGCATTCTCCATGGCCGCGGGCGAGTACGTTTCCGTGCGCTCGCAGAGGGACGTGTACGAGTACCAGATCGAGAAGGAGCGGGACGAGATCGCCATGCAGCCCGATGAGGAGGAGCAGGAACTGGTCGCGATCTACCGCTCCAAGGGCCTCTCGCAGGAGGAAGCGGAAACGGTGGCCAGGCGGTTAAGGGCCGACCCGGAAGCCATGCTGGACACCATGGTTCGCGAAGAGCTGGGGCTGAACCCGGACGAGCTTGGCTCACCAATCGGCGCAAGCGTCAGCTCCTTCACCGCATTCGTTGCCGGCGCCTTGATTCCTATAATCCCGTACCTGTTCGGGACCGCCTCGCTCAATGTTCCGGCAAGCGCTGCCCTGAGTGCGGCCGCACTGCTGCTGGTGGGAGGCACGTTGGCCAAGACGTCCAACCGCAACCCGCTGTGGGGTGCTGCGAGAATGGCCCTCGCAGGCGGCGCCGCTGCCACTGTCACCTTTGGCATAGGCAGGCTGGTTGGAACTACGCTGGCGGGCTAGCCGGGCGGCTTCACGCCAGCCGCAGCACCACGAACAGCCCGATCAGGTAGATCGTCACGAACAGCGGCGCGCTTGGCTCGGTGAACGAGAACTGCTTGAGCGGGCGTCGCATCGCCAACTGCACCAGTCCCAGCGACATCAGCAGGATGGCGAACAGCCCGGCGGCGATCGTACCTGCGTTCGTGAAGCTATAGAACGAGCCGTCCGTGTAGGCCAGGTCTGCGGCCGCCAGCGCCACGATGTTGAAGGAGTTGGTACCGTACATGTTGGCGAGGCCCAGATCGTAGGCCTTCATGCGGAAGGCTGCGATTGTGGTGGTGAGCTCCGGCAGGGTGGTCACAAACGCCACCGCCAATACGCCCACGAAGCCGGAACCAATGCCGGTAGCGTCCGCTATGGCCTCTGCGCTGATGGCGAGCGCGGGGCCGGACACGAAAATCGCCGCGGCTGCGGCAAGGAACACACCCCATCCCCACGCCAGCGAGTGCGCCGGCTCCTCTTCATCCTCGGCGGATTCTTCTCCCTCCATGCTGAACTTGCGCAGGATGCGGGATATGATCACGTAGACCACGATGATGGCGATGGCGGGGACGCTGATGGCCAGCAGCTTGAAGTCTATCTGCGTGGCGGCAAATAGCGTGGCCATTGCCGTGAGCAGTATCGCCGCTCCGGCAACCCACGTCTGCTGCGGCGCCAGCTGCCGGAACACCTCGCGCCCGCCCCAAATGGCCATGATGATGGCCAGGTTGCTGACGTTCAGCATGTTGGCGCCGAGGACGTTTCCCGCGGCAAGCTCGGCGGAGCCGCCGATGGAGGCCGCAACGGCCGTTACAAGCTCCGGCAACGACGTAGCGCCGGCCAGCAGGAGCGACCCGACCCACAGCCGCCCGAGTCCCATCCGCGCCGCGATGACGTCCGCCGCGGCCGCCAGGAACGAGGCCGCAATCACTATCACGACGGCCGCCGCCAGGAACAGCCCTATGGCCGGCGCGAGGCTCAGCTCCATGACGCCTCGTCGGAGCGGGAAGGGATGTAGCGTAGGTGAAACCGGAGGAGTCTTGAGCGTCCGGCTAGCGGGGGCAAGACGGATGCGGACTGCTGGTTCAGGAGGCTCACTCCTGGACCTCTAGTCCTTCCTGGTCCAGCAGGCGCAGGGGGAGGCCCACGTCTCGCAGGCCTGGCTCGATTGTCTCGCGGTCTCCGACCACCAGCAGCGTCAGCCGGCCGTTGTCGACCAGCTCAGCCGCCGCTCGCCTCACGTCCTCCAGCGTCACCGCCTCGATGGCGGCGGGAAGGGTACGGTGGTAGTCGTCCGGCAGGTTGAAGAACACCGCATGCACGAGCTGTTCCAGCACCTGCCACGACGTCTCGAAGGATGAGGGAAACTGGCGCAGCATCGCCGTCCTGGCCGACTCGAACTCCGCCTCCGTCACGGGCCGCTCGCCGACCAGGTCGCGGAGCTCTCGAAGGGTCTCCTCCACCGCCTCACGCGTGACTGCGGTCTGCACGCCTCCGCCGACCATGAACAGCGACAGGCCCCGGTGCCACTCGAACCAGGAGCGATAGCCGTAGCTGTACCCCTTGTCCTCTCGCAGGTTCATGTTGAGCCTGGCGGTGAACTGGCCGCCGAAGAGGTGGTTCAGCAGAGCGAGCGCTGGGTAGTCTGGATGGCGTCGCGGCACGCTGGTCAGCCCGACCCGGATCACGGACTGCGCAGCGCCGGGCTTGTCCAGCAGGTACAGCGTGGTGGGTGTCGGCGGGGCGCCGTCTGCCTGCGCGGCATGGGCGGCTCCGTTGCCGGACGCAGCCTGCCAGGATCCGAACCACTGCTCCGCCAGCTCCGCAACCTCATCGAGCGAGGCGTCGCCCACGACCACGAGGGTCGATCCCCCCGGTCCGTAGTCCCGCCGGTAGAAGCCCGCCATGTCGTCGCGCGAGATCGCTTGGACGGACTCCTCGTTCCCGCTGATGGGATGGCCGAACGCGCTCTCCCTGCCCAGGATCAGACCGGGCGCATGGCGGGCCGCCATGGCCGTGGGGTCGTCCCGCATCCTCCTTAGCGATGTGAGACGCTCCCTGCGGACTCGGTCCAGCTCCTCCGCGGGGAAGGCCGCGTTCTGCACCAGGTCGGCGGCTATCTCCAGCGCCTTGGGGAAGTGGCGGGTCAATGTTTCGGAAGCCAGGGTCGTGGTCTCCCGTCCCGTCATCGTGGCCAGCTGGCTGCCCATGAACTCCATCTCGTCGGCTATCCGGCTGCTCGTGCGGCCGGCGGTGCCCTCCTGCAGCATCGCGGTGGTAAAGGACGCCAGTCCGGGCAGCGAGGCCGGATCGCTCGCGCCGCCGCTGTTCAGCACCAATGCAAAGGACACGGCCGGGAGCTCTCGCTTCTCGACGACCAGCACCTCCAGGCCGTTGGACAGTCGCCTGCGCTCCGGCAGGGGAGGAGTGAACGCGCCGGGAGTAGCGGGGGACGGTCGATGCGTGCGGTCGATACCGGCGCTTGCGTGGCTCCGGGACGGCTCCGGCAGGACCACCATCTGCACCTGCCTCTCGCCCAGGTACGCCCTCGCAGCCCGCTGTACGTCCTCCGGCTGCACGGCCAGGAATCGCTCCATGTCCGAGTTCATGCGTCCCGGGTCTCCGGCGAAAACGTTGTAGGAGTTGAGGCGGTTAGCCCTGCCGCCGAACCCTCCGATGTTGGCTGACAGACGCACCTGCTGCCACTCGAGGCGGTTCCTGACGCGCTCCAGCTCCTCCGGCAGAGGCGGCGCGTCCTGTAGTCGCCTGAGCTCGGTGAGGGCGGTCTCCGCGACCTCCTCCGCAGTGTGGCCGGCGGCCGCCGTAACGTCCAGGTGGAAGTCGCCGGCGATCTCCGAGGGGCCGTGGCGTACCGCCGCGCTCTGCGCGATTTGCCGCTCGTAGACCAGCGACCGGTGCAGCCGCGAGCTCTTGCCGTCGCCCAGCAGGGAGGCCAGCACGGAGAGTGAGGCCTCGTCCGGGTGGAAGCGCGGGACTGTGGGCCACACGATAGACCAGCGAGGCAGCGTGACCTTGTCATGGAGAGTCAGATCCGCGCGGCCCTGCAGGGGAGTGTCGGTGCGGGTTGCTCGAGGCAGGGATGGGCCGGGGGGGATGTCGCCGAAGTAGCGCTCAGCCAGCTCGGCGGCCTGCTCCGGGCGAATGTCCCCTGCGATGGCCAGGCTTGCGTTGGATGGCGTATAGAACCGCCGGAAGAAGGCGATTGCGTCCTCCAGGGTTGCTACGTCCAGGTCCTCGTGGAAGCCGATGGTGGGCCAGTGGTAGGGATGCGGCAGCGGATAGACCGCGCCCTGCAGGTGGATGCCGGAGACGCCGTAGGGCCGGTTCTCGTAGCTCTGGCGACGCTCGTTCTTCACCACGTCCCGCTGGATGTCAAACCTGCTCTGGTCCAGGGCGTCCACGAGAAAGCCCATCCGGTCCGACTCCAGCCAGAGGGCCAGCTCCAGGTAGTGCGATGGCAGGGTCTCCCAGTAGTTGGTCCTGTCGGGCGTGGTGGAGCCGTTGAGGGTTGCGCCAACTTCCTGCAGCGGCTCGAAGTAGCCGCTGTTGTGGTGCTTGGAGCCCTCGAACATGAGGTGCTCGAAGAGGTGGGCGTAGCCCGTCTTGCCCGGCGTTTCGTCCTTGGAGCCTACGTGGTACCAGACGTTGACGGCCACCAGGGGCAGGGCGTTGTCCCGGTGAAGTATGACGTCCAGCCCGTTCGAAAGGGTGAACTTCTCGAATTCAATTGGCTGCATGAAGTCTCCGCCGCCGCGCTCCGCAGCCCGGTCAGGCTGCCACGTGCGAACGACAAGCGGATTATACCCCGCGCGCCGCCATCCCGCTACCGCCAGCGCGCGGGACACGAGACGCCGTGGAGCTTGACACCGCGCCATTTGCGAGTACGCTACGCCCTACCACGCTACCAGGAGTGCAAGCCATGGACAACGTCGAATCTCTGCTGGAGGAGCTGACCAACGCCCACGGCCCGTCCGGTTTCGAGGGCCCGGTACGGGCCATCATGCAGCGCGAGCTGTCCGGCCTCTGCGACGGACTGGATACGGATGGAATCGGCTCGCTCATCGGGAGGCTGGGCGAGGATGGCGGCTCGCCGCGAGTCATGCTGGCCGCCCACATGGACGAGGTGGGCCTCATGGTCAAGCTGATCACCAAGGAAGGATACGTGATGTTCCTCCCCCTGGGCGGCTGGCTGGACCAGGCCCTGATCAACCAGCGATGGGTCATCATGACCAGGAATGGCCCCGTGCTGGGAGTCACCGGCGTGAAGACGCCCCACGTGATGACGGCGGAGGCACGCGGGCAGCTGTTCAAGCGCGAGCAGATGTTCATAGACGTGGGCGCATCCAGCAAGGAGGACGCGGAGGAGAGACTAGCCATCCGGCCCGGCGACCCCATAGCTCCGGACAGCCGGTTCACGCAACTGAACGGCGGCGCGCTATACCTTGGGAAGGCGTGGGACGACCGCGTTGGCCTGGCCGTCATCGTCGAGGTCATGCGCCGCCTCAGGGAGTCGCCGCCGCCCAACACGCTCTACGGCGTCGCCACCGTGCAGGAGGAGGTCGGCCTCAGGGGGGCCCACACCAGCAGCTTCGCGGTGGAGCCGGACCTAGGGATCAACCTGGAGTCCGGTGTTGCGAGCGACTACCCGGGCATCTCGCAGGAGGAAGCGCAGGAAAAGGTGGGAAGCGGCCCCGCCATCTTCCTGCACGACTCGTCGATGCTGCCCAGCCTGAAGCTGCGGGATCTGTTCGTGGACACGGCGCGCGAGAACGACATCCCGGTGCAGTTCGACGTGCTCAGCGGCTATGGCGAAGACGGAGCGGAAATGCAGCGAACGCACAAGGGCGCGCCGTCCATCAACATCGCCGTGCCCACCCGCTATCTGCACAGTCATAACGGCATCATCAGTCGAGAGGATTTCGACCGGACCGTGGACCTGGTTGAGGCGGTGATAAGGAAGCTGGACGCGGATACCGTACGAGAGCTGAAGAGCTTCGACTAGCTTCAGCGTTTCCCTCTGACCGGATTTGGACACAGATTTGGACAGTTTCACGTTGCCTGTCCACTTGAATTAGCTCTGACGTAGGCGTCAACTCTTGTGGACACTGATAGGGTCAGTGTCCGGCCAGTGAGAGTTCCGCGCCCGTGTTGACCTGATGACCAATTTCACTGCCTGATCGCCTCGGCATGATGCGGCGGTTGCACGCCTGAAATCGCGCAAAAGGAAAGACCCCGAAGCGCTTCAGTCTGAAGACTGTCCCGGTGGACTTGAGCCGGGAGCTTCGGGGTCCGGTGCCTGCCGGTATTCCGCAAACGGATACCGGAGCGGCTTGCGTCCAGTGCCGTTTACGCTACAGACACCTCACTAACAGCCCGTTTATCAGATAACAATATGGATCACCTCCTTTCTTAGCGTACCCACAAGATACACCGAGCGCTTCCGCCTACGCAAGAGGTTTCCATGTGATTCTTGTTACAAAGTTCTGTTGGGCCGCGTTGCGTCAGCCTTCGCCCTCGCCGGCCTCCTCCTTCTGCGCCATGTCAGCCACCCTCTTGAAGAGGTCGTAGGGCTGGGCTCCGGAGAAGAAGTACCGCCCGATGATGAAGGACGGAATGCCTCTCACGCCGATCGAAAGGGCCTCCTCGTACTGCGACTGCGCGGCAGGGGTGTAGTGACCCGCGGCCAGGCGTTCCTCCATCGCGGCCGGATCCAGGCCCACCTGCTTGCCGATCTGCTGGAGCACTGCCAACTCTCCGAGGTTCGCTCCGTCCTCCCAGAATGCGCGGTAGCACTCCCGGTGGAACGGCTCGAAGAGGCCCGCGTCCTTTGCGAACTCGGAGGCCTCAAAGGCCAGACGGGTGTTGGGCGTGAGCGGCGCGCGGCGCATCACCAGACCGGCTTCCTCAGCCACCTCGCCCAGGTGGCCCGTCAGCGGCGATCCAACCTGTTCGCCCTCCCGCGGCTGTCGCACGATGCCCTCCGGGGGCATGTCCGGCCTGAGGTAGAAGCTCTTGTACGTTACGTCGAGCGGAAAGTCCTGTTCAAGCTGGTCCAACCTGGCCAGTCCCACGTAGCACCAGGGTCAGATGTAGTCGTACCAGACGGTGACGGGAACAAGCTTTGCGCCTGTATCACTTGCGGTCATGGGGCACCTCCCTTTGGGCCTGCGGCTGATGGCCCGCCACGCCATTCTATACGATGCAGCCCGAACCCGCCACACGCCGCCTGCGCGCCGACCGCGCTATCCTAGCACGCATTCCTGGCAGCGGCACAGGCGCCGCAGCAGCTCGAACGGGTAGATGCCGGAGTCGTGGGCGTCGCTCCAGAGGAACTGCACGGCATAGCGGCCTATCGGCATCCACTCGATCGCGAATACGTCCTCGCGCACGTCGTCCTCCGTGATCCTGCGGCGGCCTGTCATCTCCTCCACGCAGCCTGCACAGCAGCAGTGGCCGCGCAGGTAGCGGTGGGGCCAGAATCCTGAATGGCCGTCGTCCCAGTCAATGTGGACGCCGTCGTCATCGATCCTCAGATCACGAAGCAACGCGCCGCCTCCTCGTCGAGCCTGGCTGTTGCCGGCCGAAAGTCGTCTCCGGCATCAGCCCATCGCCCCCAGCCGGTTGCCGCCGAGTACGTGCAGGTGCAGGTGATCGACCTCCTGTCCGGAATCCGGTCCCTGGTTGATGACCAGCCTGTACCCGGACTCGACCATCCCCTCGCGCCGGGCGGCGTCGCGCGCCATCAGCATCATGTGCCCAAGCAGGCCGCCTCCGTCCACTTTGAAGTCGGCGATGCGGGTCACGTGCTCAAGTGGGATCACGAGCAGATGTGTGGACGCCTTTGGGTTGATGTCCCTGATGACGAATGCCGTGTGGTCGCGGTCCAGCATATCGCTAGGGATGTCGCCTCGCGCGATCCTGCAGAAGATGCACTGATCGGTCATGGAGAAATGCTGCTCCCGTGCCCACACTGACCGCGTACCTGCGCCTCAGTCTGCGGCGCGGGCCATTCGTGGAACCTCAGACGCGGGTTCGACACCCGCTACATGCTTACTGAGAGGTAGGTTGTGGTGCGCTGGATGCCGCCGATGGTGTGGATGTTGCCCGTGACCAGGTCACCAATGGCGTTCAGGCTCTCCGCCTCGACCACGGCCACCACGTCGTACTCGCCCGTGACCGCGTCAGCCTCCCTCACGCCGTGAACCGAGCGGAGCTCCATCAGCACGTCCCTGGTCTTGCCAACCGCAGTCTCTATGAGCACGTACGCCTTGGTAGTCATGAAGCTGCCTCCTTACCCTCGCGATGCGCCACTAGGAACCGTCCGCCACGCCTGCACCGAATCACAGACACGCCCATTCTAGATTTGGCGCGTATGGCTGTCAAATGCTGCCGAAGCCGAGCTCTCACGACTTGGTAGAACCGCTGGATACCCTGTAGGATTCCAGCAAGACACTAGACCGCTCACTTACGAGAGGAATGTCATCGCGATACCGACTCCCTTGGCCCACTCAGACCGCCCCACGGCCACGGAGACTGCCGTGGTTTTCCGCGACCTGGTGCCGGAGATCCCATCCACCACCTACGCCACTTTCGGCCTCTACAAGTACCCGGCCAAATTCATCCCTCAGGTCATCGCCTACGCCCTGAAGCGCTACGCCGCGCCGGGCACGAGCGTGATCGACCCATTCGCCGGCTACGGCACAGCGGGGGCCGTGGCTCGCATCGCAGGCCACGACTACGAGCTGTGGGACCTCAACCCGCTCCTGAAGCCGCTTCACGATGTCGCCATCGCGTCCCCAGCGGACGTGGACGCCGCCGCTTTGGTCGACGATATGCGCGCCCACCGCACACCGTTCGAACCGGACTGGCCCAACGTGGCCTACTGGTACCCCGAGCCGTTCCTCCCGATGATTGCGGAGGCGTGGGGTTTCTACCACTCCCTGACCAACCCGGACACCAGGCGGGCGCTGCTCATACCCCTGATGAAGACCACGCGCTACTTCTCCCTGGACGACGAGAAGCGACAGAAGCTGTCCCGGTCAAAGGTCGCCAGGGCGCGGGCAGACAGGCTGGAGCAGGCAGACTGGCAGGGCGAGTTCTACAGGCGAGTGCGGGAAGGCGTGGAGCTCGTGCTGGCCGCGCAGGCGGAGTACGCCGCGTTGGGCCCCAAGCCCGTGCGCTCCGCCGTGCGTGCGGGCATAGACGGCCTGGCCATGACGTCCGAAACGGCCCACGACGTGCTCATCACCTCGCCGCCTTACCTCCAGGCGCAGGAGTACATCCGCGCATCCAAGATGGACCTGTTCTGGCTGGGGCACTCCGCGGAGGCGGTGCGAAGGCTAAGCAAGCTGGAATTTCCCTACCAGGACGTGCCGGAGATTCCAATCCACTCCGATACGTACCACGAGTGCCTGGAGGCCATCCGGGAGCCGCACATGGCGCGCCTGTACCGGCGTTACTTCTTCGGTGTGCTGGGCACACTCACGCAACTGCAGGAGCGAATATCGGAGAAGCTACTGCTTTTCGTGGGGCCGGCCACTATCCGCACTCGGCCTATACCCATCGACCGCATATTCGTCGAGCACTTTGAGGCGCTCGGCTGGCAGCACGAGGCCACGCTTGTGGACACTATAGTCAGCAAGAACCTGTTCTCGTACAGGGTGAACCCGGCCACCGGCGCGCCGGACCGGCGCATAAAGGCGGAGCAGTTGGTAGTGCTGACTAGGCGCTAGCCCACCGGCCGCGGCGGCGGCCAGATGCCCTCGAAGAAGCAGCGTGTGCCCGTGCTCTGAGCGTCCATCATGGTCGGCGGCAGTATGCGCGCCGTAGCACCGTCCTCGCACTCAATGAGCAGCGCCTTCTTCTCCACCTGCACGAGCGCAAACTCGAAGAACCGCCCGTCGATGCCCATGAGCTCGCCGTGCCATCGGCCCGTACCGTCGTCGCTGACGTTCACCCAGCCGACCATGTGACAACGCCCGTACTCGACGCCGTCCCTGTCTCGCACGGTCACAATTTCGTCGTACGCAAACATTTGATCTCCGCAAGGGCCAACGCTGCCGTCAGGGCGCGCTGATGTCCTGCTTGAACTTACTGCCATTCGTGTAGAGCTGGCATCCGGCGAAATTGTACACAATGGGCGTGCGGGCTACAATCGGCCTGATCACGGCCCGCGCTATTCGAGTCCGCTTGAGCCCATCCTATATCGACGCGCCCCGTGTGCTATACTCATTCGCAAATCTCGCGCAGGTGAGACGGCATGGTGCGCAAGCTGCGTTTGGCTATGGCCCAGATCAACACGACGGTAGGTGACCTGGAGGGCAACACCTCCAAGGTGCTGGAGTACGTCGAGCGCGCCAGGGAGCAGCAGGCCGACCTCGTCGTCTTCCCGGAGATGGCCATCCCCGGCTATCCGCCGGAGGACCTGCTCTTCAAGCCGTCGTTCATACGCGCCAACCTCGACGCCATGCAGCGTGTGGTGGACGGCTCCCGCGGCATCACGGTCGTTGTCGGCTTCGTCGACCTGAAGGGTGACATCTACAACGCCGCCGCGGTCGCCCACGACGGGCAGCTCCTGGGCGTCTACCACAAGATGTACCTGCCCAACTACGGCGTGTTCGACGAGGATCGCTACTTCAAGGCCGGCTCCGTTTGCCCCGTGTACGTGGTCAACGGCGTCCATGTCGGCGTGAACATCTGTGAGGACATCTGGTACGCCCTCGGCCCCTCGGCCGTGCAGCGCGACGCGGGCGCAGAGGTCATCCTGAACATCAACGCGAGCCCTTACCATGCCGGTAAGCTGGCCTTTCGCGAGCGAATGGTGGCCACCCGAGCGGCCGACAATGGCGTCTACGTGTCCTACACCAACCTGGTCGGCGGCCAGGACGAGCTGGTCTTCGACGGCGGCAGCATGGTTTACGACCAGGGCGGAGAGCTCGTAGCACGTGGCCCGCAGTTCGAGGAGGACCTCGTGGTGGCCGACCTGGACGTGGATGCAGTGTTGCAGCATCGCCTCCGCGACCCCAGGCCACGCAAGGAGCGGCCGATCCTTAGCAGTGTTGGCGCCTCGAAGCTGGTATTCCACTCGGAGCACACGCCCGCTCCTGCCAGGCCGGCTCTCGACGGCTGTATCGTCGAGCCCCTCGACCCGCTCGAGGAGGTGTACTCAGCTCTGGTGCTTGGCACCGCCGACTACGTGCGCAAGAGCGGGTTCGGGAAGGTGCTGATCGGCCTGTCGGGAGGCATCGACTCCAGCCTGACGGCGGCCGTCGCCGCCGACGCCCTGGGCGGCGAGAACGTGGTCTGCGTGGCGATGCCTTCGCGCTACTCATCCGAGGGCAGCCTGATAGACGCGAAGGCCGTGGCCGGCAACCTGGGCGCCGAGCTGCTGACGATCCCCATCGAAGAGGCATTCGAGGCCATGCTGCACATGCTCGCGGAGCCGTTCAGCGGCACGCAGCCCAACGTGGCGGAGGAGAACCTGCAGACGCGCATTCGGGGCAACATCCTGATGGGTCTGTCGAACAAGCACGGCTGGCTGGTGCTCACGACGGGCAACAAGAGCGAGTTCGCCACCGGCTACGCCACGCTCTACGGCGACATGGCGGGCGGCTTCTCAGTGATCAAGGACGTGCCCAAGATGCTGGTGTACCGGCTTGCGAGGTATCGCAACGAGCACGGCTCGCCCGCGAACGTCATTCCTGCCAGCGTGCTGGACAAGGCGCCCAGCGCGGAGCTGAAGCCGGACCAGACCGACCAGGACACGCTGCCGCCCTACGACCTGCTGGACCGGATCCTGGAGGCGTACGTGGAGCAGGACCGCAGCTACGCGGACATCGTGGACATGGGCATCGACGCGGACACGGTGGGCCGCGTGATCGCGAGGGTGGACCGCAACGAGTACAAGCGCCGCCAGTCGCCGCCCGGGGTCAAGATAACGCCGCGCGCGTTCGGACGCGACCGCCGCCTGCCGATCGTCAATCGCTACCGGCAGAGCTAGGGGAGCCCCTCTGCGCCTTCGTGTGGCCTATCTTCCGAGACCTCGGAAACCGCCGCCTCACCTCGCGACGCGTGACAGAATTCACGACTTCGTGATTCCGTTCACTCTACTGTGCGCATTGCACTGCGCGCACCCCAGGATGTTCGTGATATTCGTCACCATTTTGACGGATTCCACAACGCCGGGTTACAATTTCAGTAAGTGGTGATTTCAATGGCACAGGCGAATAGCTCGGCCATTGCTGGGAAGGAGGCGGAGATGTTGTCCACAATTACCAGGGGAACGAACTACATCGGCGGCACCTGGGCTGCGGCCATCGGGGAGACATTCGAGGACAGAAACCCCGCGAATACCGGTGAGCTTCTCGGGGTCTTTCCTCGATCGGGGATACTGGAGGTGGAGGGCGCTGTGGCCGCAGCCCGTGCCGCATTTCAAGGCTGGAAGAGGGAGTCGCGTATCCGCCGCGCGGAGTACCTGGACGCCTTTGTCCAGCTGGTGAAACGGGACCAGGAGGAGCTGGCGCAGCTGCTGAGCATGGAGTCCAGCAAGTGCATCGCAGAGGCCCGCGCCGACATCGTGGAGGGCATTCACGCAGCTCAGTACTGGTTCGGCAGGGCGCGCACGGAGTGGGGAGAGGTGCTGGCGTCGGAGATTCCGGAGAAGGACGTATTCATCCACCGGAAGCCGAAGGGAGTGGTGGCGGCCGTCGCGCCCTGGAACTTCCCGTTTGCAATACCGCTGTGGCTGATCTGCCCGTCACTTGTCGAGGGCAATACGGTGGTGTTCAAGCCCGCCGAGGAGACTCCGCTCATCGGCCAGCGCCTCGTCGAGTACTTCGACGAGGTCGGGCTGCCGCCGGGAGTCCTGAACCTGGTGCAGGGCTACGGCGAAGAGGCGGGCTGGCCCCTTGTGACACACCCGGACGTGGACGTGGTGCTGTTCACCGGCTCAGCGGAGGTGGGCGCGAGAATCAAGGAAGCGTGCGCCAGGGACTATCGCAAGTACTGCGTGTGCGAGATGGGCGGCAAGAACGCCATGATTGTCTTCGATGACGCGGACTTCGACCTGGCCGTGAACGCCGCCGTCATCTCGGCCTTCCGCACCACCGGCCAGCGCTGCGTCTCCGCGGAGCGCATCCTCGTGCAGCGCGGCATCTTCGATCGCTTCGTCGACGCCTTCGTGGAGCGGGCGAGGAAGATCCGCATCGGTGACCCACTGGACGAGGCCACGTTCATGGGCCCTCTGGTCAGCGACGCCGGGGTCGAGAAGTTCGAGTACTACTGCCGGCTGGCGGTCGAGGAGGGCGCCACTGTGCACCTGGACGGCGGCCGCCTCGAGGACGGCGAGTACGCCGGCGGGTACTTCGTCCGGCCCTTCGTCTACACGATGGAGCACGACCCGAAGGCGAGGGTGCTCCGTGAGGAGGTCTTCGGGCCGCACGTGGGGATCATACCCTTCGACGACCTTGATGAGGCAGCCCGGATATACAACGACTCCGAGTACGGCTTCGCGCTGTCCGTGTGCAGCCGTGACTACAGGACCATACGCGCAGCCCGGGAGGCGTGCGACTTCGGCGTTGGATACGTGAACCTGCCGACCATCGGCGCTGAGGTGCACCTGCCATTCGGCGGACTGAAGAAGAGTGGTACGGGGATGCCATCGGCCGCCGGCCTGCTGGAGGCGGTGACTCACAAGGTATCCTGGACGGTCAACCACGCGGATGAGATCAAGCTGGCTCAGGGGCTGAAGGCGGACCTTAGCTAGCCGTATTCGGAACTCGCCACGCCAGACGGAGTTTCCGGGATTGTGACGTGGCGATAGATGGAGACTGACATGAAGACCGGACTATTCGAGGAAATACGGACTGCCCTTCGAGGTAGCGAGACTCGCATCCTGATGTGCCCGCCGTACCACTTTGACGTCAGGTACGAGATCAACCCCTGGATGGACACGCGCAACAGGGTTGATCGCAAGGAGGCGTGGAAGCAATGGAAGGCTCTGTACCATTTGCTGGGTGGTGAAATCGGGGCGAAGGTGGAACTCGTTGTCCCAGTGGCAGGGCTTCCGGATTGCGTGTTCACGGCCAACGCTGGGCTGCTCGCGGGCGACACGTTCATCGCCTCCAGCTTCCGCTATCCCGAGAGAGCGCGGGAAGAGCTCCACTGGCAGTCCTGGTTTGAGTCGAAGGGCTACCGCGTCGTGAGGCTGCCGCCTGACCTGCGCTTCGAGGGAGAGGGCGACCTGCTCGCCGCCGGTGACTTGCTCCTGGCCGGGTACACGTTCCGGTCAGACCGGGAGGCGGTCGAGCGCGTAGGCCGGCTGCTGAGGAAGGAAGTCTTGGCGCTGGAGCTGGCCGACCCCTGGTTCTATCACCTGGACACCTGCGCGTGTCCTCTCGCGGACGGCTCCATCCTCTACTATCCGGGCGCATTCACTGAGGAAGGTCGCGCGCTGATTGAGGATCGCTTTCCCGATGCGATTAAGGTCCCGGAGGAGGAAGCTCGCCGCTTCGCCTGCAACTCCGTCGTCATAGGCCGCCACGTTGTGATCAGCGCAGACTGCCCGGTGGTCGGGTCGGAGCTGCGGGCCAGGGGGTACAAGGTCCACGAGGTGGACGTCAGCGAGTTTCTGAAGGCGGGCGGCGGGCCGAAGTGCCTGGTCCTGATCCTGGAACGCAAAGGCGTGCGAGCGGAACAGCTCGACACGGGCCGCCCGCTCAGGGCGATGCGCGCAGCCTGAGTCTATTCGCCGCGCTTCCTGCGCTCCGACAGCCTGGCGTAGCCGAGCAGCGCCAGGTATACGCCGCCTATCGCCAGGAAGAACAGCAGGGCAAGAAGCAGCAGGAAGATCGCTACTACGGACACTGCTCGCCCCTCACGACGTGCTGCGGCTCAGCGTGATTATCACCACGCCAAGCACCACCAGCAGCGTGCCGAGTATGGTCCGCTTCGTGATGCGCTCCAGCCTCTGGAGCAGCAGGTGCGCCAGCGTCAGCGTGATCAGCGGGTTTATCGCCACCACCGGCGAGACGACCACCACGGGCGCCTTGCTCAGCGCGAAGTAGAGGAACGTGACGCCGGACGCCGAAGCGATGCCTGACAGGCCGAACCACAGGAAACCCTTCCGCGAGCTGGTTCTGATGTCGGTGGGGATGTGTCGGTGGAACATCACCGATACGTAGGCCAGCCCGAACAGTAGCGCGAAGGCGGTGCCCACCAGCGGCGGCGCGTACTCGGTCGTCACGTGCTTGCCCACGGTCTGCGACGCCCCGTAGGACAGCGCAGCGCCCATCGCAAACCCGTACCCGAGCCAGATGCGGCCGCCACCGCGGAGTCTCGACTGGATCGCCTTCATCGCGCCTGCTCGCTCGTTATCAGCGCTATGCCGCAGACGATGGTCACGGTTCCCGCGATGAGCCACGGCGTGATGGACTCGCCCAGGAAGATCACGGCCAGGATCGTGGCGAAGAGGGGCGCCGTGCTGAACAACGGGGTGGCGCGCGCCACCCCGGCCATCTGAATGCTCACGGCGTTGAAGAAGCGGCCGAGCGCGAAGTTGAACAGCCCGCTGAGCGCGAACCACAGGAACGCGACGGCCGTCAGCTCGGGGAACACGTCCGGGTTGAAGATCAGCGCGAGCGACATCACCAGGATGCAGCCCGGAAGCAGCGACAGCCACGTGCCCGTGGTGGGGCGAATGTGCTGCAGGCCCAGCCGCACCAGAATGGCGCTGAAACCCCAGCAGGTGGCGGCCATGAGGCCGAAGGCGATGCCTAACACAGCGAAACCGTCCGGATCATGTCCGGCATGTCGAGATTAGGTCAGCCTCGTGAAGGCGCGCTTCTTGACGGACATGGTCACAAAGGTCTCGCTGCGCCGGATTCCGTCGATTTGCCCCACCTTGCCGAGCAGGAAGCTCTGGAGGTCCTCCGGCGACGGCAGCGCCACCCACGCGAACAGGTCGAATGCGCCGGTGGTCACGGCGACGTTCAGCGCCTCGGGCGCCTTCGACAGCTCCGCTGCCACGTTCTCGATCTTGCTGGGATCCACCTGCAGGCCGACGATGGCCTCGGTGTTGAAGCCGAGCTTGTTGGGCTCTGGGAGCGCCATCACCTGTATGGCCTCGTCTTCTATCAGCCGCTTGAGTCGGCGACGGATGGTGCCTTCGCTGACGCCGAGCTGCCGGGCGATCTTGGCGTTGGAGGCCCTGCCGTCTTGCTGGAGTATTCCGACTATCTTCCTATCCAATTCGTCCATGAAATCTTCAACCTCTAGTTGTTTTCTCACCTATATCCTACATCACGGTACGAATTATGGCAATAGCTGCGCGGCGGAGTTCCGCCGCGTTGGACGAGCAAGGTGTGCTGGTACGCGCGCCTCGCAACTGTTGCGCAGGGCAAGCACATGCGCGAGGATGGGACATGACTACAGAAGGGGGCTCTGCTGTGCGACAAGCGATGCTGATTGCGACGATGCTACTTATAGCAGCCTGTGACTCGGAACCCACACCCACGAGGGCACCGCTTCCAACCTTGTCCCCGATTGATACCCCAACGACTGCGCCATTCCACACCGCGCCCCCGTCCGCTGGAATCGCCAGTCCGCGGTGTTACCACGCTCCCAGTGCACTTATTCAGCAACTAAATGCCGGACTTACTGCTTATGGAGACGCGCAGGTTATCGATGTTTATGTCGTGGACAGCAACGATGACCGTCCGTGGAGGTTCATTGGGGGGCACCTGTCGGGGCCAGGACTGGGCATAGAGGCAGTTTGGGCAACAGCCTCTCTGGACTTGGACAATAGCCCCTTGCTGGTCGCTGCTGAGTCAATGGCAGCAGAGTTCTCCATTTGGGACTTCCCGAACCGAGGCGAGTCTCGTTTCGACGCCAAGTACAATGACGAGATAACGGTCGCCGGGCAATGTGCTGCCGGACTGTGAACTAGTCGACGCTAGAGGAGGACTGAGGGTAGGAACAGGGTAGGAACAAGGGATATGTTTCATTCAGAGACTTGTGAGACTAGCCAAGACGAATAGGAGGGGCCATCCTGGAGGTGAGACAATTCAAAAGGAGGCCCCTCATACGGGTAGGTGGGCTACCCAGGGTATTGCACCAAGCCGACACGCCTCACCTCGTCGGCGGGTAAGTCCCATCCACCCCTACTCCTCGCGCGTCATGACGTTGCCTATCGTGCCCGTCTCGCCGCCGGCCTCCTGCCGGGCCGCGGCCATCGACCCGGCCCTGTACACGAAACGCCCGCCCGGCTCAAGCTCCTCCATGTACAGCACCTCCTCGTGGCCCGGGTACCTGATCATGAGCGCAAAGTAGTACGAGCCCGGCAGCGTCACCTCCGCGTATCCCTGCGCGTCAGTGCGGGACGTCGCGCCGCCCACCAGCGAGATCTCCGCGCCCGCCACCGGGTTGTCGGACTCATCCAGAACGCGCACCCAGCACGGGCTGCCCTCGATCTCCACGCTGGGCACCTTAACCACCACGTCACGCTCGTACTCCCCCGTGCGCCTGGGCGTCTGCCACTCTGGGCCGTACTTCAAGGCCAGGTACTCCTCCGGCGGGTTCGGCACGTTGAACCGCTCGCCCAGGAAGTCGATCTCCTTGGGCTGCGTGAACATGGAGGTGGGCAGCGAGATGCCCGGGTAGGTCAAGACGTGGTCGCCCGATATGCGCAGCCACTCCAGGCTTACCCTTACGCCGTCCCTCATCGTCATCACCGTTGACGAGCCCGTGCCGTCCAGCCTGTCCGCGTGGTAGCCCGCGGCGCGAAACGCCTCCGTAGTAGTGTCGATCGAATTCTCTGTCGTCCCGTTGACGCCCAGCACGGTCACCAGGTCTATGTCATCGTCCCAGGGGATGAACGCCCCGTCTCGCACCGCTCCCAGGCAGGAGCCTGACCCCATCATAAAGACCACGCCAAGGCTGTCCAGAATGGACTTGATGTGCTTCAGATTGCGCTCGGCCGCCTCGTGGTCCATGGGCGGGTTGTACTTCAGGGTGAAGTCCAGGGTTGTCTGGTCGTTTCCACTTCCGGGATTCATGGCTTCCTCCTTTAGCTGACTTGGTCCGGCAAAATGGGCAAGGCTATAGTGTACCACGATACCGACGCGGTCTGCTCCGCGCACTCGCATGGCGCGTCGAACCAGGAGCAAGGAGACCGGCCGCGCTACCTCTGATCGAGGGCGCCGGCGAGCGCCGCCAGCCAGTCGCGCACCCCCCGCGGCGACCGCAGCACCACCACGTCCAGGTGCGCGTGCTCCGGCTGTTCGACGGCCGCGGGAATCGTCCTGCGAATCCGGCGGAAGCTGTCGGCCTGCCACCTGAACAGCGAGTCTCTGCTCAGGAACTGCGTCCTGAACTCCTCCCGGTTCCCGTTCCACAGCTCCTCCCGCGTAAACACACGCCTCAGGGTGCGCCACAGGAGGCGCCACAAGACCACTCGATACGGCAGGTTGAGCCACACCAGCAGGGCCGCCCGGGGCCAGACGAGGTCGCGAACGGCGGAGTAGTTGCCGTCGACCACCCAGCCGTCTCCCGCCAGCGCATCGCGCACGCGCTCGCGGAAGACGTCCGTCTGCGCGGCGGTCCAGTTCGGCTCCCAGTTGTGCGAGTCCAGTTCCACGTGAGGTACGTCGAGCAGCCGTGCGAGGCTGCGCGCGACCGTCGTCTTGCCGGAGCCGGTGCAGCCCACGACCACTACGCGCGGCGCGTTCGCCAGGGTGTCGCGGTGGTCGGCGGCTCGCTCGGGGTGGCCGGATTCGCGTAGTGGCATGCGCCCATTATACGGCATCACGCGGGACGCATGGCGGCGCTCGTGAGCTGGGCAGTGCGCGCACTCCGCGCCGGCTGGGTGAGCGCCGACACGTCTCCTTGACACCCTGTCTGTCCGCGATTAACATCGACCAAGACCCCCTAATCGCGGGGGCACGGATATTTCCGGGCCCTGGCGGCCCGGTCGGAAAGGAGGGTTTGGGACAATGGACGCATTGATCCTTGTCCTGGCCGTCCTGGCAGCCCTGGGGACAGGAGCAGCAGCCGGATTCGTCTTGAGAGCCGTCGTTCTGGGCAGGCGAACCAGCAACGCCGTCGCAGAGGCGTCCCGAATCGTGGAGGAGGCGGAGGAGGAGCGAAAGAGGTCCCTCCTTGAGGCCAAGGAGGAGGCCCTGAGCCTTCGCACGCAGGCGGAAGCGGACCTGCGTGAGCGGCGGTCGGAGCTGCAGAGCCAGGAACGAAGGTTGGCCAACCGCGAGGAGAACATCGAGCGGCGTGCGGACAATCTGGACAACAGGGAACGGCACCAGGCGGCTGAGGAAAAGCGGCTTGAGGAGGAGCACACTAGGCTGGAGGAGATGAAGCGGCAGGAGACCGAGATTCTGGAGAACCTTGCTTCCCTCTCGGTCAACGACGCCAGGGATCTTCTCATGCGCAAGGCCGAAGAGGAGATCCAATACGAGGTAGCACGGCGCTACAGAGACGTAGAGCAGGTGGCCAGGGACGAGGCGGACCAGAACGCACGCAAGGTCATCACGCTGGCCATCCACCGCCTTGCCTCGGACGTGGTGTCCGAGAACTCGGTGAAGGTCATCAGCCTGCCCAACGACGACATGAAGGGTCGTCTGATCGGGCGGGAAGGGCGCAACATCCGCGCCATAGAGGCCGCCACGGGCGTCGACCTCATCATCGACGACACGCCTGAGGCCGTCACCATTTCGTGCTTCGACCCCGTCCGGCGGGAGATCGCCAGGCAGGCCATCACCAAGCTCATCTCGGACGGCAGGATTCACCCCGCTCGCATTGAGGAGGTGGTGGAGAAGACCCGCAATGAGGTGGAGGAGAACATCCGCGAGGAGGGGGAGCGGGCCGTCTTCGAGGCGAAAGCCCGGGGCATGAACCCTGAGCTGGTGAAACTGCTGGGCCGACTGAAGTATCGCTACAGCTACGGTGAGAACATCCTGCAGCACAGCGTGCAGGTTTCGCAGCTGTCGGCGATGCTGGCAGCGGAGATAGGCGCCAACATCGAGGTTGCCAAGCTCGGCGGCCTGCTGCACGACATCGGCAAGGCTCTCACACACGAGGTGGAGGGCCCGCACGCCGAGATCGGCGCGGACGTGGCCCGCAGGTATGGCATACCGCACGAAGTGGAGCGCGCCATCATGGAGCACCACGACGAGGAGCGCGGCTCGGTGGAGGCGTTCATCGTAGCGGCTGCGGACGCCATCAGCGCGGCCCGGCCCGGTTCACGCCGCGATACGCTGGAGCACTACGCCAAGCGGCTGGAGGAACTGGAGAAGGTGGCGCAGAGCTTCCCGGGCGTGGAGAAGAGCTACGCCATCCAGGCCGGCCGCGAGGTCAGAATACTGGTCAAGTCCGCGGAGATAGACGACGTGATGGCCTCCAAGCTGGCCAGAGACGTGGTCAAGAAAATCGAGGACACGCTGGTCTACCCCGGCCTCATCAAGGTGACGGTTATACGTGAGACTCGCGCGGTGGAGGTCGCCCGCTAGGGCAAGTCCTTCCTACCGCATTCCGGCCAAGGAGCATATGCGCAATTCGCCACGGAGGCACGGTCGCTCAGCGGCCTGTCGGGGGACGGCTGTTTGCGAGCATTGATGATCGGCGACGTCATCGGCAGGCCGGGGCGGCGCGCCGTGCAGGCGCTGCTTCCCGGCCTCCGGGACGAGTTCACCATCGACCTTGTGGTGGCCAACGGCGAGAACGCCGCCGCAGGCTTTGGTCTCACCCTGGACACCGCCCAGGAGCTCTTCGACGCCGGCGTGGACGCAATCACGTCCGGCAACCACATCTGGGACCAGCGAGAGATCATCCCTCACCTGGACTCGGACCTGCCCATCCTCAGGCCGCTCAACTATCCACCCACGGCGCCAGGCAGGGGTAGCGTGGAGGTAAACGGCGTATTGGTGGTTAGCCTCATGGGCCGCGTGTTCGTGGGCAACTACGACTGCCCGTTTCGAGCTATGGACGCCCTCATGGATCGACTCGGTGAAAGACGCCGCGTGGTGCTGGTTGACTTCCACGCCGAGACTACGTCCGAGAAGACGGCTATGGGCTGGTACCTGGACGGCAGGGCCAGCGCAGTGGTGGGGACTCACACGCACGTGGGCACCGTGGACGCCAGGCTGCTGCACAACGGCACGGCGTACGTCAGCGACCTGGGCATGGTGGGGCCTCGCCACTCCGTCATAGGCAGCAACGTTCAGGACGCTCTTGAGCGGTTCCTTCACCAGATGCCGCACCGACTGACGGTCGCAAGCGGCCCCGTCCGTTTCAACTCGGTGATGATAGATATTGACGAGGTGACGGGCAGGGCGACGGCAATCGCACGCGTGGACAGGGAGATTGGATAGCCGTGGTCGAAGCCGACCTGCACCTTCACACCACTCACTCCGACGGCCGGCTTACGCCCACTCAGCTGGTCGAGCTCGTCGCAGCCAAGGGATTGCGCGCGGCCGCCATAACCGACCACGACTCGACGGAGGGCATACCGGAGGCCCTTGAGGCGGCCTCTCGATTCCCGCAGCTGACCATCATACCGGGCGTGGAGCTGAGCACCGACATACCCGGCAACGAGATTCACATGCTCGGCTACTTCATCCGATACGAGGACGA
The DNA here is from genome assembly GCA_028877205.1 of Chloroflexota bacterium. Classification (GTDB taxonomy): domain Bacteria; phylum Chloroflexota; class Dehalococcoidia; order Lucifugimonadales; family UBA2985; genus JAPPHY01. The sequence continues at coordinate 42,150 of JAPPHY010000011.1, read as the reverse complement.
GGCGTTCCAGCAAACTCTGCGTAGCTTCCGCGACGGCCGCGTGGACCGGGCGCGGGAGATGGTGGACAAGCTGGCCGCGCTGGGCCTGCCGTTGGATTGGGAGCGAGTCTGCGAGCTGGCGGAGGGCGCCGTCGGCCGCCCCCACATCGCGCAGGCGATGGTGGAGAAGGGCTACATCACCTATCCGCAGGAGGCGTTCACCCACTACATCGGTCGCAACGGCCCTGCATACGCCGAGAGGGATAAGATGACGCCCGCGGAGGCGGTCCAGTACATCCTGGGCGTGGGCGGCGTTCCGGTTCTTGCGCATCCCCACGTTGTGGACAACGTGGAGTTGCTGCTGCCTGAGCTTGCGGAGGCCGGATTGGCCGGCATTGAGGTGTACTACAAGGAGTACACCCCGAAGGACGTTGAGACGTTTGGTGCGATGGCCGACCGATACGCCCTGATCCCCTGCGGAGGCAGCGACTACCACGCGTTCGGCACGCCGGGCGAGGAGGAGCCGGGCGTCTCCGGGCCGCCGCTCGTCATAGTGGACCGCCTTCGAGAGCGAGCCGCCGAGCTATCGGCTTCGAGGCAATGACGCCGTGCGAATCAAGTCACGCCGCGACAGGTGCACACCCGTCCGATTGGAAGCTCAGAGCCTGCGTGAGGCGGCCGCCATAGCGCGCCGCAAGAGTTAAAGAAATGTTGACGGACGCCGCACTGGTACTGCTCGGCTATCTGATTGGCTCAATTCCTATGGCCTACGCGGTCGGCCGCGTCTCGCGGAAAATCGACATACGGCGCTTTGGCAGCGGCAATGCGGGCGCATCGAACGTGTGGGTCCAGGTGGGGAAGGGGATCGGACTGGCAGTTTTCGCATTCGACATGCTGGTGAAGGGCTCGATTCCCGCCTACGTGGCGTGGGAGTTTGGGACGGACCCCTGGGTCGCAGTGGCGGCGGGACTGGCCGCCGTCGCCGGTCACAACTGGTCGGTCTACCTTGGCCTGACGGGAGGCCGGGGCATCACGGTAACCATAGGCGTGCTGCTGGTGCTGGCATGGCCGGAACTTCTGGCGGCAGTCCTGATTGCCTCCGTTGGGTGGCTGGTCACTCGCAGCTCCGCGCTGTGGGTTGGTCTGGCGCTGCTGCTGACCCCTGCTTGGAGCGTGGCGCTGGGAAGCCCTCCGCACGTTACCGGGCTTTGCACGGGTCTCGTGCTCCTGGCTGCGGCGAAGCGCATGCTGTCCAACGGAGAGCAGCTCCCTGAGGGTGAGCCGTGGCACAGGGCGTTGTTCCACAGGCTGCTCTTCGACAGGGACGCGGGCAGCCGCGAGGATTGGGTGTTCAGACGCCCCCCGGAGGTCTAGGGCGTTGGCCGGTCCTGAGGCCACCTACTGCGCGCGCCACCCCAGGGTGGAGAGCCGCCTGGGCTGTAGCCGGTGCGGCACCCTCATCTGCCCGCGATGCCTGGTCCAGTCCGACGTGGGCGCACGCTGCCCTGACTGCGCTCGCGTAACGCGTCTGCCAACATTCCAGCTCGACGGCCTGACGATCACCAAGGCGGTCATAACTGCGGTCGTGATTGCGGGATCGACGGGCGCTGCGTGGGGGTTGCTCTTCTTCCGGGTGTTCTCGATACCGTATTTGCCGTGGCTCGTCTTGCTGGGCATAGGTTTCCTGACGGGCGAGGCGATAAGCGTGTCGACGAACCGCAAGCGCGGGCGGCTGCTACAGTACATCGCCGCGGCCGGCGTGGTTGCCAGCTACGCGGTTGCGAGCGTTCTGGCGGCCAGTACGCTGGATCCGCTGGTGGTGAGATTCCTTGCTCCAGGCCTGTTCACGCTCCTGGCGATTGGAGTTGGCGCCTACATCGCGGCAAGCCGCGTGGGGTGAGCCTCACGGCGAGAGCCGCGGTTGCACCCGCGCGGGGCCTCTGGTATATTCTGGATTCGTGGGGCTGTGGCTCAGTCGGGAGAGCGCCTCAATGGCATTGAGGAGGTCGGGGGTTCGACTCCCCCCAGCTCCACCACAACAGCAATTCACTGCGGGAATCGGCCTTTGGCGGTAAGACTATGCGCGGCAAGGCTCGATTTCCAGTTGAAGCCGTTTGGGCACTTCCAACCGATCCATAGAATCACACCTTCGTCACTGCTCTTCGGGTACAATGGCCACGCGCCGTTCCCCCGACTCCGCCCAGAGCGCTGGAATGTAGGTCGAACTCATGCGCGTCAACGACCACATACAGTACGAGCCGGATGATAAGTGTCCCATTCCCGTGACGCTTGGCGTGGCGGCGCAGGGCGGCGTCATCGCGCTGTCGAACACGGTCACACTCGTCACCATATTCGCGGTGGCGTCCGGCGCAAGCGAAGGGTACCTGACGTGGGCGGTCTTCGCGTCCCTGATCATCGCCGGGCTGGCCACGGCCTATCAGGCGGCCAAGCTTGGCCGGCTGGGACCGGGCTACATGCTGCTCATGGGACCCGGCGCGCCGTTCATGGCCGTCTGTGTGCTGGCCGTCACGGAGGGCGGCCTGGAGGTGATGTCGAGCCTGATAATCGCCGCCGCGCTCGTGCAGTTCGCCCTGGCGTTCTGGCTGGCCCAGCTGCGAAGGGTCATCACGCCCGTTGTGTCCGGCGTGGCGTTCATGGTGATTGCGGCCTCCGCCATGCCCATAGCCATCGGCAGGATGGAGAACGTGCCCGAGGGCGCGCCCGCGATAGCCGGGCCGGCCGTTGGAGCGGCCACCCTGGCCGTGGCGGCGATTCTCATGCTGCGCGCCTCCGGCCTCCTGAGGCTGCTGGCGATTCCCGCAACCATCGCGGTCGGCTGCGTTGTCGCAGTGCCTCTTGGAGTGTACGACATCGGGCCGGCGCTTGACGCCCCGTGGTCCGGTCTCCCCGAGTTCTCGGGGTGGCCCGGCTTGAGCCCAGCCCTCGACCAGGACTTCCTGGCGCTGTTGCTGGTGTTTCTGATCGTGAGCGTCGTGGTGGGCATCAAGGCCAGCAACGAGGGAGCCGTCATCCAGCAGGCCTCCTGGCGCAGACCGCGGGCGGTGGACTTTCGCAGCGTGCAGGGGACCCTGAACGTAGGCGGCGCAGCCATACTGCTGTCCGGCATCGCGGGCACCCTGCCGACGATCATCTACCTGCCTTCGTCGATCTCGCTGATCAGCTTCACGGGAGTGGCCGCGCGCCGCACGGGGTACTTCATAGGAGCGATGCTCATTGCGCTGGCTCTTCTGCCCAAGGTGGTCGCCATTCTCCTGACAATCCCACGGCCCGTGACCGGGGCAATCCTGATGATAGTGATGGGACTGCTCTTCGTGGAGGGGATTCGTACAGTCCTGCAGGACGGTCTCAACCAGCAAAAGGCGCTCATCGTCGGGCTGTCGCTCTCGATCGGGGTGGGCTTGCAGACCCAGAACGTCCTCGCAGGAGCCCTGGGCAATCCTTGGGGAGTGGCGTTCGGCAACAGTGTCGTCGTCAGCATACTGGCTGCGATCCTGATGACGTTGGTTGTCCAGATTGCCGGCTCACGCCGCAGGCGCCTGGAGACCGAGCTGGACCTCTCGTCTCTGCCGAACGTAGAGGAGTTCCTGCGCGGGCTGGGCTCCAGGATGGGCTGGAGCGACGCCTCGATCGATAGACTGTGCTCCGCGGGAGAGGAGACGCTTTCCACCATGCTGCAACTGCGCGATGATTACGACGTGGACAAGCCGCCGCGTCTGGTCCTCATCGCGCGCCCCGCGGCCGGCACGGTGGAGATGGAGTTCCTGGCGGTGTTCTCTGAGGAGAACATCGAGGACCGGATCACGTACATGAGCGATCAGGCCGAGACGCCGGACGTTGGCGAGTTCTCGTTCCGACTGCTGCGCCACTACGCGTCGTCGGTGCGTCACAGGAAGTACCACGGAATCGACATCGTAACGGTACAGGTCGATGCATAGCCCCATACGCGACGGTCCGCCACGACGTTAACCCAATTGTTGTATACTGGCCGCACTCCGACGAAGAGACCAGAAGAGAGGTGTTGAAATGGCAGGATATTTGATCGCCGATCAGCAAGTAACAGATCCGGCTCTGTTCGATGAATTCGCCCGTGGGATGCTGGATCTCATCCTGGCTAACGACGGCAAGTATCTCGCGCGCGGCGGGACCGTCGAGGTTGTGGCAGGAGACCGAGTGCCCAACCGCGTAGTCGTCATAGAGTTCGAGAGCTATGAGCAGCTACGCACTCTAGTCAACTCACCGGAATACCAGGAGCTTGCGGAGCTGCGCTCAAGGTGCTGCATCGCCAATACGATAATCGTGGAGGGGGTGTAGCGCAACGCTGTTCCCTGGTATCCAATATTCCCGCGAGACTCGACCTGCTCCGCTTGCCAGTGCAACGGAGGTTGGCGGGCAGCGGGCCGAGGGAGTTCGATTGCGGTTCCGGCGGCGCATGGCAAAGCGCTTGCGGCCGGTCAGAGGCGAGTGAGAGAAAGAGCGCTGGCTCCCCGAGTAGGATTCGAACCTACGACCTAGCGGTTAACAGCCGCCCGCTCTACCGCTGAGCTATCGGGGATTGACGACGCGGAGGTTCGGCTGCCTCGCGTGCTGTGCCGCTCCCTCCGTCCGACTGCGAATTATAGCACTGCGGCCACGGGAGCAACAAGGCCGACTCAACGCTTCTTCATCGCACTCGGACCGAGGCGCCCCGATGGTCAGGCTCGCCAGCCACCATGACTCGCAGCGCGTTACGGGCTATAATTGTCCTTTGACCTGCCGGAGGGGATGCAAGCTTGTCGTTCGCGACCATAAGGGAATTCGTAACCGACATCCTGGAGACAGTGTCGCTGGCACTGTTGATCTTCTTTCTGCTCCAGTCCTCCGTGCGAAACTACAGGGTGGAGCTATCCAGCATGGAGCCCACCCTTTCTCACGAGGACAGGCTAATCGTGAACAAGCTGGTGTACTTCAACCTGTTCCCGGAGGCTATAGATCGCCTGCTGCCGTTTGTGGACATCTGGGAGGAGGACAGCCGCCTGTACCCGTTCCATGCCCCCAAGCGCGCAGAGGTCATCGTATTCCGCTATCCCCACGATCCTACGCGGGACTTTGTGAAGCGGGTCATCGGCCTGCCGGGCGAGACCGTTTCGATCCAGCGCGGCACGGTGTACATCGACGGCGAACTGCTCGATGAGCCGTACCTCATTGAGAGCGGCCTGGATAACCTGGCGCCGGTGCTTGTACCGCCCAACAGCTACTTTGTGATGGGCGACAACCGTCGCGGCAGCAGCGATTCGAGGCACTGGGGACCCGTGTCAATAGACAACGTCGTAGGGAAGGTGGTCGTGCGATACTGGCCTTTCTCCGAGTTTTCGTTGGTCTCAGAAGACCGACCGTTTACGCATGACGGCGCGATTGATAATCGATAGCGCGTTGGTTAGAATCGGCGAGAGAACGCGGGGCCGTTAGCTCAGCCGGTTAGAGCTCCGGACTTTTAATCCGGGAGTCCAGGGTTCGAATCCCTGACGGCCCATCAAGTGTAAGCGACACCTTACAAGACGCCTGTCCCATGGGTCGACGATGGCTAGAATGGATCGGCGCATATGAGCACTCCGCGAGTCGTAATTGTTGGCGGTGGCTTCGCCGGTCTCAGCGCGGCCTACACCCTGACGAAGCTGGGCATCACTCCTCTCCTGCTCGAGGCTCAGGAGCGCGTGGGAGGACGCGGAAAAGGCGAGAAGGTGGACGGATTCTCCCTGGACATGGGCGCATTCGTATTCACCTCCACCTACGACACGGCATTCCGCATCTGCAAGGAGCTGGGCCTGCCGCTGGTGCCCTCCACGATGAAGTTCGGTCACCGCCGCAATGGGCGGTGGGTCACCACTACGCCGGACCAATCACTCTGGAACTTCGTACGCCACCTGCGCACGGCCTTTGCCATGGGCTTTCTCTCACCCCCAGGCATGTGGGCCGGCTTCAGGGTCATGCGGCAGATCCATCGCCAATCGGCATACATGAGCTTTGCAGGCGACAGCCCCCTGGCCGAGATCGACGACGATGAGTCCTTCGGAGACTACCTGAAGCGGCTTCGTGTGCCGGAGAAACTACAGGTGACACTCAGAGGGCCCCTCGATATGGTTCTTGGCGATCCACTTCCCGCAGGCCAGGCGCTTATGCGGGCTTACATTGGGGAAACTATGCTGAGCGGAGGCAAGGTCTATATGCCCGAGCGAGGCATCGGCTCCTTGGCCGAAGCGCTTGCGAACGCTTGCGCAGATGCGATTCGCGTATCGACACCGGTCAGGAAGGTCGTAGTCGCAGACGGGTCGGCGACCGGCGTGGTGGCGGATGGGGAGACCATCGAGACGGACGCGGTCATCTGCGCCGTCCCCGGCACCAAGGTGCCGGAACTCATCCCCGAACTGCCTCCTGAGACTCGGCGCGCACTCAGCACCGTCAGCTACTCCACCGGCTGTCGCGTGGTGATTGGCCTCGACCACCGCCCACTCCCTGCCGGCTGGCACGGCGCGCTCTACCCGGAGGACGACGACACGCCGCTTCTACTGGACCGGTCCACCTTTCTTCCCGCCTGCGCACCTCCCGGCAGGAGCATTCTCGACCTGCTCGTCGGGCGCGACCGCGCAAAGGAACTCATTCCGCTCGACGACGAAGAGATCAAGCGCCAGCTCTTGGGCGCCGCTCGCCGTAAAGCGCCTCCAGGCTCTGCGCTTCCCGGCGACCACGAAGGACTGTATTTTCGCGTTTACCGCTGGGAAGAGGCGCTGTGCATGGGCACGCCGGGAATGCTGGCAGCCGCGGCGAAGATCCCCGGACAGCTCGCGGAGCGCATCGACAACCTTGTGCTGGCCGGCGACTACATGCGCGTGCCATCGGTCAACGGGGCTCTCTCCAGCGGCCACAGTGCCGCGATTGAGGTGGCAAATCTATTGGCGTCTCGCTCAAACTAGGCGGGGTGTATTGACGAGTTCCGCTCACAGTCCCATCCTGGTCTTGAGAACGGCATTGCCTTCAGTCAACTCCAGTCCACCTCGATGATGCTAAACCCCGCGTAGGCGACGGGATTCCGGCAGGCAGGACGACGGGGACTTCGTGCGCGGGAAGCGGGTGGATTCGCATCCAGGCCGTGGCTGACTTGCCGGGACCGTATCGTCAGAAGAAGAGAGGATACATTGCAAACCTCGCGCCGAAGAGCTCCTCGAGCAATGCTGCTCGCTGCCGCACTCGTCGTTATGGCTGTCCTCTTTGGCCCGTCGGCGGCGCTCGCACAGGATGGGCGTGTTAGCGAGTTCAGGTTCGATTTCGATAGGGACGCCCAGGGGTGGACGATCGGGTTCGCAGACCTGCCAGTCGACTACGACCAATCGATCTACGAGCTGGACCACGGGCACCGCTCGCTTCCCGATGGTCTCGAAGGCAGCGGAATCTATGTCCAGGGACACAACCGCAGCGACGACCTGTTCATGTACCTGAAGAGGCGCGTTGACGGGCTGAGGCCAAACACGGCATACGCGGTCTCCGTGTCCATAGACCTGGCTACGAACGTGTCGGCCGGGTTAATCGGCATAGGCGGCTCGCCCGGAGAGAGCGTCTTCGTGAAAGCGGGGGCGTCCACCGTCGAGCCGCTGGCCGAGGTGGACGGCAGCCGGCATCTGAGGATGAACATAGACAAGGGCAACCAGGCCAGAGGCGGCGAGTCCATGGTGGTCCTAGGCAATGTGGCGAACCCCGCGGTGGTGAACCTGGAATACCGCATCAAGACCCTCGACAACACCGGGCAGCCTTTGGTCGTGGCATCGGATAGCGCAGGAGGGGTCTGGCTGATCGTCGGGACCGACTCCGGCTTCGAGGGCCTGAGCAGACTCTACTACGCTCGCATCTCCTACACGCTCAGCGCCGTGGAGCCTCCAGTTGTCGGCGGATACACGCCTCCGACGTGGGCGCTGGCTCTAATGGCGGGTGTCGGTGTAGCGCTGGCCGGTCTTGGGCTGGCAGTGCTGCGGAGGGCGCCGAATACCAGGTGAACTCTTGATGGGGGCGTATGGCCGGGCGGCTGAATCACGTCCCATCTACTCCGGCAAATTCAACATCCCTGGTGCCAGAAAGAGTCTCTTCCACCTCTCTATGGAGTCCGGAACTTCCCTGACCCCAATTAGCATAGGCGAAAGGGGCGTCAGTTCGACGAAACTTCATTGAGACGCCCAGTGCCGCAGTCGTAGACGAAGCCGCGAATCTGGTCTTTCGCCGGGACAAAGGGACTGGCCCTGATGCGACCGATGGACTGGCGCAGGTCCGCTTCCAGATTGTCGAATGCTTCCATCGCAAAGGATGGCCGCAGGCCGGTGTCGGCCTGAATCGCATCCTTCACGTCGTCGTCTCGAAATGTCAGCATCCCGCAATCCGTGTGGTGTATCAGCACTACCTCGTTTGTGCCCAGCAGGCGCTGAGAGATCACCAGAGAGCGGATGACGTCGTCGGTGACGACGCCGCCGGCATTGCGAATGACGTGCGCGTCGCCTTCCTGTATACCGAGCAGCTTGTGGGTGTCGAGGCGGGCGTCCATGCACGCCACGATCACCATGCTGAGCGCCGGTGTCACCGGCAAGCCTGCCTTGTCGAACGTTTCGGCGTATTTGGCGTTGTTACTGAGGACACTGTCTGTCGCAGTCAACATGGCCTCCTCGACTAGGTCGCAGGCACCGGTATACCCGGTATGCCCAACCGGACCCTTCCCAGGCTATCGCGAGTGGTGAAGTACAGCGTCCTCCAGTCGTCGTCACCCCAGGCCATGTTGGTTGTAGCCGTCGCCCCGTGATCGATGGTACCCAGGTGGTTGCCTGAGGGGTCGAAGACCCATATGCCCCCGGACCCCCCGCAGTACAGGTTGCCCTCAACATCCACCTTCATGCCGTCGGCTACTCCGGGACGCTCGCCTCTCACATCCGCAAAGACGCGGTCGGTCCAAAGGGCAAGCACGCCGTTGGGCAGGACGTCGAAGGCCCGAATGAGCCCGCGGCGGGAATCGTTTACGTACAGGACGCCTTCGTCAGGGGAAAAGGCCAGTCCGTTGGGCATGACGAAGTCCCGGACGAGCAAGGTCAGCGTCCCAAGATCCTGGGAGACCCGGTATACACCCGAGAAGTCCAGTTCCAGGTTCGGTTCCGGCGCTCCCGGGTCGCTGAAGTATACACACCCGTCGGACTTCACCACCACGTCGTTGGGGCGGTTCAGCCGCCTGCCCTGATAGCTGTTGGCCACCACCGTCGTGCTGCCGTCGGGTTCCTGGCGGGTCACGCGGCGTGCTCCGTGTTCGCAGGCGATCAGCCTCCCCTGTGGATCGCGCGTGAGGCCGTTCGAGTTGTTGGACGGCTCCTGGAACACGGTGACGCCCTCGCCGGGCGCCCACTTCAGTATCTGGTTACTGCCGATGTCGCTGAACAGGAGGTATCCTCCCTCCTTCCACCACACTGGCCCTTCCACCACAGCCCCGCCGCCATACCCGCTGCCCAACCACTCCACTTCCTGAGACTGCGACGCTATACGCTCCATCGCTTCTGAATGCTGCTCTACAGGCACGACGCCCTCCTTTATGGAATCCCTGGGTTCATGAAGTCGAAAACAACTTCGCTAAGACACCAGCCACTACTATACCAGATGCTCGCTCACCCAACGCCCTTGTAACGCGCCACTCGGATCTAGCAGCCCAGCTTGATAGCGAGCTCCTCGATGTCCGCGGCGTTGACGTCGAAATCCGCTTCGGGCGTCACGTCCACCTCGACACTCGGGCCGAACTCGTCGGGTCGCGCAACGAACGCGGCTCTGAGGCCCACCGCCTGCGCCGACCTCAAGTCGCCCTTGTGGGCCGCCACCATCATGACCTCCTCCGGTCGCAAGCCCAGGAGGTCCGCCGCGCCAAGGTAGGTCTCCGGGTCGGGCTTGTAGCGCCTCACCAGCTCGGCGGAGAGGATGCAGTCCCAGGGCAGGCCTGAGTGCTTGGCCATGTTGGTGAGCAAAGCCACGTTGCCGTTGGAGAGCGTGGCCACGATGAAGCGTTGGCGCAGCCGTGTCAGGCCGGGCACGGAGTCCGGCCACGGAGCGAGCCTGTGCCACACCCGATTCCAGCGATCCTTCTCGTCTTCGCTGAGGCCCGTGACGCCGAAGTCATCAAGCAGGCCATAAAGGATCATGCGATGCAGCACGTCGATCCTGGTCCAGGGCAGCTCGCCGCTCCGCACGCGGGCCATCGCGGGGGCGTAGCCGGCACGCCACCTGTCGGCGAAATCAGCCCAGTCGATGTCGATGCCTTTGGCCCTGCCTAGCTGCTCACCCTCGCGGATGATGCTGCCGCGCCAGTCGACCACGGTGCCGAATACGTCAAAGGTCAGGGCCTTCACGCCAGATATGCTCATGTGCTTCTCCTAGATTGCCAGCCGCCGATCCAGCTATCCGATCTCTATGTGAGCACATTTACCCATGATGCTCACTATTCGGAGCTACTTTCCGGCTCGAATGAGAACAGGTCGGCAGTGTTTACGTTCATGGCCTTAGCAATGGCACGGATGTTTTTCAGTGACGGGTTTCTCTGGCCTCTCTCAATACCGGAAAGGTAGGTCACATGAATGCCAGCACGGTGTGCCACCTCCTCTTGGGTGGAACCCTGCAGCATCCGTATGTAGCGTATGTGTCGGCCAAACGCCGATTGATATGCGTCCACTTGACAGTGACGCTACCAATGCATAGACTATGAGTCCATAGACTATAAGTAAAGTCCATTCGTTCGGAGAGGTTTGATTGAATTACTCCAGATTCGCCGCGTGCCTGGTACTTGTAGTGGCAGTTTTGCTAGCCTGCACCGTATCTGAAGAAGAAGTGGAGCAGGTAGAACTAGAGATCGCCGATTCGCCCATCGAGGTACGGGTCACTGCCAGGCAAATGTATGACGATTATGAGAGCAACAGGATTGCTGCCGACCAGAAGTACGACGGGAAGGTGCTGGCGCTCAGTGGCACGGTGAGCGACTTTGGCGGTGGCGACGGCCAGGCCTATTGGGTGGACTTGGTTACTGGAGACTTCACGCTCGAAAACGTGCGATGCCACTTCAGTCAAAGCCACCTGAACGATATAGCATCGCTCGCAAAGGGGGACCGGGTAACTCTGCGCGGCAAGGGAGACGAGGGAGAGGATAGAGACCCCTTCACCATTGATGTAGTGGGGTGCAGCATCCTCAAGGGAGAGTGAAGAAGGGGGTACTCATTGCGAATAGCAGGACTAATCATAGGCGTCTTGGGTTCCATAGCAGGATTCGTCGGCGCCATATTTGCCTTGATTGTTGGTGGCATTGGTGGAGCACTAGGGGCCGAGGACGCGGGAACAGTAACTTCGGGCGGCTTCGTAGCCTTGGCTGCATCCATCGCTGGATTGGTTGGGGCCGCGCTGTCAATGGCAAAGCCAAAGCTGGCGGCGGGCCTGATGCTCGTATCGGCCGTCGTCGGGTTTGTTGCCGTTTATTTGGCATATATACTGGCTACGATACTTCTGCTAATCGCAACAGCCTTGACTTTCTTGGGAAGGGGAGAGAAAAGGAGCTAGGGGGTTACCGATAAAGAATCGGCCAGCTGACCTGTCCTCCAAGGGGTATTTCACGTCCTAGTTTACACTCTTGACGCACTATTTTGGGGGATCACATAGTCCGGGGCCTGAGTCAGTCAACCGCTCATTCTCAGCTCTCGGCTTCGGTGGACTGATGCGACTCACCTCACTAAGGAGCGTCTCCCGCTGCTTCATGGAGTATCGTCGCACCGCAGTCCGACGGAGGGTTCCTACGGTTGCGGCTTGCTCCTATAACCAAATGAGGGTTTCGATTCCCACTGCCTATCGTGTCAAACCGCTCTAGGCTCGTGAGATGTAGTGCCGAGCAACTGATTCTCAATAAACTCGACAACTTGAATGCAACCGGGTAGGTACTCCCGGACCCGGCCAACGGATACTTGAACACTCTCACCATGGGCGATCCGGTTGCGGTTGCTCATAATCGAATCTATAGCATTTCGCCTCCGTCCTCCGTCCGCATTCAGGAAGTCTTCTAGGTCGCTAGCCCATACGAAGTCGAAGCTTTGTGCGGTTTCGATGAAGCGGCCCGATTTTGGGTTGGAGATTCGCTCCAATCTCCTAGTGGCGAAACTAGCTACCTGAGGACTAGCAGCATTTCTCACGAATTCGCTAAACACTTCTCTTAGAGCGTTCTCGAGGAAGCCGGCGGTCAAGACACAGAGATACCTTCCCCAATGACCAACGAGCTCTATATTGCCGCCCGTGGCGGTGTCTGTAACTGCCAGCAGGGACTTCAGCGAGTCGAGTTGGCTTGCGAGTTCCCGATTACGCATCTCACAGAACTGCGAAGCGCTCGACGGCTTTCGTCATGCGTATGGAAACAGACCGCTCATCTGCAGTGGATCGTGATACCGCCTCCAAGTAGTCTCGATCTTCAATTAAAGAACGGTGGGCCGCCTTAATTGGCTCGGGCTCAGGAAGGTTGTTCGACGAGGCAATCCTCCTAGCCAAGCCGACAGACATCGAGTCGAATATGGCAGCGTTCAGTGCCCGTTCAATACGGAACGCGCGTTCACCCAGAGCACCCATGAAGGCATCCATTGTTTGGGTGAATATGTCATTAGACTCCGTAAGGAAATCATCCTGTGGATTCCGATTCTTCTGAACGAACACGGTTAAGAACTCTGACATAGGAGGGTTGTAGAGAGCCTCGTCGAAGAAAAATGCCAAGAAACGGAGTATAAGCTCTTGGTCCCTCATCCGAGAGTGTACTCTTCCGAACATCGACCTCCAGCTTGGATGCTCATTGAGGATGCCAAGCTTGTCAATGAACTTGCCGTGACATATAGCACTGCGAATCTCTTGGGCTGACAGGCGTAGGCCAGTACTGTTAATCCTGTCAAAGACATGGTATACGCTTGTATTGTCCTCGGCCGGAGCGTCCTGTTTGACGACCGTTGCGTGAATGACGGAGTTGTCGATACGGAACCTGTCGCGGGGTGACAACTCTTGGTACGTTAGTCCTTCGAACTCTTGCTGAACCCCAGTCAACTTGAACGTCCGCTGTGTGTTTGCTTCAGCCGATGGGTTAAACACTCCATTGCAGAAGAACTGGAGGCTCTTGAGGCGCTGCTGTCCGTCGATCACCACGTACTTGTCCGAGTCGAAGTCTCGAGACAAGAAGATGCCGGGAACGGGCAGACCCAACAGCAAGGATTCGATGAATCTAGAGGAGTGTCTGAGACTCCAGACGAAGTTCCGTTGGAATTTTGGAATTGCGATTTCGCCTCGTTCGAGGCGACGGAAGAGCCCCTCTACATCGAAGTCTACGCCGAAGCTGGTGATCTCGTAGCGCACCGGCGCAACTGAATCGACGTCTTGGTCCTCAACCTCCACATCCGCTTCGATCGCCGATATCTTGTCGCCCTCGTTAGCTTCTAGGCTGACCATCTGGTCCTCCTCGAACTAGTGGGCAGTCAGATTTTCCTATCATGGGACGAGTCTCCCGCTGGTCATTGTGATGTATCCTCAATCTCTCTGGAATATGAGCCATCGGCCTATGTTTCGTCAAGACGTCAAATTTGTCATCGGCGTTTGCTGCAAATGGGATTTTTCGTTAAGAGATGCCGATGTTGGCGTAGCTCTGCTACGCTCAACGCATTGCGATCCTTGACCGATTGCTACTCGATGCCCTCAGTCGGATGCCCCTTGTCGAGTCGACGGAGCTGGCGCACATCCCCGGCGAGCCTCACGCGGCGGTCCTCCGCACGCGGGCCATTGCGGGGGCGTAGCCCGCACGCCACCTGTCGGCGAACTCGGACCAGTCGACGTCGATGCCCTTGGCCCTGCCCAGCTGCTCACCCTCGCGGATGATGCTTCCGCGCCAGTCGACCACGGTACCGAATACGTCAAAGGTCAGGGCCTTCACGCCCGAAATACCCACGGGCTACTCCTGTGTTGCCAGCGTTCAGGTGCCGTTAGGTGGCCGAGCACCATGTTATCACGGGCCTTGCCCGCGAAACAGGAGTACGAAGGTCGTGGCCGGCGACGACCGGCAGGCCGCGCACGATCGACCAATGCAGCCGCTGGACGGGGCAGTCACCAGGCGGTACCATTCGGGAGAGACTCTGACCCGTGTCGCTCCGGCACAACGTAGGTTGCGCGGCGGCACATGAGACAAGGAGCTACCTATGACGCAGGATGAGCGAAGCAACTTCCCCGATGCCGAGTGGAAGGCCCGCGTAGACCTGGCCGCCGCATATCGCCTCACCGACCACTTCGGCATGACATCCCTCATCTACAACCACATCACGGCGCGTGTGCCGGACACGGAGGACCAGTTCCTCATCAATGAGTACGGCCTCGGGTACGAGGAAGTCACGGCTTCGAACCTCGTCACGATCGACATGGACGGGAACATCCTCGACGAAGGCGATCACAGAATAAACGTCACCGGCTACGTCATCCACTCCGCCATACACGCAGCCAGGCACGACGTGACCTGCGTGATGCACACCCACACGCCATACGGCATGGCGGTGTCGGCGTTGGCGAAAGGGCTGATGCCGCTTCAGCAGGACGGCTATGAGTTTCACGAGCGCGTCGCTTACCACGAGTTCGAGGGAGTGGCCGTGGACATCGACGAGCGAGAACGGCTCGTGACCGACCTCGGCGACAAGAATGCGATGATCATGCGCAATCACGGCCTGCTGACCGTGGGCCGCTCCGTCGCTGAGGCGTGGCTCAGGATGTGGCAGCTGGAGCAGGCGTGCAAGGTCCAGGTGCTGGCCCAATCGACCGGCCAAGCCATCCGCCGGGCGCCCTTGCCAGCCATTGAACAGGCTGCTGCCCTGGCAGACAGGGAGCCCGTAGACCTGGAGTGGGCCTGGCTCCTGCGCACGATCGACCGGAAGGACTCGTCCTACAGGAATTAGCCACGGTCGGGCCTGAGCTGCGCCGCCTCCAAGGTTGACACGGCGGCACTGCATCGGTAGAGTCGCAGTTGTCACACCCTCCCAAGATCTGCGGGGTACGTTTCGATGCCATTCAGGCTCTCCAGGACACTGAAGGAAAAGCCAGGAGATTCTGTAATCGCCTCGACCGTCCGCGAGTATGAGGAGGACTTCACTGCCGCCAGGGACGGCGGCGTAAAGGCCGCCGAGAGCGCCGAGAAGAACGTCAGCAACCTCTACTACAACCTCGCCACGGACTTCTACGAGTATGGATGGGGCCGGTCCTTTCACTTTGCGCCCCGCGTTCCGGGCGAGAGCTTCAGGCAGTCGATTGCCAGGCATGAGCGAAACTTAGCTGACGCGCTGGAACTGAAGCCCGGTATGGTGGTCGCCGACCTTGGCTGCGGCGTCGGTGGGCCGCTGCTGGAGATCGCCCGCCACTGCGGGGCCAGGATCGTTGGCGTGAACACCAGCGCCTACCAGCTGGAGCACGCCCGCAGGTTCACTGAAGAGGCGGGGCTGACGCACCTGGCCGAGTTCATGCTCTGTGACTTCCTGCACGTTGACGCTCCTGACGGGTCATTCGATGCTGTTTACTCCATCGAGGCGTCGGCCCACGCGCCGGACAAGTCCAGCATCTACGGCGAGGCCTTCCGCCTCCTGAAGCCGGGAGGCCATTTCGGCGTCTACGAGTACTGCATGACGGAGCGGTTTGACCCCAACGACCCCAATCACGTCAGGATCAAGGCTGATCTTCAGCTGGGCGGTGCCTTGCTCGTGATCGACGATCAGGCAACGGTCGACGACGCGTTTCAGAAGGTCGGATTCGAGGTGCTGGAGGCGCGAGACCTGGCCACGCAGCCGGGCCCATCGATTCCCTGGTATCAGCCGCTCGTGGGTTCCGGGCTGTCATTCGCCAGCTTCCGCAGCACCGCGGTCGGACGCTGGATAACGACCAATACGCTCCGCGTGCTCGAGGCCGTACGCCTTGCACCGCAGGGCTCGGTACGAGTAGCGGAGACACTGAACCTGTGCGCCCGGGCCATGGTCGACGCCGGCAGTCTCGGCATCTTCACGCCGATGTACTTCGTCCACGCTCGCAAGCCGGACTAGCGAGTCCCTATCGGCGTCCTCGCGGCTGTCAGGCGCGTTCACACTCTGCTCTGATGTGTTATAATTCGTAAGGTATCTCTATTCATCCGGGAGTGCTGTCATGGAAGATGTTTTCAGAGAAGCGCAGAACCTCCTCAGCAACGGCCGGCCCTTCGTGATTGCCACGGTGGTGGGCACCAAGGGTTCCACGCCCCAGAAGCCGGGCGCCAAGCTCCTCGTTCGAGAGGACGGCAGCGGCGTCGGCACCCTGGGCGGCGGCTGCGTTGAAGGCGACATCTGGTTCGCAGCCAAGATGCTCCTGCGGGACGGCGGCGGCCCTACGATCACCGACTACGAGCTGAACGAGGACATCGCCGCGAGGGAGGGGCTGGTCTGCGGCGGCACGATGTACTTCCTCATCGACCCCGTACTGGAGCCTGAAACCGTGCAGCCCACGGTCAGCAGCATCGTGGACGCATACGACGGCAGCCCCAGCGTGGGCGTGGCCACCCTGCTGAAGCCCGCGAAGGGCATGGGGCAGATTGGCGACAAGATCTGCATCGACGCCAGCGGCGAGGCCAAGGGCTCCCTGGGCGACCCGGCCCGCGACGCAGAGGCCGTCGAGGCCCTCCGCGAGCTGATCGACTACGGCCGCGTCAAGTCCCTGAACACGCAGGACGGTGCGCAGGTCTTCCTGGAGGGGTTCACCACGCCGGCCGCGGTGGTTGTCGCCGGGGGCGGACACATCAGCAAGTCGCTGGCCCCGATAGTCAAGATGATGGGCCTGCGCCTCCACGTGGTCGACGACCGGCCGGAGTTCGCCAACAAGGAGCGGTTCCCGGAGGCGGACAGCGTTGTGGTGGCGGACTATGCCGAGGGTGTGAAGCAGCTGGACATCCGGCCCAACACATCCGTCGTGGTGGCTACCCGTGGCCATCGCGAGGACGACCGCGCGCTGGAGGCTGCGGTCCGCAGCCCCGCGGGCTACGTCGGCCTGGTGGGCAGCCGCCGCAAGACCATCCTCATCTACGAGGAGCTTCTGAAGAACGGCATTCCGCTGGAGCGCTTGCAGTCCGTGCACGCGCCCGTGGGTCTGGACATCGGCGCCAAGACGCCGGAGGAGATCGCCCTGAGCATCGTGGCGGAGATCGTGGCGTTCCGCGAGGGTCGTTCCGGCAAGGGCATGACCATGGAGAACCGCTACCTCCAGCGCATAGCCCAGAAGGTTGGCGTACCGGCCTGATCCGCCGTCGATGAGCGGAGTTTCGGCCATCCTGCTGGCCGCGGGTGAGTCCACCCGCATGGGCCGCCTCAAGGCGCTGTTGCCCTGGCAGGGCGCGACCCTGATTGAGTACCAGGTCAGTTCACTGCTCGACGCGGGCGTTTCACAGCTAGTGGTCGTCGTCGGTCATAGAGGCGACGAGGTGGGAGCTCCGATCGCCGGCCGCTCCGACGTGACCATCGTCGAGAACCCCGACTACCGGCAGGGCAAGACAACGTCCATCAAGGCCGGTCTCCGCGCTCTCTCGCCGGACGCGACCGCCATCCTGGTGCTTGCCGTGGATCAGCCGAGGCCGCCCGACGTCCTGAGGACCGTCATCGAGGCGCACCTGTCGCGCTCGCCGCTCATCACCAGTCCCGTCTACGGCGGCCGCGGCGGCCACCCGATGATCTTCGACGCATCGCTGCTGCCGGAGCTGCTCGCCATCGCGGAGGAGAGCGAGGGCCTGCGCGAGGTCACGCGCCGCCACGCCTCCGACATCTACAAGCTGGAGCTTGACGATCCCGTCGTGCGGGCGGACGTCAACACGCCGGAGGACCTGCAGTCGGCGCTTCCCCTGTTCGAAGGCCGCGGCTAGGGCAATATCCGTCATTCCTGCGAAGCTTGTCCCCGCGAAAGCGGAGAGCAGGAATCTATCGCTCGGTGGGGCGGCGGTCCTTCCCAACTCCACCTCCGGGGTCTGGATTCTCGCGTGCGCGGGAATGACGGTGGTGTGGCGGCCGCGCCGCGGCTAAATCGCGCCGGACTCCCGCAACGCGGCGATTTCCTCGTCGCTCATGCCGGCCAGCTCCCTGAGTACCTGCTCGGTGTGTTCGCCCAGGTCCGGGGCGGGCTGCTCCGCGCCGCCGGGCGTGCGTGACAGGCCCACGGGCGTATTAGTCATGCGCACGCTGCCCAGGCGCGGGTGCGGCACGTCCGTGATCATCCCGCGGTGGAGCACCTGCGGGTCGTGCGCAACCTGGTCGATGGTGTTGATGGGGCCGCAGGGAATGCCCAGCGCCTCCAGTTCCTCGATCCACTCCGCGGTCGTCCTCTTGGCGATGGCCTCGGCGATGATGGGCTCGAGCACGTCCCACTGCCGGCTGCGCACCCAGCCGTCCTCGTATCGCGGGTCGTCGATCAGGTCGATGCGGTCGATCGCGGAGCAGAAGAGCGGCCACATGTCCTGCCGGCCGTCGGCGAGCGCGATGGTCACGTAGCCGTCGGCGGTGCGGAACGCCTGGAACGGGGCGATGACGGGGTGCCGCGTGCCCAGCGGCTGGGGCACCTCGCCCGTGGCGAAATACCGGCCGAGCGCGTTCTCCAGGATGGCTACCTGGCAGTCGAGCATGGCGATATCGACCATCTGGCCCAGCCCGCTCCGCTCGCGCTCCTGCAGTGCAGCGAGTATGCCGATGACGCTGTAGAGGCCAGCGGTGATGTCGCCCTGTGACACGCCCGGACGGAGGGGAGGGCCGCCCGGCTCGCCGGTGATGCTCATGACGCCGCCCATGCCCTGCACCACGACGTCCAGCGCGCGCTTGTGGGCGTATGGGCCGTCCTGCCCGAAGCCGGATATGGCGGCGTAGACGAGGCGGGGGTTGTGCTGAGAAAGGACAGGATAATCGAGGCCCAGGCGTCGCATGGCGCCGGGCGAGAGGTTCTCCAGGACGACGTCGGCGCTATCGACGAGCCTGAGGAAGGCGTCGCGGCCTTCTGGCATGGACAGGTCGATGGTGGCGCCCAGCTTGCCGCGGTTGATGCTCATGAAGTAGGAGCTCTCGCCGTCGATGAAGGGGCCGCTGGCGCGTGCGCGGTCGCCGACGATGGGCTGCTCGATCTTGACGACCCGCGCGCCGAGGTCGGCGAGCGTGGCGGCGGCGAACGGGCCGGCCAGGACGTGCGTGACGTCCAGCACCACGATGCCGTCGAGTGGGCCTGCCATGGCTCCGCACCTCCGCGATGGATGGGTGATGAGGATATTACCACAACGGGCAGCCGACGGTGGGTGGCGGCGCGGGTGGGGGAGATAGAGTCCGCACTTCGATCAATCTCGCTAGGTTGTCCAGCAAGTTGCGACGATACATTACGGGTGGTATAACTTAGGCAACAGTTCGCAGCGATACGCAGCGGGAAGACGCAATCGGTCGGCGAGCTGCATGCGAGGCGACCCTCCGCAATTCTGCGGCGTCGGCAGATTGTACTTGCTGGGAGTCTAAGTGGTGGCAAACTGTAGTAAGTGCGGTAGCGAGATTCTTCCAGGCCATTCCTTTTGCCAGCGCTGCGGGGCTCCTGTAAATGGCCCTACCGTCTGCGTCAAATGCGGGACGGGGCTCTCACCAGGGCAATCGTTCTGCCAACGTTGCGGAACACCTGTCAGGAATTCCCTTTCGGACATCAGCCGAGATGCTCGGACCACAAACCAAGGAGGCGGATTCAAGAGGATCCTGAAGTGGGGAGGAATTGGTTGCGGGGGATTCATTGGCTTGTTCGTCATGCTGGCCATCGTTGGGGCTCTTGTAGGCACAGAAGGTGACGACAATATTTCCACAGAGTCTCCCGGCCGTACCCCTACCGCAACCCCGGCACCAATTCTCACTTCAACAGCGATCCCGACTCAGAATCCTCTTCCTACCGCGACACCTCCTCCAACGCCAACCCTAGTTCCCACCGCAACCCCGACCCCTATGCCTATCCAGTTAGGACTAGCCGAGTTCTTGGAGGACTACTACCAAAACAAGGTGCGCGCAAATGCTAGGTTCCGGTACCAAGAGAATGGAAAAATCTCCGTGTCCACATCGGGCTATGTGGATGAGGTAGAGGAGCACTATGTCACCCTCACTCCCTCCCGCGATGAATACTGGCCACAAAGCTTGTATTGCTACTACGCAGACACTAGTGTGGCTCTAGAATTGACGAGAGGGGAACACGTCTCCGTCATCGGAAGAGTCAGCGGGGATCATGGGTATTCGAGCCGCATCCATATGTTTAGATGCGAATTCGAGGGAATGCAGTTGGAGATGAATCCCTCCATATCGATTCAGAAACTGAGTGCGAATGTAGTCGAGGTATATTGCACACCCAATTCGATATTCTCCACTGGGTCGAAGGGCACTGGCATCATCGTAGATGCCGAAGAGGGCCTAGTCTTAACCGTACATCACATCGTTGCGGACGAAAACGAATGTGGGAGCATCGAAGTTCAGTTACAAGGAAGCGAAAGTCGAATTGCGGCAACTCCCGTGAAGCACTGCGCTTCTATAGACAGAGCTCGATTGAGCATTTCTCCCCAATCTTTATCCGACTTGTCGCTTCAACCCATTTTCAGGGCCTCCGCTCCCGCTCAAACGGACCAGGAAATCTTCTTTTGGGGATACGGTTCAGGAGAATTGCGGATGGAATCCGGGATCGTACAGGATGTTCGAGGCAAGGACATTATTGCAGATGCTTATGCCGTACCAGGCGACTCAGGATCCCCTGTATTTGACGAAAGCGGACACTTGCTTGGAACTATGTCTAGAGGCAACCGTTCTGACAGAGCCGTGTTCACAGGTGATGAATGCTGATAGCCTTGAATGAGACCTCGGTCATCCGTACAACACTCGAAGACCGTGTCCAAGGTTAGCTCGCGCGTGGTGTCTATTGAGGGCGAGCTGTAGCAGTTTGGCACATGCTCTTGGAGCTAACTGCAGACTGCCAGCCCGGGCACATTCGAGGCTCGAGGATTACGAGAGATTGCAGGCGGGCAGAATCTTGTGCCGTAGTTTCGCCGCCTAGCAGAACGGCAGCCCGAGCTGGTAGAGATCGTTGGTGAGAACGCCAGTTAGCTCAGGTGGGATGCAGCCCGTAAACCGGTTGCCGGAGAGGTAGAGACTGCGCAGTGTGGGGGGATTGTCCAGCTCCGGTGGAATCTCCCCGCTCAAGTGGTTGTCCGACAGAGAAATGGATTCGAGCTTGGAGAGATCGCCCAACTCAATCGGTATTTCTCCGCTCAGGTTGTTGTCAGACAGATTCAGTGATTCAAGATTGGCTAGATTGCCCAGCTCCGGCGGTATCTCACCGCTCAGCATATTGTCTGACAGAACCAGGTATCTGAGGTTGGCGAGCCTGCCCAGTTCCGGCGGAATCTCTCCACTCAGTTCGTTACTGTCGATGTCCAATACTTCCAGCCTGGCGAGGTTGCCTAGCTCCGGCGGAATCTCGCCGCTTAGTTCGTTCCTTCTGAGACTCAGGATGTTCAGATTCGTGAGGCTGCCCAGTTCCGGCGGTATCTGTCCGCTCAACTGGTTGTACATGAGGTCCATATATTGCAGGCTGGAGAGCCTGCCCAGCTCCGGCGGTATCGGCCCGCTAAGCTCGTTTCCCCAAAGAAACAAGGTTCGGAGGTTGGCCAGATTGCCCAGCTCCGGCGGAATTGGCCCGTTCAGCTCGCTCCCGGAAAGGTCAAGCCAATGGAGCTCAGCTAAACCTCCGAGTTCCGGCGGAATCTCTCCGCCCAACGGGTTGGACCCGAGCGTAAGCGTTACCAGGCCGGTGAGGTAGCCCAGCTCAGGAGGAATTCCGCCGCTCAACTCATTGCTGGAAAGGTCCAGCCAATCGAGATTGACTAGACTTCCGAGT
Organism: Chloroflexota bacterium; assembly: GCA_028877205.1. GTDB lineage: Bacteria > Chloroflexota > Dehalococcoidia > Lucifugimonadales > UBA2985 > JAPPHY01. Next base: position 20,178 of record JAPPHY010000011.1, on the reverse strand, counting down.
TCCGGCGGTATCTCTCCACTCAAGTGATTGCCGTAGAGGTGCAGCGCTTCCAGGTTGACAAGCCGGCCCAGTTCTGGCGGTATTACGCCGCTGAGCCGGTTGGAGGGTAGAATCAGGTTCTCCAAGCTGGCGAGATTGCCTAGCTGCGCAGGCAATTCACCCTCAAGCTCGTTGAATCCCAGATAGAGTCCTTCCAATTTGGCGAGATGTCCAAGCTCCGGCGGCAACGGGCCGCTGAGCTTATTGGCGGTGAGAATCAGGTTCTCCAGGTTGACGAGGCTGCCAAATTCCGCCGGAATCGCGCCGCTCAGCTCGTTGACGTCAAGATACAGTCTCCGCAGGTCGACAAGGCTTCCGAGCTCCGGCGGCATCTCACCGGTCAACTCGTTTCTGCTGAGATTGAGCAGTGTCAACTTTGTGAGACTGCCCAGTTCAGGAGGAATCTCGCCCGTGAGCTCGTTGCGAGAGAGGGACAACTCCTCCAGGCTGGAGAGATTTCCGATCTCCGGCGGCAACTTCCCGCTAAGACGGTTCTCCGACAGTTTCAGCTTCACAACTCGGCCGCCTTGGTCCGTGGTGACCCCGTACCACTCTCCCAGAGGCGAATCGCTAAGCCAGTTCGTGTCGTCCCTCCAGGTTGTACCGCTCGTGGCGCAGTACAGGGCCGCAAGCGCGGTCCACTCCGCAGACGCGGTGGATGGTTGAGTTGAGACCGAATTGCCGAAGGATTGGCCCATTTCCTCTAGGTCGTTGTTCGGCACGTTGAGCAGCCATTCGGGTGCACACCTCGAGAACCAGTTGCCCGCGAGCCGGATATGCCGCAGGTCGGATAGCTCGCCGAGCTCCGGCGGTATCTCCCCGCTCAACCGATTGTTGCTCAGCGCGAGCTCACGCAGGTTGCGGAGGTTGCCCAGCTCCTGTGGTATAGCTCCGCTCAAATGGTTATCGCTCAGGGCAAGCACCTGGAGTTCTAGGAGATCGCCAAGTTCAGGCGGTATGCCCCCGTTCAACCGGTTGTGGCGTAGGTCCAACTGCCTCAGGCTGGAGAGGTTGCCCAGCGCCGGCGGAATCTCCCCGCTCAGCAGGTTGCCGTTGAGTCGCAGTGATTCCAGCTCGTTGAGCCTGCCGAGCTCCGCCGGGATGCTCCCGGTTAGGCTGTTGTCGGAGAGGCTCAGATCAGTCAGGCTGGACAGCTCGCCAAGCTCCACCGGTATCTTGCCGCTTAGACTGTTGCTGCTGAGGCGCAGCTCTTCTAGGTTGGAGAGTTGGCCCAACTCCGGTGGGATCTCGCCCGTCAGCTGGTTGGCTCCGAGTGACAGCGTCTGCAGATCGGCAAGCGTGGCCAGTTCCGGCGGTATCTCCCCGTGCAGCCCGTTGTTGCCTAGCTCGAGCCATCGCAGGCGTTCGAGAGTCTCCAGCCCCGGCGGTATCTCTCCCCTCATGCCGTTGCCCCACAGGTAGAGGCTCACCACGCGGCCATCCTCCCCCGTGTCGACCCCAAACCAGTTGCCCAGCGGCGCGTCGCTGAGCCAGTTGTTGTTGCTGCCCCAGTGCGCGCCGCCCGTGGCGAAGTACAGCATCACCAGCACCTCCCTCTCCGCGTCCGTCGTGTCGTCGAGCGTTGGCGCAGGCGTGGGCGTCGGTGCAGGCGATGGCGTGGGTGCGAGAGTTGCCGTTGGCGTGGGCGTCGGCGCCGCGGTGCAGGACGCGAGCAGCAGCGCTGCTGTCGCAGCCAGGGTGACTAATACGAGACTCGGTGATTGACGCACGTTGGGCGTTGCCTCCCTGCTACCAATCGGAGATGTCTGCTGGGCCTGCGATCGTGAGTTGCGGGAGCTTCCGTAATCTACTCCAAGGTAGGCACCGGCGCAACCGACGTGCGCCCGGCTCAGGTTGTGCTCTGTATTCGGCGTGCAATATAATGTAGGTTGGTCAATTCCACGTTTGGACAGATTAGCAGCATGGCCAACCAGAAAGACTTCTATCAGGTTCTCGGCGTGCCTCGCAGCGCGTCCCAGGAGGACATCAGGACCAAGTTCAGGCGCTTGGCGCTGGAGTACCATCCGGACAGGAACAAGGATCCCGGCGCGCAGGAGCGGTTCAAGGAGATCAACGCTGCCTACCAGGTGCTCAGCGACCCGCAGAAGCGGGCGCAGTACGACCGCTTCGGGCACATGGGCGCGGGACGGGGCAGCGGCTTCGAGGGGTTCGAGAACTTCGGCGGCTTCGGCGACATATTCGACGCGTTCTTCGGCGGGTTCGGCGCCCGCGCACGCCGCGCCCCGCAGCGCGGCCGCGATATACACGCTGGAACCACCATGACGTTCGAGGAGGCGGTGTTCGGCATCGACCGCGAGATTGACGTGGAGCGCGTCGAGCCCTGCCGCGAGTGCAGGGGCAGCGGCGCAGAGCCGGGCAGCGCGCCGGCCCAGTGCGCCCAGTGCAACGGCTCCGGCCAGGTCCGCAGGGTGCAGCGCAGCATCTTCGGCCAGTTCACGCAGGTGGGCGCATGTACCGCTTGCAACGGCGAGGGCAGTGTGATCACCAGCCCGTGCACCCACTGCCGCGGCTCCGCACGCGAGCGAAGGCGGCGGCGCATCCGCGTCGACATCCCGCCTGGCGTGGAGGACGGGATGCAGGTCCGCCTCAGCCGCGAGGGCGACGCGGGTTCCAACGGCGGAACACCCGGCGACCTCTACCTGAACCTGGTGGTGCAGCCCCACGGCGTCTTCTCCCGCAGGGACCACGACATCCTCCTGGAGCTGCCCATTAACTTCGCGCAGGCGGCGCTGGGCGATGAGCTTGAGGTTCCCACGCTCAACGGGCCGGAGACTCTGCGAATCCCCGGCGGCACACAGTCCGGTACCGAGTTCCGCATCAAGGGCAGGGGAGTGCCATACTCGGCCAAGGGCAGACGGGGCGACCAGATGGTGGTGGTGAACGTGGTTACTCCCAGCCAGCTCGACGACAACCAGCGTCGACTCATTGCGGAGCTGGGGGAGACCCTCGGCAACGGCTCTCGCGAAGACAAGGGCTGGTTCGGCAGGTTCCGGGACGCCATCGGCAAGGACGGCAAGGGGTCGTGACCCGGCGATTGCGCAATGAAGTGGCTTGAGCTGAGCATCCGGGCGCCCCAGGAGTACGTCGAGCCGCTCTCCGCAGTATTCCAGCGTCACGGATACGGCGGAGTTGCCGTGGAGCTGGAGGGCGGCTACAACCCCGACGAAGGCGAGTCCCCGTCCGATGAGGCAACCGCCGTGCTTCGCTCCTACCTTCCGGTCAATCGCACCACCGCGTCGAGCCGTGAGCAGATCCGCGTGGCCGTCGACCTCATCGCCCTATTGTGCCCGCTGCCGCCGCTTGAGGAGCGCGTCATCGACGAGGAGGAGTGGCTGGAATCCTGGAAGGACCACTTCACCCTGCTGCACATCGGACGCCTGGTGTTGCGGCCATCCTGGATGGAGTATGAGGCTGCGGCCGGCGAGGTGGTCATCGGTATGGACCCAGGCATGGCATTTGGCACAGGCCATCATCCGACGACCCGGATGTGCCTGTCCGAGCTGGACCGGCTGGTCAGGCCCGGCATGAGCGTGCTGGACGTCGGGACCGGTTCCGGCATCCTGTCGATCGCTGCGGCAAAGCTGGGCGCGAGCCGCGTCCATGGCCTGGACGTCGACCCGGTAGCCGTTCGGGCGGCGCGTGCCAACGTGCGCGACAACGGCCTGAGGCACAAGGTCACGCTGGAGCAACGCGAGCTCGCGGCGGATGCCGAGCCTCCGGGCGTATTCGATCTCGTGGTGGCGAACCTGTACACAAACGTCATCCTGAAGGTGGCAACAGCCCTGGCGGCGCACACCGCGGCGGGCGGCGCGATAGTGGTCAGCGGTATCATGGCGGACCGCGCCGGCGAGGTGGAGAGCGCGCTCGGAGATGCGGGCTGTGCTATGGTGCGCACCGAGCGTGAGGGCGACTGGGCCGCGCTGGTTGCCCGCAAGAGCGAGGCCTAGCCGTGCACCGGTTCTTCGTCGACCCCGATTGCATCCGCGACGGGCGCGCCGGCGTCGATGGCGCAGTCGCGAGACAGGTGTCGCAGGTGCTCAGGATGCGCGTGGGAGAGATCATCGCGCTGCTGGACGGCACAGGGTGGGAGTACGTCGTGTCGCTCAACAGCCTATCGCCGTCGCGGCTGGAGGGAGAAGTGGTGAGTGAGTCGTTCCTGAGCGGCGAGCCGGATGTGTCCGTGACACTCTACCAGGGTATCATGAAGGGCGAGAAGCTTGAGATGGTGCTTCAGAAAGGCACGGAGCTGGGCATTTCCGCGTTCGTTCCGGTGGTGTGCCATCGCAGCATACCGAGGGCCGGGGGCGGCCGCGCCGACGCAAGGCTAAAGCGGTGGCGGAGCATCGTTCGAGAGGCGGCCGAGCAGTCCGGCAGGTCGCTCATTCCGACGGTTGAGGCTCCGGTGTCGCTGCGAGATGCGCTGGAGCAGGCGCGAGGCGTGACGCTCATGGCCTGGGAGGGTGAGCACGAGACAGGACTCAGAGAGGCGCTGTCCAAGCGGCTTGAGCAGGCCCGCGTTGAAGGACTCGGCCTGCTGGTCGGCCCGGAGGGCGGCTTCGAGCCTGCTGAGGTTGAGCTGGCAATGGAGGCCGGCGCGGTTGTGGTCAGCCTTGGGCGTCGTACACTGCGGAGTGAGACCGCCGGGCTGGCAATGGCGGCTGCTGCCATGTACGAGCTGGGCGAGCTGGGCACGCCGGGTGATGCGGCCGGAGACCCGCTCGCGGAACTGACCGGTGTTCGATCAAAGGAGGTGCAACGTGGCCAACGCGAATGAGCTCCAGGAGGCCTACTCCGCCCTGGACCACAGCTACGAGGTGCGAGCGGAGTCGGAGATTGACGCCTCGTGTCTGCTGGCGTTCGACTACGACTATCCCGGCAGCGAGTGCGAGGTTGCGCTGGACACGGACGAGTTCACGGCGGTGTGTCCGTGGACGGGGCTGCCGGACTTCGGCACGCTTACGGTGCGATACGTGCCCGACAGGGCGCTGCTGGAGCTGAAGTCGTTCAAGTACTACCTGCTGTCATACAGGCAGGTGGGGATAGTGCAGGAGCACGCGGCCAACCGGATTCTTCAGGACCTCGTGGCTGTATGCCGGCCGCTTCGCATGTCGCTTACGCTGGACTACAAGACGCGCGGCGGCGTCCACACGACGGTCGAGGTAAGCTACAGCGCGCCTTAGGCCACCCCCGGCCCGCTAGTCCGACGGCTGCACAAGCACGTCGTCGCCGTCCACGCGGACGGCGTACGTCGCAACCGATTCGTAGGCAGGCGGGCTGGCCGGCTCGCCGGTCGTCACGTCGAAGTCGCTGCCGTGGCAGGGACATACCAGCATCCGGCCGTCGACGTCACCCTCCGACAGAGAGCAGCCCTCGTGGGAGCATTCATCGGCAACGGCATACAGCTCACCGTCCACGTTCACCAGCGCAATACGCTCACCGTCCACATCCACGAGCATCACCGCTCCCGGCGACACGTCTGATATAGAGGCCACCCTCACGAAATCTGCCACGGCTCTACCTCCGATGGTATTCTATGTCGCAGATATGTTATCACCGTGAACCCCGCCTGTCAGCTTGATTGCACGCCGGGCCCGCAGGCATTTCGCGCGGTCATGTGATAGGATAGCGGGCATACACGCGAGAAAGGGCTTCGATTGCAGGATCGTGGGGGCACATCCCAGGAGACGGGAGGCATCACCTCAGGTCAGAGGCTCACGCTACTGGTTGTCGCCGTGGCGGGGCACGGCCTGAAGCACGCCTTCAACGCCGCCTTCTTCGTCCTGCTTCCCGAGATCAAGGCCGGCCTTGGGCTGAACAACGCCCAGGTGGGCCTGATGTCCACGTTCCGCAACATAGCTGGCGGACTTGCCAACATACCGGCAGGGTACACCGGCGATCGGTTTGCGAACCAGCGCGCCGAGGTGCTCGGCCTGACCATGATCATGGTGGCAGTGTTCGCGCTGGCTATTGGCTTTGCAACCAACTTCCTGGTTGCCCTGATAGCCGCCTCGCTGTTCACCGTCGCCATCACATTCTGGCACCCTTCGGCTATAGCGTCGCTCTCACGCGAGTTCGCCACGCGCAGGGGGTTCGCGATCTCGCTCCACGGCACGGGTGGGAGCGTCGGGGAGACGCTGGGCCCCGTTATAGTGGGTGTGCTCCTGGGGGTTGTGACCTGGCGCGTGATTCTCCAGGGGAGCCTTGTACCCGGCCTGCTATTCGGCGTGATGATCTGGGTTGTGTTGAGGGGCATACCGGCCAACTGGCCCTCCGCCGTGAGCATGAGAGCCTACATGGGATCCGTGGGGGGACTGCTGAGGAACCGGCGACTGTTGCTTGTGCTGCTCTTTGCTGCCGGATTCGCGGGAGGCCAGAGCACCGTCCTCACCTTCCTGCCGATCTACCTGGAAGAAGACCTGGGAGTGTCGACTACGGCCCGAGGCCTGTACCTGTCGCTCGCTCAGGTGGCCGGCATCGTGTCGCAGCCGCTGCTTGGCTACGCGTCGGACCGGATTGGGCGCAGGCTGGTGCTTACGCCCAGCCTTATCGCGCTCGGCCTCGCGAGCATCGGGCTGAGCGTGGCGCCGGCGGGATGGCAGTTCACGCTGGTGGTGCTTGGCATGGGCGCGTTCCTCTTCCCGATGATGTCCATTCTGCTGGCCTCGGCAATGGACCTCGTCGCAGTTGGTGCGCAGGCCACGACGGTGTCGCTGGTGTTCGGCTCCGCCATTGTGATCTCAGCCTTCGTCCCGTCGATAGCCGGCCTGCTGGCCGATCAAGAGGGCACCAGCGCAGCGTTCCTGTTCGGCGCAGGCGTGGTGCTGTTCACGGCCTTTCTGACGATCGTCACCCGGTGGCAAGGCCCGCGTCCCGCCGACCGCTGACGTGAACCCATTCGCGGACCCGCGATTCCCCCGTTTGTTGACAATGCCGACATCGTATTCCTACAATCAATAAACACCATGCGGGACTTGTCATGACAATCGCCCAGCAGCTATACGACCTTCTCGGCGTTGATGGGGAGCTCGACAGGTGCAGAAGCACCATCGCTTCCATCGACGAGACGCTGGCCGACGACAGACTGCTCCGTGAGCGACGGCGCGTCGTGGAGGCCGGCCGCGCCGTGCTGAGCCGGCAGGAGACGGAGCGCCGCGACATTGAACTGTCGATTGGCTCCTTCCAGGAAAAAGGGAAGCAGTTGGAGGAGACGCTCTACGGAGGCTCTGTGCGCAACTCCAGAGAGTTGGAGGGCATGAACAAGGAGCTGGAACTCCTCAGAGAGAATCAGCAGAAGCACGAGGAGGGGCTCCTCCGCGCTCTGGAGGCAATCGAGGACACGGAGCGCAAGCTTGGGAGGTTGGAGGACGGCCTGCGCGAGATGGAGACGGCGCGCGAGCAGCAGCACGTGAGCCTGGTCGACGAGAGGGCGCAGCTGGAGGCGGAGTCCGAGGCGCTGCAAACGCGTCGAAGCGGCATGGCGTCGCAGGTGAGCCCCGAGCACCTCCGTCTCTACGACAGGATGCGCGTCGCGCGTCAGGGCCAGGCCGTGTCCCGCGTTGAGCGCGGTGTCTGCGGGGGCTGCCGCATTTCCCTGCCGAGCAGGGTAGTGCAGCAGGCCCGCACGTCGCAGCGGCCGGTGCAGTGCCCCAGCTGCAGCCGCATTCTCTTCGTGAGTCAGTAAACCATGAGGGCAATAGGGTACTTCAGCGCACCGGCCGGATCGGGTGCCGAGACTGCGCTTCTCGAACAGCAGGAGGCGTTCGACTCCTATTGCCGCAGGAACCGGCATCAGACGGTCGCCACATTCACGGAAGACTCCCCGAACGGAGACCGCTCCGGCTTCGAGGAGATGCTCAACCACATGAGGTCCTCCGGGTCCGAGTTCCTGGTCGTGCTGCCCGACGCCCAGTACGTCGGCGACAACATGGAGTCGGTGGTGCGCCGCGTGCTCGAGCTCGACGCCCTGCGCGCAAAGGTGGTGTGCAGCGACGACGACATGCCGGACCCGCTCCAGCAGGCCCTCAGGCACTGGCGCAAGGGCGGTGTGCGCGGGGACCGCATCCGCTCGGCCATGATGAACAAGGCCCTCCGCGGCGAGGGTCTTGGCAAGCCGCCGTACGGCTACGCAATCGGATCGGACGGCAGGCTGGAGGTCGTACCGGAGGAGAGCGAGGCGGTTCGTCTGATCTATCGCATGTACAACCGCGGAGGCGTGGGCCTGAGACGCATCGTTCGCAGTCTCAACGAGAAGGGAGTGCCCACCCGGGGAGGCCGCGGCTGGAGCCTGGTCACCGTCAGGGACGTGCTTCGCAACCGCTCTTACCTCGGCACTTATACACGTTTCGGTCTGAGGGTGCCCGCCAATCACCCCGCGATCATCGATCGGGAGGAGTTCCGGCTGGCCCAGGAGAAGATGGAGCAGGGCAGAACCAGGCGCAGGGCGTCGTACCCATCGGAGCCGTTCCTGCTATCCGGGCTGGCGTACTGCGCCAACTGCGGCAACCGAATGATGGGCGTCAGCCGTCGCCAGGGGTGGCGGCGCAAGGATGGCACGCGCAGCGTGGGGCAGTACAGGTACTACCAGTGCCAGTCCCGCGCCAACCAGGGTACCTGCGGCTACCACACCTGGCGCGCCGGAGACCTGGAGCAGACTGTCCTTCGAGAGACCAGGGAGGCGCTGGAGCGCGGCGATCTGGCGATCGACCCGGCCGCGTATCTGGCCCTGGAAGCATCATCCAATGGCGATGGGCTCCAGAGCGATGCACGCTTCATGCGGGAGCTGGAGAGCACCGCTTCCGGAATGACCTCTCTGGACCGGCTGCGTTCGGTCCTCGCGGAGCTTGACGAGGAGAAGGCGGGCGCGGGCGGCAGCCTGCCGGAGGCAGTGCGCGATGCGCTGGAGTCAGGCGACGCCACAGTCCTGCTGCGGGAGTGGGACACGCTGGAGGGCGCGGCCGCCGGGCGTGTGCTGCGGGCGCTGGTGTCCCGCGTCGACGTGAGCGACGGCTCCGTGGAGGTCACGGCGGTCACAGGCGTAAGCGGCTCGCTTTGACCCGCCGGCGCGGGCGGTGCTACACTGTAGAGGCGTTGATAGGTAGGCTGGGCGATCGCGCTGACATTGTCAGGGAGGAAAGTCCGAGCTCCACCGGGCAGGATGCTGGCTAACGGCCAGGCGGGGAAACCCGACGGAAAGTGCCACAGAAAACATACCGCCCCGTTCGCGGGGTAAGGGCGAACCGGTGAGGCAAGAGCTCACCGCTCCGGTGGCGACACCGGGGGCACGGCAAACCCCACCCGGAGCAAGGCCGAATAGGAGGACGATGGGCGCCCGGCCCGTCCTCGGGTTGGCTGCTAGAGGCGCTGGGCAACCGGCGTCCCAGATAGATGATCGCCGTCCCGCCGTTTGACGGGATACAGAACTCGGCTTACAGGCCTGCCTATCAACCGCGCAACTCCTCCGACCGCTCCTGCGCAAGCAGGAGTCCATCCCCCGTATCAGTAGCCATGACTCCCATCGCTGAGCCATACGACGACCCCATCGACTCCGAGAGCATTCGCGCCGCGCTTAGCACAACTGCGATGGTCCGCCGGATCGACTACCTGGCAACCACGCGCTCCACCATGGACGACGCGCGCCGCGCCGCCGCGGAGGGCGCGCCGGACGGCACGCTCATTGTGGCCGACGAGCAGTCCGCAGGACGCGGCCGGTTCCAACGCACGTGGGTGTCGCCGCCGGGCGTCAACCTGTACCTGTCGCTGCTGCTGAGGCCGTCGCCGGAGGTTGCCTCGCAGCTGTCCATGATGGCGCCGCTGGCGCTGGCCCGAGCGCTGCGCCGCGTGGCAGACGGCCGGGGCGGCCTCGTCACCATCAAGTGGCCCAACGACGTGCGCATGGGAGGCAGGAAGATAGGAGGCATTCTGATCGAGAGCTCGCTTGCGCAGGACGGCGCCGAGGGGTTCTCGATCGTGGGGATAGGTGTGAACGTGAACTTTGATCCTGTGGAGTTCGAAGAGATCCGCGACACGGCGACGGCACTGCTCGGTGAGCTGGGCCGACCAGTGCCGAGGCTGCAGCTACTGGCTGCGCTGATGGAGGAGGCGGAGGAGCTATATCTCGCGCTGGGGGAAGGTAGTGCCGTGCGCGAGGAGTGGGCGTCGATGCTGGACACGCTGGGGCAGCGCGTGAGCGTTACGTGGGGCGATACGGTGTACGAAGGAGTCGCGGAGGGCGTGGACGACGGCGGCGGGCTGCTGCTGCGCCTCCCCAACGGCAGCATCGAGAGCTTCTCCGCGGGTGAGGTGACGCTGCGGGGGTGAGGGTAAATTGCTCGACACCCGACCCCGTTCGTGCTGAGCCTGTCGAAGTACGGACGGGGCGATGATAGTCCGTTCGCCTTGAGCTAGTCGAAGGGTGTCCGGCGCTTTCAGAAGATGATGCTCACCGCCCCGTGCGAGGAAAGCCCTTCCTGGTCCAGGACCGCCCGGCGGTAAGCTATTCTTAGCTCCCCGCTCTCCCAGCGTAGGGTGTAGTCGATGCTTCCGACGTAGGGAGCTTCCTCACCACTGCGGAACCGATAGACCAGCACGTTTGACTTGACTGAAATCTCGCCGTTATCGGTCTCCTGGGCCTGAATGTTGGAAACAAACCGGCGTGTGCGGGACCAGGGATACTCGCGGTGAGCGTGTCGGCTGTTCAACCGTTTCACACGGGCCCGCAAGCGGAAGATGTCGTCGTCGATGAACACCAGGTCGCGTTCGGGGTCTCCTTCGGGCAGGTCTGTGGTGGGCACCACGTAGCGGGCATCTTCGGTGAAGAGTTCACTCCAGTCGTCAAGTCGCCACTCATCGAGAAGGGTGGCTTCCTTGAACAGGAAGTCCTCAACCAGTTGGCGCAGCGTGGGGTTTCCGAAGTGTGCCATCATTAACCCGGACCGGCTTGGATTCACCTGCCCGTTCAACGGATAGCGGCGGACTCGCTATCCGCGGGCTCCCTGTCCTGCACGTTGGTCTTGCTGAAGCCCTGCATATTGGCGTGCCATTGTCGCCAGAATCCCCGCATCTGCAATTCACCCGTCCCCTCAGGAACGGACTTGAGCATTCCCCTTGAAATGTCTGACCACTCGACTTCGGTCGCCCGGAAGCCGGACTGGCAGGACTCCAGGGCCTCCACGTCATCGGGAGAGGCGAACCCTCCCGGACCAAAGAAAGTGAGGAATGTGTCCAATCGAATTGAGTGCAGTTTCGGGGGCTCTTCTCTCGGGACAATGTGCCAGGCAGTGATTTCCAAGTGCCGGGCATCCACGGGCTCGATGTACCTGACCGTGGCGACCATAAGGTCGTTGATAATCAGATTGGGATAGATGAGCAGGCTCCGGTAGGTATCGGCAATCTGGTAGGCGCGACTTTCTCCGTACGCCTCCACCAGGCGTTGACGGACTTCCGCAATCTCATCCCTGGAGTCCTCGCCGAACAGGGGGTGCCAGTGGGCAATCGGGCGCCCGTTGCGGGCTGCAGCCTCCGCCACGCAGTGTCCGTTGCCCAGGGACTTCGCGGTTGCGGGTGTGCGATTGTGGAGAGTCTGCCCGCTGTCGTCCGTTCCGAGACTGGCCATGTAGTCGAGATATGTGCGATGGGTAGGGACGAGGTGATATCCATCCAGGCTGTTCTCGACCATGAGCTTCCAGTTGGCCCTCACCGTGTACTGGTGTGTACCCGGGATCACCTTCATTCCCGAACTCGACTGGTCGACCACCATGTCCAGGTAATCCCTGGCCCCCGCCAGGTAGGTGACCAGATCTTCGGCATCGGGATTGAAACTCACAAAGATGAAACCACGGTAGTTCTCGACCCTGGGCGGTTGCCCGAGGCCCATAGCCTTTCGGTCGAAGGCAGGCCCGTAGGCGTCCTCGCCGGGGACTCCGATGAGTTCCCCGTAGGTATTGAATGTCCAGGCGTGATAGAAGCACTGAAAGACCAGAGCGTTCCCGCTGTCCCTGCGGCAAACGAGCGCGCCGCGGTGGGTGCAGGTATTGAGGAAGACCCTGGCCTGGCCGTCCCTGCTGCGTATCAGGAAGACCGGACGGCCGGCCACAGTCCGGCGCCGATAGTCGCCCGGGTTCTCGACCTCCGATTCGTGCCCAATGTAGATCCAGCAGCGGTCGAGGATATGCTCCCGTTCCAGGCGGAACAGATCGTCGGAGGTCATGGAGGATCGGTGGACTCTGAAGACGCCTCTGCCCCGATCATCTTCTACCAGGTCTTCGATTTTCATGACGCTCCTCCGGGAACGTGGCGTGACTTTCCGGTACCCGCAGTCAGGCGACCAAAGCCAGTCTCCGCCTAGAACGGTAGAGGTCTCAAGACACCACCCGAATCCAGGTGCTACAGGAGACACTCTACACCACTGGGCCATTTGAACACAACAACAGAGCATGGCACGCCTGACTGGCGCGGTGGGAGGCGCCGGGCGCGGGGCAGGCCTACGCGGGCACTACTAGGTATATGCCGTCGTCGCGCCCGAGCACGTACAGGCTGCCGTCCATGCCCATGCCGAACGATGTGATCTCCAGGTCCGAGTCCACGAGAAGCTGCGGCTCAGTCGCAGTCTCGCCGTCGTAGCGGACGCCCCAGATGCGGCCGGTGCAGAAGTCGCCGTAGACGTACGCGCCGACCAGGTCGGGCTGGTCGCTGCCGCGGTACACATGCCCGCCTGTGACCGAGCAGCCATCGCTGCGGCCGTACTCGGCGACAGGCAGCTCCAGGCCGGAGGCGTCGCAGCCCCGCCGGGGGGAGAAGCATTGACGCCCCTCCATGATATTCCAACCGTAGTTGCCGCCGCGGCTCACAACGTTTATCTCCTCGTAGGCGTTCTGGCCCACGTCCGCCGTCCATAGCAGGCCGGTCTCAGTATCGAACGAGAACCGCCAGGGGTTGCGAAGGCCATAGGCCCAGATCTCGCCGCGCGCGCCCGGCACGCCCACGAGCGGGTTGTCCGGCGGGATTGCGTATCCTGCATCCGCCGACGCGCCGGAGACGTCGAGCCGCAGGATGGCGCCCAGAAGCGTGCCGGTGTCCTGTCCGCTGCCGAACGGATCGCCGGCAGAACCCCCGTCGCCGAGCGCAACGTACAGGTAGCCGTCCGGCCCGAACTCTATCTGGCCGCCGTTGTGGTTGGAGTAGGGCTGCTCCACCTCCAGAATGACGACCTCGCTGGACGGGTCCGCAAGATTGGGATCGCTCTCATTGACCGAGAAGCGGGATAGCACGGAGCGCCTCGGCTGAGTAGCTGAGTAGTAGACGAAGAAGTGCCCGTCCAGCGTGAAGTCCGGGGAGAAGGCCAGACCCAGCAGCCCCTCCTCGTTGGCCTGTCCGAGGCCCCTTTCCCGGATTTCCAGGAACACGCTCGCGTGCTCAACCGCGGGGTCGTTGGGGAAGACCAGGATGCGCCCCGCCTGCTCCGTGACGAAGATTCGATTGGAGCCGTCGTCCGGCTGAACCAGGTTGGTGAGCTGTCGGAAGCGGAGGTTTGGGAATGCGGGCCTGAGGGCGATCGCAGTCAAGGGCGGAGCGGGCGTTGTGGCTGGACTCGCCTCTGCGGTGGAGGTGGGCACGCGTACGCGCGTGGGAGTCGAGCGTGGGGATGGCGTTGTGGTTTCATCCGCGGTTGCAGCGGGAGTTCGCGACGGCGTCACGTCCGGCGTCGGCGCAAGGGTTGCCCGCGCGGTCGCGATGGGAGTGCGCGGCGGTAGCTCGGTCTCAGCCGTTGGGCCTAGTGCAAGTGTGCCTGGCGTGGCTGCAGGGGAGTCACAGGCCGCGATGAAGAGCAGACTCAGCGCCAGCAGGGCGGCCGTGGCGAATTTGCTGCGCTTCAACAGGTTAGAACGGGAGGGTCTCTCCGACGCCCTCGGCCTCGGCGCGCTCCAGCAGGTGAGCCGCCACCGCCACGTCCTCCAGCGCGATGCCCTGCGATTCGAACAGCGTGATGTCGTCGTCGGAGAGGCGGCCGGGCGCGTGGCCGGCGACCACCATGCCCAGGTCCAGCACCACGCTCCAGTCCAGCTTGCCAGCGCCGATTGGCATGGCGAGGTCGGCGCACTCGATCATGGCCTGAGGCACGTCGTCGGCGGTGATCACGGCGCAGCGGGAGATTGCGTCGTCGTCCAGCTCGCGGCGCTCCAGCGAGTTTGCGCCGGCCGCGTTGATGTGCATTCCGGGCGAAAGCCACTCGCCGAGGACTACGGGTTCCAGCGTGCGGACGTTGGTGATGGCGATGACCACGTCTGTGCCGCGCACGGCCTCCTCGGCGGACGCCGCCGGCGACACCGGAATGCCCAAGGACTCGCTCATGGTGGCGCAGAACTCGTCCAGGCGCTCGCGCGTCCGGCTGAATGCCGTAACGGCGCGGATGGGACGGACAGCGCACACCGCGGCAAGCTGGGACCTGGCCTGGAAGCCCGTCCCAACGATGCCCACCGTCGAGACGTCCTGCCGGGCCATGTAGCGGGTCGCCACACCGCTCGCGGCGCCGGTGCGGATCTGCCCCAGGTTTCCAGCCTCCATCACGGCGAGGAGCCGTCGCGGCTCGTCCCCGTAGAGGAGCACCAGCGGCCGTCCCGCGCCCATCGTCTTGAATCCGGCCACTTTGCGGCCGCCCAGCACGGCCACCATCATCGTCAGGCCCACTCCCTCCGCCTGGGCGCGCTCCCGGGGCAGGTTGACGGCCGTGCCCCGGCCCTGCTCCACGAATGCCTGCTCCACCACCTCGATCGCATCACTCATGGGCAGCAGACGGACAACGTCCTCCTCACGCAGAAACAACGCCATCTTGACCTCCGTATTGTTGAATGGCCGTCCCCCAGCCGTCATTGCGGCCCTTCGGCTACGCTCAGGGTAGACTTCAGCCGCAATCCAGAGGCGGCCGAGTGGAGCAGGGGGCACACCCCTTCTCAATCTTCCCTCGTCTATGGTGAAGAGGTTTTGGCGGCCTCCTTGACGAACAGGGGCGCGGCCACCTCCCGCAGGAAGTTGCGCGCCAGCGTCTCGTATCCTTCCGCGTTCGGGTGTAGCTCGTCGGGCAACATGTGTGCGTGCTCAGCGCCGAACAGGCTCAGGCCGTCCACGTAGTGCACATTGGCGCCTCCGCGCTCGCGTATGGCGCTCACGGCCTCGGCGACCTCCTCACGCATGGCGCGGAGGGTGAACTCAACCGCGTTCGGGGTGTCCTCCCTCGGCGGCGAGAAGATCGGCGAGATGACCGCGATTGGGATCTCGGCGTGGCGCTCCCGCAGTGTCTCCACGAATCCGATGACGGCGGGCCGGAAGGCGCGCACGCCCAGGCTGGCGGCTCCGTATATGTTGATGCCTACCTTGATTGAGATGAAGTCGGCGTGGCGGTCTCGCATCAGCCGCGCGATCATGGGGTCCAGGTGGCACTGGCCGCCGTAGCCCAGGCATGTGAGGTTCAGGCCGTGCTCCCTTGCGACGATGGCGGGCCAGGTACGGCTGGGGCTTGCGGCGGCGCGGCAGTGGGTGATAGAGCTGCCGTACGTAGTCCACAGCGGCCGCGGGTCCTCGAAGGGCGAGAGTGATGCCCCATCGCTGACCTCAAGCGAGCGGAGGCGCAGCTCGGTGTACTGTGGCAGCCACAGCTCCAGCAGCTTCTCGCCCGTGGGCAGGTCTCGGAACTCGAACGCGTCGCGGCCGGCCAGCTCTACGGAGTCGTGCAGCCGTCCGTCGCACAGCAGGTCGATGGGCGACGCCTCTTCTTCCGCTATCTCGATTCGCCCCACAAGCGACGTGGTGTCGCTGTGGCAGCTGATCCGCACTCCAGCGGGCATGGCGGCGCGCTCGCGGAGGGCGTCCGGCGGGAAGAGTGCCAGGTCATCGTACGGGAGACGCCACGGCTGAGTCCACTCATCGGTGCGATGGCAGGAGATCGCGCCCTGCCAGGTGATGCGCGGATCGTCCGGTCTGATCAGCATTGGCGTTTGCTCCTCTTTTTGGCCGACTGCACTGCCGGGCGACTACTGATGCGACCACATAGCGACACGGCGCTCTACATGGTCAGGGGCGTGTGGTCGCGGTTGGCCCACTCGCCCATCGAGCCGTCGTAGTTGCGAACGCGTGTGTAGCCCATGAGCGTGAGTACGAATGCTCCGTGCGCCGCACGGATACCACCCTGTCAGTAGGTTATGACCTGCTTGTCCGGGGTGACGCCCCTTTCCTCCAGCATCGCCCTGATCTCGTCTGCGGGCTTGACCGTGCGGTGCTTGTCCGCGGTCACGAAGTTGAGCCACTCCAGGTGGATGGCGCCGGGTACGTGGCCCGCGCGACTGTTGCCTCGGTTGTTCTCGCCGGTGAACTCGCCGGTGGAGCGCACGTCGAGGAAGATGGTATCGGGGTCGCCCACGCAGGACACGCCGTAGTCGAGCGTGCACACGACGTCGGGCGCCTCGCTGGCGATGAAGGCCGCCCGTTCCGGCTGTGGCGCGTCCGTGGTGACGGGGCGGCCCTCGTCGAGCCACTTTGGCCAGCCGCCGTTGAGAACCTTGACGTTTGTGTGGCCGTAGTAGTTCAGCACCCACCAGATGCGGGCGGCGTACAGGCCGCCTGCGTTGTCGTAGGTGATCACGGTGTGGTCGTCACCGATGCCCATTCCGCCCATCAGCTCGGACACGTGCTCCGCGGACGCCACGAGGGGGTACGCGGTCGAGTCACGCGGGAACTCGGGATGCTTGATGTAGTGGTGCTCGCGGATGCCCACCGAGCCGGGCAGGTGGGCGCGGCGGTAGCCGTCGATCTGGTCGCAGTCGATGATGCGGACGTCCGGGTCGTTGAGGTGTTCCTGGAGCCAGCCAGACTCCACGAGTATGTCGGGCCGTGCGTAGCCGCTGGTGGTCATGGAGCGCCTCCCGCGTTGGGGTGGTTTGCGCCGCCGATTATATCACAAGGTCGCTGCGAGTTGCGCCGCCGCGCCCGCTTGCGTACAATGGCGCCAGCGCTCAGTCGCACACCCACTTTCGACCGCGGAGGTGTCCCTATGTCAGCCGTAACCGATGTCATCAACCAGATGCGGGCCAGGCACGACGCCTTGAACGAGAAGCTGTCGCAGATCCCTGAAAGCCGCATGGGCGAGATGGGAGCCTGGGGCGACCGGCCGATGCCAATCAGGATGATGATGCTCCAGATGGTAGGCCACGACCTGGAGCACACCGCTCAGGTGCTGAAGACGATGCGCGACCTTGGCATCGCACAGACGGAGCCGCAGATGATTCTGGCCGACCTGCAGAAGGTGCGCGGCGACCTCGAGGCGATTCTGGTTGGCCTGTCCGACGAGGACCTGGACCGGGCGCCGGAGGGCGAGTGGTCCATCCGACAGACGCTCGAGCACTTCGTATCGACCGAGGACTTCTACACCCAGCGGCTGGAGAAGGCGCTGGAGAGTTCGGGCTAGCTCCTGCGCCATTGACGCAGGTACTAATCTTGGCAGATAGACCGGCCCTGACATACGAGGAGTTCGTGGCTCTGGCCATGCTCTACGGCCTGGACATGGACGAAGAGCATCTCCGGGAGCTGTTCCCGGAGGTTGAGGCCATGCACGACCGCATTGCGGCGCTGGAAGCAGTGGACGCCGGCGAAGTTCCGCCCGGCTCCGGCCTCTCGCCCTGGGATGCGTCGGAGCCTCAATAGCCGTGGCTTCGGACGAGCTTACGCTGCTGCCCGTACCGCGCCTGTCAGCCCTCATCGAGCGGCGCGAGGTGTCCCCCGTTGAGGTGACTGAGGCCTACCTCCGCCGCATCGACGAGACGGAGCCGCGCCTCAACGCATTCATCACCCGCATGGATGATCAGGCCCTGGCCTCGGCGCGCCAGGCCGAGGCCGAGGTCATACGTGGCGGTTACCGAGGCCCGTTCCACGGCGTGCCGGTGGGGCTGAAGGACCTGTTCCGAACGAAGGGCGTGCGCACCACCTCAGGTTCAGCCATCGACCGCGAATTCGTGCCGGACGAGGACTCCGCCGTGGCGGAGCGGTTCGCCGCCGCGGGCGCTGTGGTCGTCGGCAAGCTCCATATGACGGAGATGGCCTTCGACGGCACGAGCCTCAACCGCCACTACGGCCCGGCGCGCAACCCGTGGGACCCTGAGCGTATGGCCGGCGGCTCCAGTAGCGGCTCGGGCGTGGCCGTGGCCGCGAGGCAGGCGGCGCTCACGGTGGGAACCGACACCGGCGGGTCCGTTCGAGTACCGGCGGCGCTGTGCGGGGTCACCGGCCTGAAGCCCACGTTCGGGCTCATCAGCAGGTACGGCGCTACGCCACTCTCGTGGTCGATGGACCACGTGGGGCCGTTGTCGCGCAGCGTTCTCGACTCAGCGCTGGCGCTGAATGCACTGGCCGGCCACGACTCCCGCGATCCCGCGTCGCTCCGAGTGGCGCCGCGGGACTACACGAATGGGCTGGAGCGCGGCGCCGAGGGCGCAGCAGGGACTCGCGTGGGCGTGGTCGAGAGTTTCGGATGGGACCTGACGGAGCCTGGCGTGAGGGCGGCGTTCGAGGCGGCTATGACGCAGCTGCGGACGCTGGGCGCGGACGCTAAACCTGCTGCCACGCCAGACCTTGCGCTGGTCAATGCCGCGGGCAGCGTGGTGCAGACGGCGGAGGCGGCTGCACTCCATCGCGAGCGTGTGCTGAGCCGCGGCCGGGAGATGGACCAGGCCATCCGCCGCCGCATCGAGAGCGGGTTGTTCATTCCGGCGGAGGCGTACCTGCACGCCCAGCGAGTGAGGGCCATGCTGAGGCGCGAGCTTCTCTCGACGCTGGAGGAGGTGGACATCCTGGCGTCGCCGACAACGGCCATTGCCGCGCCCAGGCTGGACCAGCAGCGCGTCACAATCCAGGGGCGAGAGGTGCACATACGAGAGGGGCTGCTCCGCATCACGCGCGTGTTTAGCGCGGTGGGTTTGCCGGCCATCTCGGTGCCTTGCGGCTTCACGGAGGACGTGCTGCCTGTGGGGTTGCAGCTGGTTGGGAAGCCGCTGTCGGAGCCGTTGCTGCTGCGAGTGGCCCACGCCTACCAGGTCTCGACGGAGTGGCACACGCGGTTTCCCGACGTGTGACGCGGAGCGGCCGCCGCGCCTACCTGTCGGCGTGGCCCAGCGACCGTCCGGGCGCAATGATGTCACGGACGCGCTGCTTCAGCTCACGCGGCTCCGGGAACCGGCGCTCCTCCCTGAGAGTCCACACCGTCTCGCCGTTCGCGCGCACGTGAAAGACACCGCCGGTGCCGGGAATCAGCGCCACCTCTCCGATGTCGTCTTGAAACGTCGTGAGAAGCTCCTGGGCCACCCAGGCGGCGCGGAGCATCCACCTGCACTGCGTGCAGTACTCGATCTCAATGCGAGATTTGTCCGTCATGGCGTTTGCTCTCCCTTCCGCCGCCGGATGACCTTGCACTTCTTGCTTGCCGGCTACCAGGACCTCCAATTGCTTTGCTTTTCCGCTACCCCATTCTCCCCCCTGCCACCTGTGTCATGCAATGGTCATACGACAGACGCAATAGCAACGGAAAACTCAGGTACTCATGGACAGTGGGATTGGGGAACCTCAAGCCTTACAGCAGGTCATGAAATTCGATTCCCATCGACCCGGCCTATCTTGACGATGGACAGAACCGTCTTCGAACTACGGCTGGGAAGTCCAGTTGGTCCAGAGTATAGGCGATAGCTGGTTGGCCTGTCTCCCCCTGTGGCGCCGCCGAGCCGACCGAAGGAAGAGACCGCCCGCCTGGGCAAGGACATATACCAGCGCGACATCCGGCGGCAGGGCGAGGCCGACCACGACGGGAAGGTCGTCGCCATAGACGTGGAGAGCGGTCAATGGGCCATCAGCGGGTATATCCTTGAAGCGGTATGCGGCTCCGCAGCCACAGCCTGTACATGGAAGTAGAGGATGGCGGGCGCGTCGTCATCCAGGCCAGGTGAGCAGGCGAACCCTTTACGTCTCCAATCGCCCGTGCTCTATCTTGACAAACCCGTTCAGACTAACGGACAATCTATACTGACTGTTTACGACACATATTGACATGAGCTAGAAATACTACTGATCCAGCGCCCGCACGGCGTC
>JAPPHY010000003.1:143829-205044 GCA_028877205.1 Chloroflexota bacterium | reverse complement strand
CCCGGGGTGTTTACATACACCCGATACTACCACCCCAATGTTTAACCGAGATTGAACAAAAACCACACCCGCCCCCGGGGGGGGCCGCGCTTCTTCGCATCTGAGTCCGGCTGAGCGAACCGGCTACCGGGAAACCGGGAAAGTGCTAGATCGCGCACTCCCCTTCGCCGCGCTCCACCTTGTAGAGCACCGTCTTGCTCCAGTCCATGTACGTGTCGATGTTTTCCCTGTTGAGGGGACCCAGGTCCTGGTACTCCGCCGCGATGGCTTCGAATGGGGCGAGGCCAACCCTGTCCACGAACGAGTTGAAGGTCTCAGCCTCCGCGCGGTTGCCCTGGTAGAATTCCAGGACCGTGCGTATCACCTCCGGCACGCGCTTGGCCGGGATCTTGCCCTTGGGCCGCATCCCGATGCGCGCCTCGTCCTGGCCGCGCAGGTCCTGGTAGCTTCCGCCAACGAACATCTCGTACGCGGGCACCTGGTTCCCGCCGTCGCCCTTCATGGAGCCTCCGTGGAACCCGATGTTGGCTATGTGGTGCTGCCCACACGAGTTGGGGCAGCCGCTCATCTTGATGTGCAGCGACTTCACCAGCGGGTCGGACAGGTCAATTGTCGCCAGCTCCTCGCGGATCGCCCTGCCTAGTCCCATCGACGACGTGATGCCCAGCTTGCAGCTGTCGGTTCCGGGGCAGGACGTGACGTCGGTGATCGTGTTCACTTCGGGCTCGGCCAGTCCGGCGTCCCTAAGGTCTCGCCACAGCGGGTACAGCGACTCGCCGCGAACCCACCTGAGTGCCATGTTCTGCTGCTGCGTGAATCGGGCGCGGCCGCTGGAGTAATTGCGGGTGATCTCGGCCAGCAGCGGGAACTGGTCCTCCATGATGTCTCCCTGCGGGAGCTTGATGAGCGCCACAAAGTAGCCGTCCTGCTTCTGAGGCTCCACGTTGGTTGCCGCCCACAGGTCGAACTCACCGGCGTCGCCGTTGGGCGACAGGCGCGCTTCCGGCGCGGCCGCCGGCTCGGCTTCCGGCGCGTCCGAGGCCTCGTCGTCAAGGTACAGCAGCGGCGTTGGGTCGATGGTCACCTGCGCCCACGGCTTCTCCAGTTCACTCTCCACCATCACGCGGAACTCGTCGATGCCCACGCGGTCCACGAGGAACTTGATGCGCGCCTTCATTCGGTTCTTTCGCAGCTCGTCGGAAGCGTCGAACACGCGCAGCACCGCCTCGCTGACGCGCAGGTAGTCGTTCACAGGCACGAACTCGTACAGCGTGGGTGCTATGCGGGCCATGATGGAAAGGCCCCCGCCAACCACAATCTTGAAGCCGCGCTCCTCCTGACCGTCCACCTCCCGCACCCGCGGTATGAAGCCGATATCATGGATGCTGGTGATGGCGCAGTCCTTCTCGCAGCCGGAGAAGGCGGTCTTGATCTTGCGCGGCATGGACTGCGTGACGGGATGGCGCAGGAAGTATCGAGCGAAGGCCCCTGCGTAGGGCGTGGCGTCGAATGGCTCCTCGTGGCAAACGCCCGACAGAGGGCAGCCGGCGACGTTGCGCACGGTGTTTCCGCAGGCCTCGCGGGTCGAGAGGCCCGTTTGCCCGAGCACGTTCAGCGCCTCGTGCGCCTCAGTCAGGGGCACGAAGTGGAACTGCATGTTCTCGCGGGTGGTCACGTGGCCCTTCTTCAGGGGAGCGTACTCTCTCGCGATTGTGCCCAGCGTCTCAAGCTGCTCAGCGAAGACCTCTCCCACCGGCAGCTTCACGCGGAGCATGTGCACGTCCGGCTGGCGCTGGCCGTAGACGCCCATACGCAGGCGGAAAGCCTGGAATGCGGTGGGGTCCCAGTCGCCCTGGATGAACTCGCCGACGACCGACTCGAAGTTGTCGAGCTCTTCCTGCAGTACCGGCAGGATGCCCTTCTCGTTTATTCGTGCCTGGCTCATGATGCCTCCTTGGGAGTCCGCCTCCGGTGCGGGATTGGCGCTGAAAAGAATCGCCCCTCAGGGCAAAGCTGAGGGGGCGACGCGTAAAGCCATAGAAAACGCGCACTCCCCCTCTCAGGGGTTACGACAGGAGCAGAGGGAGAAAAACCGTGCGTACATTTGCGGGAATCTTACATGCAGGCAGGGTTGAATGTCAAGCAGACGCCTTGCCGGTGGCCCTTTCGGAGGCCGATTGCCACGCCCACTGGATGCTGGTACAGTGCCCCGAACCATTGCACAACTAGACAGGAGAACGAGTGATGGCAGACTTTGTAGTGATCTACTACGCGCCGGCGCTGGTCAGAGAGCAGGCGCAGAAAATGGCGCCGGAGGACATGCAGGCCGGTATGCAGGCGTGGAAGACGTGGGCCGACCGGTGCGGCGATGCCCTGGTCTTCCCCGGCTCCGCCCTGATGGGCGGGCTGAGGGTTACGCCGGAGGGCAGCTCGCCCCGCGATAGTGACGTCATCGGCTACTCGGTGGTGCAGGCGGACGACATGGAGGCCGCGGTCGCGCTGGTTGCGGACCACCCGCACATTGCCTGGGGCGAGGGCTGCGAGATCGAGGTGTACCAAGCCATGCGGATGCCGCTGTAGCGGTTGGAGTTACCTGCACTGAAGCCAACACCGTCATGCATGACGAGCGCCGTCCGTCATTCCTGCGGAGCTTGTCCCCGCGAAAGCGGGGAGCAGGAATCCAGTTCCCCTTCTCACGGGAGTGACGGAGAGGGTGTAAGTCGCAGTGGACTCCTGCCTACGCAGGAGTGGTTGCAAGGGACGTTGCGGTCTCCCTCACACCACCAGCGTGACCGGGTTCTCCAGGACCCGCTTCACCTCTACCAGGAACTCAGCAGCCTGCGCGCCGTCCGCGACCCGGTGGTCGGTGGAGAGCGTGGCCTGCATCATCTGCGCGATCTTGATTTCGCCGTCGCGCACCACCGGCTGCTGCCGTACCGTGCCCACGGCGATGACCGCAGACTGCGGCGGGTAGATGATCGCCGAGAAGCTGTCCACGTCGAACATGCCCATGTTGCTGATGCTGAACGTGCCGCCCGTGTAGTCGTCCTCGCGCAGCACGCCGCTCTGCGCGCGTTCCACTGCGCCGCGCGCCGCCTTCGAGATGTCGACCAGCGATCTGCCGCGGCAGTCTCCCAGCGAGACCACCAACAGACCGTACTCGACGGCCACCGCGATGCTCACGTTGATGGCCGGGTTCATGCGCAGGTTGTTGCCCTCGAACGATGCGTTGAAGGCCGGGTACTTGGCCAGCGTCAGCGCGCACGCCTTCACGATCAGGTCGTTCACTGAGACGCGAGCCTCACCCGCAAGCGCCTCGTTGATCTGCGAGCGCAGCGCCATCGCCGCCGTCATGTCCACTCCCGCCGATACGTAGAAGTGGGGCACCTCGCGCTTGCTCTGCGCCGTGCGCCGAGCGATTGCCTGCCTCATGCGTGTGAGCGGCACAAGCTCGCCCTGCTGTCTGCGGGCCGCCGGCTCGACCGCAGCGGGTGCCTCGGCTGCGGAGGCGGGAGCGGCGGCTGCCGCGCTCTCGTGGGCCTCCACGTCCTCCTTGGTGATGCGACCGTTCGGCCCCGTGCCGGTGACCTGCGCCAGGTCGATGCCCTTCTCCTGCGCCAGCCTGCGCGCCACGGGCGAAGCCCTCACCGGGCCGGATGCCGGTGCAGCGGCGGGTGCTGCCGGTTCAGCTGCCTGCTCAGGCTCGGGTGCCGCCTCCGCGGTAGCCGCGGCCGATGGCGTCACGTCGGGCACCGGCTCGCCGGGAGTTCCGATGAACGCGATGGTGTCACCCACCGGCACCGTGCTGCCCTCATCAACCACGGTCTTCAGCACCACGCCGGAGGCGTAGGCCTCCATCTCGATCACGGCCTTGTCGGTCTCGATCTCGGCGATGGCCTCACCCCTGGCGATTGCCTCCCCCTCCTGCTTCAGCCAGCGCACGAGGGTTCCTTCCTGCATGTCGTAGCCCATCTGAGGCATTACAACCGATGTAGCCATTTCCCGTGCCTCCTGCCGTTGGTGTCAGCGACCGAGGGCGGCCTCAACCGCCTGGATCACGCGGGCCTCGTCCGGTATGGAGGCCTGCTCAAGGTATCGAGAGTAGGGTGTGGGGACCTCCTCGCCTGCCACGCGGCCCACTGGCGCGTTGAGGTAGTCGAAGGCCCGCTCCTGTATCAGTCCCACGACGGTAGCGCCGAACCCGCCGGTGTACCACGTCTCCTCGACGACCACCGCGTGGCCCGTCTTGCGCACGGACTCCACCACCGTCTCCGAGTCCAGCGGGCTGAGCGTGCGCAGGTCAACGACCTCCGCGCTGATGCCCCTCGACTCCAGCTGCTCCGCGGCCCGCATAGCCACCACGGCCATGCGCGAGTACGCCGCAATCGTTATGTCGGTGCCCGATCGCTTGATGTCCGCCCTGCCGAACGGAATCACGTACGGCTCATCCTCCACCTCGCCGCGGGTGCTGTAGAGTAGCGTGTGCTCAACGAACATCACGGGGTCCTCCTGCAGCATCGCTGCGCGGAAGAGGCCCAGCACGTCGTGTGGAGTGGACGGTACGGCCACGCGGATGCCGGGAACGGCGGCGAACCAGCCTTCCAGGCTCTGCGAGTGCGTGGCTCCCACGGAAGCGCCGCCGCCCGTGACCGTGCGCACGATGAGCGGACACGAGAGCTGTCCGCCCGACATGTACCGCACCTTGGCGGCGTGGTTGATTATCTGGTCCATCGCCAGCAGGCTGAAGTTGATGGTCATCAGCTCCACGATCGGCCGCATGCCCGCCATCGCGGCGCCTGCGCCCGCGCCCGTGAACCCCGACTCGGCGATGGGGGTCTCGCGGATGCGCTCCGGCCCGAACTCGTCGAGCAGGCCACGCGTCACAGCGTACGCCCCGCCGTATCGCCCGATATCCTCGCCCATCATGAAGACGCGCTCGTCCTGAAGCGCCTCTCGGAGCGCACGGCCAACGGCCTCTCTGTAGGTGATGACCGCCATGCTCACATGCCTCCGTATACGTCGTCGTAGAGCGCTTCCGGCTCCGGGAACGGGCTGTCCTCTGCGAACTGAACGGCCGCGTCGATTATCTCCTCGACCTCGGTGCGAATCTCGTCCAGCTCCTCCTGCGTGGCGGTGCCGCCGTCCACGAGCGATGCGCCGAAGGTGGTGATGGGATCGCGCATCCGCCAGCGCTCCTCCTCGGACCTGGCACGGTATTCCGCGGGGTCCGCCATGGAGTGGCCGCGGAAGCGGTATGCCATCGCCTCGATGAGGAAGGGGCCGTTGCCGCCTCGCACGTGGGCAATCGCCTCCTGCGTGGCCTCCCGCACCTTCAGCACGTCCATGCCGTCTATGCGAACGGACGGAATCTTGTAGCCGTTTGCAAACTTGTAAATCTCGTCGTGAAACGCCAGCATCTGCTCAACGGTGGCGCCCATGCCGTACAGGTTGTTCTCCACGAAGAAGAGCACCGGCAGCTTCCAAAGCGAGGCCAGGTTGAGCGACTCGTGGAATTCGCCCTCGTTGATGGCGCCGTCGCCCAGGAAGCACAGCGCAATGTCGCCGTCGCCCCGCAGCTTGCTCGCAAGCGCAAAGCCCGTTGAGAGGGGCAGCTGTCCGCCCACGATGGCGTGGCCGCCCATGAACCGCTTCTCGAGGTCGAAGAGGTGCATGGAGCCGCCCTTGCCCTTGCTGCAACCTGTCGCCTTGCCGAACAGCTCCGCCATTGCAGCGTTGGGATCCATGCCCTTCGCCAGCGCGTGGCCGTGGTCGCGGTAGTGGGTCACCACGTAGTCAGTGGGTTGTAGGGAGGAGATTGCGCCGACGGCGATGGCCTCCTCGCCGTTGTAGAGGTGCAGGAAGCCTCGGATCCGTCCGAGCATGTACTGCTCCGCCGACCTCTCCTCGAAGACGCGAATGAGAAGCATACGGCGGTAGAAGTCGATAAGCTGCGCGCCGTCCAGCTTGTCTCCGGAAGCCATGCCCGCATTATAACGGATGTGGGAAGATGGTGGCGCGCCATTCGCCCGAATTTTGTATCATCTGGCGGATTCCGCACACCGCTCAGATGTGAATCGCGGCTCCCTCCACGTCCAGTGCGGCCTCCTTCACCGCCTCCGAAAGCGTGGGGTGCGAGTGCACCAGCCACCCCAGCTCGTTCACGCTGCCCTCCAGCAGGTTGGTCATGGTGAGCTCCGGCAGCATCTCCGTGACCTCTGCACCGATCATGTGCGCGCCCAGTATTTCGCCGGTGTCGCCGTCCGCCACCACCTTCACCATGCCCTCCGAGTCGCCGGCCGCGAGCGACTTGCCGTTGGCCCGGAACGGAAAGCGCCCCACTTTCGCGGAGAGGCCCGCCTCGCCGGCCTCGCGCTCCGTGTAGCCGAAGCTGGTCACCTGCGGCTGGCAGTAGACCGCGCGCGGCATCATCCGATAGTCCAGCGTCTGGCTGTCCATGCCCGCGATGGTCTCGATGGCGAGCACGCCCTGCGCCTGCGCCACGTGCGCCAGCAGCAGCTTGCCCGTCACGTCGCCGATGGCGTACACGCCCGGCACGCCCGTGCGCATGTTGTCGTCTACCTGCACGAACCCCCTCTCGATCGGGACGCCGAGCTCCTCCAGACCCAGGTCCTCCACGTTGCCCTGCACGCCCACGGCCACCAGCACCTTCTGCACCTCCAGCTCGCGGCTGCCGTCGGGCGTCTCCACGCTCAGGACAGCGCCATCCGGTCGCTTCTCGACGGAGGTCACGCGGGAGCCGGTGAGCGTCTTGATGCCCTGGCCGGAGAAGGCCCGCTCAAGCTGCTGCGCTATCTCCTCGTCCTCGTTGGGGACGAGCCGCGGCATCAGCTCAATGACGGTGACCTCTGCGCCGTAGGCGCGGTACAGGTAGGCGAACTCGACGCCCGTGGCGCCGCCGCCCACGATTCCCACCGGCGACGGCACGTCGCGGAGCTCCAGCGCCTCGCGGCTGCCGATGATCGTGTCGCCGTCCATCTCCAGCCCCGGCAGCGGCCGCGGCCGCGCGCCTGTGGCGATGATGACGTTTGCGGCGGTGAAGCTGCGCTCGCCGCCGTCGACAACGACGGAGTGCGCGTCCGACAGGCGGCCGCGGCCCTTCACGTGCTCCACCTTGTTCTTTCGCAGCAGCATCCCGACGCCCGCGGTCAGTCGCCGCACCACGCCGCGGCTGCGGTCGATCGCCTTGCCGAAGTCGTACTGGAGGTTGTCGACGGTGATGCCGAACTCCTCCGCCCTGTGGAACAGGCTGAGCACCTCCGCGTTCTTGAGCAGCGCCTTGGAGGGAATGCAGCCCCAGTTGAGGCAGATGCCGCCGAGCTCCGCCTCCTCCACCAGCGCCGCCCGCAGGCCGAGCTGGCCCGCGCGTATGGCTGCCACGTAGCCGCCGGGCCCGCCGCCGATTACCGCCACGTCAAAGTCATAGTCCGCCATACAAGCCATCCTTTCCGACTTCGCTTGTCACTTTGCCGTCTCTCTAGCTAGTCCTGTAGTGCCTTGTTGTACGCTTCACGCCAAACCGCCAAAGCAGCGTTGTAGGCATCCACCGCCCGGTTCACCTCGTCTCTGAGGCGCTCGACTTCATCGAACGCTTCGCTCTCGCATACGTATACGCCATCTTCGCCTCGCGTGCAGTGCCGGTCTCTGAGCTCTACGTAGCGGGCGAGGGCGTCCTCATGGGCCGCGTCTCTCGCCCTCAGCTCAGCCAGAGCCGAGTTCACTTCCTCCCTCAGTGCCCTGTTTCTGGGGTATCGTTGGCGCCTCTGTGGATCTCCAGGAGCAGACCGGTCACATCTTCGTGAAGGACCGGACACGGATCAGGCCTGAGATTGTTGTCCCCCTGAGCAGTATACGCCTGGTCCTCTCCAATGCCAAAGACGACGATAACCCTGTGCCCTATGAGGCCCGCCAGGCACTCGGCCGTGAAGCTGATGATGGCCCCAACCTCCACCTCCGAGGGCAGCGGGTCGGCGAGGAAGGTCGCCGTATCCAGGCAGGTGATGGTAGGCTCCATACTTCCTGTGCAGTAGAACTGAGCCGTGAAGTAGGACCTCGGAGTGGGCTCAGGGGTGAGAGTGACTGCGGGTTCGGGAGTCTGAGTGGCGGCAGGTTCGGGAGTTGGTGTGCCTGCAGACTGAATCCCGCCGCCGGGGACCGGCGTAGGCAGCAGCTGGTCGAGGGAAGGGTCCGGAGGAGTTGGCGTGGGAGTCGGAGTGGGAGGCGGAAGGATCCAGGGCTCGCCGGAGCCTCCCACGATGATGATTATGGTCGCCTCCCGCTTGTTGCCGCTCTCGTCCACCCAGTGGTAGGTGAAGACCGTCCTGCCGGGATCGATTACCTTTCCGCTCAGCCTGCACTCCTCATCGCTGAACTCCAGGAACTTCGGAAACCTACCTGTGTAGGCGCAGTAAACCCCCGAAGGTCTCGGCAAGCCAACGGGAAACCAGATGTCAACCGTTTCTCCCCACTCCAGCGTGTAGAGGTCCTGCAAGGGGACGTCCCTGGGATTTGACGTGGGCGCTGGAGTTGGAGTGGGAACCGCAGTGGGCGCGGGAGTCCTTGTTGGTACAGGAATCGGTGTGGGTGTTGGGGCAGTGGTTGGCGTCGGGACCGGCGTAGCGGTGGCTACTGCCGTAGGCGTCGAGGTCGGGGTGGGCGCGGGCGCAGGCGTGGGAGACCTGGTTGGCGTGGCTATTGCCGTCGGCGCAGGGGTTGGCGTTGGGATCGGAGTGACAGCGAGAGTGGGCGAAGGCGTGCTGGTCGAAGCTGACGCGGCAACCTCGGTTGCGGTCGGCGTGGGCTGAGGCGTGCCGGTGGGCCGGGGCCCGACCGTCTCGACTGCGGGTCCGGGTTCAACGGCGGTCGGCGGCGAGTCCTGAACGCACGCCAGCGATGCAATGCATAGCCCCAGGAGCGCGAGTGTTGCCGGTATCCGTCTCGAGGGTTTCATTCGCTGCCATGCCGCCGGTAGCAGAGTCCCGCATTGGGCGACATGTAGTATACACCCGCGCCCGACGTCACCCTCGCGGAAGCGGCGGTCTAGAAGCTTAGAGAAGGAATCAATCCCCGGCCACTAGCTCTCCTGTCCGCACTGCTCGTGTGGGACCCTTGAGTGCGCGAATGCCAAGAATGCGACTACGCTAAAGACGGCTAACAATGCAAATATGTGGTTACCCTCGACAAGGATCTGGTACATCGCAAAAGCGTATGGCAAGAACATTGCGTACCCAGCAACCGCAACAGTTGATAGCAGAACTAGATATTGAGTCCAAGTCGGCGTCACATCTGCGTCTTCGTCGACAATGGCTTTCGCAAGTAACACCGTCATTCCCACAACCGTTCCGAAAGCTAACGCCGCCGAGTAGGGATACTCCATATCAGAGCCAAATGGAAGGTGTTCTGAAGGGTCCCATAAGAGAAATGATGTCCAGAGACAGTATCCTGTGGGGAATAGCAGCAGGTAGTTGACTTGACACATTCTTGAGGGACCGAAGAAGTGGTACAGAAAGGAAACCAAGAAAATCGCAACCGGATATAGCGTCCGCAAGGTGAGTCCATGCTGTAAGTAAGAGTAGGTGCCTATCCCGGCAATGGCCAGCACAGGGATAGCTATACGGGCAACTCTGTACCACTTCCTTCTCGCGCCAACTCGCGTAGCCAAGATTTCAGCTCCCAAAGGGCGATTGGATGTTCCAAGACATTTCCCGTCCATCCTCCGTGCGCGTGTAACGTGGTCGCGCCTTGCCGCCGCGGCACCAACTATTGAAGTGTGCCTCCAGCCTGTTTGTCCAACTCAATCATCGCCAGCACCAACGTGCCATAGGCTTGGACAATGGAAATAGACTCGGCTCTGACCTCGTCTGCATCTCTGGTAAGCACGGGTACCTTTGTGTGCCACTCTGAGTGCAGAAATTCAAGCATTTCAGTCATGTCCGCGTACGCCTCCCGGGCTGCTTCTGGTGTCACGGTGCTCCTCCTATGTAAAATCTGTCGAGACTGAAGTTTATAGCTCCAGCCCGAGTCAGGAACTCAGCTTAATTCTTCACACCTTTCCTGTTGGGCCCTATACCACCAACCCCACGCTTAGCCGCTCAGCAGCCGCTCTACCGCCGATTCCACGGCCTTGCCCTGCCTGGACGTTTTGAGCCAATCGCGAAGCTCGCGCCGGATTCTCGTGACGCCGGCATCCGGGTGCTCCTTCCGCACCCGGGCGAGCTGCCTCTTGGCGCCGTCCCCCGCCGCCTTGCCCCCCTTAGACACTTCCAAGTGCAGGGCCTTGCTGGCGTCGAATGCTGGAATGCGCAATCTCCAAAGATGCTTCTGGAGATGACGGGCACCGAAAAGGCCCTTTGGCATCAACTGGCTAACGGACTCATACAAAGCATCGCTGTTGATTATGGCCAGCAGGTAGTTGGCTTCTTGAGTGCTGAGGCACGTGATCCAGAATAGCGTATAGTCAATCAGGGGTTGCGAATCCGCAACTATCGCGGCAGTGGGTCTGCCTGAGCTGCCGTACACTACCCGAATTGGCCTATCCTCAGGGTCTTGCTGCCAAGCGAACTGCGCGGAGAGTTCCCCGTGATAATCCAATCTCTCGACAAGCTTTAGATTGTTAGCATTCGCCTTGTTTTCGTCCCACAGACCAACTATAGTCCTCCACCTGTCCCGCATAAGTCGGTCTAGGTCGGCGATACGTACGCCACCTTCTCCGTCCCTGTCCCTAGGGACCCGAAACTCACCCCGCCTCACTGGCAGAGCGGCCCTGAGTGGCTCTAAGATTACGTAAGGTGCCAGGGTCTCTCCTAGGTGCATGCTCTGCACGTGCTTCTCTTCAATGGTCTGGCTCTCCAGCGGTGTAAGGTCAAGCTTGGACCACGGTTCCTTGTCATTGCTACTCTTTCTTGGTTTCAGCGTCACTGTGCCTCCCGCTTGGACTAACGCGGGATTCTCTGCCTCTTGTACATAAAACAGGCAGCGCGGGACGATTGTTGCTCCTTGGCGCGAGAACTTCGCATATGGCGAGGTTCCTAGCGAAACTTCCGCGATAGGCATAGAGCGGCGTTCCACTAAGGGACTTCCCGGTGTTCCGAACCATCGCTCCACCTCACCCTGTAGGGGCAACCCCTTCGCGGCTGGGCTCAGCCGCTTGGCAAACGCAACTGAGGACGCTATGGGGAAGAACGTGTTCGGATTCAAAGTCTCAAGATCCCATGGAGTCTTGTGGCCGAAATCTACTGCGATACTGTTGAGGCGGCCGCGATCCGTCCAAGTGCCGGTTCGCCACTTGGCGTGCTGGCCCTGTTGCAGGACACTGTGTGGCAGAACCATGCCTATGAGGCCGCCATTCTTCAGGTAAAGGTCAACGCACCTTGCGAAGAAAAGTATGGCAACGTCCTGGTGGGTGGAGTAGTTGCCTCCTGCCCAGATGCCATAGACGTTTCTGCTCATTCGCTCCAGCTCGGTGCGCAGGATTCCTATCGTCTGGTTGTAGTTGATCCACGGCGGGTTGCCAACTATGACGTCAACCTTGTTGTGGGACAAAGCCACAGGGCGTACAAGGTTGCGCGTGTAGTATGCCCAGATGTGATTGCGACCCTCATTGTGCAGCTTTCGCAGCGCTTCGATTGTCTCCTCGAGGGTGCGGTACTCCGCTGGGTCAGTGATGCCGTGATCAGAGAGAGCGAAATGAGGATCGTGATCGTGCTCCAAGGCGTCTGCCACGTCTCCCATGAACGCGTCGAAGGAGTCAGCTAGTTCAACCAGTCTTCTGGGGAAGACCAACGAGGTGTTCTCGTCGTCCTCTACTTGAAGCGTCACGTTGTGCTGGGCGAACATGTCTCCCGTATGGTATCTCAGCTGCAGCGCGTCTCCCAGGTAGACTGGAATTGTGAGGCTCGTGGCCGAACTCCAACCGGCGGCGGCCTCGATCGCAGGCCTAGCAGCCATGACCCACGCCGTACGGGCCAAGTGTACCGCGACTGGGTGCACATCAATGCCCGCTACCGCGGATCGTAGGCCGTCTAGGATTTTCTGGGGCTCCAGCTTGGAGCCGCGGGCCGCATCCAGATAATGCGATACGGCCTCAGAGATGAAGGTGCCGGAACCGCAGGCCGGATCAAGCACGGTCTGATTCAGCGGCTCCGTAACCAATTCTCGCACGATTGTCCTGGCCAGCCACGCCGGAGTGTAGTATTCGCCAAGCTGGCGCCTTTCGTCCCTGGGTATCATAGTCTGGTACAGGATGGCGCCAATGTCGTTAGGAGACCCTTGCCAGTCGAACTTGCTGACCGTGCGGGCGATGGTCCTGAGCAGAGGCAGCCCACCGACTTCAGCGGGCCAAGCGAAGAAGTCTGACTCCACAACCCCCTGCAGTCCCGTCTTGTTGCGGAATTCTCGCCCCAGGATCAGGTCTGCGGGATCAATCTCCGCGAGCTTGCGGATGTCTATGCCGAACGATGCCTGAACAATGATGCCCACGACGGCAGTCAGGTAGGTGTGCTGGACGAACAGGTCGTCCAACTCTGCTGGGTCTCTGGCGATCTCCCCAAGGGTAGCGGCAAGCAGGTTCTCCCAAAGCTGCTTTTTGACCCTGATGGTGCCAAAGGAATCGTAATCCTTGTATAGGCGCCCCAGCGCTGCAATGTCTCGCTGGTAAGTGATGCTTTCCGGCCCAAAGTGACCTTCGACCGACTCTTTTGAGGGCCGAATGTCGGTCTCCGGCTTGAGAGCGTTGTCCCGCAGCCACTCGTAGAGAAGGTAGCCCTGATCTGGCCTTTCCAGCGTGAAGCCATAGGGAGCGTAGGTCTTGACCACACCTGCGTCCGGCCAGCGCAGCAGCCAGTACTTGCCGTCAGTCAAAATGCCTGTGCGTACACTGCCTTGCTTGCTTGACTCCGCAAGGTAGTCATCAATCTGCTCCACATACGCCGGGTTGGGGTCAAAACCAGCCGTGGTGCCAAGCCTGCGCTTGACCTCGATGAACGTGTCTAACGCCGTTAGATCCACGGCCCGACGTGAACCCAGGGCTGGCGAGGTTTCCTCTACTATCTCGGCAGGCTTCGCAAGGTCGGTGAGTACAAGAAAGTCTCGTACCGCACTTGTAATATTGGCCTCGGCCTCGTTCCGATTGTGACGTCCCAGGACTTGTTCGGCCGCTTCGGAGAATCTGGGGTCGGTTGGCTCAAAGTGTGTAGTCATTGATTCTCCTGCTTAGCATACTCCCAAGGCCGCCGCCGTTGTTGAAGTCGCGCAACAATTGTACACAACATCTGTTCGGAAGTAAAGCGGACATTCCCCAACCTTGAAGCGTCCTGCCCTCTTTGCTACACTTGCCGTACCCACCCAGAGAGGCGCACATGGACTCCCCAAGGCTCACCCCGGAAGAAGTCAGGCACATCGCCCTGCTGTACCGCATGGGTCTCGACGAAGATGAGGTCGAACGCCTGCGCAACCAGCTCTCCGACATCCTGGCGAACTTCCGCGCGCTCCAGGAGGTCGACACCACCGACGTTCCGCCCACGGGCCACTCCGTCGAGCTGCTCAACGTGATGCGCGACGACGACACCTTCACCCCGATGCCCGCCGAGGACACGCTCGCCAACGCCCCGCTGCGCGAGGACGACTTCTTCCGCGTGAAGGCGGTGCTCGACTGATGCCTTCCGCCCTCCACGGCCTCACCATCAGCGAGGCGCGCAGCCTCCTCGACCGGCGTGAGGTCTCCGCCCGCGAGCTCACGCAAGCCCACTTGGACCGCATCCGCGACATCGACCCGCGCGTGGGCGCATTCGTCAGCGTGACGCCCGAAGAGGCGCTACGGCAGGCCGACCTGGCCGACGCCGCCATCGCTCGCGGCGATGCGGGCCCGCTGGCCGGCATCCCCATGCAGATCAAGGACAACATGTGCACCCGAGGCATTGCCACCACCTGCTCGTCGCGGATGCTGGAGCGATTCGTGCCGCCCTACGACGCAACCGTGGTCGAGCGGCTGCGCGACCGGCACGCTGTGATGGTCGGCAAGGGCAACATGGACGAGTTCGCAATGGGCTCCTCCACAGAGAACTCGGCGTTCTTCCCCACGCGCAACCCGTGGGACGTGCATCGAGTGCCCGGGGGCAGCAGCGGAGGCCCTGCCGCGGCGGTCGCATCAGGCGAGAGCGTCTTCTCGCTCGGCTCGGACACGGGCGGCAGCATCCGGCAGCCCGCGTCGCTGTGCGGCATCGTTGGCATCAAGCCGACGTACGGGCTGGTGAGCCGGTACGGCCTGGTGGCCTTCGCAAGCTCGCTCGACCAGATCGGCCCACTGACGAAGGACGTGACCGACTGCGCCATCGTGCTCGGCGCGATAGCCGGCAGCGACCCGCGAGACTCCACGTCGATCCCGATGGAGCCGCCCGACTACACCGCGGCACTCACCGGCGACGTGCGCGGCCTGCGCATCGGCGTGCCGCGCGAGTACTACGCGGAGGGCATCGACCCCGCCGTTGCGGACACGCTGCGGCAGGCGCTGGCCAAGCTGGAGAGCCTGGGCGCCGTCGTCGAGGAGACGTCGCTGCCGCACACCTCCTACGCGCTGGCGGTCTACTACATCCTGGCGCCGTCGGAGGCGTCGGCCAACCTTGCCCGCTACGACGGCGTGAAGTACGGCTACTCGGCGCAGGACGCGGGCGGCATGTGGGAGGCCATGGAGCTGACCAAGCAGCGGGGCTTCGGGCCAGAGGTGAAGCGTCGCATCATGCTCGGCACCTACGCCCTCTCGGCCGGCTACTACGACGCCTACTACCTCAAGGCGCAGAAGGTGCGAACGCTCATCGGCCGCGAGTTCCGCGACGCCTTCCAGAAGTACGACGTGCTTGTCACGCCCACCTCGCCCACGGTCGCGTTTAAGCTGGGCGACAAGGTGGAGGACCCCGTGCAGATGTACCTGAGCGACGTCTGCACCATACCGATCAACATCGCGGGCGTGCCGGCGATGTCGCTGCCTGCCGGGTTCGTGGACGGGCTGCCGGTGGGCATGCAGATCATCGGCCGCCCGCTGGGCGAGGAGACGATCCTGCGCACGGCCCACGCCTACGAGCAGGCGACGGAGTGGCACACGATGAGGCCGGACCTGTGACGGCTACCCTCACAGCCAAGGTCGACTCGCCGCGCCTGGCCCTGCGCAATCAGAAGTCGCGCAGGACGGCGTTCCTGTCACGCCTGCGGGGCAAGGGCACATATCGCTACAGCCGGTACGGCGGCCTGCCGCTGCGGTACGGCGGCGGCAAGAGCCTGGCGGTGGGCCATGTCGTCGAGCAGCTGCCCGCGGGCCTGACCAGGTTGGTGTCGCCGTTCGTGGGCGGCGCGTCGGTGGAGATAGCCTGCGCCAATGAGCTGGGCGTGGAGGTGACGGCCTACGACGTGTTCGACATCCTCACCGGCTACTGGCAGGTGCAACTGGACTCACCGGAGGCGCTTGCGGATTGCATCGCACGCTGGCAGCCGACCAAGGAGACCTACGCATCGGTGAAGCAGCGGCTCAAGGGGCACTGGGACCGCTCGGAGCCAATCGAGGACCAGTTGGAGCTTGCGGCGCACTACTGGTTCAACCACAACCTGAGCTACGGCCCCGGCTTCCTGGGCTGGATGTCCCGCATTTACGAGGAGCCGGAGCGGTACCAGCGCCTGCTGGACAAGGTGCGGACTTTCCGGTGTCCCGGCCTGAGCGTGGAGCAAGGCGACTTCGCGGACGTCCTGCCGCAGCATCGCGACGACTTCCTCTACTGCGATCCGCCGTACTACCTGGACGGAGACAGCAGGATGTTTCGCGGGATCTACCCGCAGCGGAACTTCCCCGTGCACCACCGCGGCTTCGACCACGGGCTGCTCCGCGACCTGCTGGCTGAGCACCGGGGCGGATTTGTGCTATCCTATAACGACTGCTCGGCCGTCCGGGAGATGTACGCGGACTGCCGGATAGTGGAGGTCGGATGGCAGTACACGCTTGGACAGGGTGAGAAGCGGATCGGCAAGCATCGCCTGGACAGGGGTACAACCAGCTACGTGAAGGGCTCCCACGAGCTGCTGATTATCGCAGAGGCGGCAAAAAAGTGACACAGGAAGCCACAAGAGACATACTCGCCGTCCTTGAGCAGGACGGCAGGGCCACGCCCGAGGAGATCGCGGAGATGACGGGACGCTCGGCGGAGGATGTGCGTGAGGTCATCGCCGCGGCGGAGCGCGACCGTGCCATCGTCAAGTACAAGGCGGTGGTCAACTGGGACCGCGTCGGCGAACAAGAGGTGCTCGCGCTGGTGGAGCTGCGCGTGACGCCACAGCGAGACGTGGGCTTCGACGGCGTCGCCAAGCGCATCGCCCGCTTCCCGGAAGTGCGCTCCATTCACCTCATGTCCGGCGACTACGACCTGTCTGTGCTGCTGGCCGGCCGTACGATGCAGGAAATTGCCAGCTTCGTCGCCATGAGGCTCGCTGCCCTGGAAGAGGTGCAGGGCACCACGACCCACTTCCTGCTCAAGCGCTTCAAGGAGGACGGCGTGATCCTGGACGAGGAGGAGACGGCCCGGCGCCTCGCCCTGGCCCCGTAGGTGACAACCTTGCAGAACGCATCACAGTCAGGTACGAACGGAACACCCATCTCGCAGCGCGTGAGGGCGCTTTCGCCATCCGGCATTCGGAAGTTCTTCGAGCTTCTCTACACCATGGACGATGTGATCTCGCTGGGCGTGGGCGAGCCGGACTTCGTGACGCCGTGGCGCATCCGCGAGTCCGCCATCTACTCCATCGAGAAGGGGTACACCATGTACACCTCCAACTTTGGACTGATGGAGCTTCGCCAGGAGATCAGCGGCTACATGAACCGGCGCACAGGGCTGGAGTACAACCCGGCCAACCAGGTGCTGGTGACGGTGGGCGTGAGCCAGGGGATCGACCTGGCCATGCGCGCCCTCATCGATCCCGGCGACGAGGTCATAGTCCCCGAACCGACCTACGTGTCCTACGTCCCATGCGTAACGCTGGCCGGAGGCGTGGCTGTGCCGGTGCCCACGCACATGGAGAACGGCTTCCGCGTCCGGCCGCAGGACATCGAGGACAGGGTGACGCCCAGGACCAAGGCCATTCTCATAGGGTACCCAAACAACCCCACGGGCGCGGTGATGCCCCGGCGAGAGCTAGAGGAGATCGCAGGCATCGCCGAGAGGCACGGCCTGTTCGTGGTGTCGGACGAGATATACGAGCGGCTGGTGTACGGCACGGAGCACACCACCTTCGCATCCCTGCCCGGCATGGCGGAGCGGACGGTACACCTGAGCGGCTTCTCGAAGTCCTACGCCATGACAGGCTGGCGCGTTGGATACGCCTGCAGCCACCCGGAGATAATCGAGGCCATGATGAAGGTGCACCAGTACACGATGATGTGCGCGCCCATTCAGGGCCAGATGGCGGCCATCGAGGCGCTGCGCTCCGGCGACAGCTCGGTGGAGGACGCCCGCGAGGAGTACAACCGCCGCCGCCACCTGATGATGAGCGGGCTGAACCGCATGGGCCTCGCCTGCCTGGAGCCGCAGGGCGCCTTCTACACCTTCCCCTCCATCAAGAGTCTGGACATGACGTCCATGGAGTTCGCGGAGCGGCTGCTCATGGAGGAGCACGTCGCGCTGGTGCCCGGCTCGGCCTTCGGCCCCAGCGGCGAAGGACACGTGCGCTGCTGCTACGCCGTGGCCACGGAGGAGATCGAAGAGGCGCTAGAGCGAATCGGGCGTTTCGTTCGGAAGGTCAAGGGTGGTTCTTGATTCAACCTGGGAGGGCCTCGTGCTGGGGCGGACTCCCGTTGCAATCGAATATGAGGGCTCCCGCCCCTGGCAGCCACCGGAGGACCGCGGCGGTACCGGTATAGAGGTCCTCACCAACCTCGGCCCCATACGCTGCCTCTACCACGCAGCGCCGTCAGCCGAACGGGCAGTTGTGTGGGTTTCCGGCGCGTACGGCGGGTTCAGCGGAGGAGGCGGCCTCTACTCCATCCTGTCAGATGAGCTGATCGCGGACGGAGTGTCCTCCCTGCGACTCGACTACCGGCATCCCAACGTCCTCCACCACTCCATCATGGACGTGCTTGCCGGCGTAAGCTTCCTGCAGTCGCAGGGCTGCGAGCGCGTTGCGCTGGTGGGCCACTCGTTCGGCGGGGCCGTAGTGATCGCCGCCGCGCCGCTGGCGGACGCAGTTACGACGGTGGTGGGACTCGCGAGCCAGACGCACGGGGCAAGGTACGCACACCTGGTCAGCCCCAGACCGCTGCTACTGGCCCACGGCGAGGACGACGACCGGCTCCCGGCGCGCTGCTCCATCCTGATTTACGAGTGGGCGCGGGAGCCGAAGCGGCTGATCCTCTACCCCGGCACGGGCCACAACCTGCGCGAGTGCCGCGATGAGCTTCACCCGGTGCTCAAGGGCTGGCTGCTGGAGCACACATAGGGGGTTCCCGGCGCGCTTGTGGAAAAGGCGGCCTCCCCCAACCGGCTCGTGGTGAGCCCGTCGAACCATGAGCGGATGAACGCCCCGCCTATCCGCCCTCACGCAGGAAACCGTACACCGCGTCCACAATCTCCCGGCCCCTGGTGGTGATGAAGCCGTGGCCCGTTCCCTGCAGCGTGACCAGCCGCGACCCCTCTATGCGCTGCAGCATCTCGTGCGCAAACCGCATGGGCGTCAGCACGTCATCCTCGCCAAACACGAGCAGCGTGGGAGACGATATGTCTTGCAACCGCCCTCGCGAGTCGAACGCAATGGTGGCCTCCATCTGACGCTCGTAGGCGTCCGGCTCCTGGTAGTAGGGATCGTCCATGACGATCTGGACCAGCCAGTCGATGAACTCAGGCTGCTCGTACTCCAGGTACGTGAAAGACCACGGCAGCGTTAGGCGCAGGTACTCGTCCCGGGGCATCTCCCGCCTGAGTGATGCGAACCCCCTGAACAGCGCCGCGCCGCGGGGGTCCGGCGCGTCGTAAGTGCCCAGCAGCACAAGCCGGTCTACGATCGATGGGAAGGAAATCGCGATCTCCTGCGCAATGGCGCTTCCCATCGAGTGGCCCACCACGTGGGCGCGGCTCACGCCCAGCGACTCCAGTAGGCCGGCGGCGTCGCGCGCCATGTCCAGGATTGCGTACGGCGCATCGGCGCGGTCGCTCCGGCCGCTGTCCCGGTTGTCGAACGCGATGACGCGGAATGATTCCGCAAGTTTGGGAATCAGCCCGGCCCACATGCGACTATCGCCGCTCAGACCCGTGATGAGCAGCACGGCGGGCGCGCCCTCATCGCCGTCGATGCGGTAGAAGAGGCTCAGTCCGTTGACGTCTGCGGTTGGCACTGCGCGCCGCTTATCCTGGAGCCTCGTTGGTCAGGCAAAGGTAGGCTGCGCTGTTGCCTGGAGCGAATGCGCAGATCGCGGTCTGCGGCCGGCCGCCCTTGATGCTCACCTGCCTGGGTCCGGCCGTTCCCCTGAGCTGCTGGATGCTGTCGATGTACATTGCCGTACGCGTCCGCCCGTTGCCCAGGTTGCCGCCGCCGGAGCAGAACGGGTGCGGGCCTTCCACCCGGATGTCGCCCGTCAGGAAGGCTGCCGCGTCGCCCTTTCCGACGCCGTGCCACTGGAAGGCCTCCAGCGTGGTCGGCATGAAGGTGGAAAACCCGTCGTACGGGTTGAAAATGTCCACGTCGCTCGGCGACCAGCCCGAACCCTCGTACACCAGGCGGGCCACCCACTCCTTGGCCTTCTCCGTATCTTCCAGCGTCTCCTGGGTGCTCCGGGCTCGTCCGCCGCTGCCCTGGCTGTGGTTTGCCACGTAGACCGGCTTCTGCTTCATGTCCTTGGCGCGCTCCGCCGTGGCGAATACGAACGCCCCCACGGAGTTGACCGGACGGTCGCAGTCCCAGATCTTGAGGGGGAAGTAGATGTGCCTGGAGTTCACGTAGTCCTCGGTGGTCAGCTGGGATGGGCCGTACTGGTAGTAGTAGCTCCACCCCTCGTACTCGTCGGGGTTCTTCAGCAGGCCGTTGCGGTGCTGGTTGATGACGAACGGGCTCAGCAGCTCGTCCCAGGTTATGCCGTATCGCTCGCAGTACTGCTGGATTGGCACGTTGGTCGACGTCATCAGGCCCTGGTAGTCGCCCCACGGCTGGCCCCACTGGCGGTTTCCGCTGACGTGAGCGTTGTCGAACTCGCCGCCCTGGCGGTATCTGCCCTCCAGGTTGTTGGCCGTATATACGTACACGCCGACCTGATACATCCCGTCGGCGCACGCCTGGGCCGCGAACCCCATGCCGTCTCCGATGGCCGGCACGTTGTCGGGCGCGTACTGGATGTTGGTCAGCTCCGGCATCTGGCCTCGCAGCCAGTTGTTGGTCACAACGGTCAGCCCGTCTTCGGAGTCATATGGCGGCGGGAAGTAGGGCCGGTACGGCCCCCACGAGCCGGCCGGGCCGGGGTTGCCGGCCATGTTCTCCGGGCAGCACAGCAATCCGTCGAGGTCCTCAGGCTCGATACCAGCGTCCTCGAGTGCGCGTTTGATTGCCAGGATTGCGTAAGCGCCCAGCGTCCTGTCCATGTTCACACCGTCCCACCTGCGGTCGACGGGAGACTGGCCCCAGCCCACAATCGCCACCTCACCTTGATGAGGCCAGACGCCCATTCCCAACCTGTTTCTCCGCCATTCGGCGCTCTGTTGTGTCATGATCTCTTCTCCGAGTCCTGATTCGGTTCGGCTGGTTGCCCTTACTCCTCGACCAGCCGCCACTCGTGGATGAGCTGGCCCGGCTCGACCTCCTCGAACATCACTTCCACAGCGGCGCCAATGGGCACCTGGTACGGCGGTACGCCCGGCAGGTTCGAGAAGAAGTTGATCTTCGGGTCGTCGTCCAGCGAGATGACCGCGAGGTTGAACGGCTGGTCCGGCCTGGTTCTCCCAAGCCTGCCGTCCGCCACGACCATGTTCGCCAGTATGTGGCCGCGCCCGCTGGTTTCCTTCCACTGCAGCTCACCGGAGTCGCAGTCCTGGCAGTCAGGGCGAGGCGGATACTGAAGCGTGTTGCAGCCGGTGCAGTGCTGAACAATCAGCCTTTTCTCGTTGACGGCGTCCCAGAAGGGCTTGCTGAGCTCGTCGGGGACCGGAATGAGTTTGGGCACTTCGCACCTCCGCGTGGGTCGATAGTGGACGCACTAGAGTTTACCACAGGGGTAGGCCGCTGTCTCTCGCCGCTTGAATCGAGACGCTCGGAGAATAGGTTGCGGGGCGCTGCGTCTCGCCTACCGCCGCCACGCGAGACCGTCGGTCGCCCGAAGGAACTTCGCGTGCAGAACGGGTCCCGCGGCTATAACGCTCTCGGAGCAGAGCGAGCCCGGATTCTCGTACTTGTCGGTAACCACGCCGCCGGCCTCCGGCACCAGGACGAGCGCCGACGCCAGGTCCCACGGCGAGAGGTGGTGATGGAAGTACACGTCCGTCCGGCCGCAGGCCGCGTAGGCCAGCCCCAGTGCCGCCGAGCCCATGATGCGCGTGGCCTGTAAGTTGGGCCACAGGTGGAGCACCATCTCGATTGCGGTCCCCGCCCTCGCGCTCACGGAGCCCAGGTCGTAGCTGAGCACCGCCTCCTCGACCTCTGTCTTGCCGGAGACCTCGATCGGGCTGTCGTTGAGGAATGCGCCTCCGCCGCGCACGGCACGGAACATCTCGCCGCGCACAGGGTCGAACGTCAGGCCGAGCGCCACTTCCTGGCCCTCCGCCATTGCGAGCACCGTGCAGAAGAAGGGTATACCCAGGACGTAGTTGCGAGTGCCGTCCAGCGGGTCGATGATCCACGTGTAACCTGACGACGTCTCCACTCCCGTCGATTCCTCCGCCAGGAATCCGTCCTCCGGGAACTCCGACCGCAGACGCTCGATGACGCGGGCCTCGACCAGCTTGTCCACGTCGCTCACCAGGTCGGCGCGGCCCTTGTAGGAGACCTCCAGGTCGGTATGAAGCCGCGACAGCAGCCTTTCGCCGGCCTCCCGCGACACGTCCAGGGCCACCTCCATCGCGGTGCGGCCGCTTCGCGACAGGCGCGCGGCGGCTGCGGAGCCGTCGATCACAGGGCGACACTCGCTAGGCCAAGCCGCTCCTGCACCTCGGCGAGCGTCTCGCGAGCGATGGCCTGGGCGCGGCGGGCGCCCTCTCGAAGCGCATCCTCCACGTAGCCCGGCCGGGACTCGAACT
Source organism: Chloroflexota bacterium (assembly GCA_028877205.1). Lineage (GTDB taxonomy): Bacteria > Chloroflexota > Dehalococcoidia > Lucifugimonadales > UBA2985 > JAPPHY01. The sequence continues at coordinate 182,785 of JAPPHY010000003.1, read as the reverse complement.
CGCTGCGGCGCTCACGGAATGCCGCCAGGTTCTCGTTCACTCCGTCCGCAAGCAGGCGCTTGTCCTCCACGCATCCCAGCTGCGCGGACGTGCACCCCTGGTACACCTCGTCGAGCCTGCCGGGGTTGAACAGCTTGTGCAGGGAGTAGACGTTGCACACCCACGGGCGGCCGGGATCGGACCGGCGAAGGCGCTCCGGGTCGGTGAAGGCCGTGGCTATCCTGGCAGTAGTCTCCTCGGGCGAGGCGGCCAGCTCGATGTGGTTGTCCAGGCTCTTGCTCATCTTGTGCGCGCCGTCCAGCCCAACGACCAGCGGCACCTCAGTCAGCCGCGCCTGCGGCTCCGGGAACGTGGGGCCGTACAGGTGGTTGAACCGGCGGGCGATCTCCCGCGCCAGCTCCAGGTGCGGCAGCTGGTCCTCGCCCACCGGGACGGTGTCCGCCTTGTAGAGGATGATGTCCGCCGTCATCAGCACGGGGTAGCCCACCAGACCGTAGCTGACCGACTCCTCCGTCTCCTGCATCTGCCTCACCTTGTCCTTGAAGGTGGGCACGCGCATCAGCCAGCCCAGGGGCGTGACCATGCTCAGCAGCGTGTGGAGCACCATCACCTCCGGCACCTGCGACTGCGCGAACACCAGGCTCCTGTCCGGGTCGATGCCCGCGGCCAGCCAGTCGAGCACCATCTCGCGCACGTTGGGACGTATCTCCCTGGTGTCCTCGCCCTGCATGTCGGTGAGAGCGTGGACGTCAACGGCGCAGTAGATGCACTCGAACTCGTCCTGCATGGCAACCCAGTTCTGCAGTGCTCCAACGTAGTTGCCCACGTGAAGCCGGCCCGATGGCCGCATCCCCGAGAATACCCTGTGCCCGCCGGTGGTCATGACCCTAAGCTCCTCTCCTCGTGTGTACCTGACGCGCTTTGCACCTGAGACGTGAAGTATAGCGCGTTGGAGTGACGAATTCCACCTTCCGGCGGCCGCCCGCCCAGAGGAGCTGTTCCACCGTCATTGCTGAGAAACTCGTCCCGCAATGATGCGGGAGCAGGAATCCAGGGCGTGTGATGACGCGCCGGGCTGACGGCGAGAATGAACTTGGCCCGGTAGTACTCACTACGAAATACGTCAATCCCCTATGATTGTGGCATGCAAGTTGCGATGTTCGGAAAGCGCGCGTTAATTGACAAGCACCTTTGGACTTGCTAAAATGGCGGCATTTCGATGGGAGGTGAAGTATGCGTTTACGCTATGCACCGAGAGTGAGGCCACTTCTGGCGGTGCTTGCCGCGACCATCCTGGCGGTGGCGCTCGCGTGCGGAGGGGAGGAACCAACCAACACTCCTGCGCCAACTGCGACCACTGCACCTCCTACCGCGACAGCCGCCCCCACTCCCACAGAGGTTCCGGCGGAGCCAACGGCGACCCTCAGGCCCGGGCAGCCCACCAACACGCCGGCTCCCACCGACACCCCGGTCCCGGAGACAGCTACTGATGATTACCGGGATGACTGGGTCAACTTCCTGCTTGAACACCGCGGCTACAAGCCCGAGTGGGGCGAGCCGCAGTACGGCGGCATATACAAGACGGCGGAACCCAGGCCGGCGTCACGCTTCCAGACGACGCTGGGATACGGTGCGTTCAGCCGGTGGCAGTTCTCGGCGCACAACAGCCTCATGATGATGGACCCGTGGGGCGCGATCACGGACTCGCCGATATGCGACCTGTGCGAGAGCTTCGAGATCTCCGCGGATGGCCTGACCTACACGTTCGTGCTGCGTGACAACGTGAAGTTCCACGAGGAAGGCTGGGCCAAGGAGCAGGGCGCTCCCGGCTTCGGCACTGAGCTGGCCTGCGAGGACATCAAGGCCAGCATGGAGTGGTTTGCCAACCCGCCTCCCGAAACCCGCGCGAGCTATATCAAGACCGGCGAGTTCATCATGGGCCACCTGGACGAGGTGAGCTGCCCGGACGGCGCCGAGGGCAAGACCGCGGTGTTGAACTTCGACCGGGTGCGCAACGGAACGCTGGGCTGGCTCGCTGCTGGCATAGCCGTCTGGGACAAGGACTACCGCGAGTGGATGGATGCCGAGTATCCGGGGATCCAGTCCACTGCGGTGCCCGAGGGATTCATGATCAACATGGGCACCGGCCCGTTCATCCCCCTGTCCGCCAACTCGCAGACGGTCATGAAGTCCCGGACGAACCCGAACTACTGGCTGACCGGAGCGCCGTTCATCGACGGGATGGACAACTTCGCCATCCAGGACTACAACACCAAGTTCGCTGCGCTTCTGACCGGCAAGATACACCAGGCCGGCCACGGCAGCAGCGGCATAACCAAGGCCCAGGTGCAGCAGGTGCAGGACCAGTACTCGGACACCATTGAGCTGCAGATAGTCCGGTACAACCACCAGCAGCACTTCCTGCTGAACCACCTGCGGCCCCCGTTCGACGACTGGAACGTCAGGCATGCAGTGCAGCTGGCTCTCGACCGCGAGGACTGGCTGAGGTTCACGACGGTCGGCGCGGTGAAGATGGGAGACCCGTACTTGGTGCTCCACTCGGACGCCGGCTGGGGCATACCGATAGAGGAGTTCCAGACGTTCCCGGGCATGAACCCCGCGACAAAGGACGCGGACTTGGCCGAGGCTAACCGGATCCTGGACGAGGTGTTCGGTCCGGGCGTAAGGCCCAGGACGGACCAATACGTCAGGGAGCTGCTGAGCCGGCGTGAGGTCAGCCTGTGGGGTCTGGACTTCTTCAAGAAGCACCTGAACTGGGAGTTCGACGTGCAGTACGTCGACAGCTACGGCAACATCCAGACCGAGTGCCTGTACACCATTCGCTCGGAGGCGAGTCCCACCTACGGGCAGTCCTACATCGAGCACGCTATCGACGGGCTTTGGAAGGTCCACAGCCAGTGGCACGGCCGCGAGGACTGCCGGGACAACCCGGGATGGACCAACGACGGCCCCATTCCGGCCGCTGAGTGGGCCAAGCTGGACGCCAAGATCGAAGAGCTGGACGTGACGCAGGACAGGGCTCGCGGCGAGGAGATCGTGAGGGAGCTGGAGCTGTACCTGTACGAGTCGGCGGTGCACACGCCCCTGGGTATCATGAACGTGGCGTGGCCGAACCGATGGGAGGCCAAGGGAGTCCGGTACTACAACCTGGGCACCTACTCGCAGCAGAGGCTCCACGACAGGATCTGGCTGGTAGAGTAGCCGCACAGCGACAGAGCGACTTGGACAGCAAGGAAGCGCCCCCCGAACGGGGGCGCTTCCGCGTCTGCGTCGGAGGCAGGCTGAGTCCTCTTGTACAATGTGCCTGCTGAGCGTATCATATCGACATCACTGAGGACGGTGTGACAATGCAGAGGATAGTCCTGCCACTTGCCGCGGCGATGGCCATCATCGCTGTCGTGCTCGCGGGCTGCAGCAGCCCTCCGCCGGAGGCCAGCGTGGAGGGCGACTCAACCGTGCTCGCCGGACACGCCGCCGCGCTCAGCGGCGACGCCAGCGTACACGCGGACGGCAAACCGCTCACCTACTCGTGGCAGATTGCGCGTGCGCCCGAGGACAGCGTGGCGCAGCTCACCAGCCTTGACCTCTCGACCACCAGCCTCACGCCGGACGTGCCCGGCGAGTACGAGGTGCACCTTACCGTCAGCGACGGCAGCCGCAAGAGCGCGCCCAACGCCTTCGTGATGCAGGCTATGCCCTGGTTCACGGAGGTCACCGCAACGGCTGGCGTGCCCGGCGGCGGTACGCAGAACTTCCGCAACGGCTTCGGGCCGGGCGCATCGTGGGCCGACTACAACGACGACGGCCACCCGGACCTGTACGTCTCCTCCGCCGGCCCCAACTTCCTCTATCGCAGCAACGGCGACGGCACCTTCACGGACGTGACGGCGGAGGCGGGTGTCACCGCCCCGTGCAACGCCTACGGCGTCGCCTGGGCCGACTACGACAACGACGGCGACCAGGACCTCTACGTTGTCTGCCACAGCGAGGACCAGGGTGTCTCCATCGACCACAAGGCCAGCGAGCCCAACTACCTCTTCCGCAATAATGGCGACGGCACCTTCACGGACGTCGCCCCGCTCGCCGGGGTCGACCACGTGGCGCACGGCTCCGGCGCAACCTGGGTGGACTTCGACATGGACGGCCACCTGGACCTCTACGTTGCCAACTTCGGCATCTACGGCGAGGGTATGGAGGGCATGGGCGACGCCAACGTACTCTACCGCAACAACGGCGACGGCACCTTCACGGACATAGCGGAGCAGGCGGGCGTCCGAGGGGAGCACGGCCCCGTCAAATACCGCTGGGCCGGCGGCCCGGTCGTAAAGAGCGGCATGACCTTCGAGTCGATCTGGTTCGACTACGACAACGACGGCGACCAGGACTTCATCGAGTGCAATGACCAGGGCGTCAGCCCGCTCTATCGCAACGACGGCAACGGCGCCTTCACGGACGTAACGGAGGACGCGGGCATGTTCGTGCTGGGAAGCTGCATGGGCATCGACGCCGGCGACTTCGACAAGGACGGCCACTTCGACGTCTACTGGACCAACTACAACGAGAACTACCTGTGGCGCAATAACGGAGACGGCACATTCACGGAGATCGGCAATGACGCCGGCGTGTGGGACGCCAACGTGGGATGGGCCACCGGCTTCGTGGACTACGACAACGACGGCTGGATGGACATCTACGTGACCAACGGCCTGGTCGGCGTGCCCAAGGAGGAGGGTGGCGGGGGCGGCAAGGCTCGCCTGGAGCCCAACCTCCTCTACCGCAACAACCGCGACGGTACATTCACGGACGTGAGCGTCCCGGCTGGCTTCGGCAACCCCGGCGTGGGCCGAGGCACCGCCGTTGGCGACTTCGACGGCGACGGCGCTATCGACTTCTACGTGGTCAACGCCGACGGCGACAACGCCCTTTATCGCAACGAGCTAGCCGGACAGAACAACTGGGTGATGCTGCACCTAGAGGGCTCGGCGGCCAACCGCGACGGCATCGGTGCCCGCGTGACCTTCCACACGGACGAGTGGAGCCAGATCGCGGAGGTGCGCGGCGGCTCCGGCTACCTGGGCGGCAACGGCCGGGACATCCTCTGCGGGCTGGGCAGCATGTCGACGGTGGATGAGATCGAGGTGGTGTGGCCCAGCGGCAAAGTGACGCGCCTGCAGGACGTGAAGGCCAACACCGCCCTCACCGTCCGCGAAGCTGAGTAGCTTACCACATCACCCCTCGCCCGCCAGCGCGAACGCCTCCCGTACGATGCGCCGCAGCCGTTCTCCGTCCGCCGAGTCGTCTTGTGCGGCGGCGGCCTCCTCCAGCGTGGCGGCATACGCCTCCAGGAAGTCCGGCGGCGCCGTCCCGTCCTCCACAAGCGCACGGTAGGCCGCGATAGCGTCGGCTATCGTTTCCGTCACGCCGCCGTCGCTCTGCAGGCCGGCAAGCGCCAGGATGAACGCGCCGTCGTTCTCCGGCGAGACGCGAAGCGACGGCAGAGCCGCCTTGCGGTGCGAGTCGTAGGCGAACTGCACCAGCGCCTCGCGCGCTGCCTCCGGGTGCGTCTGTCCCATCAAGTCCACCAGACGCGCGGCCAGCAGCGGGTCCTCGTAGACTATGGCGTGCACCAGCGCCTGCGGCGTCCGGCCGTGGCCGGTCGTGCCGGCTATGAGCTCAGCCGCCCGCTCCGGGTCGGAGGACAGGATGGCGATCGTCTCGGCAGGGCGCTCCCTGAGCATTACCTCCGCGAACAGGCCCGAGCCGAGCATCACGTCAAGCGCCTCGTCCGGCCTTGCCTCGCCGCGCTCCGCGACCAGCTCGTACACCGTCGACAGGTAGGGCCGGTCGGTGCGGTAGTTGCCGGACGTGGCCTGCATTAGCTCTCGAATTCCGCTCGCCAGGTCACCGGCGCTCGCGTCCGCCGTGATGCCGAGGATGGGCAGCAGCCGCTCCGGCGGCAGTAGCAGTCTCAGCACACCCGGCTCCTCGGCGAGCAGGGCGCGCACCATCTCATCGTCCAGGCGCAGCACCACCGTCTCTGCCAGCTCGCGGTCGGCCGCCAGCGCCAGCTCGATCACCATGCCGGCCTCGCGGTCGTCCCTCTCCAGCACGTCGAGAAGCAGCGCCTCCAGGTCACGCACGCCGACATCCAGATCGTCGCGGGCGCGCCTCAGGATGGACGCGGCGGCGTCCGCAATCCGCCCCAGTCGCTCGATCTCCCCGTCCGTGGTACGATCCGCGGGGTCGGAGTCCCGCGGAGTGGTGCCGCGAGCGTGCAACTCCATCAGCGTGCGGCCGTCCACCATCGGCCAGAACACCGAGAATAACGGCTCCTCCATGCGGGGGCCGAGCAGGTCGGCGCGCTCAACCGTCTGCTTGCCGTCCAGCTCCGCAAATGCGTCCAGCACCCGCTCCAGGTCGGCAGCCTCGGGCACCGCGAGGGCGGCAAGGGCGCCCGGATAACGCCTGTGTAGGGCCAGCTTGTCCTCCAGGTAGCCGCGCAGGAACAGCAGGTCGGGCATCATGCGCCTGCCGTCCACCGCCTCCAGCCCTGTGACGGCGTCGAACTGAAGGGCGAAGTCCTCCAGCCGCTGCGTCTCTTCGCGCTCCACAAACTCCGAGATTCCCTCCGGCAGCGACGTCTGCCCTTCCGGCGACAGGTCGCGGTACAGGTCGAAGTCCAAGTGGTCGAGACCGAAGTAGACGGCCGCCGCGCGGGCGTCCTCATGCGAGAGGCCCTGGTACCACTCCAGCGCCGCGTACCACGAGTCGAACGAGCCGCCCGCCAGGTAGCCGTCGAAGTACTTGTGCAGAATGGGCGGAATCAGGAGGAGGTTGCCTCCCGTCGTGTGCACCAGGTCGGCCTCCCCGAAGTGTAGCAGGCCGGACTCGTCGCCCAGTTGCACCTCCGGCAGGTTGCGCAGCCTCTCTCGCAGAGGCTCGAACGGGTCGGGAGGCTGCGCCATGAAGGTCAGCAGGTCAGCGTGGAGCTGCAGGATAGCGGTTGACTCATGGCGGCCGTCCGGGTCGTCCCAGCTCAAGTCCGAGCGGCCTGTGACGCCGAACGCGCCCCAGTAGGCGTGGCCCAGCTCATGCATGATCGAGCCCAGGCGTGACTCCCCGACACCGGTCCACCGACCGTAGCCAAAGCTCCCGAACCATCCCGGCTCGCCCCGCATCCAGCGCAGGTCGTGCTCTTCCAGGAAACGCTCGCCCTCGGGCGTGAGGCCGTATATAGCCTTGATCGCCTCAAGTCTGGCTCCTACCCAGTCAGGGCGGTCCGCCTCGATGACCGCGACATCCGGCGCTGGGTCGCCTTCGCAGCCGAGCACCGCAAGAAACGCGGCCAGCATCGCCGGAGCGAGCCACCGAGCGGCGTGTAGCAGCGGGGTGAGCGGGGTTCGCAGTGAGAATGGGAGGAAGTTCATCGACATGAGTTGCGCGTGCCGGGCGCGTCGTCATCTCATCCATTTTAGCCTGCGCAGGCTCGCCAGTCGATGGAGGCAGCCTCTCCTCCGGCGGGCTTTTCTTGTAGCCCGCAAACGCGCTATGTTATGATGGCTGCGGTCGATACCTGCATTTGGGTTGTGAGGAAGCCCCGTGGTGCAAGCCCCCTCCCGGAGCATTGACGTTCAGGTGTTCCCTCCGTATTCGCGCAGGCTGTCCAGGGCCTGGCTGCGTGAGGTAGTGGAGCTTGCCCTGGACGTGCGGGACGAGGAGTCGCCGCTCTCCATCAGCCTGGTGGTGGCCGACGACGAGACTGTGCACGGCCTCAACCGTGACTATCGCGGCCTGGACGAGACGACGGACGTGCTGGCCTTCCCGCTCTGGGAGTCGCGATCCGGTGAGGACAACGGCGTTGACGGCCTGCCACCGGAGGTGAGCGCACCGGTGGGCGAGGTAATCATCTCGTACCCGCAGGCGGCGCGGCAGGCCAGGGAAGCCCGCAAGCTCGTAAGGGCGGAGATGGCCCTGCTCGTTGTCCACGGCGTGCTGCACCTCCTCGGCTACGACCACGCGGACGACGACGATAAGCAGCGCATGTGGGCCGTTCAGGACGACGTGCTGGCCCGAGTGCCCATGTAACAGGAGCAGGACAGAAAGTTGCCTGAGGTATTCTATCGCAAGTGGCGCCCCCGCCTGCTGGCGGACGTCCGAGGACAGGAGCACGTGACCCGTACGCTGCGGCAGGCGGTCGTGCAGGGCCGGATGGCGCATGCCTACCTGTTCTGCGGGCCACGTGGCACGGGCAAGACCAGCACCGCGCGCATACTGGCCAAGGCCGTCAGCTGCCTGGAGCCGCGGGACGGCGAGCCGTGCAACGAGTGCCGCACCTGCTCAGCCGTCAACGAGGCCAGGTCGATGGACCTGATCGAGATCGACGCCGCCAGCCACCGCGGCATCGATGACATCCGCAGCCTGCGCGAGAAGGTCCACTTCACTCCCGCGGAGGGCGCGTTCAAGGTCTACATTGTAGACGAGGTCCACATGCTGACGGAGCCTGCCTTCAACGCACTCCTAAAGACGCTGGAGGAGCCTCCCGCTCACGCAATCTTCATCCTGGCCACCACGGAGGCGCACAAGGTGCCCGCCACGGTCGTATCCAGGTGCCAGCGGTTCGACTTTCACCGCCTGTCACAGGAGGACATCGAGGCGCGCCTGACGGAACTGTGCGAAGGCGAAGGCATCCGCGCGGAGTCGCAGGCGCTGAAGGCCCTCGCCCGCAGCTCCGCAGGCAGCCTCCGCGACGCCGAGAACCTGCTGGAGCAGCTGGTCGTCTCCCACGACTCGGACGTCAGCCTGGCCCATGTGCGAGAGATGCTGGGCATGGGCGACGATGAGATTGCTCTGGCCCTCGTCGGTCACGTCCTGCGCGGCGAGGCTAGGGAGGGCCTGGAGGCCATCAGCTCCGTGGCGGAGCGCGGCCTCGACCTGCGGCGCTTCCACCGGCAGGTGCAGGACTACCTGCGAGGCCTGCTGCTTGTGAGCGCAGGCGCAGGCGAGCTCCTGGAGCACTCGCCGGAGGCGGCGCAGGCGCTGACCGGGATTGCGCAAGCTACTACGCTGGAGCGAGTCCTCAGGGCGGTCCGCGCCTTCGAGGGCGCCGCCCCACGCCAGGACGAGCTGTCCACCCTGTCGCTGGAGCTGGCGCTCCTGGACTGCTGCCTGGAACCGGCGCCGCCAATCCGCCCACAGGCGGAGACTCCTGCACCTGCGCCCGCGCCGCGGGCGCCTCAGCCCCGCGCACAGCAGCAGACACCGGGGCCCACGCCCGCTCGCCCAACCGCGCCCGCGCCTTCCGCCGGCCCAGCCCGCGCCACCGCGGACTCGGACGCCCAGCAGTACAGGCCGCAGCCGCCTGCAACCCCAGCCTTGGCCGGCAACGGCGCTCATGGGGAGCAGGAACAAGCTGACGGCAGGTTGCCCGAAGCCCAGTGGGAGGCTCTCCTAAAGGCCACGCGCGTCCTCAAGCCCAACAAGTTCAACATCCGGGCTCTTCTGCTGGACTGCTCCAGCCGCTACACGGAGGACGATACGCTGGTGCTGGAGTTCAGGACGCGGCCCAACATGGAGAGGCTGCAGGAGGAGATCGACAACCCGGACGGCCGCAGGCAGATTCAGGATACAGTGCGAAGCGTAACGGGCGTCCAGTACAACCTGCGCCTGTGCCTCGCAGACCAGGGTGCTGGCCGCACCGTCGCTCCCAGGGGCCACCTGGTGCGGGCGGCGCGTGCGATGGGCGCCCAGATTGTTCAGGAAGCCGGAACCGAGGAGGCTCAGAATGAATAGGAACATGCTTCGCCAGGCGCAGCAGATGCAGGCACGGCTGGCCAAGGCCCAGGAGGAGCTGGAGAACGCCGAGGTGGAGGCCACCGCCGGCGGCGGCGCGGTCAAGGTTGTGATCACAGGCAGTCTCAGGATACGCTCGATCGAGATCGCCCCGGAGGTGGTGGACAGCGAGGACGTGGAGATGCTCCAGGACCTGGTCACGGCCGCCACCAACGAGGCGCTTGAGAAGGCGCAGGCCATGGCCCAGAACAGCATCTCGGCCATCACCGGCGGATTCAAGATACCGGGGCTGACGTAGAGAATCAGGACGAGCGGAGACAGCAGACCACTGCCCGGACAACCCCATGACCTACGATTTCCTACCATCCGTGGCGGCGCCCTTGGCACGCCTGATACAGGAGTTCCACAAGCTGCCCGGCATAGGCCCCAAGAGCGCGCAGCGCCTGGCCTACTACCTCATACGCATGCCGGCGGAGGACGCAGCGTCCCTCGCCGAGTCCATCATCTCCGTCAAGGAGAGAGTAGTCTTCTGCGGCGTGTGCCAGAACATCACGGAGGAGAGCCCGTGCTACCTCTGCTCGCACGCTGGCCGGGATCGCTCCCGCATCTGCGTTGTGGAGGAGCCGCTGGACGTGCTGTCTCTGGAGCGTACGCAATCCTATCGAGGGCTGTACCACGTTCTACACGGCGCGATCTCGCCGGCGACGGGCATCGGCCCGGAGAACCTGCGGATCCGCGAGCTCCTGGAGCGGCTCCGGGACGGCGAGGTTTCGGAGGTGATCCTGGCTACCAACCCCAGCCTGGAGGGCGAGAGTACTGCGATGTACGTCCACAGGCTGCTGTCGCCGCTGGTGTCGCGGGTCACGCGGCTGGCCCGGGGACTGCCCGTTGGCAGCGACCTGGAGTTTGCCGACTCCGTGACGCTCAGCCGCGCCCTAGAGGGACGGCAGGAGATCTAGAAGCCTCGCAGAAGCCATGACCACTCAACCACGCATACACAAGACCGAGGCCATCGTGCTCAAGCACCTCCCGCTGGGAGAGGCCGACTACCTGGTCACTCTGTATACGCCCAACCAGGGCAAGCTCCGCGCCGTCGCAAGGGGCGCGCGGAAGATCAAGAGCCGACTGGGAGGCCACCTGGAGCCTCTAATGCGTTCGTCGCTGCTCGTGGCGCGCGGGCAGAGCCTTGACTCCGTACAGCAGGCCGAGGTGCTGGAGGGATTCCGCGCCGTCAGGGAGGACCTGGACAGGCTTTCGCAGGCCATCTACATGGCGGAACTGGTGGAAGCCTCAACGCCGGAGGGCCAGTCCAACTACCCCATTTACCGGCTGCTGCTGGAGACCCTGCGGTCGCTGGACGGCCCTGCAGCTCCGGCCCTGCTTCCCCACTTCCAGCTGAAACTGCTTGGACACAGCGGATTCATGCCGGAACTCCACCGCTGCGTGGAGTGCGAAACGCCCCTGGAGCCGGGCCGCCATCGCTTCGCGCCCGGGCAGGGGGGATGCCTCTGCGACGGGTGCCACCCTGCGGGCGTAACCGTTCTGCCCCTGTCCCTGAACACGCTCAAGGTCCTGCGATTCCTCCAGAGGTGCGAGCGCATCGAGGACGCGGTGAAGCTTCGACTGGACGACGAGACCCTGACCGAGATGAGACGCCTGATGGAGGCGTTGCTGCACTACGTCCTGGACCGGGAGCCAAGGGGCTCTCGCTTTCTTGGCCAGGTCTCGCAGGGCAGCAAGCGCGGTGCGGCCGCAGAGCTGGCCGCTAGCGCTGCCGGAGGGGAACAGGCATGAGCGCGGAGTTTGCCGAGGGCCTCAGGCTTGCCGGTGCAGGCATGGGCCTGGTGTTCGCCACGCTGGTCGCGCTGATGGTCATACTCTTCGCGCTCGGCAGGTTCTTCCCTGGCGAGGAAGCCGAAGAGGCCGTCGAAGTTCCTGATACGCACGCGCCGGCGGCTCAGGATGAAGCCGCCGCGCCGGTTGCCGAGCCGCCCGCGCCCATCGAAGCGGCTGCGGCGCCGGCTACCGGATCGGCCCCTGTGCCTCAGCCCGACGCAATCGCCGCGCCGGCACGAGACGGCGTGCCCGGATCGAAAGTAGCAGCGTTGGCCGTGGCAGTGTACCTGGCAATGGAGCAGGAAGAGGCAGAGCGCGCCGGTGCCAGTCCCACCCCGTCCGTCGCCGCCGCTTCGCAGGCAGACACGCAGCCGTCGCAGCCGACGAGCAACTGGGGCATCCTGGGAAGGGCCGCCCTGTGGCAGAGCCAGGGACGGAGGCCGTCCGCCTACGGTCACAGGGCGCACAGCGCATACCCATCATCCAGAGGCGGGGGGGCGTAGCATGTTCGGCGAGACACTTGGCGCAATACCGGACCTGACGTGGGGAGCGGTCGCGATGATGGCCGTAGCCCTTCTGCTGGTGTACCTGGGGCTGGCCCGCAAGTACGAGCCCCTACTCCTGCTTCCCATAGGCATTGGGGTACTGCTTGCCAACCTTCCCGCAGCCGGCATCGCTGAAGAGGACGGCTTCCTGGGCATCCTGCGCAAGGTTGGACTGGACAACGAGCTGTTCCCGCTCCTCATGTTCCTGGGCGTGGGCGCGCTCACGGACTTCACGCCGCTCTTGCAGAACCCAACCACCGTGCTCCTGGGCGCGGCGGCGCAGTTCGGCATATTCGCGGCCATCATGGCCGCCCTGCTGCTTGGCTGGGACCTGAACAACGCGGGAGCCATCGGCATCATTGGCTCCGCCGACGGCCCCACGACTATCTTCGTGTCCACGCAGCTTGCCGACCCCGACCTGTGGGGACCTATTGCCGTAGCCGCTTACTCCTACATGGCGCTGGTGCCGCTTCTTCAACCACCCATCATGAAGCTGCTCACGACACGCCGTGAGCGACAGGTCAAGATGCCGTATCCCTCCCGCGCCGCCTCCTACAAGGCCAGGATCCTATTCCCAATCATCGTCATCATCCTGGCCAGCCTCGTAGCGCCCAAAGCCGCCCCACTGGTGGGAATGCTCATGTTCGGCAACATCCTGAGAGAGGCCGGAGTAGTTGAGCGCCTGGCCAAGGCCTCCCAGAACGAGCTCATAAACGTGACCACCATCTTCCTGGGCCTGGCGGTCGGCTCCACCATGACGGCCGACCGGTTCCTTGAGCCTCACACCTTTGGCATATTCGCCCTGGGCCTGTTCGCGTTTGCCATCGCCACGGTCTCCGGCGTACTGCTCGGCAAGATCATGTATCTGGCCTCCGGGCGAAAGATCAACCCGCTGATAGGGGCGGCGGGGGTGTCGGCAGTGCCAATGGCTGCCCGCGTGGCCCACTCGGTAGGGCAGGAGTCGGACAGCGATAACTGGCTCATAGTGCACGCGATGGGGCCCAACGTGGCCGGCGTGCTCGGCTCCGCAATTGCGGGAGGCGTGGTCCTGGGAGCGCTCCTGTAGCGCACCGCGCCCGAAGACTCGGGGCCATGCGGCCCTTCGACGAGCAACAGCCATGAAGTTTGCCGACGTTTACGCGACCGGACAGCCTGCACTCTCGTTCGAGCTGTTCCCGCCGCGTACCGACTCTGCCATGGCCGAGCTGGAAGAGCGCATTCCGCGGCTCCTCCGCCTGGGGCCTTCTCTACTGACTGTCACCTATGGCGCTATGGGCAGCACCCGCGAGCGCACGCTGGAGGTTGCGTCCCTGATCAAGAACCGGCTTGGCATGGAGGCGGCGCACCACCTCACCTGCGTGGGCTCTAGCCGGGACGACATCGAGCGGCTGCTCGACGACATCCAGGCGCAGAACATCGAGAACATCGTGGCGCTGCGCGGCGACCCGCCCCGCGGGGAAACCACCTTCAAGCCGCCCGCCGACGGCTACAGCCACGGCCATGAGCTTGTGGAGCACGTGAAGCGCCACGGGGGCTTCGGCATAGCCGTCGCGGGATACCCGGAGACGCACCAGGAGGCCCCGGACTCCGAGACCGACCTGCAGCACCTGAAGCGCAAGGTGGACAGCGGAGCGGACGTGATCATCACCCAGCTCTTCTACGACAACCAGGACTTCTACGACTTCGTGGAGAGGTGCCGCGCTATCGGCATTCGCCAGCCAATCGTACCGGGACTGATGCCCATACTGAACGTGGACCAGATCAAGCGCATCACCGGCATGTGCGGCGCCACCATTCCCGAGGGCCTCATGCGGCGGCTGGAGGAGGCGGGCGACGATGAGGCGCAGGTCCACGAGGTGGGTATTTCGCACACGGCCGAGCAGGCCTCAGACTTGCTGGAGCACAACGTGGCGGGTATTCACTTTTACGTGCTGAACCGCCACTTCCACATCGCCGATATTATGGTGCGCATCCGTCCGGAGCTCATCAGGACAATGGCCCCCGGCGCGTAGGCTCCCGACCTCCCCTTCTCCCGCCATTCCCGCGCAACCTGTCCCGCACTTGATGCGGTAGCGGGAATCCATCTCAAAGTGCGTCCACGTCGTGGATTCCTGCCTCCGCAGGAGTGGCTACGACTAATTCTCCGAGCCAACTCTGGGCTTGTCCGTGAGCGGCCGGCCCGCTAGCTCATCGCGTTCAGGTCGATGATCCGCGCCTCCCGGCTGTCCGGCGTCAGCTCCAGGACGGCCACGGTGCCCGGCATCACGCGCTGGTTGGGCCACGTTGCGGAGCCTGGGTTAATGATCATTATCCCCTGGTGCTCCTCGATGAAGCTGACGTGCGAGAAACCGCACATCACAATATCCACCTTCTCACCGAACACCTGGGCCAGGGCGTCCGGCAGCGATGCGTCCGGCGGGAAGCGATTCCCAATCACACCCGGCAGGACCTCCAGAGCGATGATGTGAGGGATGGACAACTCGTGCACCATGCCGATGGAGTGGCCCTCCGCCTCCACCACGCGGTGGTGCTCCGCCACCCTGGAGTCCCCGGCAAACTGCCGCTCGGCTCCAGTCTCTACGGCCATCACCGGAGCGATTTCCTCCAGCAGGTCCAGGCAGGCGGGAATCAGGATGTCACCGGAGTGGAGGATGAGATCGACTCCTTCGAAGGCCGTCCTCAGGTTGGGCGAGAGTTCCGCCGAAGGGTACTGAGTGTCCGAGATGAGACCTATCTTCATGCGGGATGTCCTTTCGCCGCGGCGGCAGGGTCTGTAGCGCGCCGGAATGCAGCGATTGTAGTGTCGCTCCTTCGCGCCGTCAATCGCTGGGCGCGGCTGCGCCGCTCATTCCAGGCTTGACGGACCGGATGAGCGGCGCAGTGGAGGGGGTGTGTATACAGTGCTAGTTGTTTGTCCCTATCGGCCTCACTTAAGGGCGTTGACGATGCGGTCCACGTTCGTGCGCACCATGTCCAGGTAGGTATCGGCGCCGCTGCCGCCGGCGCCCAGCGAACCGGAGTACAGGCGAACCAGTGTTGCCCCCGACTCATCCGCGACGGTCTGAGCGAGCCTCTCACTCACCGTTGTCTCGCCGAACACGGCAGGCACTCCTAGCTCCTCCACCTCGTGCACCAGTTCCACTAGGTGCTCCGCGGAAGGCTCCACGTCGGTGGTTATGGACAGCACCACGCCCACTACTTCGAAGCCGTACAGGTCTGCGAAGTAGCCAAAGCTGTCGTGAGAGGTCACGAGCAGCCTGCGCTCCTGCGGCACCACCGCCACCTGTTCCAGCGTCCATGCGTGCAGCTCGTCGAGCTTCTTCCCGTACTCTGAGGCATTCTCGAAGTAGACGCTCGCGTTGTCTGGGTCCAGCTCAGAAAGGCGGGCGGCGATGTCGTCCACTGCCACCTTGACGCGCAGCGGATCGAACCAGAAGTGGGGATCGAAGATGCCGTGCCCGTGGCCCTCGTGCTCACCCTCGCCTTCCTCGGTGAGGTGCTCGATCTCTTCGATGGCTTCCTCGGCATCCATGTGTCCTTCCTCCACTTCCGTGATCAGCTCGAGAACCATCGCGCTGATCTCCTCTCCCTCCTCGTCGTGATGCTCCTCTTCTTCGCCTTCCTTCTCCTCACCCTCTTCGTGGTCCTCTTCCTCTTCCTCGCCCTGCTCGCCTTCCTCGTGGTGGTCTTCCTCAGCGGCCTCAAAGGCCTCTATCGCTGCCTTGATCTCCGCAAGGCCCTCTTCCGCGGAGATTTCGCCTTCCTCCACCTCGTGGACAACGTGGCTGAGCTCCTCCAGCAGGTGGACATCTTCAATGTGAGTCTCGCCGAACTCGATGGGGTCGATGGTCTCGTCGAAGTCAATAACCGTCGATGCGTCTCGGGCGGCGTTCTGCAGCAGCTCCACCAACCAAGCGCCCTCCAGGCCCAAGCCAACGCTCAGCACCAGGTCGGCGTCGGCGATGGCGGTGACGTCGCGGGCTCCGGGCTGATAGGTGTGCGGGTCCGCGCCCTCGCCCAGCAGGCTGGTAACTTCAACGTGACCGCCGCCGATGTTCTCAACCCAGTCTGCCATGATGTTGGTGGTGGTGACAACCTGCAGAGGAGGGGGTTCCGGCGTAGCGGTTGGAGCGGCCGTGGGAGTGGGCGCGGTTGTCGCCGTCGGCGCGGTGGTCGGCGTGGGGTCCTCGCCGGCACATGCGCCAAAGATCGCGACCGCCGCAAGCGCCACGACGAGCGACCACGCTCGCACCAGCCGCCCCAGCGGAGCGTATCTGAGTCTCAGTATCAGTGGCAGTTGGACCATCTTTCTCCTTCCGGAACTCTTCGTCTAGCAGCTTCGGCCGGGCCCTTCAGTCTTGGCCCGGCCGGTAGTGATATGCAGTATCATCATGTGCGAAGGCTTGTTCATACCGGAATGTCCATCATGGAACGCGCTCAGTTGCTATCGACCGGCAGACACGCTGCGCACGTGATGTAGAACTCGATGCGATGCCCGAGGATGCGGCCGGGTATGTCGCCGGCCAGGCCTCGCAGGAGTCGCTCTACGGTTGCGGCCCGGAACTCGCCCACGGCTCCACAGGAGACGCAGACCGTGTGGTGGTGATGTTCGGCGCGGGAGAGGCTGTACTTGGGAGCGCCGTCCATGGTGGCGAGCTTACAGACTACGCCGGCCCTCAGCAGCAGCTTGATGGTCCTGTAAACGGTGGCGCGGCCGACCGAGTCTAGGTCTGCGATGATCTCCTCGGCCGTGAAGCCCTCCTGCTTGTGCTCCAGCAGCTGGACTATGGCCTGACGCGGGGCCGTGATTCTGTATCCCTGGTCCTCCAGTACGGCAATGAGGTCAGGGCGAAGGGTCTGCGCTTGACTCATGGTATTGTGTATCGATTAAATTGTGCGTAAGTACGCCGAATGCTCAAACTGGATGATACGAAGTCTACACCCATAGCTGTGAGATGTCAACACGGCGAGACCCATTACCAACCAGAGTCTCTTGAGAGGAGAGTCAATTCAATCGCATGCTTCTCGTGCGTGTCGACGACACCCAGGCTACCGCGCCAAGCCCAACAAGCTGAACTGATACACCCTATTGACCACCCATCCTGCGAGGCTTATAATTGCGCAGAACGCCAGTGGGCCTTCCGGCCCCTGAGGTGTGCTTATATTCCGGGCAAGTGAGCGGATAGCGGCGACGGTGAGACCGGGTGCTGCGTACCACTCGCTTGGAAGGCAGGTAATCTGCCAACCGACAGAGCAAGAGCAATCCACGGCTATCCACCTTAAAGGAGCATTTGCCCATGACTCAGGAAAGCGGAGCTACCTGGACAGTTGCCGACACCAAGAACCTCACCGTACAAGGCGAAATCAAGGGCGGTGTGCTAATAGCCAACACCGCGGGCCGAGTTGACGGAGCCAACGCCAGGGAGTTTCAGGACGCCCTGGAGACACTCCTCAAGGACAACGCCAACGCAATGATCCTGGACTTGGAGAACCTCTCCTACATCAGCAGCGCCGGCCTCCGGGTCATTCTCCTGATCTCCAAGCAGCTACAGGGCAAGGGCGCAAAGTTCGGAGTCTGCTCCCTCTCCAGCGCCATCAGCGAGGTGTTTCAGATCAGTGGCTTCGACAAGATCATTCCTACGCATGCTGCTCAGTCCGACGCACTCTCGGCTATTGCTCGATAGCAGCGCATCCCCCGCGGAAGGTCACTTGGCGCGCCTCCAACCGTGCTTCCGCGCTCGAGTGGTCAAGCCTTGGGCGGCTCTTGCTCCATCATCAAGCCGACATTTCCAGATATGACTACGGAAGATCAGCAACCCTACAAGATCCTGGTGGTAGACGACGAACCGGACGTCGAGCCGCTGGTCCTGCAGCGAATGAGGCGGCAGATTCGCGCCGGCAAGTACTCGTTCGTGTTCGCTCAGAACGGCGTTGAGGCGTTGGAGCGGCTGCGGGACGATTCGGAAATTGACATGGTACTGTCCGACATCAACATGCCCCAGATGGACGGACTGACCCTCCTGGAGCAGATCTCCAAGCTAGACCCGGAGCTCCGCGCCGTCATCATTTCCGCATACGGCGACATGAAGAACATTCGCACCGCAATGAACCGCGGTGCTTTTGACTTCGTCACCAAGCCTATCGACTTCGAGGACCTTGAGGTCACCATAGAGCGAACGTTGGCCAACATCGTTCAGTGGAGAGAGGCCCTCGCCTCCCGCGACAAGCTGGTAGCGATCCAGAACGAGCTGGACGTGGCATCGGAAATGCAGCAGTCCATTCTTCCAATCCACTTCCCTTCAGGCCGTACCTACCAGGTCTTCGCCAGCATGGACCCCGCTCGCAGCGTGGGCGGTGACTTCTTTGACGTTGTTCGCTTGGACAATGACCGCGTCGGCCTTGCGATTGCGGACGTCTCCGGCAAGGGAGTGCCTGCGGCCCTGTTCATGATGTCCGCGCGCACACTGCTCAAGGGGGCGGCGATCGGCCACATGGAACCCAAGAGCGTGCTCACGGAGGTCAACAACCTGTTGCAGGAAGACAACGAGTCCTCCATGTTTGTGACCGTCCTGTATGCCGTCTACAACCCGGAGACTGGCCATCTCACCATAGCCAACGGCGGCCACAATCCCCCGCTCGTTATCCGCAGGGACGGCACGTCTGAATTGTTGACTCTCAGCTCGGGACTTGCCCTGGGACTCATGCCGGACTTCCCGTACGAAGAAGTCGTAACCACGCTTGCGCCCGGCGAGACCGTGGTGCTCTACACGGACGGCGTCACGGAAGCCATGAACAGCGTAGACGAGGAGTTTGGAAACGACCGGCTGCTCGGCATCTTCGCGGGCGGCGCGCCCAAGGATGCCCAGCAGGCCAGCGATGCCGTGTTCGAAGCGGTGCGTAACTTTGCCGACGGCACTCCTCAGTCCGACGACATTACATGCCTGATCCTGAGCGTAGGCGAGTACCAACAGTGAGTGAAGCAATTTCTCTGAAGGTCAAGAGTGACCGCGCCCAACTGGGGGAGGTCATAGAAGCCGTAGAAGGGATGGCGGAGCGTGAGGAGTGGGCCCCGGACTTCTCGTATCGTGTGCACCTCGCGCTGGAGGAACTGGTCCTCAACGTCATGGACTACGGCTACGATGACAACATGCAGGACATCGAGATCAACGTAACCTCTGACTCTGACGCCATCACCATAGAGATAGTGGACAGCGGTAAACCCTTCGACCCGCTTAGCGACGCACCGGAGCCTGACCTGGAAGCTGCCGTGGAAGAGCGGCGAATAGGCGGACTGGGCGTACACCTGGTGAAGACCCTGATGGACCAGATGCACTACAAGCGCGAAAACGATCAGAACCGCCTGACGATCGTCGCACGCCGATAACCGGACTAGTCACCCCAGTTCTTGAACGCCCCGCTTCCCGACTTGGAGCGCTCCTCCCCCTCCCGAATCCTGCAGCGATATCCCGCCTAAAGGCCGCGCAGCCTCGGATCCAGCACGTCGCGCAGCGCGTCTCCAAAGAGGTTGAAGCCGTAGACAGCCAGCGATATGGCCACCCCCGGCCATATGGCCATCCAGGGGTTGTCTATGAAGAACTCCCTGCCTCGAGTGGAGAGCATTCCTCCCCAGGTCGGCACGGTGGGAGGCACTCCCATTCCCAGGAAGCTCAGGGAGGCCTCCGAGATGATGGCAGTGCCGAGGCCCGCGGAGGCTATGATCAGCCACGGAGCCATGCACTGGGGAAGTATGTGGTACAGCATTATTCGCATGTCACCCGCGCCGATGGAACGGGCCGCCAGGGCAAACTCCGACTCCTTTACGGACAGAGCCTGAGAGCGCACAATCCGGTTTGCCCTGGGTATCTGCACGATACCGATTGCCAGGACCACATTGTTGAGTGACTGGCCGAGTGCAGCCATGATCGCGAGAGCCAGGATGAGAGTGGGTATGGACATGAGAGCGTCCATGAGCCTCTGAATGCTTATGTCCACCTTCCCGCCATAGTAGGCGCTGACCAGCCCTATGATCCCGCCTGTGCAGGAACCAAGGGCCACTGACAGGAATCCCACGTAGAGCGACACTCTGGCGCCTCTCACTATCATCGCCCACATGTCCTGGCCCAGGTCGTTGGTTCCCAGCCAGTACTTGAGCGAAGGACCGTACATGGCGTCGCTTATGTGCCACTTGTTTGGGTCTCCCGAGATCCAGGGCGCCGCCAGGGCCATAAACACCATGGCCAGGATAATGGCTGCCCCAAACGCGCCCAGTGGCTTTCTGACAATGAAGTTGGTCAGCCCCTTCAGCAGGCGTGCCGACAGAGTCGCCCTGGTCCGGCGTGCCAGTGGTTCCAGTCTCTCTTCCCGAGTCGCCATCGCGCCTCCTTGACGCCGCCTCCATGGGGCGGCTGCGCCGGTGCCGGCCTAGTCGTATCGAATCCTGGGGTCCAGCCAGCCGTAGGCCAGGTCAACCACAAGGTTGGACAGCACGATCCATATCGAAAGGAACAGCACCACGGTCTGGACCACGGTGTAGTCCCAGTTCTGAAGGCTCTGCACCAGGTACCGGGACAGCCCGGGCAGCTGGAAGATGGTCTCAATGATGACCGTTCCGCCCAGGATCAGCGCCACAGTTATCCCGATTATGGTGATCACCGGCAGAAGGGCGTTCTTCAGGGCGTGGCGATAGACCACCACGTAGTACCTCAGTCCCTTTGCGTGTGCGGTCCGAATGTAGTCCTGGCGCAGGACCTCCAGCATGGTGGAACGCATCATCCTGGCCTGAGTAGCCTGACCAACCCATCCCGCCGCCAGGGCCGGCCAAAAGAACATGACGAAGTTGGCCCGCGGATCCTCAAAGGGAGATATGTACTCCAGCCGCGGGCTCCAGTTGAGGAAGAAGGCGCCTCCAAGGATTATCATGGTGGCGGTCCAGAAGTTCGGAATGGACAGGCCCGCCAGGGAGAACACGCGGAGCAGGTAGTCCACCCACGTGTCACGATACAGGGCCATAAGTGTCCCGATGGGTATTCCCATGACTATGGAGATGAGCAACGTCATCACGGAGAGCTCCAGGGTGATGGGCAGCTTCTTCTGGATCTGCGGCCAGATCTCCGTGTTGTTTCGGAGTGACTCTCCCCACTGCAGGGTGACAAAGTCCCGCATGAAGGTAAAGTACTGAATGGGAAGCGGCCTGTTCAGGCCCAGCTGCTCGCGGAGCGCCTCCCTCACCTCATCGGAGTAGACCTCGCCTTCGCCTCCAAGGATGGCGTCCACCACGTCGCCGGGAGCGATGCGAAGAAGGGTAAAGACCAGTATGGACACCAGGAACGCGGTCAGTACCCCCAGCAGCAACCTGCGAAGGATGTACTCGGTCATATTGCCTCCTGATCTCTGGGCCGCTTATTCGGCGAGCTTTGCCACCTTGTTGGCGGAACTGTGTCCTGTATTCCCCTCAAAGAGGGTCACTCCGCCCCTTCCACCATCGCGGGCCAATTCTGGGGCGGTTCTTGCCCCATAATTGGCCGTCATCATATCACACACTCCGCGGACGCAGAGCAGCTTCTTCGTCAGTCGAGCGCCGGCTACTCGTTGATCCACCACCGGTCGTAGAGGCGCTGCTGGGAGTAGGTCCCCAGCCTGTAGAAGTGGGTGCCCTGCAGCCTTGGCGCGGTGCCCCAGGCAACGTTCATGGCGCCCAGGAACACGCCGGTTGTGCGCTCCTCGATCATGTACTTGGACAGCTCCCGGACCGCCGGCAGGCGAATCGCCTGGTCGGTTTCGATGTCCTGCGCCTCAATGAGGGCGTCTATCCTGTCCAGCTCGGGCTGGAGCTCCTTGCCCTCGTTCTCTCCCTTCCAGGCCCGGACGTAGGCGTCCGGTCTGGTGCCCGTCTTGGAGTGAGCGCCGAAGAAGCCGTCGCTGGGGTCCGGAATGTACCCCATGCCGTGCATCGGGGCTGCGTCCGGCTGGAGGACGAAGGTGCCCTCCTGGCGCTTCTGGATCCACTCGCCCACCTCTACGAACCTGGCATCCAGCTCCCAGCCCAGGGACTCCCTGAACTGGTCCAGAGCCCACACGCCAATCTCACGGCGGCTGAGCAGCGTCCAGATAGTCATCTCCGTATCCTTGGGACGCTCCCCGGGTCCGAAGACCTCGTCCAGGATGCGGTTGGCCTCGGCTATGTCCGCGTCCTTCTGGTCGGCCCTCCAGCCGGGGAACTTCAGGAACTCCTCCTCAGGCCATGACCACGGGCTGGCTCGATGGAGGTAGTAGTTGTGCGCAGCCATGTTGAGGGTGCCCGCCTTGTTGAACTCCAGCCAGGCCTGCCTGTCCAGAGCAAGGTGGACGGCCCAGCGGACCTTCCACTCGTCGAAGGGCGGCCTGAAGGGGTTCATGGGCAGCTGGGATATGTGGTTGTACTGCACCTCGTGGACCGTGTAGTCCGGGTAGCTCTCCTGAATCTGCTTGACCTGGGCCTTGGTCAGGCCGCTGCTGCCGTGGCCGGCGTGGTCAATCTTACCCGTGATGAAGGACGTGAACTTGGTGTTGTAGTCCAGGATGGGGTAGAACTCGTAGCCGTCCACCAGCGGCGCGCCCTTTATCCAGTAGTTCGGATTGGTGCGGCTCTTCAGCACCACTTCCGGCTCCCAGGACACGGGGATCTGCGGGCCGGTGCCCATGTCCAGGAGGTAGCCCAGCTCCTCACCGCTGGACTGGACGGCCGGGTGCTCCGCATCCATCCATTCCCTGTAGTCCTTGTCCCAGATGGCGATGCCGGAGGCCAGCCAGCCCGTCGTGGGATTCCTGAACATGGCGAAGTTCAGCACCACGGTCTTGCCCTCCGGGCCGTCCGGGCACGTGACTTCGTCCAGGTGTCCCATCTTCTCCTTGCCGGCGGCAGCAGTGCTGGCAACGGTTCCTTCCGGCGGCGATGCGAACCATTCCATGCTGTGCTTCACGTCTTCGCACACGAGCTCCGTCCCGAAGCCGGGCGCGCCCATGTCCTTGGCGTGTCCCTCGGAGTGGAACTGCACGTTGTCCCTGAGCTTGAATGTGTAGGTCTTGCCGTCCTCCGACACCTCCCAGCTCTCGCACAGGTCGCAGAACACTCCGTCGTCCTGCTCCAGCCAGGGATCGAACATGAGCAGGCTGTTGTGCGCCTCAAAGGACAGGTTGATGAAGGCGCTCCAACCCAGCGTGATCTGAGAGCGGGTGGGGTTGGCGGGACCGCTCAGCCTGACGACGCCACCGTACTGGGGCTCTCCCCACTCGGCCTGATAGCCGGGATGGGTCTTGAGATAGTTCACCCAGTCCTCCCGGAAGGCGTCCGTAGCCACTTCCGGAACGGCGGTTGCCGTGGGCTCTATCATTTCGGGAGTGTTTGTGGCCGCAGGCGTGTTGGTAGGGCTGGGTGTTGACGTGGGTACAGGTGTGGGGGTTGGATCCTCCCCGCAGGCGACAGCCGCCACCAGGGCGGCGGCTGCGATTATCGTAATCACCATCCTACTAGCAAGGCGCGAATATCGTAACTTCATATCTGGCCTCCTGAGGAAGATGGCGCAAGAGTAGCACCAGCCTTGCACTTTGTCAACACGAACGCACACTTCGCCACGCAGAGGCTACCTCTGACGCACCTCCACGCCGCGCGCCCGTAGTTGTTCCACGTCCTCCCAGGCCTCAAGTCCCTCCATGAGATCCAGCTTGTTGTACCTTAACTCTACGACGTCGCCCCAGCCCAGTCCGGGGTTCTCCACCAGCGGCCCTATGTCCGCTATCCGGTTGGACTGAATGTGGAGTTCCTCCAGGTTGGTCAGGGTCGCCAGAACGGACACGTCCTCTATTCCGTTATGGCTCAGGTCGAGAAGCGTCAGCCCCGTGAGCGGAGCCAGCGGGGAAATGTCCGCAATCTCATTTCTGTCCAGGGACAGGCTGGTCAGACCGGTCAGCCCCGAGAGCGGCTCGAAGTACACAATCTCGTTGTCACCCACGTTGAGGGATTCAAGGTTTACGAGGGTCGCCAGGGGCGTTACGTCAACAATCAGGTTTCCGCTCAAGTTCAGCACAGTCAGGGTGGTTAAGGTGCGCAGCGGAGAGACGTCATGCACCCGGTTCTCCGTTACGTCAAGGGTTTTCAGGCGGGGGAGGGAAGCCAGAGGCCACAGATCAGATATCCGGTTCTGGTCCAGATGAGCGTGCGTGAGGCTTGTGGTGGACGCCAGGACCGTTATGTCGCTCACCTGGTTGTCCCACAACAGAAGATCGGTGAGCGACGACATCGAGGCCAGCGGCGAAATGTCGCTCACCTCGTTTTCCCAAAGCTCCAGCCGTCTGAGCCTGGTCATTGAGGCAAGCGGCGAAACGTCGCTCACCCGGTTGCGCCAGAGATGCAACTCGGTGAGGCCGGTCATGTTGGCCAGGGGTGATAGGTCGTCTACGTCGTTGCCCCACAGTTGGAGCAGCTCCAAATTAACGAGCGGCTCCAGGGGCGAAAGGTCTTCGATCCCGTTGGCGCCCAAACCCAAGGCCCTGAGCCGGATCAGTGAGCTGAGCGGTGTCAGATCGCCAACCTTGTTCCAGTGGAGGTAGAGCTGCGTGAGCTTGGTGAGAGACGCCAGGGACGACGCGTCCTCGATGCGGTTCTCCTTCACGTTGAGCCAAGTGAGGCTAGTAAGGGACGAAAGGGAAGAGATGTCCGCTATCTTGTTAGTCCCCAGATCCAGAGTCTCCAGCCCTGTCAGGCCGGCCAGAGACGAGACGTCCCTGACCTCGTTGGAGCGGAGGCTCAGCTCCGTAAGGTTCGTGAGCGATGCGAGGGGCGACAGGTCGCTGACGGCATTGGTCCTGACGTCAAGCCGCTTCAGTTCGGTCAGGTTCGACAGCGGCGAGAGATCCTCTATATGGTTGAAGTGCAGGTAGAGTTCCGTTAGGCCCGTCAGCCCCTGTATGCCGTCAAGGTCGTCGATGTCTCGCGCGGTGGCGTCCAGGCTCGTGAGCCCGGACACATCGGCCTCAGTGATTGCCGCCGTTCTGGACAGCCCCATGGCGTCCCTTACGGCCCTCTCCAGGTTCCGGTCAGCGAAGGCGATTGCGACGGGCTCGGACGCGGCAATCTCTGAGGCAGGAGTAGGCGTTGGCGCCTCGGTCGGCGTTGGAGGCGGCGCGTTGCAGGCCACCGCCACCAGCGCGGTAAGCGCAGCGACGACAGTGACACCGACCGTCCGCACGTTGCGGCACCCCGGCTTAGACCGCTCCGCTTTCAGCCAGTACCGACAGCTCCGCGGCCGTCAGGCCAAGCTCTCCGCAAAGCACCTCCGCGTTGTGCTCGCCAACCAAGGGCGCCCTCCGTGAGATGCGCCACGGCGAGCCGTTGTAGATGCCCGCAGGGCCCGGATACGTGAAGGTCTCGCCCAGCTCCGGGTGCTCCACCGGCGTCCAGAAGCCGCGGTCGTTCAGGTGGCCGTCCTCCACAAGGTCGTCCGGCGCGCGGATTGCGCCCCACGTGAAGCCGCGCTCCTGCCCACCATGGTAGATCTCGTCCTGTGTCCGGCTTCCCACGAACTTCACGAACAGGCCATGGATGTACGCCCCATTCTCGCGGATGGTCTCCGGGTCCTGGTACTTCTCGTCCATCAGGTCTCCTGCCATGCCGTAGCCGTCCATCCACTCCGCCAGAGTCTTCACTTGCGCGGGAGTGAGGCGCAGCGGGGGCAGCGATGCGTTCACGTACTTGCCGTCGCTGCACCGCAGCTGGCTCTTGGGCTGCGTGAAGCCGGTAGGAGACGAGGCGTGCCGGCCGGTGTTGCGCCGGACCTCCTCGCCGGTGTAGATGTAGGTCAGGACGTGCATCTCCGTGGTGAGGGCGCAGGCGTCGTGGACGGCGGAGTCGATGTACTGGCCGCGTCCGGTGACGGCCCGCTGGTTGAGCGCCGCCATCATGGCAATGTAGGCGTAGTGGCTGCCCATGTGCCACGCCTGGCCTCCGCCGCCGGCAATGGGAGGTGGGTCGTCGACGTCCTCTTCGTTGTAGCCGCAGCAGCCCATCTGGCCGCCCGCCGACAGCTGGATCAGGTCGCTCGTCACGAAGCCGCTCCACGGGCCGCTCTGGCCGAACGGCGTCAGCGAGCACATGATCAGGCCGGGGTTGCTCTCCTTCAGGTCGTCGTACCCCAGACCCAGGGAAGGCAGGTAGCCGGGCTTGAACGTTTCCAGAATGACGTCAGCGCCCTCCGCCAGCCTGCGGAACAGGCCTCGGCCGTCCTCTGAATCCAGGTCCAGCGTAATGCCGCGCTTGGACGTGTTGTAGTGCCAGAAGTAGAGACTCCGCTCCCGGTTTGGCACGTCCTGGTAGAACGGCCCGACCGTGCGGGTTGATTCGCCGCCGGGCGGCTCGATCTTGATGACGTCGGCCCCGAAGTCGGCCATGAGCTTGCCGGCCCACTGCGCCTTCTCGTCCGAGAGCTCTAGCACGCGAAGGCCGTGCAGAGGGCCGTGGTCTACAGCGTCGGCGCCGTTCCTCTGCGAGGCGTCCGCCTCGTGCAACGGCCTGGGCGTGGCTACCTCGGCGGCCTCCTCCGGCGTCAGCGGCCCCGCCTCCATCAGCTCATCCACGTACGGGTAGCGGTCCATCGAGGATGGCCAGAAGGTTCCGTCATCGTAGCATTCGACCAGCTCGTCGTGCGACATTCCCAGCAGGCCCTCGAAGATCAGCCGGTTGTGCTGGCCGATCATCGGGGCCGGACGGTGGTTGAAGGCGGGCGAGTCCGACATCTTGAAGGGCGCGTTCTGGAACAGGTGCGTGCCCAGGAGGGGATGCTCCATCTCCTTGTACATCTCTCGATGCCGCAGCTGTGGGTCGTTGGCCACGCGGTCCTTGTTGCTCTGGACCGGCATGGATCGAACCCCGGCGGCCTGGCAGCGCTCCATGATCTCATACCGCTCCACTGTGAGCGTCCAGGACTCGATGAGTTGGTCCAGCTCTTCCTGGTGCTCGAGGCGGCCTCGGACAGTGGCAAACCTGTCGTCCGTAGCCCACTCCGGCGAGCCCATCACCTCTACAAGGCTGCACCACTCGGCGTCGGAGAAGCACGCGATGGTACACCAATCGTAGTAGCCGCCGCCCTTTGTTCGATAGGCGTTGTGAGGCGCCACGACCGGACCGCGGTAGTTGGGCAGCAGCGGCGTGCCGGGCCAATGAGCCCGGTTGCCGGTTGGGAAGCCCTCGCGCCGCAGACTCCTGCCGTTGATGGTCAGGTCAATGAGCGCAGGGCCATTGAGCGGTATGCCGATTATCATCTGTGACAGGTCGACGTGCTGCCCCTGGCCGGTCCTGTTTCGATGGTTGAGCGCAGTGAGCACGCCCATCGCGGTGTACATGCCGCCGGTATCGTCCAGGTAAGACCAGCCCCAGCCTGCCGGCTCCTCGCCCGGCAGCCCGGAGAGGTGGGTCATGCCGGACAGCGCCTGCGCGACGGGGCCCATGGTCTGGTAGGTGTGGTTGCGCCCCGTGTGGCCGAAACCCGCCTGTGAGACGTAGATGATGCCGGGCTTGATCTTGTTCAGCTCCTCGAATGGGAGACCCCAGTTCTGGAGCACGCGGGAGCTGTAGTTCTCAACGATGACGTCCGAAACGGCGATGAGCCGCTTAAGGATGCCCATGCCCTTCTCTGAGCGGACGTTGAGAGTGACCCCGAGCTTGTTGGCGTTCGTGTCATTGAACATGTAGTTGGAGTTGAGGCTCGGCTCAATGCCCGGCAGGCTCATGAGACCGGGGTTGCGAATCATGTCCGGGTTCTGAGGCCACTCGATCTTGATGACCTCCGCTCCGAGCGTGCCCAGCCACCGGCAGCCCCACGGGCCGGCGCGTACCCACGTGAAGTCCAGCACCCGTATGCCCGCCAGGGACTGCGGTCTGGTGGTCGTCTCCGCCTGTACCTGTACCATCGCTTTCCTCCTCTAATCGAGAGAGCTTCCCGTCCCTGACCCGAGTATCGGAGCGAAGCAGGCACCTGTCCTGCTCCGCATAACGAGGATGGAGCACCGCGGGAGCGGCCTCTAAGCCTTAGGTTCGTTCTCCCAGAGCGCCTCCAGTACGCGGCCCGGCGACATCGGCGTCTGCTGAATCCGCACGCCGACGGCGTCGTAGATGGCATTGGCGATGGCGGCCACGGGCGGCACCAGCGGAATCTCACCGACCCCGCGCGCGCCGTAGGGATGTCCGGGATTCGGCACCTCGACCAGCACCGTATCGATCATCGGGAGGTCAAGCGAGGTGGGCATCCGGTAGTCCAGCAGGCTGGAGTTCGCCATCCGGCCCTGCGGATCGTAGTAGTACTCCTCGTTGAGGGCCCAGCCGATACCCTGCACAACGCCGCCCTGAATCTGCCCCTCCACATAGCTTGGGTGAATGGCCTTGCCCACGTCCGTGAAGGTGGTGTAGCGCAGTATGTCCACCTTGCCCGTCTCCGGGTCCACCTCCACGTCAACGAGGTGGGTCGAGAAAGACGGCCCAACGCCCTTGGGACTGACGGTCGCGCTGCCGATAACGGGGCCACCCGTGTCCATGAGCCTGGCCGCCAGCTCCTTGAAGCTGTGCTGCTGCTCCGGGTTGGCCCTGTGGATGAATGCGCCATCTGCGAAGTCTACCTGCTCTGCTGTGGTCTCCCAGATGAGGGCGGCGCGCTCCTTCATCTTGCAGACGACGTCGTGCGCCGCTTCGTAGGTGGCCCAGCCGGTTGCGAAGGCGGTCCGGCTGCCGCCGGTGACCGCCGTGTAGCCGATGGCTCCCGTATCCCCGACGATGGGGTGGACGTCCTCGGCGCGGATGCCCAGCACCTCCGCGGCGTGCATGGCCGTGGCAGCCCGAGTACCGCCGATGTCCACTGAGCCCGTCACCTGGCTCACGCTGCCGTCCGAATTGACACTCAGCGTGGCGCTGGACTCCAGGCCGCCGTTACCCCAGTAGCCGCTTGCGATGCCTCGCCCGCGGTTCGGGCCCTCGAGGGGTGTATTCCAGTGGTCGCTTGCGACGACCTCCTGCAGGGTCTCCAGGTTTCCAACGCGCGGGTGTACCACGCCGTCGGACCGGCGGTCGCCTTCTGCGGAGGCGTTTCGGATCCTGAACTCCATCGGGTCGATTCCCAGCGTGCGGCAAATCTCGTCCACGATGGTCTCCACGGCGTAGGAGCCGTGCGTCGCGCCGGGCGCGCGGTATGCACCGGTCTTGGGCTTGTTGACGATTACGTCGTAGGTGTCGATCGTCACATTCTCGATTGCATACGGAGAGAACATGCACCGGGCGGCGCCCGCAACAGGCGAGCCGGGGTAGGCTCCCGCCTCGAAGGCCAGGTAGGCCTCCGCTGCGGTTATCTTGCCCTCCTTTGTTGCGCCGATCTTCACGCGCATGTAGGAGCCTGACGTCGGCCCGGTGGCCTCCAGCACCTCAGCTCTCGTCATCACGATCTCAACGGGACGGCCGGTCTTCCGTGACAGCAAAGCGGCCGGAGCTTCCAGATAGCAGAGTATCTTGCCCCCGAACCCGCCTCCGATCTCCATCGGTATGACTCGTACTTGGGACTCCGAGAGTCCGAGAAGCGCGGCCGTGGCGCGGCGCACGTAGAACGGGCCCTGGTTGCTGGTCCATACGGTAACCTCGTCGTCGGGGTTCCAGAGCACCGTGGAGTTGGTCGGTTCGATGTAGCCCTGATGGACGGTGGACGTGGTGAACTCGCGCTCCACCACAATGTCCGCCTGTCGGAACCCCTCCTCTGAGTCGCCAAGCGCATACTTGTCATAGGTGGCCACGTTGCCCACGCTTTCCGTGACTCGGCCCATAGACCGGGTTTGCAGGTCCTCCAGGATTATGGGCGCGCCATCCGCCATCGCCTCCGGCGCGGTTAGCACGTAGGGCAGCACCTCGTATTGAACGTCGATCAGCGAGAGTGCCTCCTCTGCCACGTGCCGGCTGTCGGCGGCCACCACTGCTACGGGGTGGCCCTTGAATAGCGTCTTCTCGGAGGCCAGGATCATCTCGCGGTAGTAGTCCAGATTGATGGCGCCACCCTCGCCTCCGGCAATGGACACTCTGCCCGAGATGCGCGGCATGTCCTGTCCGGTAACCACGGCTCTGACGCCCGGCATGGCTTCTGCCCTGCTCGTGTCCACGCTCAGGATGCGTGCGTGTGCGTGGGGGCTGCGGAGCACCTTGCCGTACAGGACGCCGGTCAGGTTGGCGTCTGCGCCGTATTTGGCACGACCGGTGACCTTGTCCACGCCGTCGTGCCGGATGGGACGAGTCCCAATGACCCTGTAGTCTGTAGGGCGATTCTCAGTGGTCGTCATCGTTCCTCCTTGCGTGAAGCGATTCGGGCCGTGCGGGAGGTGCCGGTCAGCCGGCCGGTGCCTCCCGCGGTCGATCGGAGGTGGTGCGCTTGGCGGGACTTGAACCCACGGCCTCAGCCTTCGCAGGGCTGCGCTCTATCCAATCTGAGCTACAAGCGCATTGCGGATGACCGCCAAGGGACAGACCTTGCCGTGCTCCTTCCCGTGCTTAGCTCGGTGACGATGGCAGTCACCATTGTATTGCATGCGGGCGATGCCAGCAAGCGGCGTCCTCCTTGGCAAACGCCGCCTCATGGTCTATTCTTCAATCCGGCAATTCCACCAGTTCGGAGGGCTGATTGTACCGAGCACCAAGAGGCACGGCAGACGTCCTGCCAGAGGAGCAGCCATACTGGCGCTACGTGGAAGGCATCGCCCGCGACGTGGCGCGCCGCTTCGGCTATGGCCGTCTGGATACGCCCGTGTTCGAGAGCAGCGGACTGTTCGTGCGCGGCGTCGGCCAGGTCACCGACATCGTGGAGAAGGAGATGTACACCTTCGAGGACCGGGGCGGCGACCATGTAGCCCTGAGACCCGAGGGGACTGCCCCCGTCTGCCGCGCATACCTGGAGCACGGCATGCGCAACCTTCCCCAGCCCGTGCGGCTCTTCTACTTCTGCCCGATTTTCCGCTACGACCGCCCGCAGGCCGGTCGGTACCGCCAGCACCACCAGTTCGGTGTGGAGGCCATCGGGGATGCCGACCCGTCCGTGGACGCCGAGATCATTGAATTGGCGTGGCGTCTGATGAGCGACCTGGGCCTAAAGGACCTCTCGCTGCTCGTCAACTCGATTGGCGACGCAAACTGCAGGCCTGCGTATCTCGAACAGCTCCGCGCCCACTACGCTGCCCGCATCGAGTATCTTTGCAACGACTGCAAGCTCAGGCTGGAGCGCAACCCGCTTCGCCTGCTCGACTGCAAGCAGCCGGCCTGTATAGAGATGGCCCACGAGGCGCCCCGCACCGAGGAACACCTCTGTCCGGATTGCAGGAACCACTGGGAACGCCTGCTTGGCTACCTGCGCGGACTGGATATTCCGTATCGCGTGGAGCCTCGATTGGTGCGCGGCCTGGACTACTACTCAAGGACGGTTTTCGAGATTCAACCCCCCGAGGAAGGCGGCCAGACCAACATCTGCGGCGGCGGCCGCTATGACGGACTGATGGAGCAGCTCGAAGGCCCACCAACGCCCGGCATTGGATTCGGAGCCGGCATGGAACGAATCATCCTCAACCTGAAGCGCCAGGGCGTGCCTCCGGTTGAGGAAGCGCCCCTCAGAGCAGTAGTGATTCACCTGGGAGAAGCAGCGACGGAACGGGCTGTAGCCCTAGCCTCCGATTTGAGAAGCGCTGGGCTTGGAGCCGTGCTGGCGCCGGCCGGTCGCAGCCTCAGGGCGCAGCTGCGCTACGCCAACTCCATGAACGTCCCCTATGCGCTAATTCTCGGCGACGACGAGCTGAGCCGCGGCGTAGTCGTGTTCCGCGACATGTCCCGCGCCGAGCAACGCGAGGTGCCATTGGAGAACGCGCCTACTGCTCTGACGGATGCCTGCGAATAGCCCTTAGGAACACCCACGGGCAATCTCTCCCACCTTACGCCAAGCGCTGTATGCCCGGGCACTCGTCGAACCCCGCGTCAAAGCTGAGAATGCGGTTGGTGCCGGCGCTGCGCATCACGGCCACGTGGAGCGCGTCACGCGAGGATAGTCCAATTCCGGACCGGATTAGCTCCCTGGCGTCGCGTACTTCAGGCATGCCGAACGACAGTACTTCATCGGCCACGTCGTCAAGAGCCCGGAAGGCGTGGTCAATTGCATCCGGACGTTTGATCCTGATGTACCTGTGGACAATCTCCTGGTACACCTCCACGCTTGTCACCATGCGTTCCCCGTCCCCAATCAGCTTGGTGAGAAGTGCCAGCGTGCGGTCCTTGTTGGCGTGTGGGGCGCCTACCAGATACATGGGCACGTTGGAGTCTATGAAAATCACTGCAACTGCCGGCCGGCTTCAATCTCATCCAGCAGGGAGTCTATGTCACCCGTTGGAAATGAATGGCGATACGCCTCCGCAATTGCGCGCAGCTTGACGTCCGTGGCGCCGGGGCGTTCATGCCGCGCGGCACGCAGGGACTGACGGACCCACTCCGCAACGGTCAGCCGCTGCTCGCGGGCAACGTCCTGAATCTCCGTGATTTCTTCTTCATCTAGCAGGACCTGTAGCCGCTTTGTCATGTGAGTAGTGTAATATACTAATGGCCTATAAGTCAAGTAGGCTCCCGGGCTTTCCCTGAGTGAGTTCCCATCCCTGCCTTCCCTTGCCTTGCGAAGTGTCTGTCGCACCCATTCTGCCACGGTCATTCGGTTGCTGCGTGCCGTGTTGTGGATCTCCGTGTATTCCTCTTGAGAGAGCATCACCTGCAATCGTTTTGTCATGTGCGCAGTGTAATGTACTCATAGCGCATAAGTCAAGACATTGGCTGTTCGCCTTGTGTTGTGCGACTCGGGGCTGTAGTTTACGACAGACCGGCGTCTTGATTTGGCCAAGAGTGGATGGCATACTTTGTACCCACGGCCAAGGGTCAACCGGGCACCTGACCATGCGACGTTACGTGGAGGCCGGCAAGTGAAGCTGGGTAATCCGATTCGTGTTGTAGATGGCGTGTACCAGATCCGAGCCATTGGAGCGAGGGTCACTGTGGTCTCCTCTGGCGGGGAGACGCTCCTTGTGGACGCGGGTATGCGCGGCAGTTCAGGTCTCATCGCCAGCGGCATGGATGCTCTCGGCATCTCGCTCGACACGGTCGGCTCGCTCGTGTTGACGCACCACCATCCTGACCACGCATCCGGCGTCACGGAGCTGGTAGCAGGCCGACGCATCGCGGTGATGGCCCACCGCCTGGATGCCGCCGTCCTGGCCGGTCGCTGCGTTGACTCCGGCCCCATTCGCAGAACGCTCGTTACACGCTTTGCCGCGCCCGTCCTCCACACGATGAGCGGAGGGCCCATTCCTGTGGCCGTGGAACTGGAGGACGGAGACCAAGTGCCCTTCCCTTTGCCCGTGCGAGCGATACATCTGCCTGGGCACACCGCCGGCAGCATTGCGCTGTACGTGCCGGACCGTGGTCTTGTCATCATTGGGGACTCACTTCAGTACAGATTGGGTCGCAGGCTCAGCCCACCGGCCGCGGCCGTCACCGAGGACCCGGAGCGGTCCCTGGCCTCTTTGGAGAGGCTGCTCGGCATGGACTTCGATGCCATCTGTTTCTCCCACTTTCCACCAATGCGAACCGGCGCCAAGGCGGAGTTGCGGGTAATGTTGGGCGAGCATAGGCGAATCTCAAGCGCCATCGAGCCGCCGACGGGAGGTCTGGATGCAGCAGACGGCTGGTAGACCCAACTCCGAGATGGAGAGAACGCTGGTGGATTTTCTGCAGAGCAGGGCCCGTCGGTACGGCTCGCGCGACGCCCTGCTCTTCAAGCCGGGCTTCCGTTACCTGCGCTGGAGCTACAGTAGGCTCTGGAACGAGTCCGGCAAGGTGGCCTCGCTGCTCCAGTCACGCGGACTGTCAAAGGGCGACCAGGTGCTGCTGTGGGGGCCCAACTCACCGCAGTGGGTGCTGGCCTTCTTCGGATGCGTGAGAGCCGGCGCAGTGGTGGTGCCGCTCGACCTGCGAAGTGCCCCGGACTACGTGGGCCGCGTGATTGATCGCGCTGCGCCGCGGTTGGCCTTCACCTCTCGCTATACTCCCAAGGGCGATGCGGACCTCGGTGTGCCGGAGATTACCTTTGAGGAGCTGGAGAGCGCCATATACGACCTGCCGGAGCCGGAGCCGGTGAACATAGAGCCTGACGATCTTGTCGAGATCATGTTCACCTCAGGCACCACGGGAGACCCCAAGGGCGTCATGCTGACGCATCGCAACCTGACCGCCAACATTGAGGGCATTACGCAGTACATCGCTTGCGACACTTCCAGCCGGCTCTTGTCAATCCTGCCCCTCAGCCACATGTACGAGCAGATGGGAGGCCTCCTTGCAGTGCTCCATTTCGGCGCCAGCGTGACTTATCCCACCAGCCGTCAGCCCGCGGTGCTTGCCCGCACGATGCGCGAGCGCCGGGTAACCACCCTGCTCCTGGTACCCCAGGGACTTGAGCTGTTGATGAACGGCATCGAGCGGGAGGTGCGAAATCAGGGCAAGGAGGCACTTTGGGGCAAACTGATGAAGCTGGCCGAAAGGACTCCGTTCCGCCTGCGGAGGTATCTGTTCGGGCGTGTCCACAGGCGGTTCGGTGGGAGGCTGGACTTCATCGTCTCCGGCGGCGCTGCTCTGGACCCGGACCTTGGCCGGAAGTGGGAGCTAATGGGCGTGAAGATCGTGCAGGGCTACGGTGCAACCGAGGCGTCGCCCGTAATCAGCAACCACACGCTGGAGGACCGCAGACCGGGCTCCGTTGGACGTCCCCTGCCCAACGTCGAGGTGGTCATCAGCAGCGAAGGCGAAATCCTGGCGCGCGGCGAGAACATCTCCCCCGGCTACTACAACGCTCCAGACCAGACGGAGGCGGCCTTCGTGGACGGATGGTACAGGACCGGCGACCTGGGTCACTTTGACGACGAGGGCTTCCTGCACATCCGCGGCCGGTTGAAGGACATGATAGTCTTGCCCAGCGGCCAGAACGTCTACCCGGACGACATCCAAGCGGTGCTCAACCGGCACCCGGGCGTGACGGATTCGTCAGTCGTTGGCCTGCCGCGCGCCGGGAGCGTGGAGGTGCACGCCGCACTGATCCTCGAGGACAGCCACGACCCTGAGGCGATCGTAGCGTGGGCGAACGCGCAGCTTGCGGAGCAGCAGCACGTGCGCGGCTTCACCGTATGGCCGGAAGAGGACTTCCCGCGCACCCACACGCTCAAGGTCAAGAAGCCCGTCCTCATTGAAGCGCTGAACGAAATTGCGGCGACCGGTTCGTTCAGAACTGCAACGCCGACCTCCACAGCCCGGCAGACCCCAACCTCTGGCCGCCGTCGCGACGGCGTACCGAGCCTCGCGGAGATCATCGCAGAGGTGGCGCCGGTGGAGGCCGAGGAGATTGGCCACAACATGACCCTCGGCAATGACCTGGGGCTGGACTCGCTTGGAAGGGTGGAGCTGCTGTCCGCCGTGGAAACACACCTTGGAATCTTCGTGGACGAGAGCCAGGTAGATTCGGAGACGACAGTCGACCGGCTCCAGCGGATTCTGGACGAAGGCGCAGCCAATCCCGTCATGAACCGCTTCCCTGCGTGGGGCATGCGCTGGTGGTGCCGAATGGCTCGCGGTTTCCTGCAGCGCACCATGCTGTTCCCGGCGGTCTTGGCGCCCTACAGCCTGAGCGTGCACGGGCAGGAAAGACTGCGCGGAGTAGAAGGCCCGGTGCTTTTTGCGTCCAACCACAACCTTGGCCTGGACAACCCGCTTATCATCAAGGCAATTCCACAGACTTGGCGACGCCGACTGGCCATTGCCGCCGCCGCTAAGCTATGGCGAAACCCCGTACGCTCGGTGCTGAACCCGCTTCTGGGCAACGGCTTCCCACTGGCCCAGGATGGCCCTATACGGCCCAGCCTCGAAAACATGGGCCGGATCCTGGACAGCGGGTGGTCCGTGCTGATCTACCCGGAGGGCAAGCTGACGGTGGGCGGGCCGATCCTGCCGTTCAAGAATGGCACCGGCCTGGTTGCCGTAGAGGGAAGACTACCGGTGGTACCAATGAAACTGCAGATCAAGCGATTCGGCAGCCCGGCCAAGTATCCGATACTCAGGCGAGGTTCGGTTGAGATTCGCTTCGGGGAGCCGATGGTGTTTCCGCCTAGAACTGCCTACCAGGACGCCACAGATGCGATTGAGGAGGCGGTCCGAGCGCTGTAATTGCGCTTCGGAGTCAGGAGGAGCTTACTTCCTCTGGGCTCCCACCGGGAGCCTCCTTCACGTCCTCTCAACAGCCGGGCTGGCCGGGATTGCCGCAGCACATGCGCACCCGCGTTACCTTCCTCACGTTGTTGCGTGCAACCAGCTTGGACCGGAGCCGCCACGGCATGGGCACTCTCAGATTTCTCAAGAAAGCTCTAGGCGAGGGCGCCATTTCCTATCCTCCGCTCCAAGTCCTCACGGCTGAGGCCTCAAAGCCACTGAGCATACCCCAAGCACCGGATCCGCCCTAAGTTCGGCGGATGGCGCGACTGCGAGTCGGACGGCATAGTCCAGCCACTTGATATTCTGCATCAATTGCATTATTATAGCAGGAACTGGCCCATTGGCGCATGCGTACAGGCGCCCAATTCGGGCGGAGTGAAGCCTCGTGATGACGCTTACTTACCTTCGGTTCAGCCAGATATTGATACTTAGTCTTAGTTGTCTCAAGCAGAACGGCCCTACGCGGGAGCTCTCCCATGCCGCAGCCACACCGGGAGGCGCGCGATGAGAGATACTGCCGAACCTGGAATAGTCTGCGAGGGCCTCTGCGTTGTTCGTGGCGGACACACCGCGCTAACCGACGTTTCATTCTCAGTAGGGCCAGGCACCCTCACGGGAGTCCTGGGGCCCAACGGCGCCGGCAAGAGCACTCTGTTCGGGGCCATAGCCGGCACCCTTCCCGTGGCTCAGGGGAGCGTGAAGCTGCTGGGAGCGGCAACCGAAAGGGGCGCTCTCGCCTATGTCCCCCAGCGTGACAGCATCAACTGGGCGTTTCCGGCCACGGTGATGGACGTGGTCACCATGGGACGAACCTGGAGGCTTGGGCTGTTCCGGCAGCCCGGCCGGCGGGACCGCGACACGGTCCGGACGTGCCTGGAGCGCGTTGGACTGTGGGAGCAGCGCTCGGCGCTCGTAACCGAGTTGTCCGGCGGCCAGCGCCAGCGAGTGTTCATAGCCCGTGCCCTGGCGCAGGAGGCGTGCTGTGTGCTCCTTGACGAGGCGTTCAGCGGAGTGGACGTGGGCGCCCAGGAAGGCATCGTGGAGGTACTGCAGACGCTTCGTGACGAGGGCAAGATCGTGCTGTTGGCAACCCACGACCTCACAAACCTGTCGCAGAGATTCGATCGGGTGCTGTGCATCAACCACCACGTCTGCGCCTACGGACCTCCCAACGAGGCTTTCACGACGGAGGTGCTCGAGGAGCTGTACGGCTCCCACGGCATCGAGTTCGCGCCCAACCACTTCACTACCGACGTCGGAGCCTCTTAGTGGACTACCTGCTGGACCCGTTCCAGTACAGCTTCATGGTCCGGGCCATGATCGTCTCCGTGCTTGTGGGCGTGATGTGTCCTCTGCTGGGCGCTTACGTGATCACCCGCGGGCGCGCCTTCATGGGCGACGCTCTGGCCCACTCCGTCCTGCCTGGCATGGTCGTGGCCTTCCTTCTGGGCATCAGCCCGTTCTTCGCGGCGGTGCCGGCAGGAATAGTGATCGCGCTGTTGATGGGCGCCGTCAGCCGTCGCACCGGCATAAGCGAGGACACTTCCATCGGCATCATCTTCGCGGGCATGTTCGCGCTGGGCCTTGTCATGCTGTCCAGGGCCACCGGAATAAACGTGGACATAGAGGACCTGCTGCTCGGACAGGTGCTGGGGGTATCACAGACCGACGTATTCGTTTCACTGGGCCTGACGGCCGTGGTGCTGGCCGGGCTCTACGGCTTTCACCGTCAACTCGTATACACGACATTCGACGAAGTGGGCGCATCCGTGGTCGGCATCAAGACGTCGCTCGTGGAGTACGTGCTTCTTGCGCTCCTTGCGCTCGTGATCGTCATCGGCATACAGGCGGCCGGCATAGTGCTGGTGATGGCGATGCTCATCACTCCCGCGGCTACCGCCTACCTGCTCGCCAGGAGGTTCGTGGAAGTCATGGTGATCGGTGCGCTTGTAGGAGCGACGTCGGCTGTGTCCGGTCTGTACCTCTCGTACTACGCAGACCTGCCGTCCGGTCCGGCAATGGCGCTGGTGGCCACAATGCTGTTCGCCGCCGCAGCGGTGGCCAAGCGCGGCCGCATGGCGCGAAGAGCCATTTAGGCGGCTGCTAGTTGATTCCACGGCTGTAGAAGCCGAAACCCTCCTGCAATCTCCAGCGCGACTCCCATGCTCGATTCCGGCTCGTGGGCACTCCTTGACGCCGCGCTGGACACGTCTGCTGCATGGCGGCGAAGCTGGCATTGCGGCGCTTGTCAGTGTTTGAGTCCCGCTCCCTCTGCTGTTGGTCTTTCCATACCTTGAAACGCTTGGCGGCTGCACAATCCGCGTTTCCGGAACTCAAGTCCGACACAACCTTATTGAGACTGTGATATAATTGGCAGCGATTTGGGAGAGACGCAGCATGGCGCAGGACACAGGCAGCAATAGGGGCCACGCCCACG
>JAPPHY010000003.1:128129-143729 GCA_028877205.1 Chloroflexota bacterium | reverse complement strand
ACGAGCACGAGGGCCACGCCCACGACGAGCACGAGGGCCACGCCCACGACGAGCACGAGGGCCACGCCCACGACGAGCATGAGGGCCATGCCCACGACGACCACGAGGGCCATGCCCACGACGAGCATGAGGGCCATGCCCACGACGAGCATGAGGGCCATGCCCACGACGAGCACGAGGGCCATGCCCACGACGAGCACGAGGGCCACGGCCATGACGACCACGCAGGCCACGGCCATGACGACCACGGACACGGAGGCCATGACCACGCGCACGACCTGCGCGGTGCCAGCAAGCGCAGCCTGATCATCGCGCTGGTCCTCATTACAACCTTCATGGTCGCCGAGGTGATTGGCGGCATCATATCCGGCAGCCTTGCCCTCCTGGCGGACGCAGGTCACATGCTGACCGACGCCGCGGCCATCGTGATGGCGCTTGTTGCCATGTGGATTGGCGAGCGCCAGGCGTCAGCGGAGCGCACCTTCGGCTACTACCGCACCGAGGTGCTGGCGGCCATGGTCAATGCCTTCAGCCTGTGGCTGATAGCGGGCTGGATCGTATTCGAGGCGTACCACCGGTTGGCCACTGAGGAAGTCCACGTGGACGGCGTGCCCGTGCTGATAGTGGGCACGGGCGGTCTGCTGATAAACATCCTGGCTGCCTGGATTCTCCACCGCTCGTCGGAGCACAGCGTGAACGTGGAGGGCGCGTTCCAGCACGTACTCGCAGACCTGCTTGGCTCGGTTGCCGTCATCGTCTCCGCCATCATAATTCTCACAACCGGGTGGATGCTGGTCGACCCGATACTGAGCGTCCTGATCGCCCTGTTCATCGTGTACAACACACGGGGCTTGATTGTGCGAGTGGTGAACGTCCTCTTGGAGGGCGCGCCGGAGCACATCGACGTGTACATGCTCTGCAGCGAGCTGGAGGAGATGGAGGGCGTGACACTGATCCACGACGTGCACGTCTGGACGATTACCTCCGGCAACGAGGCGTTCACGGCCCACGTACTGCTCGACCCGTCCTATACCGGCGACGTGAGCCAAATGCTCCTGCGGATGCGTGAGAAGGCCCGGCAAGACTACGGGATAAATCACATCACGCTGCAGCTGGAGCGGTCAGCAGCGGACTGCACGGAGGAGGACCACCACGTAGGGCACCTGCTGGCGCACTCGCGCGGTGGTTGAGCAACCCGCTAGCAAGCCTGGCCTCTATCGGCCCGCGGTGATTCCCCCGCTGTTACGCGAACAGCCCGCAGGCGGCAGTCTATTGCGCCTTACTCTCAGATTCCCGTTGTGACGTTGA
Organism: Chloroflexota bacterium; assembly: GCA_028877205.1. Taxonomy (GTDB): domain Bacteria; phylum Chloroflexota; class Dehalococcoidia; order Lucifugimonadales; family UBA2985; genus JAPPHY01. Next base: position 142,421 of record JAPPHY010000003.1, on the reverse strand, counting down.
CGTCGGAGCCCGTTACCCAGACTCCGCCCGATTGAATTACGAATACAAGTCTAGTTCCGCGCGTCGCTATGCTCTCATAGTCCCAGCGACATGATGGAAAGTCTCAAAAAAACTTAGCTGCTCATGGAGAGCAGCCTAAGGGGGGAACCGGCGCATCTATGTACAAGAACGCCGTTGCATATCCAAGGAATCCGAGAGCCTACGCTACAGCGTGCTCGTGGTGCTCGTGCTCGTCGCACTCGTGCGGATCATGGACGTGACCGGGCTCGTCGCCGTGATGCTCGTGCGTATCGCACTCGTGGCTGGCGTGCGCATGGTCATCGGCGTGGTGCTCGTGCTCGTCACACTCGTGCTCGTCGTGGACATGCCCGGGCTCGTCGCCATGGTGCTCATGATCATGGCACTCGTGCTGGTCGTGCTGCTGCATCTCTCCTCCTTTCCTCGCAGAATGTCAGCCGCGCAATAGTTGAGCGGCTCAGTCCTAGGATACACGCAGCGTAAAAGGCGTGTCAATGGTCTGTCCCGAGCTTACGCCTGCCTGTTGTGCGGTGGACGTGCCGAGTGATACAATCGCGCAAAGGCTCCTGAAGTGAACACCGCGGTTTTAGAGACCACCTCTACGGCCCGCCGATGGCGGGCTTTCGCTATCCTATGGTTCTCCATGTTCGTGATGGCCGGCGGGCTTGGCATGGTGGTGCCCATTCTGCCGGTTTTCGTGCGTGACCTGGGCGCGACCGGAGTGTGGCTGGGCCTTGCGTTCTCAGGATTTGCGATCACTCAGACGCCGCTGACACCCATAGTCGGTCGGCTGGGCGACCGGCTGGGAAGGCGTCGATTCATCCTGGCCGGGCTGTCCGTTTACGTGTTCATCGGCGTCGGGCTTTCCATGGCCGACTCGTACCACATTGTGACACTGCTGCGCATGGGCATGGGTGTCGGCGCAGCGTGCATGTTCCCGTCCGCGCTCGCGATGGTCGGTGAGCTGGCGCCCAAGGGCCACGAGGGCAGGTACATGGGCTTGTTCATGGTGTCGTTCACGGCAGGATTCGGCTTCGGGCCGCTGGTCGGCGGAGTGCTCAAGGACAACTTCGGCGTGGACACCACGTTCCTTGCGCTGTCTGGAGCGGCGGCCGTTGCCGTGCTCATGGTCACGTTCCTGCTGCCGACCGTGGCGGGCGCGAGCAAGTCGGACGAGCAGGTAGTACCCAGCTTCCGCGAGATGGCTGGCGACCTGCGCGTGTGGTCACTGATGGTCTTCAACTACACCTTCGGTCTCGGCATGGGTTCCGTGTTCACCTTCATAGCCATATTCATGTCCGAGTCGCTTCTGGCCAGCGCAACGCTCGTAGGCGTGGTGGTTGGCTCACGCGCGATCATCTCGAGCATCTTCCAGCCGCTGTTCGGCCGCCTGGCGGACCACATGCCTCGCAGCCTTCTGGTAATCGGCGGAGGGCTGTTGATGGCCGCCGGAACCGAGGCGCTGCCGCTGGCGACCAGTGTGGCAATTCTGCTCGTGCTGTTCCTGTTGCTGGGGCTATCGGAGAGCGCTGCCCTGCCGTCGTCACTGGCCATCACCACCGATCTTGGCCGGATATACGGCTACGGCACGCTTATAGGCTTCACAAACGCAGTCCTCATCATGGGCGTGCTCACCGGCTCCGTGGGCGGCAGTCTGATCGAGAGCGGAGGCAGCATCGAGGACGTGTTCCGCACAGCCGGGCTTGTCATTGCCGTGGGCGTGATGGCCTTTACGATAACCTGGAGCCAGGGCAGACGACGGGCGATGCGCGTCCTGCAGACCTAGCCGCCTTCCGCTTACCCGGGACATAGCGACTCCGCCTGCGGCGCGCAGTGCTCCACCTGCCCGCCGACCATTGTGACCAGCACCTCCACGCTGAGCAGCGACTCCGGATCTATCTCCAGCGGGTCGTCCGATAGCACGATCAGATCTGCGAGCTTGCCGGGTTTGAGTGACCCGGTCCTCTCTTCCATGTGCAGCGAGTACGCCGCCCCGGTGGTCATCACTCGCAGCGCCTCTTCGATGTCGATGGCCTCGTGCCTGAGCCACTCCGGGGCCTCGCAGATGGGCCAAAAGTCAGAGAACACCTCGTTGCGTGTGGTCAGGCTGTACAGATTAGCCACGGGCCCCGGCTCGCCCCACGACATGTCGCTGTGGAAGGCCACGGGCAGGCCGGGGTTGGCGTCCAGCAGCGACTGCCAGGCGTTGATCCACGGGTGGGATTCCGGTCCACCCCAGCGGTGCGTCAGCCGTCCTTCCGAGTCTCGATGGGAGGTGTTGCGGATGAAACACGCCTCCGAGCCCCAAATCACGGGCACCGCGCCTGTCTCTCCGTACCGGACCATCAGCTCAGGGCGGATGAACATGTTGTGCTCGATTCGATGGCGCAGGTTGTTGGGCGCGCCCCCCAGCACGCTCTCGATGGCGTCCAGTGCGTTCTCGACCGCGCGGTCACCGAGCGCGTGCACGACCGCCTGGTAGCCCATCGCGTCCAACTCCGAGAGCACGCGTGCGAGCTCGTCCGGTCCGACGATCAAGTGGCCTTGGCTGCTCTCCGCGTCGGGGGCGTCACGCAGCTCGAAGCTGAAGGCAGGCAGCAGATCGCAGGTCCAGCCGTCGGTGAACACCTTTACGCCAAGCACACGCAGCATCAGGTCCGGGTCTCGCTCCGGCGGCAGATCCGCGTACCAGTGGCCAAGAATCTCGCCGCAGTGCAGGTTGTAGGACGGGTAGACGCCGGTGCGTATGCGCATCTCGCCGGCATCATGAAAGTCGCGGATAATGGCGAGCACGGGCGGCTCCACGGACATATCGGCCATCGCGGTGATGCCCAGGCGCAGGGCGTAGTCCTGCACCTCGTGGAGCGAGGGGCTTCCCGTGCGAATGGCCTCGCTGAACAGGTGGGTGTGCGCGTCGATGAAGCCGGGCAGGAGCGCCCTGCCCTGCAGGTCGACGACCCGCGTGGACGGCCCGGCGAGCGCCAGTATCTGCTCGCTGCTGCCAACGGCGACAATTTCATCGTCGCGCACTGCTATCGCCTCCGCGCGAGGCATGTCCGGCTCCATCGTGATCACGCGTCCGCCGTGGAATACGATGCTCGGAGACGCGCCCTCGTGTGTCGGAAGGGGCGTTGGGTCTGCGGGCACGCACGATGCACAAAGTGCGATCGCCAGGGCCGCGACTAGCGGGAGTAGAGGCTTGCGCGGCAGGACGTTCATGCCGCAAGTCTAGCGGGTTGGCGCTGGCCGGACAACGGTCGCTGGTACAGGCTCGCCATCCTTGTTTGCGCGATCTGCCTAGCACCTACGCGGGTATGAGCAATCACGTCCATCCACCCCTGCGAAAGCAGGGGTCTACGGCAAGCGGCGCGGCCCGCAGGGATGGATTCCTGCTTCCTTAGGAATGTTTGACCGGGCATATCACTACCCCTCACGCACGTGTATGACCGCGTTTACGTCCAGCGGCCCGTCGACGGTCTGCCGCCGTCCGGACGGCCACTCCACCTCTATGCTTTCGACCGATTGCGCATCGCCCAGCCCGAAGTAGAGCGGCAGTCGGCTCTGCGAGAGGTAGCCCGACTTCCCGTCGTGCACCTGGGTGTAGGCGCTACCGCCCGCACTGACGGTCACGGTGGCACCCAGCCCGTCGCGGTTGGACTCCGTGCCCTCCAGCACAATCTTGATGTAGCTGAGCGAGCCGAGCGAGTCCGACAAGTTGCTCACCAGCAGCTGCGGCGGCGCATTGAAGTCGCTAGTCACGATGTCCAGGTCGCCGTCGCCGTCCAGGTCGAACACCGCGGACGAGCGGGAGCCGATGGCGCCCCACACCTCGACGCGGCCGGTCAGGTCTCCCTCCGCGCACAGCCGGTGCGACCGGTCCTCGCCCGCGCAGTCGATCTCGAATGCAGGCGCAGCCGTTCGCCATTCGCGGCGGGGCTCCACGCCCAGGATGAACTCGCTGTCCGCGAAGCCCTCGCCGCGGTTGTTGAGCAGCACGGAGTTGACGGCGTAGCGGAAGGGGAAGCTCATGCTGCCCGTGACGAACGCGTCCTGGTAACCATCGGCGTTGAGGTCGGCCGCGCTCAAACCCCAGGGCCAGTACGTCTCCGCCCCGAGTGCGTCGGAGACCTCGCTGTAGGTACCGTCGCCACGGTTCTCGTAGAAGGCGTTGCCGTAGATGCTGCGGCCGCCGCTCATGAGAAAGGCCTCCGGCCACTTTATGCTGGACTTCGCCTTCTCCCGCTGCGGGCCGATGTCCTCGCTCATGTCCGAGTGCATGTCCGTCACGAACAGGTCGACGTCGCCGTCGTTGTCGTAGTCGAAGGCCTTGACGCCCATCGCGCCCCAGGGCGTCCGCGGGAACGCTTCCGAGTTCAGCACGAAGCCGCTTCCCGTGTTCAGATAGAGCAAGTCGTGGCCCTGCATGTTGAGCACGTACAGGTCCGGCAGGCCGTCGCCGTTCACGTCCAGGGGTGTTGCGTCGCCGGACCAGGCCGCGTCCGCAAGGCCGGCCTTCTCCGTCACGTCCGCGAACCGGCCGCCGCCCAGGTTGCGGTACAGGACGCTGCTCTCCGAGCGGTCCGGGTACAGGTGGCCGTCGAAGGCATCCACCAGACCGTCATAGAACTCGTAGCTGCCCGACTCATACTCCGCGGCCGCCCCGGCGGCCATAGGCCGCAGCCTTTCGGACGTGTACCGCCCCACGTTGGTTACGTAGAGATCGAGCAGGCCGTCTGCGTCGTAGTCGAAGAACACTGCGCCGGAGGAGTGGCCCGCGTACCCGGTGCCGGACGCGGCGGTGACGTCGCGGAATCTGCCTGCGCCGTCGTTCTCGAACAGCAGATTGCCGGAGCGGACGGTCGTGACGTACAGGTCGGGGTCGCCGTCGTTTTCGATGTCGGCGAAGGACGCGCTCACGCTGACCCGGTCGTCCACGGCCACGCCGGCGGCCGCCGTCACATCCTCGAACCGGCCGCTGCCCAGGTTGCGCCACAGCTGGTTCGCCCCGATCTGGTTCACGAAGTAGATGTCGTGGAGGCCGTCGCCGTCCACGTCCGCGACCGCCAGGCCGTTGCCGTGGTCGTAGTGGACGGCCTTGTAGGTGCGCGCCGCGTCGTCAACCGGCCGGTGCCGGAAGGTGATGCCGCTCTCCTCCACAAGGTCAACGAAGCGAAAGTCGCAGAACACGTTGAGCCGGTCCGCGTCGGCAATCTGGTCCGACCTGCGCCCGTCGAGCCAAGGCGGATCGAGCGCCTCCGCGGGATATGCGTATACGCCTTCCGGAACGGGCGACCGCTCCACGGCAGCGTGCTCACCGCACGGCGGCCCCGCTGGCTCCGGCGTGGCGTCCGGTTCGACCATCCGATGCCCGCACGCGACCGCCGCGACCAGCAGCAGCGCGGCCAGGGCGGCGGCAATACATCCTTGCCCGCTCGTGGTGAGCCTGTCGAACCATTTGAGCGGGCTCATTCAAAGTCCTCCATCCGCTCATGTCCTTCGACAAGCTCAGGACGAGCGGAGAGTCTTGGCCAGCTCATAGCCACCCCCGTACCTGATTCGGGGGTGAGCCTGTTGAGCCACCTGAGCCTTGTGTGACGTAGAAGTCGCCGCAACTGCTGGTGGTGATGGTCATGACGGCCCAATTAAAGCACGCGCGCGCCTTGCGGGCCAATCGCGGCTGGTCTCTCCAGACGAGAGAGATTTCTCGTTCGCTTTCTGTTACAATAGGCCAACACCATAATCTCGCACCAAGGCTCCACGCAGGATAACGGACTATCACCTGTCCCGTCTTTCGTCTTAGTGGCCCTTTGGGATAAGGAGTTCGTTTCCTCATGGCACTAGATACCACCTCTGTTCGCCCAGTTAAGCCCGGCTTTAGACGCCGTCATCAGGCCGTCTGCACGAGATGCGGCACGTCCACAACAGTCCCGTTCCGGCCAAGCCTAGATCGCCCCGTCTACTGCTCCCCGTGCTTCAAGATGCGGCGCAACGACTCTCCCTCACCGGCAGCCACACCGGCCCGGGGTTCGTTCACCACAGGTCAGCCCTCTCAAGCGCCTCCGACCTTGGGTGTTGGCCCCTCCGTCTCCTCCACACAGGCATTTCCACAAATGGTCCTGCAAGCCTCCACAAGGGCAGCGCTTTCCCGCATGAACATATCGGAGCCCACGCCCATCCAGGAGAAGATCATCCCGCTTCTTCTGGCAGGCCGGGATGTGATTGGGCAGGCGCGTACCGGATCAGGGAAGACCCTGGCATTCGCCGTCCCACTCGCAGAGCAGTGCGACCAGTCAGACCGGCGCGTGCAGGCGCTGGTGCTGGTACCCACGCGCGAGCTGGCCATACAGGTTGCCGGGGTTACCGAGGCGATGGCGTCGCCAAGGTCGCTGCGCTGTACCTTGCTGTACGGCGGCCGATCTTATAGGCCGGAGTACGCCGCACTGAAGGCCAGCGCGCAAATCATCGTCGGCACTCCCGGTCGAACACTGGACCACGTCCGTCAGGGCACGCTCGACCTGCAATCGGTGCGCTTCATGGTCCTGGACGAGGCTGACGAAATGCTGGACAGGGGGTTCGCCCACGACGTTGAGGCCATCCTGAGCCGGACGCCTTCCAGCCGGCAGACGGCCCTACTGTCGGCTACGATGCCGGAGTGGGTGTCCAAGACTGCCACGAAGTACATGCGAAACCCTGCAACCGTGGAGGTGGACGCAGACCTGAAAGCGCTGCCCGCCGTGGAGCATCAGGTGTATACCATCGAGAAGTCCGACAAGATGGGTGCGCTGCGGACTCTGCTGAACCGGCGTGACGGCGAGGCGGTCCTGGTCTTCGGCAGGACAAAGCGCGGCGTGAAGAGGCTGGCTGCACAGCTGGGAGAGTTGGGCTACCCGGCAGAGGCGTTGCAGGGGAACCTTAGCCAGAACGCACGCGAGCGCGTGATGGCAGACTTCCGTTCCGGCGCCAGTCCCATACTGGTGGCGACCAACGTAGCAGCTCGGGGGTTGGATATCGAGGGCATAGGCCAGGTCATCAACTATGACCTGCCGGACTCCGACCTGCTGTTCACCCACAGGGTCGGGCGTACTGGGCGCATGGGCCGCGCCGGAGTGGCCGTGACGTTCATCACGCCGGATGAAGAGCCGAAGTGGCGTGAGATCAACAGGAGCATGGGTGGCCGCCTCACTCGCCAGCCCTGGGACACGTCCCGCGTGGTGAGACACCGCCTGCGGAGCGCCACCTAGCCCCTATCCCCTCTACTCCAGCCTCCCCTGCTCGCCGGCCGGGCGCGTGATGCGCTGTGCCGACCGAGCATTGACTTTGTGGGGGCTTTCCTATATGCTAGAGCGTGATAGAACAGAAACGTATGTTCGTATACACTAGTGCGATACACCCCAGAGAGGCGTAGCATGGACTCCTTCGACGAAACCAAGTTCCGGGAGTTGGTGCTCTACATTTCGGACAAGAGTGCCGAAGACCCCAGATTCGGGGCAGTGAAGCTGAATAAGATTCTTTACTACTCGGACTTCGAAGCATACCGAAGACTGGGGAGTTCTATTTCCGGCGCGACCTACCGGAAGCTGAGCGAAGGACCGGCGCCGCTGGAGATGCTGCCTCAGCGGCAAGTGCTGCTTGATTCAGGCGATGTTTCGATGGAGCATCGCCCGTATTTCGCAGGCGTGCAACAGCGGGTAGTTCCGCAGCGCAAGGCCAATACCGCCATATTCGCACCCGCGGAGCTGGCCATAGTTGACGAGACCATTGAGGCGCTGTGGCACATGACGGCTCGCGAGGTGTCGGACTTCTCGCACAGGGAGCTGGGCTGGCTGGCGGCGGCTCACGGCGAGGCCATACCCTACGACACTGCATGGCTTAGCCCGGAGCCGGTGCCCCAGGAGGTGGAGGAGTACGCTTTCACGGTGGCAGAGAATCATGGAGGAGCGTAGGCTGCCCGCTTCATCCTACGAGGTCATTGAGACTTCGGAGTTTGGCTACCTTGTCAGAACCACCCTCGGCGGCCTTCAGCAGTGGTACGAGTACAGGTGGTCCGGCTCAGGGCGCTGGCTACTGAGCAGACACCCCCAGCAAGGCAACCACCTGCCCCATCTCAACCTCTGGGTTCTTATGCTCCGGACCAGGCCGCCGGTTGCCGTCTACTATCGAATCAACGAGGATCTGAAGCAGGTCACACTACTCGACCTGAAGGTTATCTCTTCGTAGCTTCTCGCCCTCCGGATTGCGGCTGGAGTCTACCCCGTACTCCGATACGGGGCCGCAAAGACGGTTGGGGGTCTGCCCCTACTCCAGCCGGCCCTGCTCGCCGGCCGGGCGCGTGATGCGCTGCGCAGGCTGGTACGTTTGCGGGTGCCTCGGTATCTCGAACGCCCTGCCCTCCAGCAGCTCGCCGACGGTGCGTATCTGGATCCGCGGGTAGTCCGTCTGCCACAGGTCCGAGTGGTAGAACCCCGCGCTGATCGCCTCCGTGCGCATGTCCCTGGTCGGCTCCTCAAGCGTGATGAACAGCCCCATCGCCGCCTTCTCGCGCTCCACGGTGCCCACCAAGTCGCGTATCAGAGGCGACGACACACGCCCGCTCTTGACCTGCACAATCGCCTTGTTGACCGCGCGGCGCGGGCCGTCGATGAAGTAGACTACGCCGTCTATGCCGCGGTCAGCGCCGCGCTTGTCCTGCTCCCGCGGGAACGCCTCCAACAGCGACATGGCCCAGAACTGGAACTGGAAGCGGTCCAGCTCTGCCAGGGCACGGGCGCTGCCCGCGTCCACCGGCTCGCCGACGACGCGGTAGTCCTGGCCGGGCAGGATGTTGAAGGCGGTCTTGAGCCGGTTCTTCATCAGAGCGACGGCCAGGTGCGTGATGTCGATACCGATCCAGTTGCGGTTGAGCTTGTGGGCGGCGGCGATGGCGGTGCCGCAGCCGCAGAAGGGGTCCATCACAACGTCGCCTTCGTTGGACGACGCCGCGATAATGCGCTCCAGCATACCTTCGGGTTTCTGTGTAGGATAGCCGAGGCGTTCTTTGTGCCACGACCTCAATGACTCAATATCTGTCCAAACGTCCTGGACAGGCATTCCGCTTGATTCATCAAGGTAGCGCTTAATTCTTGGTATGCCGTTCCTTGTGTAGAAGATACGGTTTTCCTCATCAAGGCGTTGCATAGTTTCAATCGGCACACGCCACACTCGAACCACACCTTTCCACTCGTATTCGTACCCTCCACCTTGAAGTCCAGCCGCGCTTACGTCTCCGGACATGAACCGGCGGCCATCGGAATCCGTATATCTGTAGTATTGTTCAACGTACTTGGGGTCGTAGGGTTGGAAGGTCGAATTCCAACGATAGGAATCTGACTTTGCATAGAATAGAACTGTGTCATGGACAGAGCCGTAGCCTCGCGCATCACTATGGGCACTCTGTCGCTTCCAGATCAACTCATTCCTGAAATTCTCGCCGCCGAACACCGCGTCCATGAGGAGCTTGAGGTAATGGCTGGCAGTTGGATCGCAGTGGAGGTAGATGGAGCCGGTGGGCTTGAGGACGCGGCGCAGCTCCACCAGCCGGGGCGTCATCATCACCAGGTATGCCATCATGGCGTTGCTGCCTATGAACTGGCGAAACGCGTTCACCATCTCGCGCACGTTGGCGGGGGCGGCCGGGTTCAGCATGATCTCCTGCTCGAAGGTGCGCTGCGACTCCTGCGTCCACTCCCAGGTGTCGGTGAAGGCCTTGATCTGCGCCGGCGACTCCTCGCCCGTCTGCTCGCGGAACAGCACGTTGTAGGAGGCGTTGGAGTTGAAGGGCGGGTCCAGGTAGACCAGGTCCACGGACTCGTCGGGCACATGCTCCCGCAGGATCTCCAGGTTGTCGCCGTAGTAGAGGGTGTTGGTCATGCCGGCCCAATTAAAGCACACGCCATCCGCGCCCGCAATGCGAGGACGGCGCGGCCCATCCGCTCATCCGGTTCGACAGGCTCACCATGAGCGGGCGAATGTAACGCCCCGCGCACAGGGGTTCAGCCGCCTTGCAAGAATCGCGTATAATGGGGCAGGGCCGGATCCGGCGGCCGTTCGCCGCATCCCATGCTACCGGCCCTTTGGAGGTTCACAGTGGCACTGATTCCAAAGGTGATGAGCACGCAGCACCCGGACAACGCCCGGCCGGCGCCCTTCGCCGATGCCACGGGCGTCGTGAAGGGAGACGGCGAGGTCGATGAGGCTGTCGACGTCTTCGGGATTGGCTGCGACGAGCAGATGTGGGACTCCGAGGGCAAGGAGGCCGACAACCACGTCGTTCGCAAGCTCCTCACCGGCTACTCCCGCGTGTTCGACAGCCTGCGTCTGGGCCGTGACGTGGCCCTCACTCTGCGCGTCCCCAACCCCAGCGTGGAGCGGAACATGCGCAAGTCGATGGTGGAGGCGCTGCAGAGCATACCATCCGCGTGGGACACGGCCACCACCTTCTACGGCGAGGAAGCCGACGCCCCCATCCAGGAGGTGATCCTGCCACTGACGACCTCCGCGTGGGAGCTGGCGATGGTGGAGGCCTACTACCGGCGCGTGATAGTGGAGCAGGAGGAACACGCGCTCCTGGGCGACCAGATCGTCAAGGACTGGGTCGGCGAGTTCTACCCCAAGGAGCTGAGGGTTATCCCGCTCGTCGAAGACCTCGAGAGCATGCTCACCTGCGACAGCATCGTGGAGGAGTACGTGCGCGGTCGCGACCTGCCGCACCAGCGCGTGTTCCTGGCTCGCAGCGATCCCGCCCTCAACTACGGCGTGGTCACCGCCGAGCTTGTGCTGAAGGTGGCGCTGCAGCGACTGCACCGGCTGGAGGAGCGCACCGGTCTCGGCATATACCCCATCATCGGCGCCGGCGGCGTGCCCTTCCGCGGCCACCTGACGCCCCTCAACGTCGATCGCGCCTTCACCGAATACCCCAGCGCACACACGCTGACCGTCCAGTCCGCGTTCAAGTACGACTACGCCAGGGACGACGTCCAACGCGGTATCGCCGAAATCCTGGCGCACGAGAAGAGCGAGCCGGTCCCCGTCGACGAGGCCCGCGCCCGCGAGGTGATCGACAGGTCCAGGGCCGAGTACCAGTCGCAGGTGCAGCTGCTGGCCAGCTTCATCTCAAACGTGGCGGCCTACGTGCCCAGGCGCCGGGAGCGCAGGATGCATGTCGGGCTGTTCGGCTACGGCCGCACGCTTGGCGGCGGTGTAACGCTCCCCAGAGCCATCGGGTTCTCCGCGGCCCTCTACTCCATCGGCGTGCCGCCGGAGCTGCTGGGCATGGCCGGACTGAGCCCCAACGATCTGGAGTTCGTGCGGGAGGTGTACCCCAGCCTGGACGGTGACCTCCGCGCCGCCCTGCGCTTCACGAACGAGCAGCGCGTGCGCGAGCTGCTGGGCGAGAAGTACGTGAGGCTGGTAGCGGAGTTCGCCGACGACATCGACCGCGTCCACGAGGGCCTTACCAGCGCGGTCTGGGCCGGACTGGACAGGGGCGACGCGGCCGTCAACGTGTTCAACTACGTAGAGGAGGCGGCACAGCTCCGCCACTTCCTGGGCTAGGCCGGAGCGAAGGGGAACCGAACATGACCAGAGTAAAGATATGCGGCCTAAGCAGGCTGGACGACGCGCTGGCCGCGGCGGAGGCGGGCGCCGACTATCTCGGCATCCTCTTCGAGCCGCGCAGCCGCAGACGCCTGGACGAGGACGTCGCGCGCGATCTCGTGCAGGCTTTCCGTGAGCGATGGAGCGGCAGCGGGCCGCAGTGGGTGGGCGTGTTTGCCAACCAGCCGCTGGAGGAGGTCAACCGACTGCTTACCCACTGCGACATGGACCTGGCCCAGCTGAGCGGCCAGGAGTCGACCGAGTACTGCGCGCAGGTGTGCCGTCCCGTGGTCAAGGTGGTCCACGTGCGTAGCGACGCCCCCCAAGACAATGTGCTTGAGGACGTTCAGAACGCCCTGACCGCCTACCGAGAAAGCGGCTGCATGCTAATGCTCGACACCTACAAGGAGGGCGTGCTGGGCGGCACCGGCCAAGCGTTCAACTGGGAGGTTGGCCGTGAGCTGGCGCGCTCCCATTCTATCGTGCTGGCCGGCGGCCTGAGCGCGGAGAACGTGACCGAGGCGATCTCGCGCGTAAGGCCCTGGGGCCTCGACGTGTCCAGCGGCGTAGAAACTGACGGCCGGAAGGACGAGGCGAAGATAGTCCGGTTCATCGAGCAGGTGCAGCGCACCGACAGGGAGCTGTCGCTCGGCAGCGAGGCGTCGCGTTGAGCGTGAGCTTCGAGAACCTGCCGGACCCCTGGGGCCGGTATGGCGCGCACGGCGGGCGGTTCGTGCCGGAGACGCTTATGACGGCACTGGAGGAACTTGATTCCGCGTACCGCGCCGCCCAGGATGACGCGGGGTTCCACGCGCAGCTGTTGCACTACCTGCGCACGTACGTCGGGCGGCCCACGCCCCTCTACTTCGCCGAGAACCTGTCGCGCAGGCTCGGCGGCGCGCGCATCTACCTGAAGCGCGAGGACCTGGCGCACACCGGCGCGCACAAAATCAACAGCGCGCTGGGCCAGGCGCTGCTCGCGGTGAGGATGGGCAAGCGGCGCATCATCGCGGAGACGGGCGCAGGCCAGCACGGGGTCGCTACGGCCACGGCCTGCGCCATGCTGGGGCTGGAGTGCCTGGTGTACATGGGCGAGGAGGACATGCGCCGCCAGGCCATCAACGTGTACCGTATGCGCCTGCTGGGCGCGGAGGTACGCAGCGTGACGTCTGGCAGCCGCACGCTGAAGGACGCCATCAACGAGGCCATCCGCGACTGGGTGACCAACGTTCGCACCACCTACTACCTGCTGGGAAGCGCTGTGGGCCCGCACCCGTACCCGATGATGGTGCGCGACTTCCAGTCGGTCATTGGCGAGGAGGCGCGGCGGCAGGCGATTGAATCCGAGGGCCGGCTGCCGGACTACGCCGTGGCCTGCGTGGGCGGCGGCAGCAACTCGATTGGGCTATTCCACCCGATGATCGGCGACGAGTCGGTGCGGCTCGTTGGCGTGGAGGCCGGCGGCGAGGGAACGGAGTCGCCGCGGCACGCCGCGACGCTCGTGGCGGGCCGGCCGGGCGTGCTGCACGGCGCCATGTCGTACCTTCTGCAGGACGAGCACGGGCAGGTGAGGGAGACGCACAGCATATCGGCTGGGCTGGACTACCCGGGCGTCGGGCCGGAGCACAGCTACCTGAAGGACACGGGCCGCGCGGAGTACGTCGCGGTGACGGACTCGCAGGCGCTGGAGGGGTTCCACTTGCTTTCGACGGCGGAGGGCATCATACCGGCGCTGGAGCCTGCGCACGCTGTGTACTACGTCAGCCGCCTGGCGCCGACGCTTCCCGCGGACGCGGTGGTGGTGATGTGCCTGAGCGGCCGCGGGGACAAAGACGTGGATACCGTGATGGGGCTGGGGGAGTAGGGGTGGCACCCTCAGGCTCGCGTCACATACGCCTGCGAGAACTTGACATAACGCCATTGTAGAGCTACTGTGACATTAGTGACACAGTGAATCTGTCACACTAGCGGAAGCGAACGTAACGGACCGGGCACTCAACTTCTGTTTGAAGAGAGAGGAGATCTGCGCTTCCTATGGAGATAATTCCCAAGTGTGGGGCGAAAGGAAAGAGTCTTGAAAGAAGAGAGAGTAAGGGAACTGCTGGAACTAGTTTCCGATTCTACAGGATCAAGCTTGATGCTCCCTGCTGCCGAAGTAGATGAGCTCCAACGCAGAGGTCTGATTCACTTGGAGTATCACTGGGCCAGTGGAACTCAACATGGTGGCCCGCGGACAATTTTCAACCCCAAGATGGAGAATTGGTACATCTTGAGTTTGACTGAAAGGGGCATGCAATATCCTACCCCACTCAAGATTTGAGATTCTCATCTGCCGAAGCCACCTCAGTAAGGCCTTGAATTGAAGGATTAATTGAAGAAAAGGGACATGCGGCTGGAACCCTAGTGCAGCAAGCAGCCCATTCAGCTTGTCTACGAACAGCTAGCACGCGACACTCTTGTCGCCGAACCCTCGCCGGCTGGCAGTCTGCAGACCATCAGCCGCCCGAACGCAGCTGCTCCTCTTGGCCAAAACACAAGAGGGCCCGCGGTCCCCGGCCCCCGCGTTATTTGGCAATTTTTGGCGGCGGGTAAGAAATGGGGGCAATGTGCCCCCCAGCGGGGGCGAGAGCACCTAAGGGCCCG
>JAPPHY010000003.1:0-128119 GCA_028877205.1 Chloroflexota bacterium | reverse complement strand
TAACCCCGGGGGGGGTGTTAGTTGCAAAACATCCCCCGCCCCCCAGCCAGTTGCGCGTTTGCCAAAAAAAACACGGGGGGGGGCTTCCCCGGCCCCTCTCTTCATTCCGCAATGTGTCGCGCAGCTAACGAATGGCGGCCATGTGCCGCGCCTCGGCGTCCGAGAGCACGTAGGGCCGCTTGAGCCAGCGATACACCTCGAACCAGCGGCCGGCCACTCTCACCGCCAGGATGGGGTCAACCTCCTCGGCCAGTACCGCCGTCTCTTCGATCTCGTTCAGGGTGGACAGGGGCAGCCGGTAGGCCTCCGCTTCCACGCTCATCAGCACCCTGTTCGCGTCGTACTTCGTGAACACGCCGCTGCGGGGCATGCGCATCGAGATGCTTGCGACGCCCGGGATGCCCACCCGGACCGCCTCTCGCCACGACACCCGGTAGGTTCCCGCGGCCTCCCACAGGCCCATGAGGCCGCCGCCCAGAAGCTTGATGTTCAGCGGCTTGGGCGTCATGCCCAGCGCCGAAGCGCGCGCAAGGAAGCGGTCGATAACCTCCTGCTCAAGGGCCTTCTGAGCGCCCCGCGGCGCGTATACTGAACCGGCGCCTGTCCTGCTGAAGGTCGTCATCTCCACCTCCTTGGGGACGCCATATATGCTCCCCTGAATCACTTCCGCCGCTTATTGTACCCCATCGAATCCGGCTGCGGTAGTGTTCCGGCCAAAATGTAAGATTCGTAAGCAACTCTCCATCGGCCGGCACTTCCTTGAATCCGCGCCGTGTCGCCCTGTATACTCGTGCTATGCGTCCACGAAGCGTTAGCGTGCGGGTGCCCGCCACCACGGCCAACCTGGGTCCCGGTTTCGACTGCCTGGGCATGGCCCTCGACTGGTGGAACGACGTACACGTGGAGGTCTCATCCGAGCCGCGCGTGGTAGCCTTGGGCGAGGGCGCCGACAGCCTGAGCAGCTCGGAGGACAACCTGGTCTACCGCGCGGCGCAGGCCCTGTTTCGCGAGGCCGGTGAGGAGCCTCCGCACCTCTCGGTCACCTGCGAGAACCGCATACCCCTGGCCCGCGGCCTGGGGAGCAGCGCCGCCGCCCTCGTCGGCGGGTTGGTGGCAGCGAATGCTCTCTGTGAGCGGCCGCTCGATGAGCCGTGTCTCCTGCAGCTGGCCGCGCGGATGGAGGGCCACGCCGACAACGTGGCTCCGGCCCTGCTCGGCGGCTGCCGCGTGGTCGTTCGGAACGGCGACTCGATAGTCGCGGACGCAGTGTCCACGCCACCCGAGCTCAAGGCCATCGTGCTCGTGCCGGACGTGCCCATGCCAACTCGGCAGGCGAGAGCTGTGCTCTCCCCGGACGTCACGCGCGAGGACGCAGTATTCAATCTCGGAAGAGTGGCACTGCTGGTGAACGCGCTCGCACAGGGCCGCACGGAGAACCTGAGAGTGGCCGCCCAGGACCGGCTGCACCAGCCAGCCCGCGCCGGGATCTTCCCCGCTATGAAGTACGTCATCCGCGCCGCCGAGAGCGCCGGCGCGCTGTGCGCCTTCCTTTCGGGCGGGGGATCGAGCGTGCTGGCGCTGGCCGCATCGAGGTTCATGACCATCGGCTTCGAGATGGCGGACGCAGCCGACAAGCTGGGGTACCAGGCAACTGTCAGGATCACGTCGCCCTCCGCACTGGGGGCGCACGTGGTGGACTGCAATTGACGGGAGACACGGAGCGAACCATGAACAGCCTCATTGTCCAGAAGTACGGCGGAAGCTCGCTGGCGGACGCCGAGCGCATCAAGTCGGCGGCCAGGCGCATCGCCCGCTCACGCGAGGATGGCAACCAGGTGGTCGCAGTCGTCTCGGCAATGGGCGATACCACCGACGACCTGATCAGTCAGGCCCACACGGTGACCGACAATCCTGACCCGCGGGAGCTGGCGCTTCTCCTCTCCACAGGCGAGATCGTGTCGTGTACGCTGGTCACCATGGCGCTGCGCGCCCTGGGCTACAACGCCATCGGGCTGAGCGGCGGCCAGGCGGGAATTCGCACCTCCACCGACTACACGCGGGCCCGGATCGTGGACATCGATCCCAGCCGCATCCTCGCGGAGTTGCGCGAGGACCGGATAGTGGTGGTGGCAGGATTTCAGGGCGCAACCGAGGACAGCGAGGTCACTACCCTGGGCCGCGGAGCATCGGACACCACGGCGGTTGCCCTCGCCGCGGCCCTGGAGGCCAGGATCTGCGAGATCTACACCGACGTGGACGGCATCTTCACTGCCGACCCAAGGGTGGTGCCGGAGGCCCGGGTCCTGGAGAGCCTCACCTACGAGGAGATGCTGGAGCTGGCGAGCTACGGGGCCAAGATGCACCCCCGCTCCATCGAGCTCGGCGCAATGTACAATATACCCATCCTGGTCACGTCCAGCTTCAAGGATGTGCCAGGAACACTCATACACTGAGAGGCATTTATGGAGACGCGCAACCGGGTTAGCGGCATAGCCCACAACAAGAACGTAGCCAAGATCACGGTGCTGGGAGTGCCTGACCGGCCCGGCATATCGGCGTCCCTGTTCGAGCCGCTGGCGGAGAAGGGTATCAGCGTGGACACAATCGTCCAGAACGCCAGCGTGGAGCGGATCACCGACCTCACATTCACGGTGGCACGCGCCGACCTGGCGGCGTCGATGGAGATCGTGCAGCCGGTGGCCGAGGGCATGGGCGCCCGCGGCTGCGTCAGCGACGCCAACCTGGGCAACGTCAGCATCGTGGGCACGGGCATGCAGCACAACCCCGGATACGCAGCGCGCATGTTCCGCGCCCTGTACGAGGCCGACGTGAACATCGAGATGATCACCACCTCCGAGATTCGCATCACCTGCATTGTGCAGGAGGACAGAGTGGAGGACGCCGTCCGCGCCCTGCACTCGGCCTTCCGCCTGGACCAGGTGGACTGAGCGGGAGTTGGTGCCTTGGCGCAGCCCTTCCTCTCCATCGTGATACCCGCCTACAACGAGGAGGCACGGATAGCCCAGACTCTGGACACCGTGGCCGCCTACGCGGGCTCCCGGGACTACTCGTGGGAGGTGGTGGTCGCGGACGACGGCAGCGTAGACGGAACGGCCGCTTTGGTGGAGGCGGCCGCCAGCGAGCACAGCGAGATTCGACTCGTCAGGCTGGCCCACGGAGGCAAGGGCTCGGCCGTGCGGGCGGGTATGCTAGAGGCCCGCGGCGAGTTCCGGTTCCTGGCCGACGCAGACCTCTCGATGCCCATCGAGCAGGTGGAACGGTTCCTGCCGCCGCAGCTGGTCGACTTCGAGGTGGCTATCGGCTCACGCGAAGCGCCTGGCTCCCGGCGCATCGGCGAGCCGTCTTCGCGGCACGCGATGGGTCGCGCCTACAACGGGATGGTGCGGCTGCTCGCCGTGCCCGGCCTCTCCGACACGCAGTGCGGCTTCAAGTGCTTCGCTGCCGGAGCGGCGGAGGCCCTCTTTCCGCTCCAGCGCGCGGTTGGTTTCGGATTCGACGTGGAGGTGCTCTTCCTGGCCCGCAGAATGGGCATGCGCATCCATGAGGTGCCCATCGACTGGTACTTCCGTGAGGGCAGCAAGGTGAAGCCGGTCAGGGACAGCTTCCTGATGCTGAGGGACTTGCTCTCCGTCAGATGGAACCATGCCAGAGGCAGGTACGGGGACCTCCAGTCTGTTTCTCGGCCGTCAGGGAGTGCGGCCACAGCCGCGGAGGAGACCGGGGACAAGCGGGACAAATCAGGCTAGAGCCGCAGTCTGACCGGTGAGCGTCTCAGCTCTCGATGCCGAGCTCCGCCAGCAGTTTCAGGAACTCGTCGTGGCTTGAGACGGAGGCCACCGTCCGCACGAAATCGCCCAGCGAGTCGCTCGCCTCTCGAATCGCCCTGAGTTGCCCGTCGATGGGGCTGATCGACGCCGCGCTGTCGGCGTACGAGCCGTGGAAGGCGAAGTAGGCCTGGTTCAGCTTGCGGATGTAGTAGCCGTTGTCGGCCAGGAACAGCCTTCGCTCCTCCATGTAGCGCTCCGCTTCATCGATCAGGCCCGCAGCCAGTAGCTCCTCAGTCCTTAGCCGAGTGGCGCGCATCTCAGCTCGGAAGTCGAATGGCTTCTCCTCAGGCGGAGGCGGAGTCTCCTCAGGTGTGGGAGGCGTGTCCTCCTGCCTCAGCCTGAACCGCTCGTACGCGAGTTTCCCGACCTCAGCACCGACGATGTTGGCGACCGTCTCGTTGAGCGTCGTCAGCTCGGCGTTTCTGCCGTACCCCTGGCCCAGCGGGAAGAAGAACAGGTAGTGGTGCATCCACTCGTGGGCCGCCGTGACCAGCGTGCCGTGCATGGAGAAGTTGGGCGAGATTACGGCAGGGACCGTCGCCACTCCTCCAGTGGAGATAACCAGGGCGGACTGATTGCGCTCATCGAGAACCGCCTCTTCCAGCACCTCCCTGTCCTCGACGGCCGTGTCCGGCCTGAGCAGCACGTCCTCAAGCCTTTCGATGCGGTCGCGCGGGGAGACGATGGTCACGGGAGGCGAGGCCTGGACTCGAAAGTCCACGGGCGGGAAGTGGACGCCGAACGCGCTCAGAGGCCCTCCGACGTGCAGCCCCTCCTCGAACACGATCGAGTCGATCTCCCCCTCCATGATCTCCTCCACCCTGTTGCGGATGGCGGCCTGGTCGGCCTCCACCGCAGCGAGCTGGGCACGCAGAGAGTCTAGATTGCCGGTCTCCGCGCCTGCGCGTGCGACCCTGATGGCCTCCTCGAGGCCCCGCCGTCGGTCGGCCAGCTCGAAGAACTCCCGTACCAACTCCTCCTCGGCCTTCCTGTCCAGCGAGTTGCCGGGGAGCATCAGCCCGAGGCGGTACAGCCACTTCTCCGGAAAGGTGGCAAGCTCCCACTGGACAAGGGAGTAGCGATGGGACGCCGCCAGCTCGTCGACGGGCGAAAAGTTAAGGGCGCCCCTGCCAGTGAGCAGCAGCAACGCGACGAGCGCAAACGCGGCATAGCGGAGCACTGCCCAGAATACATGCATCGGCATCACCTGAGGACAGCATAGGCCATCACGGGGGCAGGCTCAACCGTGGTTAGGCCGCAATGGGCCCACCCCGACCGCAAGGCCAAGAGTATCCGGAGAACAGGAGCGAGTTAGCGTCCCACAGGCTGTTAGAGATGTGTAGAGCAGAAGCGGAAGTTGGCGACTAACCGAGCAAGCAATCGTCAGGATGGTAGGCGCCGGATTCCCGCGTGAGGCCGGGGCAAACCGAAAATCGCGGTCAGGCGGAGGCGGCCGCCGGCGCAGCGGCCTCTTTGGCAATTGCAGCGAGCTGTGCGAAGGCATCCGGGTCTCTGACCGCCAGGTCCGCAAGAATCTTGCGGTCCACCGCCACCTGCGCCTGGCCAAGTCCGTGAACCAGCCGGCTGTAGGACAGACCGTGCTCGCGGGCCGCGGCGTTGATGCGGGTGATCCAGAGGCGCCGCATGTCGCCCTTGCGCTCGCGCCGGTGGTTGTAGGCATGGCTGAGCGCGCTCAGCAGCGACTCCTTCGCCTGCCGGTAGAGGTTGTGCCTGCCTCCTCGATGACCCTTGGTCATCTTGAGCAGCTTCTTGTGCCGTTGCCTTGCGGCTACGCCGCGCTTGATTCTGGCCACGATGTATCTCCGTGCGGTCTACAGATAGGGCAGCACCTTGTGGATCCTGTTCAGATCCGAGGAGCTGACCTCGTGCTTCTTGTGGTAGAGCCTGTGCACCCTGGCGGGCTTCTTGCGTCGCAGGTGGCTCCTGTGGCCCTTCATTCGCAGCACCTTCCCGGTGCCCGTCACGTGGAACCGGGCCTTGGCCCCCTTGTGAGTCTTCAGCTTAGGCATTCGCCACCGCCTCCTGTTCTTTCACGGCCTTGGCGTCCTGTTCCTTCTCGACCTTGGCGCGCTGCTGGCTGATTGGAGAAATCACTATGCTCAGCCTGCGCCCCTCCATGGTGGGGGCCTTCTCCAGCTTGGCCTCGTCCTTGAAGGCCTCGGCAGTCTTGCGTAGCAACTCGACGCCCAGGTCCTGGTGGGTGATCTCCCTGCCCCTGAACATGACCGTCAGCTTGACCTTGGAGCCTTCGTCGAGCAGCTTCTTGACAATGCGGCGCTTGGCCGCCATGTCGTGCTCACCGATGCGCGGCCGGAACCGCACCTCTCGCAACAGATTGACCTTCTGTGTCTTCCGGCCTTCGCGCTCCTTCTTGGTCTGTATGTAGCGGAACTTTCCGTAGTCCAGCAGGCGGCACACGGGCGGCTGGGCCGCAGGCGCTACTTCCACGAGATCCAGACCTCTTTCCTGTGCGAGCTGAACGGCTTGGAGCGTGGGCATAGTGCCAAGCTGCTCGCCCTGCTCGTCGATGACAAGCACCTCCGGCACCCTTATACGCTGATTGGTCCTGTACTCTCTTGGTATGCCCTTCCCCCGTCGTTGATTTGGGAATAGTGACGCGGAATATAGCACAGCTTTGAGGCGCAAGTCAATTGTAATGTTTCAATGCGGCACGAAAGCAGAGGTCGGTCATGCATCTTCTTGACAGGTCGATGTGCGACGCATATATTGCCCGTGACATCGGAGTAAGCCCCTCATTGAAAATATCCGTTCAGCTTGTCCTCCTGCTCCTATGCCTCATCGCCATCGGAACGGGAGTATCGGTGCTGCTGTTGCAGCCGTCTCCGGGCCGCATCGAGGTGGCACTTCCCACTGCCACTCCCAGGCCCGATCTCAAGGTCTTCATCAATGGCGCCGTGAACCGCCCCGGCGTCTACTCCGTTCAGCAGGGCGACAGGCTTGAGGACGTGCTTGCGATGGCAGGAGGCCTCACCACAGATGCAGATCCTCAGAGGGTCAACCCATCCCTCAGCGCGGACGACGAGACCCACTTCTATATCCCACGAATCGGCGAGCTCGTCGACACCGCGGAGGCCACGGTCAACATCAACACGGCGTCGGCCGATGAGCTGCAGGCGCTTCCCGGTATCGGACCAAGCAGGGCCGACGACATCATCGAGCATCGAACCAGAGAAGGCCCCTTCTCCAGAGGCGAGGACCTGCTCCTGGTGTCGGGATTCGGCCCCAAGACCGTGGACGGCCTCCTCGACTTGGTAACGGTCAAGTAGACGTGAGGCTCATACCGCTGGCGGCGGGCTGGACGGCGGGAGTCTATCTGGCCACCCTGACTGCCCTCCCCGTGCTCGGCATGCTCCTAGTGCTGGCCGAATCGCTCCTGTTGGCCCTGCTGCTTACGCTGCGAGCGCGGCCCTTGCTGCCGGCCCTAGTGCTCGCGCTCGTCGCGCTGGGCGCGCTGAGAGTGAGCGCTGAATCGGGAAGCGAGGTCTCGCACCCCATTCAAGACTACAACGGCTGGGGGAGCGTCGCGGTGGAGGGTGTGGTAATCGCCGACCCGGACCACCGCTCGTCCGGCTGGCACCTCCGACTTGGCGTAGAGAGGGTGATGCAGGACGGCGACTGGCAGGAGTCCGGGGGAGGCCTACTGGTGACCGCAAGGCCTTCTCCATCGCTCCAGGAGGGTGGTCGCGATCCGCTAATCCGCTACGGCGACCGGCTGGTCGTGACGGGGCGTATCGAGCAGCCTGAGAACTTCCAAGACTTCGACTACCGCGACTACCTGGCAAGCCAGGGCATCCACTCGGTGATGCTGTACCCGGAGATGGAACTCACCGGTGAGGGTGAGGGTAACCCGCTGATGCGAGCCGTGTATCGCCTTCGGTACGGCCTGTCACGCAGCCTGAAGCAGTCTCTCTCCGAGCCTCAGGGCGCGATGGCGCAGGCAATCCTGCTGGGAATCCGCAGCGCCATGCCCACAGAACTAGTCCAGGCGTTTCGTGAGACCGGCACGTCTCACCTCCTGGCGATTTCCGGCCTGCACGTCGGGGTGTTCCTTGCCATTTCGCTGGCCCTCAGCCGATGGGCGCTCGGAGCACGGGGCCAGGTCTACGTGCTGGCGCCTCTGGCCGCCGTATGGATGTACGCCCTGCTTTCGGGCATGTCGCCCTCCGTGCAGAGGGCTGCGATCATGGGCAGCGTGTACCTTGCGGGCCTGTACCTGGGCAGGCAGAACAGCGGGATGCCCGCGCTGGCGGCGGCGGCCGCGCTCATGGTTGGCCTGGAGCCGGGGATACTGACCCGCGTCTCGTTCCAGCTCAGCTTCGCCGCGATGGCAGGCCTGGTGCTCCTCGCGCCTCCGATCGAGGCGCGCCTGCTCCAGGCGGTGCCCGCAAGCCAGGAGCGGGCCTGGAGCCGCGAGCTCACCTATGCTGTTGCCGCTTCCGTGGCTGCGACCTTGGCGACGCTCCCGCTGGTGGCCTACTACTTCCACTACGTGTCGCTGGTCAGCCTGCCGGCAACCCTCCTCGCCATGCCCGCGATGCCGTTTATCCTGGGCTCCGCGCTCCTGACGTCGGTACTTGGCTTAATCGACCCAAGCGTCGCGAAGCCGGTGGGCTGGCTCGCATGGCTGTGCCTCACTTACCTGAAGCAGGTGGTGGAACTGTTCGACGCCACTCCTGGCTCGGCAGTCCGCGTTGGGTGGATGGGCGCGCCTCTCGTCGTGGCATACTACGCGGCGTTGACCGGCGTGGTGCTGCTACGGCCAGTGTCCAGGATACTCCGACCGGCGCCCTCTCAGTCAGAGCTGCTGGCCATGCCCGGAGCGGAACCGGGTGGCCCCGGCCGGCTCGGCGGCATTGGCGTGTGGTCAATTGTCGCGATCGCGTTGCTGGCAACTGTGGCCGCGTGGGCCGCAGTGCTGGAGCGTCCCGACGGCAAGCTCCACGTAACGTTCCTTGACGTGGGACAGGGCGACTCCATCTTCATCGTCACGCCGGGAGGACGGCAGGTGCTGGTCGATGGCGGGCCGGACCCCAAGCGCCTGCTGAACCTGCTCGGCGAGCGAGTGCCGTTCTGGGACAGCAGCCTGGACATGGTGGTGCTCACCCACCCGCACTCCGACCACGCCGCTGGACTTGCGGAGGCGCTGCGCCGCTACGATGCGGCGCTGGTGATGGAGCGAGAGGTAGACCATTCCTCGTCTGAGTACGCATCCTGGCGCGCCGCTGTGGATGCGGGAGCAGGTCATGTAGTGCAGGCGCAGGCCGGCCAGCGCATCCGGCTTGACCACGGGCTGGTCCTGGAGGTGCTCTACCCGCCTGAGAGAATGCTGGTGGGAACGTCATCGGACGTCAACAATGCCTCCGTGGTGACACGCCTCGTCTATGGCGACACCTCGTTCCTGCTGGCCGGCGACATTCACTGGGATGTGGAGAGGTACATGATTCGGCGCTCGATGCACCTGGACAGCACGGTGCTGAAGGTGGGCCACCAGGGCAGCCGCACGTCGACCACTGCTGAGTTCTTGGAGGAGGTATCTCCGCAGGTGGCCGTCATATCGGTGGGCGCAGACAACCGCTTTGGCCACCCACATAATGAGGTGGTGCAGTCGCTTTCGGACGCCCTGGGCGAGGATCGCGTCTTCCTCACCAGGGACCACGGCAGCGTCGAGATTGTGTCGGACGGGGCGAGCCTGAGCGTCCGGACGGAGCGGTAGTCTGGGCTGCGTATGCTATACTTAGCGGCCGCAAGGAGGAAGCCACCGCATGTTCAGGGTTGACGGCAGGGCCAACGACCAGCCGCGCGAGGTGAAGATAACGCCGTCCTACATGGCGTTCCCTGAGGGCTCCGCCCTGATCGAGGTCGGAGAGACCAGGGTGATCTGCACGGCATCGGTGGAGGATCGGGTGCCTCTGTTCCTCAGAGGCCAGGGCCGCGGGTGGGTCACCGCCGAGTACGGCATGCTGCCCCGCTCCACGCTCACCAGGCGCGCAAGGGAGCGTGAGGCCGGCCGGGTGGATGGCCGCACGCAGGAGATCCAGCGACTGATCGGCCGCTCCCTCAGGGCCGTGGTCGAGATGAAGGGGCTTGGCGAGCGCACGATAACCATCGATTGCGACGTGCTGCAGGCCGACGGCGGAACGCGGACCGCAGCCATTACCGGCGCCTACATCGCGCTGTACCAAGCGCTCGCATACATGGTCAAGACCGGCGCCATTGCGTCCGTGCCGCTAACTACCGCCGTGGCGGCCACGAGCGTGGGGCTGGTGGACGGCGAGGCCATCCTGGACCTCTGCTACGACGAGGACTCCCGCGCGGACGTGGACTTCAACGTGGTGATGACCGGCGAGGGCGACTTCATCGAGGTTCAGGGCACGGCGGAGGGAAACGCCTTCTCACGGCAGGCCATGGACGGCCTGCTTTCGCTTGCGGAGAAGGGCATCCGGGAGCACTTGGAGATTCAGAGGAGCGTCTTAGCCGGCCTGTAGCGCCGCGAGAAGTCATGCCATTAGCCAAGCTGAAGGACGTAGAGCTCTACTACGAGGAGACGGGCGACGGCTACCCGATCCTGCTCGGGCACGGAGGATTCAGCGATGTGACGGAGTGGGACCCCCAGGTCGACGCGCTTTCGCGGCAGTACAGGGTGATTCGATACGACCGCCGCGGCTGCGGCCAGTCCACCCCCGTCGACGTTCCGCAGAGGTCCGATCTGTGGGTGGAGGACATGAAGCAGCTGATGGACAGCCTGGGCCTTGAGCAGGCGTACCTCGGCGGCGTGTCCTACGGCGGCATGCTGCTCATCGAGTTCCTCATGCGATACCAGAGCATGTGCCGCGCCGCGCTGATCGTAAGTGCCACGGCCAGGGGGCGCGAAGGCGGCCGCCCCGGATCGGTGTACTTCCCCCGCCGCCTCGGGGAGCTTTCGGCCATCACGGTTCCCGCGCTGGTGGTGCAGGCCACCGACGACCACATCTTCCCGCCGGAGCACGGCGAGGAGATGGCGGCGGAGATGCCCAACGCCGAGCTGGTGGTGCTGGAGGGCGGCCACACCATCAACAACGAGCAGCCGGACGAGTTCAACCGCGCGGCGCTTGAGTTCCTCGCCAGGGTGTAGGGGAGGGTCACCTCCCCCATTCCTGCGGAAGCAGGAATCCATCCTGCTATGCCTTACCTGCCGTGGACTCCTGCTTTCGCAGGAGTGGTTGCGGGAGATGAGCGCCGCTATCTCGCCGGCCCTTCGCATACGCGAGGGTGACGGTGGAGGCTCCCCGCCTCAGGCGATGCGCCGTCTGCGGTTCGACATGTAGTCCACCAGCACGTACTGCCCAAGGCTGCCGGGGCCCGAATAGAAGGCGCGGCCGCGGTTGATTCGCATCATCCTGTCCACGAAGTCCACCAGGTAGGCGCTGCTCTCCAGCATGAAGGTGTTGATGGTGATGCCCTCCTGCGTGCACCTCCTGACCTCCTTCAGCGTCTCGCGGATTGTCTGGTAGCTGGGCGGGTAGCTGAAGTAGGAGTAGTCGCCCTCCAGGTGGCAGGTGGGCTCGCCGTCCGTGACCATGAGGATCTGGCGGGTACCTCCCTTGTCCTTGGCCAGCAGCTTGCGGGACAGCATGAGCGCGTGGTGCATGTTGGTGCCCGACTGCCAGTCGTTCCAGGTTACCTGCGTGAGCTCGTCCTCGGTGATCTCCACGGCGTAGTCGGAGAACCCCACGATGTAGAGCCTGTCCCGCGGGAACTGCGTGCGTATCAGGGTCGAAAGGGCCATCGCCACCTTCTTGGCGGCGGCGAAGCTCCCATGCATGCCCATCGAGCGGCTCTGGTCGAGCAGCAGCACGGTCGACGCCTGCGCCGAGTGCTCCGGCACGTGAATCTCGAAGTCCACCGGCGCGATCTTCACCGGCGTGCCACCCCCGCGGTTTAGCAGAGCGTTCCGAATGGTGCGCTCCAGGTGGAGGTCGAACGGGTCGCCGAACTCGTACTGCTTCGTGTCGCCGTAGCGCTCTCCGCCGGCGCCTCGCATGTGCATCTGGTGCTGGCCGGCGCGGTCACGCTTAATCTGCGCGAAGATGTCCTTCATGGCCTTCTGGCCTATACGCCTAATCCCCTTGGGAGTCAGCTCCAGCCGGTTGCCCTTCTGCGTGACGTAGCCGGCCTCCTCGAGCATCCTGGCGATGCGCTGAAGCTGCTCAAGGTCGCGCCGCGCGTCGTCGCCGAGAAGCTCCTGCACCTCGTCCAGGTCCAGGTTCTCAAGGTTGCCCCGTCGCGTCGCCTCCTGAATCCTACTCTCAAGCTCGTCCATGTCTTGTAGCTGTCCCATCAGCTCCATAGCCTCGTCATACGTGAGCGAGTCCTCGCCGAGGAACGGATACCGGTTGGCCATTTCGTCCGGCGGGTACATGCGGTTCATGGCTGACGCCAGGTGCGCCATCTCGCTCATTGTCTCCGCGTCGAGCGCCTCCTCCATCAGCTCCTGCAGCTCCTGCCGCATCTCCGACGACATGCTGTTCATCAGCGACTGCGCCTGGCCCATGCGGCTCTGCAGCTGCTCCATCAGCTCGTCCAGGTCCTGCGGTGGGTCATCGCCGAACATGTTGCCGTAACGGTCCATGAATCCCTGGAAGTCCGGCTCCTGCCCGCTCATCCTGTCCTGCAGCATTTGATTCAGGTCGCGGAGCATCTGGCGCATCGCGGCCATGTCCCCGGGGGTCATGTTCTGAAGCTGCTGTCGCATGTCCTGGAACGTGTTCTCAAGGACGCGCTGCTTGAGCAAGTCCATGAGCTCCTGGAACTGGCGCTGCGCCTCCGGGTCCATGAAGTCGTAGTCGTTCAGCTCGCGGATAGCGCCGGCCGGGCTTTCGGGCAGGTTGTCGAGCCGCTCGCGGTTGCGCGTGGCCCGCTCCTCCAGCATTCGCATGAGCTGCTCGCGCTGCGCGGCCTCGTCGGCGGGCGACTGAGCCTGCTGCTGCCTCGCCTCCTCCAGCCGCCGGTCGATGCCCTGTCGCTCAGTTTCGGCGATACTGCTCAGGCGCTCCTTGATGTCGTCCAGGACTGAGTCCAGGTTGTAGCGACCCAGCTGCTCCTGCCGACGCTCGCGGAGGCGCTGGAGCATGTCGCGCAGGCCCTGCATGCGGTTGCCGGACGGGTCCTGCATGCCGCGCTGGAACAGGCTGCGGAGGGAGCGCATGAGGTCGCCGTGGCCCATGAGGTCGTCGGCGATCTCCTCCATGACGTCCTCTTCCGACGGCTCGAATACCTGCTGGGTGCCGTCCCATCGGGAGTACCTGAAGTCGTTCATGCGCGACCTGCCGAGCGGAGAGGGTGGTGGCTATGCTGCATGTTACTACACGCGTGAGCGCAGGTTCAACGGCGACGCGGAACCCTAGCTCTCCCTCAGCGTCCTGAGCCCGGCGAGGAACGTCTCCACTTCCTCCACGCTCTGGAATGTGCCTCCCAAGCCCTCCGCGCTCGCTTTCTCAGCGGCAGAACTGCCCGACCAGCCCGTAACGTCCGCGCCATAGGTCCTTTCAGGTAGCCACTCTAAGAGCTGCGCCTTGCTCACACTCCGGAACTCATTGAATCTTGTTGCGTGAATTCTAAAGCTCATGCCGCCGCCTTCTTCGGGCAGTTCAGACCAAACAATCAGAACCGTCCGCTGCCCACCGTCGGCTAGCTGAACTACGTAGAAGACCCTTCCGGGATAAGGTCGCGCCAGTAGGACGCCCTGCGTGCCCTCTCGCACTCTTCTAAACATCTCGCCAATGCCGTTTCCGTCCGCCTCTGCTTGGAGACTCGGCAGAGTAACCCCCTTGCGCTTAGACGCGGCTCTTGCCCTCTCCTCTGCCACTTCCGGCTCTATCAGGTAGACCTGGGCAAGCATCTCACGGCCGTCGGCACCCTTGAAGTGCCTTACGGTCGCCACGTTGATACGCACACTCATTTCAGACAGGTAACGGACGATCCTGCGTGTGCTCTGATCAGTCTCTTCGGCAACAATGAGTGAACGATGGTCTTGGTTCAGTTCACTGGGCAGTTCCTCACGAAACTTTTCTAGGAACTTTACCTCCAGAGCGTCAGAAGACTCAAAGTATCTGTCCGCAATCTCAATCAGCCTCTCAGAAGTAAGGTTCTTGACCCATGAGGCGTATTCTAGGGCTTGGGCGGTCACATCCCTAGGCGTCCTCTCCTTCTTTAGCTCAATGACCACAGTATTCCCCAACCCATCCAGGCAAAGTAGGTCTATCTTCCCACGAAAGTCGGTTTCCACCTGCCTCCCGATAACCAGTAGATTCGCGTCCAGCACGTCGATATCGCTGGCGAGCCAATCCTCCAGTCGCTCTTCCAAAGAGATTGGGTCGACCGGAATCTCTGCAAGCTTTTGGTCTGAAGTTATCTCCCAGAGCCTAATCTGTTGCATGTCTGCTTGCCTCCCACTTCACTCATTCCCCTTACCCCCGCCGCCCCTAAACCACTGCACCGTCTCACGCAGCCCGTCCTCCAGCGTGTACCGTGGCTCCCACCCCAGTCCTTCGCGGGCCCTCGCGATGTCCAGGTAGATCCTGAACACGTCGCCGGGCCGCGCCGGGCCGTAGGACGCCTCCTCCGAGTACCCGGCGCCCTCCTTCAGCAGCGCGTAGATGCGGTTGATCGAAGTTCCGGCGCCGGTGCCGATGTTGTACGCCTCGCCGTCTCCCCGCTCAAGGGCCGCCACGCTGGCCTCCGCCACGTCTCGCACGTAGACGAAGTCCCGCTCCTGCTCACCCGTGCCGAAAATGGTTATGGGCCTGCCCTCCAGCATAGCCTGAGCGAAGATGGCGACCACCCCGGCCTCTCCCGTGGGGTCCTGCCGCGGTCCGTAGACGTTACCGAGCCGGAGCGCTGTGTAGTCCAGCCCATGGGCCTGCCGGTAGACGTAGAGGTACTTCTCGACCGCGTACTTGGATGCGCCGTAGTAAGAGAGCGGCTGCACGGGATGGTCCTCGTCGCACGGGAGGTACTGCGGCTCGCCGTAGATGGCCCCGCCGCTGGAGGTGTAGACCACCTTTCGCACGCCATTTCGCACGCAGCTCTGTAGCAGGTTCAGCGAGCCCAGTATGTTGGTGCTGGCGTCCGCCACGGGGTCTCGCATGGAGTGCGTAACGCTTATCTGGGCGGCGTAGTGGCAGACCACCTCCGGCCTCTCGGCGCGGAGCACGTCGTCGAGAGCCAGGCCTGAGATGTCCGTTTCAAACAGTGTGGCGGCCGGCGAGAGGTTCGCCGCGCTGCCGGAGGCGAGGTTGTCGACCACCGCCACGTTGTGACCCAGCTCAAGGAGCCGGTCCACGACGTGGGAACCGATGAACCCCGCGCCACCTGTGACCAGGATCTTGGTGGGTGTCATGTTGGCCTCACAGCGCCAAGTGTCCACAGACAGGGCCGTAGCATAGCACAGGGGCGGCTAGCCGTACACATCGACGGGGCGCCGAGTCGATAGGCTGAACGGCCCAGCCCGTGACGCCCCCATTCGCATACTCTTCACAAATGCACTCACTACGTCTTGACTAAGGCACCGTCTTGTAGTAGGCTTACCGCTAGCTTTCGCCAGAGTGACGGCGGAGAGGTTGTACCGCGCACCTGCGAGCCTTCCCTGCCGGTGACAGACTCGAGTTGTCGATAGCAGATACGGACGCCAGGAGGGCAATATGCCTGCACTAAGAGAGTCGAAGGGGTTGCTCTACACCCTCATCGTCGTAGGAATACTCGCACTGGTCGCATCACTTTACCTTACCGCCTGGGCCGGCAGCCCGCAGAGCGCCAGCGCACAGGACGCGGGCACCACCAGCACGGACGGCGAAGCCACAGAGGAAGCCCCGGCCCCGGAGATTCCGGTGCCTGACGGCGGGGCAATGGTCGCGCTTACACCCGGCACTGCGGAAACCCTGTCCTCCCCGGATGGCAAGGTCACCGTCTCCATCCCGGCATCCGGCCCCAGGGCAGCCGGCTATCTGGTGTATGAGCCCACGACGGCCAGGGACGCGGAGGCGCCCGCGCCGGACGGCGGCTCATTCGGTGACACGCTCTTCGAGTTGACAGGCTACGACGAGGCCGGCGCCAGCATGGCGAGTGTCCGCTTCGATAGCGCTGCCACCATCACGATCAAGTATTCCGAGGCAGACCTCTCGGCCGCGGACAGCAATCCCGCCAGGCTGGCAATATACAAGTACGACTCGGCATTCCAAACGTGGTCGCGTCTCACCTCCTCCGTCGACGTGGTCAACGGGACGATTTCGACCTCTGTGAGCCGGCTGAGTCACTTTGCGGTTGTGGGATTCCCCGCACCTCCAACGCCCACGCCGTTGCCCACGTCAACACCACTGCCGGGCGTTCCCACGGCTACCCCCATTCCGACCGCCACGCGACCGCCGACGGCTACCAGCCCGCCGACGGCTACGCCCACACCTCTGCCTCCCGTGGTCGGTGACGTTGCCCCCACCTCCGGTCTCATGATCGGCCTGGTGGCAGTGGCACTCGTCCTGATGGCAGCCGGCGGCTACTACCTGAGGCAAAGCAGGCAGCAGAACTAGCGCCGATCCCTATAGGGAAAATGTACAGGGCCGGTGGGCGTAAGCTCCCCGGCCCTGTCAGTTAACGACCCAAGAGCGCGCCGGTCGCACGACGCTGCGATCTGCCGGTCTTACGTCTCTCTCAGTAGCCGCGTTCGCGATCGTATACGTTGAGCAGCTCGCGGCCGTCCAGGAACCTGCGCAGGTTCTCGAGGAACAGCTCGGTGCCGCGCTCCTCGTACCGGTGCGAGTTTGCGGCGTTGTGGGCAGTCATCAGAATTCGAGGCTCGCTCCACAGAGGGCTCTCAGGCGGCAGCGGCTCCTGCGCGAACACGTCCAGCGCCGCACCCGCGAGGCGGCCGGACCGCACCGCCTCAACCAGCGCATCCTCGTCCACGATGCCGCCTCGGCCCACGTTGATCAGGCAGGCCCCCTCCTTCATCTGGCGGAACTCGGCCGGGCCTATCAGGCCCGCGGTCTCGCGAGTCCTCGGCAGGCAGAGCACCAGGAAGTCGCTCTCGCGCAGAAGAAACGGAAGGTCGCGCGGCGGCACGAGCAGATCGGCCTCGCCGGGGCTTTCCCGCGCCTCGGTGACGGAGCGGCGCATTCCCAGGACGCGCATGTCCAGCGCCTTGCACAGGCGCGCCACCCTGCCTCCGATGCTGCCCATGCCGAGGATGCCAACTGTCCGTTCCGCAAGCTCGCCTCCCAGGAACTTCCAGTACTCGCAGCGGTCCTGGGCACGGACGGCTCCGGGGAACCGCTTGCTCAGCGCGATCATCGCGCCCACCACCCACTCCGACAGCGGTATGGCCTGCACGCCCCTCGCTGTGGTGACTTGGATGCCGCCCCAGGCAGAACCGTCGCCGATTGCCACGTCTGCGCCCGCGCTGAGAAGCTGCAGCCATCGGAGTCCGGGCGCCAGGCTCAGCGCATCCGGCGGCAGCCTGGAGGTGAAGACCACCTGGGCACTGGGGAAGAGCGGTAGGAGCTGCTCCGGGAAGTAGAACGGCGGCCACACAGGCGGTCTTGGGATGTCCAGGTATGGGTCATTGAGGAGGCGCACGCGAGGGTCAACGGCTGCTATCCGCTCCATCAGCGGCGGCGGCAGTGCCCAGCCTACCAGGACGTTTACGCTCTCCATGACCTCACCATTGTAAGACGCAATCGTCGGCGCGTCACACCTGGGCAGTCGCGACAGCAGCCCCTCTCACGCGTGAGAGGGGCTGCCGCATCGAGTCTATGCCAAGCTCCGGTTGAGCGATGGGCGCTGTTAGACCACTCCGCTCTCGGCCAGGACCGCGAGCTCCGCTCGGCTCAGGCCCAGCTCTCCGCACAGCACTTCCTCGTTGTGCTCACCGATCATGGGAGCGCGCCGGGAGATGCGCCACGGCGAACCGTTGAATATGCCCGCCGGGCCGGGATGCAGAAAGCTCTTGCCAACCTGCGGCTGCTCAACCGCCGTCCAGAATCCGCGGTCCTCTAGGTGTGGGTCCTCCATCACCTCGTCCGGGGAGCGGACTGCGCCGAGGTTGAAGCCCCGCTTCTGCCCGCCGTGGTAGATCTGGTCGCGGGTGGCGCTGGCCAGCAGCATCATGAACAGCTCGTTGTCCGTGATGACCTCCGGGTTCCGTTCCTTCTCGTCGATCAGGTCGACGGGGAGGCCAAGCTCCTCGTACCAGCCGCGCAGCACCTTGAGCTGCTCGCCCGTGATGCGGGTGACGATCTGAGCGCCAACGTTGACGAACTTGCCGTCGCCGCACATGTGCTGGGAACGCTGGTTGGGCTGGGCGGCGGCGTGGCGACCCGTCTGGCGCTGCACCACCTGCTTGTTGTAAATCCAGGTGTTGACGTGCATCTCAGTGGTGAGTGCGAGCGACTCGTGGACGGAGGTGTCGATGTACTGGCCGCGGCCGGTGCGCGTGCGATGCATGAGCGCGGCGATGATGGCGATGTTGGCGAAGTGGCTGCCGGTGTGCCACGCTTGGCCACCACCCGGCGCGATCGGAGGCGCACCCGGCAGGTCCTCCTCCGTGTAGCCGCAGCAGGCCATCTGGCCGCCCGCCGCCAGGTGCAGCAGGTCGTTGCCCACGTAGTCCTTCCACGGCCCCGTCTGACCGAACGAGGTCAGCGAGCACATGATCAGGCCTGGGTTGCTCTCCTTCAGGTCGTCGTACCCCAGGCCGAGCGAGTCCATGTAGCCCGGATTGAACGTCTCCAGAATCACGTCCGCGCCGTCAGCCAACTGGCGGAACAGCCGCCGCCCGTCCTCGGTCTCCAGGTCCAGCGTGATGCCGCGCTTGGACGTGTTGTAGTGCCAGAAGTAGAGGCTCTTCTCGCGGTTTGGCACGTCCTGGTAGAACGGCCCCACCGTGCGGGTGCACTCGCCTCCGGGAGGCTCTATCTTGATGACGTCGGCGCCGAGGTCGCCCATGATCTTACCGGCCCACTGCCCCTTCTCGTCCGAAAGCTCCAGCACGCGCAGGCCTCCGAACGGACCCGTCTCAGCGTCCGGCGTGCGTATTGGTGCGGGCGCCGGAAGCGGACCCTTGGGCATGCCCGCCCAGTCCGGGGACGTCCCGTCGTCGATCATCTCCTGCAGGTACGGGTACGGCGTGCGGTCGAGATCCTTCGGCCAGAAGGTGCCGTCCTCGAAGCCGTCCACCAACTCCTCGTGGCTTATGCCCAACAGACCCTCGAACACGTCCTTGTTGTGCTGGCCGACCAGCGGGCCGGTCTGGTGGTTGTACGCAGGCGTCTCCGACATCTTGAACGGCGCGTTCTGCAACGGCCATGTGCCGATCACGGGGTGCGTCATGTCCTGAAACATCTCGCGGGCCTGAAGCTGCGCGTCGTTCTCGAAGCGGTCCTCGTTGCTCTGGACGGGCATTGAGGGCACTCCTGCCCTCTGGCACCGCTCCATGATGTCGTACTTGTCCAGCGTGGACGTCCACGCCTCGATGCCGGCGTCCAGCTCCCCCTGGTTCGCCAGCCTGCCCGCAAGCGTGTCGAACTTCGAGTCCTTGGCCCACGGCGGCGATCCCATGACCTCCACCAGGTTCTGCCACTCTCGGTCCGTCACGCACACGATGGTGGTGTAGTCGTTGTAGCCGCCGGGGCTCGTGCGATACGAGTTGTGGGGCGCAACCGTGCGCTCCCGGTAGGCGTTCGTGAGGGGCGTCCCGGGCCAGTGGGCGCGGTTGCCGGGCGGATAGCCCTCCCGAACCGAGGAGCGCTCGTTGGCCTGGATGTCGAGGAACACAGCGCCGTTCAGGGGGACGCCTGTGATCCACTGCGACTGGTCTACGTGCTGGCCCTCGCCCGTCACGTTGCGGTGGTACAGCGCGCTCAGTGCGTAGATGGCGCCGAAGTAGCCGCCGGTGTCGTCCATGTAGGACCAGCCCCAGCCCGCGGGCTGCTCACCGGGCAGGCCGGAGGTGTACGTCAGGCCGGACAGGGCCTGCGCGATCGGCCCCATCGTTTGGTAGTCGCGGTCGCGGCCGGTGTGGCCGAATCCCGACATGGACAGGTAGATGATGTCCGGCCTGAGCTTCTTCATGTCCTCGTAGCCCAGGCCCCACCGGTCGAGAACTCCATAGGCGAAGTTCTCGATCACGATGTCGGACACGGAGACGAGCCGCCTGACCAGGTCTTGGCCGCGAGGCGTGCGGGTGTTCAGCGTAATGCTGAGCTTGTTGGCGTTGGTGTCGCTGAAGTGGCCGCCGGTATTCAGTGTCGGCTCGAATCCGGGCACGGGCTGCCCGCCGATGCCGCGGGTGTTGGGGCTCTGAGGCCACTCCACCTTGATGACCTCCGCGCCGAGTGCGCCCAGCCACCTGTTGCACCACGGGCCTGCTCGAACCCACGTGAAGTCCAGGACGCGGATGCCGTCCAGCGCTCTGGGCGCGGTCGCCACCCTGGTTTCGGTCTCCAACATTCTCTCACCTCCTGCCGAGATGTGTTGTTTCGGGTTATCGAATGGCGGCTGTGTCTCGCCGATGATCTGCCGTGCGACCGCCGGCTGAGGAGGTGGTGGTGCCGGCCCGGCCCTGGCTATACTGCGTGCTACCGATAGTCTGTCAAATTTACTATGGTGGCCTCCGGGCCCTCTGGCGTAAGCTCCAGGATACCCACCTCGCCTAGGCGGCGCACCTGCTTTGGCAGCGTGGGACTGCCGGGATTGACCAGCAGGACGCCCTGGTGCTTCTCAATCACGGCGTGATGAGTGTGGCCGAATACCACGATGTCGATGGGTGCGCCGAACACGCCCTCCAGCGCCTTGGGCAGGCTGCCCTCGGATGTGAACTGACGCGGAAGGGTGCCTTGCATCACCTCACCACCCATGCCGGGTATGATGAGGTCGTGCACCATTGCGAAGGTGTAGCCTTCCAGCTCGAACACGCGCTTTTCTTCTACGCGCGGGTCATCCTCGAAGTGGGCCTTGGAGCCAAGCTCAACCGCCGTCACGGGAGCAATGCGCTCCAGCCAGTCGAGGCAGGAGGATATGTATATGTCGCCCGCGTGGAGGATGAGGTCCACGCCCTCGAAAGCCATTGCAACCTCCGGGGGCGGCTCCTTGCCGGTTCCCGGGGTGTGCGTATCCGAGATCAGGCCGATTCTCATTCGTTCGTCGTCACCTTGGCACGGATTCGACCGTTCCGGCCGCCCGTGCAACGAGAGATACATCATTGTAACGGCGCAGACTTCCGCCGTCAATTGTAGCGCGAGGGGAACGCTACCCATACGTGATATGATGAGCTCGCCGACTAGTTCGAGGAATTGGGAAGGGAGGACCACGTGTCGCAGAGCGTGTTCGTTGGCGTGGACGGGTGCCCGGCCGGCTGTTCAGCGTAGCGCTGGACTGGAATGGCAGCCTCGTCCGATGCGGCGTGTTCAAGACTTTCGAGAAGCTGCTGGAGTGCAACTCAGACGCAAAGCTAGTGTTCGTGGACATGCCAATCGGCCTGTCAGAGGACGGAACGCGCCGTGCGTGTGATGATGAGGCGCGTTGTGTTCTGAAGCGCAGAGCCTCAAGCGTGTTCACTACACCAACGCGCCTGACAGCGCGAGTCGCAATGTGCACCAACAGCTACAAGGCTGCTTCCTGCATAGAGCGAGAGTTTGCCGAGAGGGGCCTCAGCCAG
This sequence comes from Chloroflexota bacterium, assembly GCA_028877205.1. Lineage (GTDB taxonomy): Bacteria > Chloroflexota > Dehalococcoidia > Lucifugimonadales > UBA2985 > JAPPHY01. The sequence continues at coordinate 106,546 of JAPPHY010000003.1, read as the reverse complement.
CAGTCATTTCATATCGCGCGCAAGATTGCGGAATTAGACACCCTGCTTACTGCCAATATAGGGGCACCGCGACCGCCGATTCGGGAGGTGCACCCAGAGGTCTGCTTCTGGGCGCTGAACGAGGGGAAGCCGATGAGCCACAACAAGAAGAAGCGGCTTGGCAAGGATGAGCGGCCTGGTGAGTATGAACGCCTCCGCGTGCTTGGACACCGCCTGCCACCGGTTCGCAGCATGTTCCTAGAGATGATTGATGGCACAAGTCGAAGCCAGGTTGCCAGAGACGACATACTAGACGCGCTCGCGGCTGCGGTCACAGGCTGGCTCTGGAAGAGTGGCCGCGGAACACTCGCCACCCTGCCGGCAGTGCCGCCGCGCGACTCACGCGGCCTGCCCATGGAGATGGTGTACTGCACGCCTGACCACGCCTGACAGACCATCGCCGCCTCACAGCGGCAGCGTGTCCTGCACCTCCCGCAGCCTTCGCCGCCGGTCCGCAGCGTCCGGCATCGCGCGCGCCACCAGCGCCCAGTATTCCTTCGAATGGTCCATCCGCGTGAGGTGCGCCATCTCGTGCACCACCACATACTCGATAAGCTCCGGCTCCAGCATCATCACACGCCAGCTGAAGCGAATGACGCCCTCCGCAGAGCAGTTGCCCCACTGCCGACGCTGATTGCCAATACGTACGCGCGCATGCTCTCCCGTGCCCAGCCTGGGCCACCACCGCTCCACTTCAACCGGCAGCTTCTCCGCCGCCTGCACTCGCAGCCATTCGACGACCGCGTGCCTCGCGGATTCGTCGCGCAGTTCGGCGTCGAGTGCAGGCGGCACATTGACGCGCAGTGTGTCATCGACCAGCCGCGCCGCCGCCGAGCGTACCGCCGAAGGCTCGACCATCACTGGAACGCTCCGACCCATGAACGGCAGCTCGCCGCGGCCTTCGACCAGCAGCTGTGGTGGCTGTACCGGCGTCCTGGCGAGATGGTCCAGGATCCAGGTCGCGCGCTTGCGTACGATGTCACGCGCCTCGCTAAGGGGCGTGCGGACGGGCACTGCCAGGACTACACGGTCTCCTTCCACCCTGATGTTGATGGTCCTGGTGCGACGGGCGCTGCGCCGCAGCTCAAAGCGGATGGTGTCGCCGCCGAGGCGAACGTCGTGCAGCTTTGGCGCGGCCTGCGTCCCGCTTCGCTTACGCATATCGCTTTCGGTCACGTGTCCTCTGCCGCGTCCACTCCCACGAGTTAGTCCACCGCGGACGCCGGCGGGCGACATTATAGCAAGCGCCCTTTCGTCTGTTGACGTCGAATTCGGCTTCGCGAAGGCTTGTTCACTGAGGAAACGGGTCTGCCTCGCTGATGCGGGACTGGTGCTCCACTATGGACACGCCGCGGGCCTGCCTGTCCACCCAGAGGCTCTTGACGTACTCGAGGACGGCGATGATCTCCTCGCGGGAGAGCTGCATCTCGAAGCCGGGCATGCCGCTCTTGAGATCAGGCAGGCTCGGGTCTTCCCAGAGCTCACCGCCCTTGCTGACTATCCGAAAGAGAAGGCCGTCGGCGTGATGCCATGTGTGGCCCGTGCCGTTTAGCGGAGGAGCCGGTAGAGTGCCGTCGGACTTACGAATGTGCCAGTTTGGCTGGCCCTCTCCTACCGCTCCGTGGCACGCCGCACAGACCGTCTCGAAGGTCTGCTGGCCCGGCTGCGGACCGGCGGACGTTGACGTCCCGTCCAGGCCTTCCGATGAAGTGCAGGCCGCCATTACGGCGAGTCCCGCGATTAATGCCACCAGGACCGCACGTGCACCTATCGATAGTGTCCCGGCGTTCACGCGCTTGCTGATTCCGGCCGCTTCCTGCATATGCAGAGTCTAGGCAACTTGCCGTCAAGAATGAGCCCTGTGCACAGAGCCCGCGTCATGTGTCGCGCTGTTCGTACCAGCCGGAGGCGAAGATCAGGCCGTCGTGGAGCACGGCCCAAGTGTGCTTCCGCCTCTCTGCGCCCTGCTCTGGATTCGTCAGCACGTATGTGATCCACCGGCCGGACTCCTCGGCGCCCAACAGGTCGTCGCCGTAGAAGTACCCGACGGCGTCGATTCGCTCGTCCGGGTCCCGTCCGATGAACATGGGATTGAAGTGTGCGATCGTTCGCCCGTCCTCGCCGACGATGAACACGTACCACTGGCCGTCCACGCTCTCCTCGGTATTGTAGTAATCGACGGCGGCATCGCGGCCGAGCGCGTCGTACAGGGAGATGGCCTGCCGCACGAAGTCCTGCGTGTAGGCGGGAGGGTCGTACTTGGGCGTGCCGGGCTCGTACCAGCCCGAGCCGAAGAACAGCCCATCGTGACGCACCGTCCACGAATGCTTGGTCTCAGACGCGCCCGTCTGCGGGTTAGGGAATGTGTAGGTGAACCATGACCCGGCTTCGTCAGCGACCGCTGCTATAGCCTCGCCCGCGGGGTAGCCGTTGGGGCCTACAGCCTCCGACGCAGGGCGGCCCACGAGAGCCGGATTAACCGCGTGCGCCAGCGCAATATCGTCATCGTTGTAGATGAACAGGTACCACTGGCCGTCCACGCTCTCCTGGGTGTTGTAGTATTCCAGAGTCGCATCCAGGCCGTCCGACTCGTACATGTCGATGGCCTGCCTGACGAAGTGCTGGGTGTAGGCGTCGTTGTCTGACTTGAGGGGCGCGTCGCGCTCCGAGTCCATTCCCGGAACGGACGTCGGCTCGCCCGTGTCGCAGGCAGGCAGAATAGCGAGCAGCATCAGGAGGAGTGCCGCAGTGGCTGTGGTGAAAATGGTTCTGCGGTTCATCGAGGTTCTCTCCTTGTACAAGGGGTGCTGGGGTGTAGCGGCGTTCGGGATCAGAACCTTCTCTGGAGTGAGTATGCCAACTCTGCCGTCGTTCCCTAAGGAAAGCATAAACGAGCGTAGAGAATGCAGTCAACTTTCACGAAGGTGCAGCGGAGGAAGGCGCCTGCCAAGTCAGGGTTTGACGCGGGGGTTGACAATAACGCGACATGCGACTATCTTGTAAGCAAACGCTTACTTTCATTAGTTCATGGCTATTCGTATAGACAGACAGAGCACCAGTGTACGACGGCGTCAGATCATCGACGCTGCTCGGGACCTCATCACCTCCGAGGGTATGGAGAGCGTCACAATTGACGCCATAGCTGAGGCCGTGGGCGTGACCGAGGGGGCTATCTATCGCCACTTCCAGAGCAAGCGCGAGATCCTGACGCTGCTCATCGACGACATAGAAGAGAGCCTGATGGGCACGCTCCGAGTCGCACGCGTGGAGGATGCGCCCGCGAAGGAGAACCTGGAACGCATTCTGGAGGCCCACCTCAGCGACGTGGAGGGCCGGGGCGCCGTTTCATTCATCATAATTTCGGAGGCCACAGGCTTCGATGGCATTGGATTGCAGAGCCGTGTGGCGCTGATGCTCACCCACTATCTTGAGTTCCTTCAGGAGGTCCTGGAAGACGGCAAGCTCGAGGGCAGCATAAGGCCGGACGTGGACGTTCAGGCGGCGGCAACGGCCTTCCTGGGGCTGGTGCAGAGCACCGCCACCCTCTGGGCCCTCAACAGCTACCTGCCCAGGCTGGCAGAGAGGCGCGCCGAGATGTGGCGCATATTCATGGGAGGGGTTGCCGCTCAGGCATGACCCCTTCCACGTACGGCCTCCGGGGGTAAAGTGGAAGCGCACTCAGACCGGCGCTCCGCAGTGAACCCGGCGGAGGCACGGATCCACCAGGTTCACCGGTTTCGGGAGTCGCAGGGAGCGACGGAGCGGCGAGGGGACGGCCTCGATTGGCGAGTCAGACCTCGAGCCCTGGTAGGAGGTTGATTATGAGCAGCGAGAACGGCCAGCAGCCGGATGCAGCTATCTTAACGCCCGACATCACCGGAAACAGGATCTCGGTGCGGGATCTCTGGAAGGTGTTCGGGCCGTTGCCCGAGCGGGTGATGACGCCAGAGTACGAGGGACGATCCAAGGCCGACATACAGGCCGAGCTGGGATGCGTGATTGCGCTCCAGGACGTCAGCTTCGACGTGGAGCGCGGGGAGATCTTCGTGGTCATGGGCCTCTCCGGCAGCGGCAAGTCCACGCTCATTCGATGCCTCATCCGCCTCATCGAGCCAACCTCAGGCGAAATCTGGATCGACGGCGAGGACGTCCTCAAGTACAACGACAAGGAGCTCACCCAATTCCGCCGCCGCAAGTCCGCCATGGTCTTCCAGCACTTCGGGCTGCTCCCCCATCGCTCCATTATCGACAACGCCGCCTGGGGCCTGGAGGTCCAGGGCATGAACAAGCGTGACCGATACGAACGCGCCCGCCAGTCCCTTGAGATCGTGGGACTCCAGGGCTGGGAGAACGCCTTCGCCACGGAGCTCAGCGGCGGTATGCAACAGCGTGTGGGCCTGGCGCGCGCACTAACCGTGGACCCCGAAATACTCCTCATGGACGAACCCTTCAGCGCCCTCGACCCCCTAATCCGGCGGGAGATGCAGGATGAGCTGCTCAACCTGCAGCAGCGCATTCAGAAGACGATAATCTTCATCACGCACGACCTCGATGAGGCTCTGAAGCTCGGCACGCGCATTGCCATCATGCGGGACGGCAAGATCATTCAGATGGGCGCACCCGAGGACATAGTGGAGAGGCCCGCAGACGCCTACGTTGAGGACTTCATCCGGGACGTCTCCAAGACCCGCCTCATGGGAGCCGCCAGCATCATGGAAGACCCGGCCGCCAAGGCGCTGGCAACCCAGCCGCCGGAATCCGCACTGGTCGCCATGCGCGAAGCCGGCGTGGACATAGCGGCGGTGGTGGACTCGGCGGATGGCTTCATGGGAGTGATCACAGCAGGACAGGCGGCAGAGGCTGCCAGCAGGGGGGTTTCACGCCTGCAGGACCTGGACTACCCTGAGTCGGCAGCCAGCCCGCGAGTACCGCCGGAGACCTCGATTGACGACCTGGTACCCCTGGCGGCTGCTACTGAGCATCCCATTTCCGTCGTGGACGAGGATGGCAGACTTCTGGGAGTCATTCCGAGGACCGCCCTCCTGGCCAGCCTTGCCAGGAACCACCAGGCAGCAGAAGCAAGCCGCGAGAGCGTGGTACGCTGAGGACGCCATAGCGAACTCGAACGCAGTATGACAACCCGGACGATCCGGCCAGACAGCGTAGGGAGGAAGACATGGATATTCCTCGTAGCATGAGCACAGTCCGAACATGGAGCGGCACAGCGCCTCTCCGCCAGTGGGGGCTTCGATTCGGCCTTGCGGTCGTGGCCGCCTACCTGATTTGGGACCTTTGGAATCACCTGGAGGGCCCCACAATAACGAACTTCTTTCCGAGGCTCTTTCTCTGGCTCTTTGTCGTTGCCATGGGAGCAATAGTGTGGCACACCCTGAAGTCGCTGAACTCTTGGCCGTGGCGAGTCGCCGGCAGCCTGGTGGTGACGCTGTTCACGCTGGTTGCCATCATGGGCCCGGCGGACTCGTTCCCGTTCCGCGCTCCCGGGCAGGAGGTCATGGTGAACGAGCGGGAGACGGTCGTGAAGCCGCTCTCAGTGAACGTCCTGGGCCTGGAGGTCCGCCCAGGCGGGCTGGACAACTGGCTGGACGACAGGGTCGACTGGATGGTGGAGCGGTGGCGGCCATTCTTCCAGTCGGTCAGGAACGGCATGAACAAGATACTGGTCCCCTTGGAAAGAGGTCTCATAGCGCTGCCCTGGTGGCTCACCATTGGGTGCGTCGCCCTGGTGGCGTGGAAGACCAGCGGCACGCACGTAGCCGTCATGTCGGTGGCAGGCTTGGCCGGCATTGTGATCTTCGACCTCTGGGACGACGCCATGCGCACAATGGCCGTCGTCGGAACCGCAACCGGGATGTCGGTTGGTGTGGCCATCCCCTTTGGCATCGTTATGGCCAAGAGCGACCGGTTTCAGGCCGCAATGCGGCCCATGCTGGACCTGATGCAGGTTATGCCGGCGTTCGTGTACCTCATCCCGGTCATATTCTTCCTGGGAATCGGCAAGTCCCCGGCGGTTATGGCGACCATGGTCTACGCCATACCTCCCGCCATGAGGCTCACGAACCTGGGCATCCGCCTGGTGTCGCCCGAGCTGATTGAGGCCGCAAGGGCGTTCGGCACCACGCCGTGGCAGCTTCTGATAAAGATCCAGCTGCCGCTGGCAAGGCCCACGATAATGGCCGGGGTCAACCAGACCATCATGATGGCGCTTGCAATGGCGGTGATAGCCGCACTGGTGGGCGCGCCGGGCCTTGGCACCGCCGTGTTCGACGGCATATCCCAGCTGGAGCTCGGCAAGGGCCTTCTGGCCGGCCTGGGCATCGTCATCCTGGCAGTCATAATCGACCGCACGTCCCAGGGCCTGGCCAAGGACCCGCGAAGCGAGCGCTCCACCACCTAACCTGCCTCGCAACGGTATTTGACGAACCGCCCCGCCCGCGCTGGATTCGAGCGTGAGCGGGGCGTGTCGCGCTCCCCGCATCGCAAGAGGCAGCCCGTTCGGGTATAATGCACGCATCAACTTCAGGAGGCCTCCCATGCCGGCAGAAGTAGGAGATAAGGCGCCCGACTTCACCCTCCGTTCCCACACGGGCGAGGACATCACCCTGAGCCAATACCTGGGACAGAAGAACGTGGTCCTGCAGACCCACGTCATGTCCTTCACAGGCGGTTGAACGCACCAGTGCTCCGGGTTCCGGCTGGAGAACCGCCGGTTCGAGGAGAAGGATGCCCAGGTTCTGGGCATGAGCGTCGACAGCGCACCAACGCAGAGGGCCTTCGCAACGGGGCTGGGCAACCTGCCCTACCCACTCCTGGCCGATTTCCACCCCAAGGGCCACGTGTCGCAGCTGTTCGGCATCTACAACGAGGAGCGGGGCGTCACCATGCGCGCCGTCATCATCATCGACAAAGAGGGCGTGATCCGGTTCAAGAAGGTGTACACGCAGGGCCTGCCCAATCCCAGCGAGATCCTGGAGGAGCTGGACCGGCTCTAGCCGACTCCGCGGCTCCCACGCATGACCTCGCACAACGATTCTGACGAACGGAACGGTCGTCGCCCGTTCGCCGAGGGTGATCCCGCCCTGCTGGTGGACAGGCGCGGCAGGCGTTACCTGATAACGCTGGAGCCTTACAAGTCGTTCCACACCCACGTGGGTGCGATCGACCACAACGACCTGATCGGCCGCAGCCAGGGCGCCCGCCTGAACACCACCACGGGACACGTGCTGCTGGCTTTCTCGCCCACGCTCGGCGACTTCGTGGAGGAGATGCCGCACCAGACGCAGGTGATATACGCCAAGGACCTGGGCGCCATACTCATGCACGGCGACATCTTTCCTGGCGCACACGTGCTGGAGGCCGGCCTTGGCTCCGGCGCGCTCACCATCGCGCTGCTCAGGGCCGTCGGCGAGCACGGGCACGTGACCACCTACGAGGTCAGGCCGGAGCTGGTGGACGGCGCAGGCGCCAACATCCGGACGCTGGTGCCTCAGGCGGCCAACCTGGAGGTCAGGCTGAAGGACGTTTACGAGGGCGTCGAGGAGACCGGGCTGGACCGCATCGTGCTGGACGTGCCGGAGCCGTGGCACGTTGTGCCGCACGCGGCCACGTCGCTGGCTCCCGGCGGCATCTTCCTGGGCTACCTGCCGACCATACTACAGGTGTACCAGCTATACGAGGCGCTGGCCGAGAATCCCAACTTCGAGATGATGGAAACGGTGGAGGTGCTCACTCGGCCGTGGTCGGTGACGAGGCGCAGCGTCAGGCCGGCGCACCGCATGATCGCGCACACAGGGTTCATCACCACGGCGCGCAAGTGCGACCCAAAGGAGGAGCCGCCGTCTGATGAGGGCCCCAGCGACTGAGCCGCTGACGGCACTCCCCCGCAAGGAGGATGACATGGACAGAGACACCGCATGGGCACTGGTGCAGGAGTTCGCACAGTCGGAGAGGCTGCTCAAGCACTGCGTGGCGGTTGAGGCGTCGATGCGCGCCTACGCCCGCAGCGTGGGCGAGGACGAGGAGACGTGGGGCATTGCCGGTATGCTCCACGACTTCGACTGGGACGCCTGCCCATCCGACGACCAGCACCCGGAGTTCGGCGCCGCCATCCTGCGGGAGCGCGGCTACCCGGACGTGATCGTCCGCGCAGTCCTCTCCCACGGCAACCACACCGGCGTCGCACGCGAGAGCCTGATGGAGAAGGCGCTCTTCGCCGTCGACGAGCTGTCCGGCTTCGTGACCGCGGTGGCGTTGGTGCGGCCGACCAAGAGCCTGGCCGACACGGACGCGCGCGCCGTGCGCCGCAAGATGAAAGACAAGGCCTTCGCCCGCAACGTGAACCGCGACGACCTGGTGGAGGGCGCGGCAGACCTCGGCGTTGAGCTGGACGAGCTCATCGAGTTTGTGGTTGATGCGCTTAAGCCGGTCGCGGGGCAGCTGGGGCTTGTTGCGGGGGAGTAGGGGCCGCCCAACTGCTCCCGCTCACACCCTTCGACAACCTCAGGGTGAGCGGACGGTGAGTCACCTCAGCCCGCTCATGGCCTGCCCCGTACCCGATTCCGGGGTGAGCCCCAGTCGAACCATTTGAGCGGGCTGCCTTCGGCGCACCAGGGATTGTCTAGCCTGCTCGCTTTGGGCTAATATAGAGTCAGCCCCCATACCTCCCGTCTTCCGGTGCAAGGAGGCAACATGGACTATCCCACAATCGCAAAGCCCGGACTGGACGACTTCTCAGTTCGCCCCAACCTGGACCGCTACGACGCCCTGCGCGAGTCCTTCTCGTGGCAGGAGCTCCGGCGGGAGCTCGACGGCCTGCCCGGCGGCGGCCTGAACCTGGCCCACGAGGCAATCGACCGGCACGCCGCCCGCCGCGGTGACAAGGTGGCCATGTACTGGGAGGGCGCAGGCGGCGAGGAGGAGCAGTACACCTTCGCCCAGATGCGCGATCTCACAAACCGCTTTGCCAACGTGCTGCGGGGTCTCGGCATCGAGAAGGGCGACAGGGTGTTCATCTTCATGGGGCGCGTGCCGGAGCTGTACGTGGCATTCTTCGGCATCCTGAAGGCGGGCGCCATAGCCGGCCCGCTCTTCTCCGCATTCGGGCCGGACCCCGTGCGCGACCGGCTGGAGGACAGCGGCGCCAAGGTGCTGGTGGTCACGCCGGAGCTGAGGGGCCGCATCGCTCACATTCTCGGCGACCTGCCGGACCTGAAGCACGTCATCGTCGTCAACAAGAACGGCCGCTCACAGGATCCGCTCGCGCCAGGCGACATCAGCTACGAGGAGGCGATGGCGTCGGCGTCCCCCGACTTCGACATCGTGCCCACCACGGAGGAGGACTACTCCATTATGCACTACACCTCCGGCACCACGGGCAAGCCGAAGGGCGCGGTGCACGCCCACCTGGCGGCGCTGCAGCACATGGCAACCGGAAGGTGGGCGCTCGACCTCCACGAGGACGACATCTACTGGTGCACGGCCGATCCCGGGTGGGTCACCGGCACGTCCTACGGAATGTCCGCGCCGTGGACCAACGGCGTGAGCCAGGTCATCTACGAAGGCGGCTTCAGGGCCAGCGCGTGGTACCAGGTCATCCAGAAGTACGGTGTGACTGTCTGGTACACCGCCCCGACCGCCATCCGAATGCTGATGAAGGCCGGCGACGACATCCCGGCGCGGTACGACCTCTCCACGCTTCGCCACACCTGCTCCGTCGGCGAGCCGCTCAACCCGGAGGCGGTTATCTGGGGCGAGAAGGTGATCAACAACCAGCCGTTCCACGACAACTGGTGGCAGACGGAGACGGGGGCGATACTCATCGCCAACTACCCGTTCCAGGACATACGCCCCGGCTCGATGGGCCGTCCCATCCCGGGCGTACGCACGGCCATCGTGGACGAGAACGGCAACGAAGTTGAGCCCGGCGAGGAGGGCGACCTGGCAGTGCAGCCCGGCTGGCCCTCCATGTTCCGCGCCTACTGGCGCAACCAGGAGATGTACGACTCCAAGTTCAAGAACGGCTGGTACATTACCGGCGACCGCGCCCGGATGGACTCGGACGGGTACTTCTGGTTCGTGGGGCGCGCGGACGACGTCATCAACACGGCAGGCCACCTCGTCGGGCCGTTCGAGGTTGAGAGCGCGCTCATCGAGCACCCGGCCGTCGCCGAGGCGGGCGTCATAGGCAAGCCGGACCCGGTGGCGATGGAGGTGGTCAAGGCGTTCGTGTCGCTCCACGAGGGGCACGAGCCGACGGACCGGCTGCGCAACGAGATCATGGGCTTCGCGCGCCAGAAGCTGTCGGCGGCGGTCGCGCCCCGCGAGATCGAGATAGTGGACTCGCTGCCCAAGACGCGCAGCGGCAAGATCATGCGGCGGCTGCTCAAGGCCCGCGAGCTTGGCCTGCCGGAGGGTGACACCTCCACGCTGGAGGAAGACTAGGCACGGCCACGACGAGGGAGGAGGAAGTCATGGCGGAGTATCACATAGACCCGGAAATACGCTACTACAACTACGCGGGCAGGTTCCCACCCCTGCCCATGGAGGATAAGCCCGCGCCCATTCCGTCCGTCACCGACAAGACGCACCCTAAGCTCATCACCGACACCACGCTGCGCGACGGCGCCCAGGACCCGCACTTCGCGCTCTTTCCCGTCGACGCGCGCCTGCGCTACTTCGACCTGCTCCACGAACTGGACAACGGCACCGGCATCATCGAGCAGATCGAGGTGTTCATCTATCAGCAGCGCGACCTATGGGCACTGGAGCGCCTGCTGGAGCGCGAGTACGCGTTCCCGCAGGTCACCACCTGGACGAGGGCAATCCCCAAGGACATCAGGGATCTGGTGGACGTCTCCCGCGGCTCCATCAAGGAGACTGGCATGCTCGCCTCCAGCTCCGACCACCACATCTTCGACAAGCTGAAGTACCGCAGCAAGGCCGAGGCCGTGGAGAAGTACCTCGCGCCCATCCTCACCGCCTGCGAGAACGGCATCCGTCCCCGCATTCACCTGGAGGACACCACGAAGGCGGACATCCACGGCTTCGTCATTCCGTTCATGCAGCGCGTGCTCGACGAGACCGACAACTGGGCGAAGTTCCGCATCTGCGACACCATCGGATGGGGCTCGCCCGACCCGTACGCGCCGCTGCCCGTCGGCATCCCGCGCCTCATCTCAACGCTTGTGCGGGAGACCGGCGCGGAGCTCGAGTTCCACGGCCACAACGACTTCGGCATGGCCACCGCCAACAGCATGGCCGCCCTGCGCTACGGCTGCCGGCGCGTGAACGTCGCCTTTGCGGGCCTGGGCGAGAGGACGGGCAACACTGCTCTGGAGCAGGTTATGGCCAGCTACATTCGCGAGTACGGCGACCCGGGCTTCAGGCTGGACGTGGTCGCGCGCATCAGGGACCTGATCACGACCGAGGTGTGCACCATCCCGCCCAAGCAGCCAATCATCGGCGAGGTGTTCTCCACGCAGGCCGGCATACACCAGACCGGGGTGCGCCGCTCCGACGACGCGGGCGGCGGGCCCATCTACCTTCCGTTCGATGCCGCGATGGTGGGCGACGAGGCCGTCGAGCAGCACCGAATCGGCGCTCTATCTGGCATGGACGGCATCGTCTCGGTCCTCAATCGCAAGGTCAAGGAGGAGACCGGGCAGGAGGGCACCTACTCCACCGTGAGCCGCGCCGTCAAGCACGTCTACGACCACATTCAGGCATCGTACGACGGCTCCTACGACCGCGACAGCGACACGCTGGTGGGCCAGCGGCGCACCTTCTTCTCGGCCGAGGAGATCCTGGCCCTGGCTCGCGAGGCCGAGGACGATCGGCGGGGCTCCGCCGGGAGCTAGGCGGCCTCCTCTCCAGCCCATGTCAACCGGCTACAGACGCATACCGAGCGTCGACAGGCTCCTGTCCGACGCACGCCTGCGCGCCCTGGCCGTTGAAGCCTCGCACGATACGGTTGCCGCACTGGCACGCGAGCGTCTGGAGGACGCTCGCCGTGGCGTGGCGGATGGCGTCCCGCCACCCCCGCTTGATGAGCTCGTCTATGACGTGTGCGCCCAAGCCTCACGGCTGCTAGCCGCATCGCCATCGGCCGTGATCAACGCCACGGGCGTCGTGCTGCACACCAACCTCGGCCGCGCGCCGCTCAGCGACGCCGCAGCCGAGGCCGTCGCACGCGTGGCAACGTCCTACTCCGACCTGGAGCTTGACCTGTACGATGGCACACGCGGCTCGAGGCAGGCCCACGTGTCGAGCGTCCTGCGCCGCCTGACGGGTGCGGAGGCCGCCCTGGTCGTCAACAACAACGCCTCCGCCGTGCTGCTCGCGCTTTCGGCAATCGCGCACGGCAGAGAGGTCGTCGTATCCCGAGGCGAGGCCGTGGAGATCGGCGGCGGGTTTCGTATTCCGGACGTGCTCAATCGTAGCGGCGCCGTCCTGCGGGAGGTGGGCACCACCAACCGTACCTACGCCGCCGACTACGAGGACGCGATCTGCGCCGAAACGGGCGCGCTCCTGAAGGTCCACTCCAGCAACTTCGTCATCACCGGATTCACCCACGAGGCGACCGTCGACGAGCTGGTGGAGATGGGCGCGCGACACGGAGTGCCGGTGATCCACGACCTGGGCAGCGGATGCCTGCTGGACACGGCTCGCTTTGGGCTGGCGCACGAGCCGATGGTGCAGCAGAGCGTGACCGCGAGCGTCGACCTCGCCTGCTTCTCCGGCGACAAGCTCCTTGGGGGTCCGCAGGCCGGCATCATTGTGGGCAAGCGAGAGGCGGTGTCGCTCCTGGCTGCCCACCCACTGGCCCGCGCTATGCGAATCGACAAGCTCAGCCTGGCGGCCCTAACGGCAACACTCGTGCACTATCTGAAGGGCGAGGCCGTGGAAGCGATACCGGTGTGGAGGATGATGGCCGCGCCGCTCGACGGCCTGGAGGCGGCGGCCCGCAGGCTACAGGAGGCCGCAGGCGGCATTGGCAGCGTCGAGCGCGGCCTGTCGACAGTGGGAGGCGGCAGCCTGCCCGGCGAGACGCTCCCGACGTGGCTGCTCACGGTCGACGCGGGTGATGCGCAGGCACTCGCGGCCAGACTGCGCGCGGGTGAACCGCCCGTCGTTGCACGCATCGAGGACGACCGGGTGGTCATCGACCCGCGCACCGTGCTCCCCGGCCAGGAAGAGCCGTTGGCTCGCGCGCTGCGAGCGGCGGCGGGGTGATTGGGGGCGTTGCGATTGACTCAACTCCCGTCAGCATAGAGGAGCGTTACACACTCTCGATTGCGCAAACGAGGTGACAGTATGGCCAGAGTGGAACTTGTGATATCCGACGAGGACCAGGAGCGCTTTGTCCACCAGGCGCGGCGCGAGGGCATGTCCCTTGACGCGTGGCTGCTGGACGCAGCACGCGAGCGCATCGAGGCCGGTAGAAGCGTCATGCGTCTCGAGTCACCGGAGGACCTTTGGGCATTGTTCCACGGGTGCAACGAGATGGACGAGATAGATGAGCCGGACTTGAGCCCGCGCTGAATGAGCCTCACTTACCGCGCGTGAGTAAAGCGCACAACTCATTGACTGCAGCCTTGGCCCTAGAGTTCCAGGGCCAAGGCTGCGATACCGCTATTGTCTGGTCGGAGGCGGCCCCGATCAGCCCAGCGACTCTCGAATCTTCTCCGCTTGCTCGGCATTCACGATTCTCATGACCCTACTGGACGGATCTTCCGCCGCGACACCGCGGACGGCCTTCCGTCCATTCTTCAGGGTCACTATCTCCGGGTCCTTGATGGTCACCATCCTCCGCAGCTTCACCGAATAGGCCTTAAGCTCTTCCATCTCTCCTCCTTACAATCTGACTTCCCGAGTGTGTTACTTTCCAGATTGCCCGTCTCTACCCCCAGGACCCCCGGCACTTACTTGGCCCAGGGCCGTGGGCCTTCGAACTCAACAGTCAGGCCCACGGGCGACGTGCTCCTTCCTTGTAGTTTGAAGTAGAAGCTCACCTCAACACCCCGACCATGACCTCCACGTTTGTTCGCACCATACCGAGGTACGTGCCGGCCGGGCTGCCCCTTTCGCCCAGAGAGTCCGCATAGAGCTGGGCAAACTCCGCTCCAGTCTCCCTAGCCACGGCCTCCGGCAGCCTCCCGCTGACCGTCGTTTCGCTGAATACAGCCGGCGCGTTGTGCTCACGGATCACCTCGACCACTTCCGCAAGGTGCTCCGCAGAGGGCTCCACGTCGGGCGCCAGGGAGGGAATGAGGGCACCGATTACCTCAAACCCGTAGACATCTGCAAAGTACGCGAAGGTGTCGTGGGACGTAACCAGCAGCCTGCGCTCCGGCGCCACCACGCTGACCTGCTCCTGAATCCATGTGTGAAGCTCGTCAAGCTGCACCGCGTAGTCCGCTGCGTTCCGGTAGTAGTAGCTAGCGCCCTCAGGGTCAAGTGCCGAGAGCCGAGCTGCTATATCGTAGACAGCAATCTTGACTCGATTCGGATCGAACCAGAAATGGGGATCGAGAGGCCCGTGGTCGTGCCCTTCGTGGCCATGCTCGTCCTGGCCTTCCTCTTCATGGCCATGCTCCTCGTGGCCTTCAGCCTCACCCATAATTCCAACGAAAGCAATCTTGGTGGGCACTCCCGCCACGTCCCAGTGCCTGACCACCTCCAGGTCGTGCTCGTCCAGCTGCAGGACTTCGCCTCCCACCGAGTCCGTGATGAAGATTGCGCCAGGCGCGGTGGCCAGGTGAGGTCGCGCCCAGAAGCCCGTCTCCACCGGCGCTGTGAGAAAGTCTCGCTTGGACGCCCGCAGTTCTCCGTCGTGGGCGTCGTACACTCGCAGCTCGCCGTCACTCATGACCACCAACAGAGTCTCACCGCCAGGGCCAAGGTGGACCTGGATCGGGCGGAGAGCCTCTGTAGCTGGGATGAGCATCTCCATCTCTCCCTCTTCCGGCTCCACGACGTACAGCCCCACCGCCGAGCCCAGAGCGAAGAAGTGGTCCAGGCCGTAGTAGCCCCACACGGATGTGAGCCGAAAGTCCTCGGGAGATCCGGCCGGAGCTGAAATGAAATCGTGTTCGTAGTCGCCGCCGTGCGCCTCTACCATCAGCACCCCGCCGGTGCAGCCGAACACGGCCATGTGCCCGTTGCCGGCGTCGCCGTGGAGGTCGGGGCAGCCTTCCGCGCGATGGAGGACGTTGCCGTCCAGATCCCAGATCTCGGCGCCGATGGGTAATCGGTAGTCCTGGGGGTTCTGGTCAAAGTCCGGGTGCTGGATTGTCACTGCGAACAGGTCGCCTTCCAGCGGCACCACGGCGCCGTGGTGGGCACCGGCGTTCATACTGACCGGCACGTAGGAGTCTCCCTCTTCCTCAAGCTCGTGCTCATTGATCAGCACGAAGTCGCCGGAACCGTCGTAGTAGACCGCGGCCCACTCGCCGCCGACGTACATGTGGACAGGCCGGTCTCCGCTCAGGTCGATGGGGAGCTTGCGTACGTCGCCCTCGACCAGGTCGAAGTGGTCTCCATGCGGCTCCATGTATATGCCGCCATCGAACACATGCGCCGTATTGGCGTCTGAGGAAACGGCTATTGCGTAGCGTCCGCTCTTGGTTGCGTATATCCGGCCGGCGCGTGAGCCCAGGTCAAAGTGGTCCTGGTCCACGTCTCCCGTTTCCAGGTCAATAACGGAGAGATTCCCAAGCTCTCCATCGCCTATGAGCAGGCGCCCCAGCAGCTCACCGCCGCCCTCATCCATGTGATCATCGTGATCATCGTGGCCGTGGCCGCCCGTCTCCACGAACTCCAGAGGATCGACGCCGTTGCCAAGCGCAACTACCCTAGATGGATCTGCACTGGCGTTATGCACCAGGTCCTCCAACCAGACTGCCTCAAGGCCAAGCCCGATGGACAACACAACGTCTGCGTCGGCCACCTTGGCAACGTCGCCTGCTCCCGGCACGAGATTGTGCGGATCGCCACCCGATGGATGAAGGCTGAAGACCTCAGCCCTATCACCACCTACCACCCCGGCCCAGTCGGCCACAATGTTGGAGGTGGCAACCACCTGGAGCTGCGGGCCTGAGGGAGCGGCAGCCTCCGTGGGCGGAGGTGCGTCCGTGGGGGTTGCCACAACAGTTGCCGGGGCGCTGGTAGAAGTGGCGGTCGGCTGAGGTGCCTCGGTTGGCTCGTCGCCTGCACAGGCGCCCAAGAACATGAGGGCGAACAGGGCAATGCCCAACGCCAGCGTCTGCGCAAGTCGTCTCAGGCTTCCAGTGCGATTGAGTATCAGTTCCATCGATAGTTCTCCTTCTGCTCAGGTGTAGCTATTCCAGTTTGCTGTTTCCTGATCTTGCACGCGGCACTTTTGCAAGGTTGTCTCATGTAGTAACCCGTTTCGGTGAATCTCGGTCGGTGGGAACCAAGCGCGTTACCCCGCCTGCTCGGCCGGACAGCGATCACAGGCCACGTACAGCTCGATTCGGTGGTCCACGACCTGCCCCGGAAGTTCGGCGGCGATGGACCTCACGAACTGCTCGACCGCACTTGCCCTGAACTCCTCCACTTTGCCGCAGTCCATGCATACGTAGTGATGGTGGTGATGATCAGTCCGGGAGACGCTGTACACGTGGGAACCATCCATCAGGGTGAGCCTGCAGACCACCCCTGCCTCAATAAAGAGTTTGATGTTTCGATATACCGTCGCCCTGCTTACCGAAGGCAGCTCTTCACTGAGCGCCTCGGCGGTGAAGCCCTGATGCTTCTGCTCCAGGAGATCGGCTATCGCCTTTCTGGGAGCAGTGGCCTTATAGCCCAGGGACTGCAGTGACGCCATCAGACTTGTGGGCACCTTCTCAACATCCATATTGATACTTTCTATCGTCTCTATTCACCATAAAGTGGCTTCGACATTTCAGAAAGCAGGATAACATATCAATAGCGTGTTACTTTGTCAATACCCAACATTCGGTTCCTAGCATGCCCTTTGCGGCCAACCGCCGCTGCACAGCATTCAATCGGTGCAGCGGCAGAGGTTCGGCATCAAGCGCGTGTGGGGCCGACCAGGAGAGAAGCTCGCACAAGCACTCCTCGCTCAGGTGGAGTGATGCCGAGGCGTGTAACGTTTGACTTCTCGCGCGAACGATGTGTAAAATTGTTACACAACACCTGAAGAGCAGGCGAAAGGACACCATGGCCCGAGTGCAGCTTGTGATGCCGGACGACGACCGGGAGCGCTATGTTGACCAAGCAAGGCGCGAAGGCATGTCCCTTAGTGAATGGCTGCGTGTGGCTGCGCGCGAGCGCCTGGAGGCCAGTCGCAGCGTCAGGCTCTTCGAGTCGCCAGAGGATGTCAGGTCATTTTTTCGATGGTGCGACCAGCTAGAGGGCCCCGGGACGGAGCCGGGCTGGAGCGAGCACCTGCGAGCAATCAACAAGGCGAGGGCTATGGGATCTTCCGGCACATGATATTCGTCGATACCAACGTATTCATGTACGCGGTCGGACAGTTCCACCCTCTTCAGCAGTCGGCCCAGGACTTCTTCGTCGAGGCCAACGAGAGCGGAACGCCGTTATGTACCTCGGCGGAGGTACTGCAGGAGTTGGCACACTTGTACCTGCCCGCAGGACGGCTGTTGGTGTTCGATGCAGCAATGATGCTCATTGCAAGCGCCGTGGTCGAGGTGTGGCCACTGGAGGCTGCAGACGTGACCCTGGCCAGGCAGCTCCATGACCGGTACCCTGACCTGCAGTCCCGCGATCTCTGCCACCTGGCAAGCTGCCGCCGGCGCGGCATCCGGCAGATCATGACCTTCGATGGCGCTCTGGCGGCCGTTTTCGGCGGAGCCTCAGGGGCAACGCAGTCGGACCCAACCCGAGCTGAATGAGGCGTACAGCGGTTGGCGGCGTTGCTAGGCGTCTGAGACGGCGTAGATCCCCGCTTCCCGCTCGCGCCCTTAGACTCGGCTCAGGGTGAGCGGGCCACCAGTTTCCCGGCTCAAGCCTGCCCCGTACCTGATCCGGGGTGAGCTTGTCAAACCGAATGAGCGGGAAATTCCCCTACCCTGCGAACCGGCGTAGCACTATGCAGGTGTTCTGGCCCCCGAAGCCAAAGCTGTTCGAGAGCACCACGTTCACAGGTTGCCGTCGCGCCTCGTTGGGCACGTAGTCCAGGTCGCAGGCCGGGTCCGGCGTCTCCTGGTTCACCGTCGGGTGAATGATCCCGTCCAGGATAGTCTTCACGCACGCCACAGCCTCCAGCGCGCCCGCGCCGCCCAGCGCGTGCCCGATCATCGACTTCGTGGAACTGATCGGCACCGCGTAGGCCCGCTCGCCGAACAGGCTCTTGATGGCCATTGTCTCCACCGCGTCGTTCAGCGGCGTCGACGTGCCGTGCGCGTTGATGTAGTCGACCTCCGCGGTAGTTATCCCCGCGTTCTCCAGGGCCCACCGCATAGCCCGGCAGGCGCCCTCGCCGTTCTCGTCCGGCTGCACGGCGTGAAAGGCATCGCTCGATGCGCCGTAGCCGGCCACCTCCGCAAGGATGGGAGCGCCGCGCTCCAGGGCATGCTCCAGGCTCTCCAGCACCAGGATGGCCGCGCCCTCGGCCGGCACGAAGCCGTCGCGGTTGGCGTCGAACGGGCGACTCGCCCTCTCCGGCTCGTCGTTGTGCGTGCTCAGCGCCTTGAGGATGCAGAAGCCGGACAGGCCAATCTCGCTGATGCTCGCCTCGGAGCCGCCGGCCAGCACCACGTCCACGGCGCCCCGTCGAATGGCCTCGGCCGCCTCGCCGATGGCCTGGTTGGAGGCCGCGCAGGCCGTGACCACCGTGGAGTTGTACCCCTTGGCCCCGACCAGTCTGGCCACGTTGGCCGCCGCCATGTTGGGCAGCATCATGGGTATGAAAAACGGGTTGATGCGCATGGCCCCCTTCTCGTTCATGGCCTCGCACGCGTCCTGCGTCGTCGAGAGGCCGCCGGCGCCGTTGCCCAGCAGCACGCCTATCCTCTCCGAGTCCTCGCGCTCCAGATCCAGCGATGCGTCCTCCATCGCCATGTACGCCGCGGCAAGGGACACTTGGCTGAAGCGCGCCATCCTGCGGGACTCGCGCGAGTTGATGTACTTGTCCGGCTCGAAGTCCGGGATCTCACCGGCTATGCGCGTGGGATAGTTCGTGGTGTCGCACAGCGTGATGGGGCCGATGCCCGAACGGCCTGCAACCAGCCCGTCCCAAAACTGCTCCACCGACGACCCCAATGGCGTGACTGCGCCCATGCCCGTTACCACAACTCTCACTCTGTCCGTGTTCATAGCAAACCTCTCGTCTGAATGTTGGCGCTCGCCGCGCTCGTTTACATCCCGCGCGGCGCAGGCGCCGCAAGCGTATCGAATACAGGGTACAACTCCGGCTCGATGCCCAACGCGTGCTCCCTGGCCTCCGCGGCCACGAACAGCGAGCCTGTTACCAGTATAACGTCACCCTCCGACGCCAACGCTACAGCCTCGTCCACAGCGTCGGCCACAGAGGCGGCCGTGCGGGATAGCGCACCGTATCGCTCAAACTCCCGCGCCAGCAGTGCAGGCTCCGCCGACCTCGGATGGCGGGAGCGCGTGGCCAACACCTCCGCGGGCGAGAGCCTGCTGAGTTCGTAGGCCACCCCGTCCACGTCCTTGTTGCGCGAAACGCCGACCACCAGCGTCAGCCGCCGCCCGGGCACCAGCGACCGCATGGCCTCCGCCAAGCGCGCTGCCGAGTGTGGGTTGTGGGCGCCGTCCGCAATGACCAGCGGCTCGCGGCGCAGCACCTCCAGGCGGCAGGACCACTCCACGCGCCGTAGCCCCTCCTCGATCGCCTCTCGGCCCACGTCGATGCCGCCCTCCGCGAGCGCCTCGACCAGCCCGACGGCGACCGCCGCGTTCTCCATCTGGTGTTCACCGAGCAGCGGAATCGCAAGGCGATACGTGCGCCTCGGCGTCTCCAAGGTGAATACCTGCCCGTCCAACGTGGCACTCTCCGGCGACCAGCGTACATCCTCGCCGGCCATGATCAGGCTGCACTCCTGGGCCTCGCAGGCCTTGCGCACCACTTCCAGGGCCTCCGGTCTCTGAGGCGAGCACACTACGGGCACGCCACTCTTGATGATGCCGGCCTTCTCCATCGCGATCTCCGCCAGCGTATCGCCAAGCACCTCCGTGTGGTCCAGCCCGAGCGCGGTGATGCCGCACGCCATCGGCTGGACCACGTTCGTCGAGTCCAGCCTGCCGCCCAGGCCCACCTCGATGACCTGCGCATCGACGCCGCGCTCGCGGAAGCAGCGGAATGCCATCGCCGTGAGCAGTTCGAACACGGTCACGCGGCCGTGGCCGGCCCGCCGCATCTCCTCCACGGCAGGCCACAGAGTCTCAACCAGTCCGGCGAACTCGTCCTCCGGGATGGGCCGGCCGCCGACGCGTATCCGTTCGCGAAACGTGTGCAGGTGCGGCGAGGTGAACAGCCCAGTCGAGAACCCGGCCGCATCCAATATCGACGCGACCATTGCGGTTGTGCTCCCTTTTCCCTTGGTCCCCGCGACATGCACGGTGGGCACGCCCAGGTGCGGGCTGCTCAGCCTCTCCAGCAGCGCGCCGATACGCTCCAGGTCGTAGCGGGCGCGGCCGCCCGGGATGGTGGCGGGACGCTCGTAGTCCACCATGCCCATGATGCGCTCTATGGCCTCAGCGTACCTCAATCGACTCTCCCTACCCGCCCCTTATGCGGCCCGGCATGAATCCAAGCGCAACTCTCAGGGCCTCCAGGTATGACATAGTTCGAATGTACCCCACGTTACCCTCCAGCGTGCGGGGCTTGATCCTGAACACGCTCTCGACCGGCGGCTCGTCCGTTACGTTGTCCAGCGCGAGCATTCGCAGCTGGTTCGTGGTTGCCGGTGGGTTGGGGATCACCGCCTCCATGACCCGTACGGCTGCGAACATCAGCGACAGCGGAATGTGCACCTTGAGTCGCCGAACGCCCAGCGTCCTCTTGACCACGTCGACGATCTCGTCGTAGGTCAGGCGCTGCGGGCCGCCTATCTCTATCGTCCTGCCGCCAAAGCGAGGGTCGCCGGCCACTTCCGCCACGATGGCTCCCACCTCCTCTACGGATATCGGCTGCAACACCGTCTTGCCTGTCCCCGCAACGGGCACGATGGGGAAGGCCCTCACCATTCCCGCTAGCGTGTTGACAAACTCGTCTCCTTCACCGAACAGGAGCGAGGGCCTAATGATGGTGTAGACTACTCCGCTCCTCAGAACGGCCTGCTCACCCTGCCACTTGGAGTTCAGGTAAGGATACGCCGGGTCCTCCTGCGCGCCGATGGCGCTGACGTGAACCATGTGCCTCACGCCCGCCAATCTGGCTTCGTAGGCCACAGTCTCCGTAGCCTGGCGGTTCACTAGGTCGAAAGTGCGGCGGCCCCGCTCGCGGATGACGGCCACCAGGTGCACCACGGCATCGACGCCGTCCATCGCCCGCGCCACGCTAGGAGGATCGGTCACGTCGCCGTAGGCAAGCTCGACGCCGTAGTCGACAATCCGGCGCGCCCGACCGGGGCTGCGAACGAGGCAGCGCACGTCTCTGCCGCGGGTTCGCAGCGCCCTGACCACGTTCCTTCCCACGAAACCCGTGGCGCCGGTGACAAGTATCATTTTGCGCTAGAAGATGGCAGTAGTTGAAGCCTATCAGATGGCCTATGGGGTGTCAACGCGAGCGCAGGCACGCGCCGCTGCTCGCCCCGTCTTCCGTTCATGTCCCTCGACAAGCTCAGAGCCTGCCCTGCACTTGATGCGGGGATAAACGGAAGATGTGGCCGCCCCTCCCCCTCCTACACGGGCCAGTCCTGCAGGTTATACGACATCTCCCAGAAGAGGTACTCGTAGCGGGTTGCGGTGAGGAAGTGGTCCTCCAGCCTGCGCACCTCCGCTTCGTCCGCGTTCGCTGTCAGCGAGTCCAGGAGCTCGCGCAGCCACGCCACGAACGCGCCGAACTCCGGATCCGAGTACATGGTGATCCACTCCGCGTACGGGTTCGCCTCGGAGGTGTCGCCTGTGCGGGCCAGGTGCAGTCCCGTCTCGTAGTAGCCCCACTGGCACGGTAGCAGGTTGGCGATGACATCGGTCAGCGTGCCCTCGTAGGCCACGCGCAGCAGGTAGTCGGTGTACGCCAGCGTGACCGGCGCAGGTCGCACGGCGGCAAGCTCCTCCGCCGAGACTCCCAACCTGCGGCAGTACGAGCGGTGCAGCTCCATCTCCGTGTTCAGCGTCTCGCCCAGCAGCGCGGAGAAGCGGGTCACGCCCTCCAGGTCAGGTGCCTTGGCCGCCGCCAGCGCAAGCATCCGTGCGTACTGCACCAGGAAGAAGTAGTCCTGCTTCATGTAGAAGAGGAATCGCTCTGTGGACAGGCTGCCGTTGCCGACGCCCACCACGAACGGGTGGTTGAACAGCCGGTCCCACAGGTAGCCGTACTTGTCGCGAAGATGCTCGGTGGTGCTCACGTCTACTCCGCCTCTCTGACGGGCTTCTCGCCGGCGTGGATCGCCACCGTGCCAAGCCCCATCTTCCTGAACTCGACGCCCCGCAGGCCGACTCTTTCCATCAGTTCTACGAGTTCTTCAGCTGTCACGTAGTGCTGCACGGAGTCCGGCAGGTAGGTGTACGCCTCCCTGCTGCCTCCTATGAGCGATCCCATCCACGGCACGGCCCTGCGGAAGTACCACTGGAACAGCCGGCTCAGCCCGTCGCTGCCCGTCACCGGCAGGATGTCCAGGATGATGACGCGGCCGCCCGGGGCCGCCACGCGCGCCATCTCCCGCAGGCCCGCCTCCAGGTCCGAGAAGTTGCGCAGGCCGAAACCGCAGGTGATGCTGCGGAACCGCCCGTCCGAGAAGGGCAGGTTGAGGGCGTCGCCGCGAACCCAGTGCACCCGCGGCGCCTCGCCCACGTGCCTGCGAGTCTTGGCGCGTGCGCGGGCCAGCATACGCGGCGCAAAGTCCAGGCCAACCACCCGCGACACCGACGGCCGATCCGCAAGCTCCCACGCCATGTCGCCCGTGCCCGTGGCGATGTCCAGTGCCTCCCCGGAGCCTGCGCGTCCGGCCACCGCCGTCGTCCTCCACCGCCACAGGTGGTGCATCCCCCCGGTCATAAGCGTGTTCATCAGGTCGTAGCGTCCGGAGATGCCGTCGAACATCGAGGACACGTAGCGAGCCTTGTCGTCGCCCTTCAGCTGCACCATGCGCCCGTTCCTAGTCGCTCCGCCGCTGGTATCGCATGTCGTCGCCCATGAACCCGTCCAGCCCCAGCGCCTCCAGCGACTTCGCCACCACGTACTCCACCACGTCCTCCACGGACCGTTGCCGGAGGTAGAACGCCGGCTCCGGCGGGAGCACAGTCACGCCCAGCCGAGCCAGCGCCAGCATGTTCTCCAGGTGAATCGGCGAAAGCGGGGTCTCGCGAGGCACCACCACCAGCCGGCGCCGCTCCTTCAGGCACACGTCCGCGGCGCGCTGCAGCAGGTTGGATGACAGCCCATGCGCTATGGCCGCGAGCGTGCCGGTGCTGCACGGCACAACCACCATCCCTGACGTGCGAGTGGTGCCGCTGGCTATGGGAGCCTTGAGGTCACCGATGGGGTGGTAGGTGAATTGGGGCGACTCCTGCCACCGCGCCACCGCCGACGCGAAGGGAGTCTCCATCTCCTCCTGCCACACCATCCGGCCCGCGTTGGTGCAGGTGGCAATGACGGGAACCTCGCGCTCCAGCAGCACGTCTATCGTGCGCTCCGCCATCGCCGAGCCGCTCGCTCCCGATATGCCCACTATCACCGGATCCATGACGCCGTCACCTTATCGCCCCACGTAGATTGATGCAAACGTAAACACGAACACGATGACGGCTATGTAGCCGTTCACGCTGAAGAACGCGAGGTTGAGCCTTGACAGGTCGTTGGGAGACACCAGCCTGTGCTCGTACACCAGCAGCCCCGCAGCGATCGCCCAGCCGATGTAGAACGGGAATCCAAGCCCCATCCACGGTCCTATCGCCAGGAGGGACACGGCTGTGAGCACGTGCATCGCCTTCGCCCACCACAGCGCCGCCGCAATGCCCCACTTCTGAGGTATCGAGTGGAGACCGCTCTGCCTGTCGAAGTCGTAGTCCTGGCAGGCGTAGAGCATGTCGAACCCGCCGATCCACGCGGCCACGGCGAACGCCATCAGCACCGGCTCCCAGCTGAGTGAGCCGGTCACCGCGATCCATCCGCCCGCGGGGGCGATGCCGTCCGCCCAGCCGAGAATAAAGTGCGACGTCCAGGTGAACCGCTTTGTGTACGAGTAGCCGACGACCACGATGGCTGCCACCGGCGCAAGGATGAGCGCGAGTGTGTTGAGCATCCCCGCCGCCAGCAGGAACACGGCCAGCGATACCAGCGCCATCGCCCGCATCTCCCACAGCTTCAGCCTGCCCGACGGCAGCGGACGCGACGCTGTGCGCGGGTTCTGTGCGTCCAGGTGCCGGTCTATGATGCGGTTGGCGGACATGGCCAGCGTGCGAGCGGAGGCCATAGCAACCGTGATCCATACGAACTGCCAGAGCGTGGGCAGGCCGTCCGCGGCAAGTGCCATGCCGAGGTACGCGAACGGGAGAGCGAAGATGGTGTGCTCGAATCGTATCGAGTCCAGAAGAAGGCGCAGCTTGGACAGGGGCGAAAAGCCTGCCTCTTGGGGATGTGAAGTTGCCACTGCCGCAAGTCCTCCGCGCCGGATTGTGATCCGAAGTCTAGCCTAGTATAGAGCAAATCCGCCACCTGTGACAGACGACACGCCCGCCGCGCGCCTTCTGGGGCGCTCGGGAACGGCTACGACCAGGCGTCCTTGCCCAGGAGTGGCACGAAGCGGCACGACCCCAGGCTGCTGGTGGCGTAGCCGCCCTTCTTTCGGACCACCTTCATTAGCCACTGCTCGTGCTGAGAGCCAACCGGTATCACGAGCCGGCCGCCCACTGCGAGCTGCTCCATGAGCGACCGTGGCAGCCTCGGAGCTGCCGCCGTGACCACGATGGCGTCGAAGGGAGCCTGCTCCGGCAGGCCGAGCTCCCGGCCCGCCTTGTGCACCTCCACGTTCCCGTATCCCAGCGAGCGGAGGAGCGCCGAAGCGCTCTCAGCCAGTGAAGCGACCCGCTCGACGGTGTACACCTTCCGCGCCATCAGCGAGAGGATCGCGGCCTGGTACCCGCTGCCCGTACCAAGCTCCAGCACGCGGTCGCCCGGGCGGACGTCGAGCGCGTGGGTCATCAGCGCAACTATGTAGGGCTGGGATATGGTCTGCCCTTCCGCAATGGGCAGTGGTATGTCTTCGTAGCTCTGGGGCCGGCTCTCCTCCGGCACGAACAGCTCGCGGGGCACGCGTGCCATGGCATCCAGCGCAGCCTTCCACTTGCCCTGCCTGCGAAGGCTCTTGAACAGCCTTTCCCTGGCGCGCTCCAGCTCCGTGGACAAACCGACACCTCCTTCGTGAATGTACCATCCACTTGCCGGTGCGGCAACGGGCGTGATGTGTATTCCGCAAGGCCATGCCCGCGTGCGTGTTGCGCATAGCACGGCGGCGGTGATAAACTCACTCGCATCCGGCGGACGTCCCGCCGTCTCATCACGTATGTTCCCATACGGTCTAATAGGGGATATGTCCTCCGCAGCGCTCGTCGGGACCGACGGCTCTATCGACTGGTGCTGCTTTCCGCGCTTCGACTCCCCAAGCGTCTTCGCCGCCATCCTGGACAAGGACGTGGGAGGCCGGTTCAAGATCAGCCCCGCGGGCGCCGTCCTGGAGTCCAGTCAGCAGTACCTTCCCGACACCAACGTCCTGGAGACCACATTTCGCACGGAGAACGGCCGGGTCTCCATCACAGACTTCATGCCCGTTAGTGACGACGACAACCCGGATACGCCGCCCGTGCACCTCCACGAGATTCATCGCGTCATTACGTGCCTCTCCGGTGACGTGCAGATGCGGTGCGACTTCCAGCCCCGCCACAACTACGGCCGCAGCACACCGGCCTTCCGAATGCTGCGCGGCAACTCGGCGGTAGAGGCGCGCGGCGGACGCCAGACCATGACGCTTCTGGCAACCACGCCGCTGACAGCCGATGAGGGCGGCGCATATTCTAGCTTCACGCTGTCCGCGGGACAAAGCGCCATTTTTGTGCTGGCGTACGGACACAGCCGCCCGACAAGCGTGGAGAGATTCAACACCCCTGTCAAGCTGGACCAGACGCGCCGCTACTGGCAGGACCTGGTTGCCCACATGGACTACCAGGGCCTGTGGCGGGACGCCATAGTCCGCTCCTTCCTTGTGCTTCACCTGATGATGTTTCGTGAGACGGGGGCCATAGTGGCTTCGCCGACCACCAGCCTGCCGGAGACCATCGGCGGCACACGCAACTGGGACTACCGCTTCGCGTGGCTGCGCGACTCCGCCTTCACAGTTGACATCCTATACCGCCTCGGCGACTACTACGGGGCCGACCGCTACATCCACTGGCTGCTGGACCAGTGCAAGCTGACGGAAGGCAACACGAGCATAGTGTACGGCATCAGCCGGGGCTCATCGCTCAGGGAGCTGACGCTGGACCACCTGTCGGGATACAAGGACTCGCGTCCAGTGCGAATAGGCAACGGGGCGGCGCGCCACCTTCAGCTGGACGTATTCGGGGAGGTCATAATCTCCATCCACTCTCTGTTGCTGCTGGAGGGCCACATACCCCCTCAGGCGTGGGAGCTGGTGCAGTCGCTGGCGGAGACCGTCATGGCCAACTGGCAGCGTCGCGACCGCGGCATCTGGGAGGTGCGCGGCGAGCAGAAGCACTTCGTGTACTCCAAGGTGATGTGCTGGGTGGCGTTGGACCGGGCCGCCTACATCGCGGACAGATTGGGAGACCAGCGCCGTGCGCGTCGCTGGTCGGGCACCGCACGCCGGATCAGCCGGGAGGTCCTGAACGCCGGCTGGAGCTACAGCAAGAAGGCGTTCCGGCAGCGATATGACGGCGAGGCCCTGGATGCGTCCAACCTGGTCATCCCGTTCCTGGGCCTGCTGCGCCGAGACGACCCTCGCATTCGCCAGAACCTGGATGCCGTTGAGCGTGAGCTGACCGACGGACCGTTGGTCTGGAGATACCTGCCCGAGGAGACCGACGATGGCTTGTCCGGCCAGCCGGAAGGAGCCTTCTCACTCCTCAGTTTCTGGCTAATCGGCAACCTCGTCTACACGGGCCAGACCGATCGCGGCTTCGACTACTTCCACGAGATCATCACCAAGAGGGCCAATCACGTGGGCCTGCTGTCTGAGATGTTCGACCCGGTCACCAACGAGCAGCTGGGCAACTTCCCGCAGGGGTACTCGCACGTGGGGCTCATCCACACGGCTCTGAATCTCTCGAGGTTCATCGCCGATACGAGCATACGGCGGGTCCGGCGGACCTCCTCCCGGACGTAAGCCGGCGCTTCAGCCGCTTCACCCCATGCGAGCCGTCGACGGCTCCTACTCCTCCTCTTCCTCCATCTGCGCCTCCACCTTGCCCAGGAACACCTCCGTCAGGATACCCGTCTCCAGCACCTCTTCGGGCGTCCCATTGAAGACAAGGCGGCCGGCGTCCAGCACGTAGGCGCGGTCGACGATGTCCAGGACTCCGCGGATATTGTGCTCGACGATCATGATGGTGGTGCCCAGCGTCCTGCCGATTGCTTCGACATTGCGGAACACCTCCTTCACGATAACGGGCGCAAGACCGAGCGTCGGCTCGTCGAGGAGGAGCGCATCCGGGCCGGACATCAGGCCGCGGCCCAGTGCGAGCATCTGCTGCTGCCCACCGGACATCTGGCTCGCAGGGTCTCGGCGCTTCTCGCGGAGGATTGGGAACAGCTCCATGACGGACTCCAGCCGCCTCTCTCTCTCCGCCCTGTCCTTCAGGAAGTGGCAGCCCATCTCCAGGTTCTCCTCTATGGTGAGGTGGGTGAAGAGCCTCCTGCCCTGTGGCACGAAAGAAATGCCCTCCTTCACGATTTCGTGAGTGGCGGAGGACAGCCTCGCTCCTCGCCAGTACACCTGGCCTGTCACCACAGGCGCCAGCCCCATGACGGCCTTGAGCACGGTCGACTTGCCGGCTCCATTGGGGCCCATCACCGCCACAACCTCGCCCTTCTGCACGCCCAGTGACACGTCTGCCAGCGCGGACACCGCGCCGTACCTGACCGATACGTTCTCCAGCCGTAGCAAAGGGGCTGCGTTTTGGTCGCCACCCGCCGCCGGTCGTCCCTCGCTGCTGTTGTCCATTTCCACTTCTCGCATACGACACGTCTCGTCCGGCGGCCAAACCTCACACGCCCAGGTACGCCTCTATGACCTCCGGGCGCGAGAGCACCTCCTCAACGTCGCCCTCCACCAGGAGCTGGCCGCTGTCCAGCACTATCAGGTGGTCGGCCAACTCCCGCACCAAGTCCATGTTGTGGGAAACGAAGATGATGGCGCGTCCGTCTTCGCGCATCCGCCTCAGCAGCGTCTTGACCCGCTCCAGCATCTGCGGGAACAGGCCTGCGAAGGGCTCATCGAACAGGTAGGTGTGGACGTCCATAGCCAGGGCCCTGCCCATCTCCAGCAGCTTCCTTTGCCCGTAGGACAGGTCCATGGCCAGCGAGTCCCGCTTCTCCCACATGCCGACAGACTCCAGTATGGCCCGGGTGCGCTCGCGGTGACGGGCGAGGGTGCGCTGCAGCAAGGCCGGCAGAAGGCGCCGCTCCGTGAGCACCACCATTATGTTGTCCCACACGCTTATCTGGTCGAACAGCCTGACGTCCTGAAACGTTCTGGTGATTCCCAGGCCTGGAATCTCGTGCGCCCGGATCATCCTGAGGCCCACACCGTCGACCACGATCGCGCCTCCGTCCAGCGGCAGCATCCCGCTGAGAAGGTTGATGAGCGTGGACTTGCCGGAGCCGTTCGGCCCTATGATCGCCGTCATGCCCGTGCGCGGGATCGAGATCGAAAGCTCGTCGACGGCCGTGACGCCGCCGAAGCGCTTGGTCACGCCTCGCGTCTCCAGCGCGTACTCGTCTCTTCGGGCGCCGGTTGACTCGCTCACAGCTTGTACCTCCCAAGCAGGCCCTGCGGCCTGAACAGCATGAGCAGCACCAGCATCAGTCCGAGCGTCATCTGCCTGGCCTGGCCCACGTGAACGTCGGGCACGAACGGCAGGAAGCGCAACCCCTCCTCCAGCAGTACGAACGCCAGCGCTCCCAGGAGGGAGCCCCAGATGCTCGCCAGCCCGCCAAGGATGACTATGCACACCAGCAGAATGGACTCCAGCAATATGAAGGAGTTGGGGTCAACGAATCTGGTCCAGCTGCCGAACAGCCCGCCGGCCAGCGCCGCCATCATGGCCGAGATGACCCAGACCGCCAGCTTGTAGTGCGTCACCCGGTATCCGAACACCTCGGCCGTCCGCTCGTCCTCGCGGATTGTGGTGAGGACGCGGCCGAATGACGAGGTCACGATGAGCCACGAGACCAGCGAGACCAGGAGCAGGCACACGAGTGCGAGCACCAGGAAGTCGAACTCCTCGTCGAACACCCACGGACCTATCTGCGGCCTGGCCACCTCGTGAATGCCGAACGCGCCGCGAGTCACGCCTCTGAGGTTCAGGAATGAGTTGAATGCGATGATTGCAAAACCGAACGACACCAGCACAAAGATGTCGTCCCGGAACCGGTTGAACACCACGCCCACGACCAGCGCCGCAAGCCCCGCAAGGCCAACACCAACGACAAGCGCCGCGAAGAACGGCCACTCGTAGGTGGGCACTGCGCCCGTACGCAGCAGCTCGTAGTCCTGCGTGGAGGTGAGGACTGCAACCGCGTACGCCCCTATACCGAAGAAGCCTATGTGACCCACTGACAGCAGGCCCGTGTAGCCAACGACCAGGTTGAGGCTGACCGACAGTATGCCCCAGATGGCAAACACAGTGCCCAAGCCGATCGCAAATCCCGTGCCCTGCCACACGGCAAATGCCACCGCCCAAGTGAGGATTATCAGGTTGGCCCACAGCTCCAGGTTGCCCCGCACGCCGCTCAGCAAGCGCCTCGGGTCCCAGGCCGGTCTCGGCCGCCCACCTGCTTCAGCTTTCACTCGCTACCTCCTGGGCAGCAGGCCCCTTGGCCAGAAGGACAGGAATAGGATGAGCAGCACAAAGGAAATGACGTCCCGCCACTCGCCGGCCAGGTCCCATATCCCGAACTGCTCCACCATGCCCAAGGCAAGCCCGCCGATCGCCGCGCCGTACAGGTTCCCGATGCCGCCAACCACGGACGCGATCCACCCCTTGAGCAGAAGGAGCAGCCCCATCCGCGGCTGGATCGCCGTGTCGTGTCCGCTCAGCACGCCCGCCAAAGCCGCATAGACTGCCCCGATGAAGAACACAATGGATATCACCACCGTGGTGTTGATACCCACAACCTTCGAGACCTCTTCGTCGTCTCCGATTGCTCGTATGGCCCTTCCGAGTGACGTGCGTTTCAGGAGAAACAGCAGCCCCAGGAACGCGACGATTGCCACACCGACCGTGAAGAGGTTGAAGTCCTTGATAGTGCCACCCCATATCTCCCGCGGCTGGCTGCCGAACACGTCCGGGAGCGGCCGCGCCGGACTGCCGAACACCAGCACAATTGCTGCGGAGATCGCCAGCAGTATACCCAGCGTGGCAACCAGCATTACGAGGGGAGACCTGGCCCGCTCCCTCATGTGGGCGTAAAGACCACGGTACAATGCAAGGCCCACTACTCCCGCCAGCAGGCAGGACAGCACCCAGCTGAGGTACAGCCGGGTGCCGGGCTCGCCCACCACGTAGAGCGCAGCGAACGCGCCGACCGCCAGGCCCATCACTGCCGCCACTCCAACGACAATTC
The DNA here is from genome assembly GCA_028877205.1 of Chloroflexota bacterium. GTDB lineage: Bacteria > Chloroflexota > Dehalococcoidia > Lucifugimonadales > UBA2985 > JAPPHY01. The sequence continues at coordinate 75,495 of JAPPHY010000003.1, read as the reverse complement.
GCCTACCCGCACCCCCCACCACGCGCTCCAGACCCTTGAACACAAGCCAGGCGGTCGCCAAGGCCGCAGCACACCCTACGGCCGGGCTCAGGACCACGTTGAGGTTCTCGGTGTAGTGCAGGACCGCGAGGGTGTAGCATCCCGCCGCCGCCGACACAATTCCTCCGGCGGCGAGCAGGACCTCCCTGTTGTAGCGGTGGCTCAGCCGGCGGTAAAGGGTCTCGTAGAGAATCCAGGCAACCACGCCGGCCACGACTGAGGCGAACAGTACGTTGACGTAGGCGTTGTGAACGGAGTGCAGCCCGCTCAGGGCGTCCTTGGAGCGGAGGTAGAATACGCCGTATGCGCCGATCGCCGCCGACGCTCCGTAGTAGAGGTCGAAGAACCAGACGGTGCTGTATACAATGGTGAAGCCCATTGCCAGCAGGGCATAGATCGCGCCGACAGACAGGCCGTTGAATCCGAACTGCAGCGCCTGGCTTGGCGACTCCCCGATCTTCCAGCCTACGTAGGCGATGACCGCCGTTACCAGCGCAGCTGCCAGCAGCCTGCCACGGCGGTCGCCGGACCAGAAAGTCCGGCTGCTCCGCAGGCGCACCTCACTCTCCGGCCGGCCGGACTCCGCTTCCCGTGCCCGTGAGGTTGCCAGGGCTACTGAACACTTGGCGCAGCTCCCAGGATCTCATAGCCCTGGTTGTCCAGGTTCCTCTCGGCCACGGGCAGCACCTGCACCACCACGTTGGCAAGGCCCACAACCTCGCCCTTGTCGTCGAATGAGAAATCGTCGCCGATGGCGCCGCTGTACGTCAGGTCGTAGAGGCAGTCCCGGAAGCCGTCGGCGTCCTGGTCGTCCCCGGTCATCGCAAGGCACTCCGCCGCAATGAAGACATCGTCGTACGCGGAGCCCAGGAACCAGGGCAGGGTGATGAAGCCGTAGCGCTCGCGGAAGTTGGAGAGGAACTGCTTGCCCCGCTCGGTTTCCAGGTCCGGGCTGGGTATGATGGCCTTGAGGCCGTTCGCAGCAGCTCCCGCGATCTCCAGAGCCTGCGTGCCGGCTACGACGCTCTCAGCGTAGATTGGGCCGTCGTAGCCAAGCTCCCGCAGCTGCTTGACGATGGTGCCGCCGGTGAACTCCGACTGCGCCGCAACGTGGATGGCGTCCGGGTTGGACTCCGTCAGCTTGGTCAGCTGGCTCCGGAAGTCGGTTGCGTCCGAGGTGTATGACTCGGCGGCGCTGACCGTGCCGCCCAGCGCCTCGAATCGCTCGGTAGTCGTCCGGCGAACGCCCTCGGCGTAGTCGGTCAGCTCGTTGATGGAAGCTATGGTGCGAGCCCCGTCCGCCCACATGGTGTTGCCTGTGTCCACGCCCAGCTTGTTGTCGTTGATGGCGGTGCGGAAGATGTAGTCTCCCGCCTCTGCGATGTCCGGGTTGGTTGCGGAAGCGGAGAGCATGACCACGCCGTCCTGCTCCGCCAGCGGGGCTGCGCCGAGCATGGCGCCGCTGCAGGACGTGCCCAGGATGATCTTCACGCCATCGACGTCCGTGAGCTTGTTGTACGCCGTGATGGCGTCCGCCGCGCCGCACTTGGAGTCCTCGATAATGAGGTTGAGCGGACGGCCGTTGACGCCGCCGGCCGCGTTGATCTCGTCCGCGGCCATCTGCTTGGCCTGCACCATGACCGTCCCGTACGACTCGCCCGGCCCTGTGACCGACTCCATGACCCCTATAGTAAAGGGTTCCGGCACCGGCGTAGCCGTGGGCTCGGGAGTATCGGTTGGCGCGGCCGTAGCCGTCGGTTGCGGGGGACTGGTGGGTGTGGGATCCTCCTGGCACGCCAGTGCAGCCACCATGACGGCGCCAAGCAGTACGGAAATGAGCATCCTGGGAATCAACGCGTTTCGTAACATCTCTTCTCCACGGTAGCGGATTTTGCGGTTCAACGTGGCCTGTTACCTTGAATCACAGTCTAGCGCGAGACCCAATTCGTGTCAAGGAGTGATGCGCTCGGGAGCCGACCGTGGTGCTCAAGCTAACTGCCTCACTCGAACAGCCCGGGAAACGCCGACCGAGCCGGGCCGCTAGTCGATGGTGAGCACCGCGCCGTAGGTAGACACGTCCTCGCCGGCCGTTGCGCTGAGCAGTATCGCCTGCAGGGGCTCAAGAAGCTGGGCGAAGTCATCCTCTTCGCTCTCCGCCATCAACGCCTCCACTATCCGCTCGATGTTGGCGTACACCATGTAGTCCGCCGTGCCTCCCGCGGCCTCCACGGGCCGAGTGAACGCCGGGGCCTGCGCCAGCGTGGCGACTTCCCCGCTCTTGGCCGCGACCGCCTGCCGCAGCGACTCCTCCGACGTGCCGATGACAACGTACCTGTCCAGCACGACGTACCCGGGCGAGAGGCCCAGCACGTCGCCTGCATCACCCGCGCCGGCCATCACGGCATCGTAACCGCCGATGCTGGTGTCGCGGAACGCAAGGCCGCTGCTCTCGAGCAGAGTCCGCACCTTGCCGAGGCCGGACAGCGCGGCCTCTCGATCGTCGAACTCAACGTAGAGGTTGGCGTGGATCTCCTCAATGCCCAATGTGGCGCCCTCGGGAAGCAGCACGGCCGCTGCCAGCTCGCCGGACACCCAGCTGAGTATGTCGTCCTCTATGTCGATGCCCAGCTCCTGTCCCACCGTATCGAAGAGCTCGTCGATTTCGGCCGTATCGTCCGCGTAGGCCTCCCACGCCTCTCGCAGCCCGACGAAGGACACCAGCGCGAGCGCGTCGTGCGGCGCCAGCGACGCCGACGCCAGGGTGTTGGGCGACGGCGCGACGAGCGAGTCGTCGGTTGTGTCGAAGGAAGTGGCGACCCGGACTCCTCCGTCGAAGAAAGCAAGGGAGGCCACCACGAATTCCGGCGCCTGGTCACCCACCAGCCCAAGGACACCGAAGTCCTCCAGGTCCACTTCACCCGCGCCGCTTAGCACCGCGGACAAATCCACGTACAGGATGCCGAAGCGCGGGCTCTGGGCAGCGGACCGGGCCCCCTGGAAGCCGGGCTTGTCCAGCAGGGTGGGGCCGGTGTAGTCCGGCTCCATCCTGTCGAGCGTGTCCGTCAGCAGCTCCTCCGAGGTGGCGAACACGATGTAGTCGTCGGTGAGGACTATGTACTTCGGCAGGTCGTCGCTCTCCTCGCCGATGAACGAGAGGTGGCCGCGCGTCTGCGTCTCCGTGAACGGCGAGTCTTCCGACTCGGCGCGGGCGACCAGCTTGCGGACCGCCGCCTCGGCCGCAGCGCGATCGGTGGCGCCGATGAAGGCGACAACGTCCGGCGCATCGTCAATCCCGTCGAAGTTCGGGATGGCCATCGACACCTCAGGCCCGATCCAGGGGAAGACGTCGGCCTCGACGTCGATGCCCAGCTCCTCCTCAATCTGGTCGTAGAACTCGTCCAGCTTCAGCTCGAACTCGGGGTTCTCCTTGAAGCGGTCGAGGACGTCCACGGCCTGGGTGAGCTGGTCTACCCCTGGCCGCAGGTTCAGCGAGGCGTAGAAGGCCGTTTCCTCAGGCAGGAACCTGGCGGTGTCCTCCGGTGGATGCGTCAGGATCTGCGCCACGACGAAAGCGCCCAGACCGGCAAGGGCAACTACGACGGCGGCGATGACCGCTCCGAATGTAACCGCTCTCTTTTTCATGGCAATTCGCGCTATTTCTTTACAGTAATCATACTGCGGGGCGTCTCGGCCGGTCTACAGGCGAGGCGGGTTTTGGGGTGCGCGCTGCGGCTGCAGAGGTACCTAACGAGGTTCGGTACGCCTCAGAACCCGGGCCAGCCGGGAATGGCGGCCGCCTGTCGCACCCATCTCCCAAAGAGCTCCTCGTCTATGTGGCCGTCTTCGTAGACGTGGTAGTAGCGGGCGTCCTTGTCCTTCGAGTCGACGGGAGGCATGGGAGTCAGCGACTTGCCGAAGAGGAAGCACACCTTGATGTACCTGTCGAAGCAGTGGTAGCTGAGAAACCAGCCCTGGCCTTCGACGCCGTAGAATGGCGAGTTCCACCTCACGGCCTTGCGCACGCCCGGCACGTTGCGCACGATTAGCTCGTCCAGGCGGCGGCCCGAGGCGCTCTTCCAGCCGGGCATCGCTGCGATGTAGGCCTGCACCGGCGCGTCCCCATCGGCCTTGGCGATCTGCGGATTGCCGCCCGAAAGGAGCACTACCTGGTTCGGGTCGGCGTCTCCAGCGACCTGCTGCTTGGCTGGCTTCATACGACTCCTGGACTCTTTGGGACTCATCGCGTTCCCCCTTTGGACATCCCTCACCGTCGCTGCCCCCAATCAGCCTCCGATTCCGGACGCTTCGCATAGCGCGTCCGCCATCGCGGTTATCCTGTCCGCCATTGCGAGCCGAGAGCGCCACTCCGCCGGGATGGCATCGGCGCCGTAGCACGCGCCCGCTATCTGTCCATAGATCGCGCCGGTCGTGTCGGCGTCGTCGCCAAGGTTGACCGCCAGCAGCGCGCCCTCGCGGAAGTTGCGCAACTTGTTGAACGCCCAGAGCGCCTCCTCCAGTGCTTTGACGACGTACCCCGCCCCCACGATCTCCGGCGGCTCCCTACGGGCGAACGAGCCTCCGGCAACCTCCGCAATCTCCTTGTCAAGCGGTGCGTTGTCCCACAGCCCATCGACGGGACAGTAGCCCGGAGCCAGCAGCGTGCGCTTATCAACGCCGCTCAGCGCGCCCACGAGCAGGCCGGCGAAGTACCGGCAGGCATCGACGGCCTGGGGAGCGCCGTGCGTGGTCCTGGAGCTCAGCGCAGCGTGTTTGATTGCCGCGGCGGCGTCACCTGCGTAGTACATCGGCACGGGTGCCAGACGCATGAGCGAGCCGTTGCCGGCAGAGTTCCTGTCCGTTATACCGGCGTAGGATTGGCCGGTCGCCTCAAACCGCTCCAGTGAGGCCCTGACCGTGTTGCCTATGTCAAAGTTGCGGCCCGTCGAGGACATGTAGCCCTCGCGCCACCACCGCACGTACCGCTGCATCTGGTCCAGCGCGTCGAATCCCCCGCACTCCAGCAGGCTGGCCGCCAGGCAGAGCGCCATGGAAGTGTCGTCAGTCCACTGGCCGGGCCGCAGCCGGAACGGTCCACCGCCCACCATGTCCTCTATTGGCTCGAAGGTGCCAGGCGCCGCAAACTCAAGCGTCGTGCCGAGGGCGTCGCACGCCGCAAGGCCGAGGAGGCAGCCGCGGAAGCGATCTTTGGCCGTGGGTTGTTTCATCGCTGTCCAGCCACCCCAGCTACTCGGCCCAGTCCATAATGTACTCGCGCTGTGCAGACGTCTCTGGCGACCGCGGCCGTCGATGACGCTTCGCCACGCCCTGCCACCACGTCGCGATCTGGGCCAGGGCCTCCTCACCCGTGTAGCCCCGGCGGCGGAGCCAGCATCCGACCACGGTGCCCGTGCGCCCAACTCCTCCCCAGCAGTGAACGTAGACCGTCTCGCCCCGCTCCATCGCACAGTCGATTGCGTCCAGTATCTCGACCATCCGCGTCCGGTGGGGAGTGGACCTGTCGACAATGGGGTGGCGCTCCCAGTCGAACGACCGGGATAGCTTCGCCGCTTCCCCCTGCGCCAGCTCGCGGTACGAGCTCAGCTCCCCTTCCTCGGTCAGATCGATGAAGCGATTGACGCCGGCACCAAGGAGGCCGCTCAGCTTCTCCCTCGCATTCGAACGGAAGATGTCTCCGGGATACTCCCCGGCGACGAACTTCCCCGGCAGCACCCAGTAGCTGTTGGGTATGGGGCGGTCGTTGTCTGCAGGTGACGTCATGTGCGGGGATTACCTCTGCCCTAAGCCGGTTGCAAGGTGTCTAATCGCATTCTTCACCACGGCGTTGACCGTAGTCAAGGGCAGTCTTTGTGCCCATCGTCAGTGCGCAGCGCGAGGTGCCCAAGGGCAGAAAGGGCCGGCCCCAACCGCGGCCAAGCCTTGCAATCGTTTCATATTGCGGTAGAATGCCCTTGACCTTCGTTACCATCCTTAGCAACGCAAAGGAGGTCTCATGTCCGTACGAATCGTCACCGACAGCTGCTCGGATCTTCCCCCTGACACGGCCCTGGCCTGCGACATTGCCGTTGTGCCCCTCTACGTCAACGCGGGCACAGAGACGTACCGGGATGGCGTTGACATAAGCGCCGACCGGTTCTACGAGCTCCTCCAGACTCTGCCCGACCTGCCCACGACCTCGCAGCCGTCGGCCGCGGACTTCGCGGAGGTCTACGAGCGGCTGCTGGACGAGGGTCACGAGGTGGTGTCGGTGCACATCAGCTCCAGTCTGAGCGGGACCTGCAACTCTGCGAACCAGGCCCGCGATATGTCGAAGGATCCCTCCCGCATAGCCGTGGTGGACTCGCTCCTGGCCGGTGGCGCCCTCGGCCTGCTGGCCCTCGAGGCCGCCAGTCTGGCTGAGGGTTCTGACGACCACCGCGAGGTGGCAAACCAGGTGGAGGAGCGAGTGGAAAGGCAGACCGGCTACGTGATGGTCGATACTCTCAAGTACCTCGCCAAGGGCGGACGTATCGGAAAGGCACAGGCCTTCATGGGCGGCGCGCTCCAGCTCAAGCCCATCCTGAGCGTCCGCGACGGCGCTATCCATCCCGTGGAGCGTGCAAGAACGAGAAGGAAGGCGGTAGGCAGGATTGAGAGTCTTGCCCGCAGCCTGGCGCCGATCAGCCGGCTTCACGTCAGCTACACAACGGACCCGGACGACGCTCGCGCGCTCAGGGGCGCGCTGGCCGACCTGGTGGCCCCGGAGAACATAGTGGAATCACGATTCGGTCCGGTGATAGGCACTCACCTGGGGCCGGGGGCAATCGGCGTGGCAGTCACGAGGGAATAGCGGAAGGTAGATTTCGTAACCGGTCCTTCCCGCCGAGCCGCGGCGTATTGGTGGACGCAACTCCGCGCCTCAATCATCGGAGTCCGCCGATGGTACGCCCCGAAGATGCCGTGGCCTCAACCGGAACAAACTACGGCGTAGCCGCGAAACTACCTGCCGCGGAGCTTTCGAGCATGCGAGATGGGAGAACATGGCGAGCCTGGTGAATGAGCATGTCCGCTACGAGCCGGATGAAGTTCCGCCGCCGCTGGTAGCGCTGGGCGCCGGGGCTCAGGCAGCAGCGCTCATTGTGGCGCCGGTTGTCCTCACCGTCGTTATCGTAGTGCGGATCGCCGGCGCGTCGGAGAGCTACCTGGTGTGGGGTGTGTTCGCTGCGATGATGGTCTGCGGCCTGACCACCGCGCTGCAGGCGGCGCGCATCGGGCGGTTTGGGTCCGGGCACGTTCTCATAATGGGCACGTCCGGGGCCTTCATTGCGGTCAGCGTGGCCGCGCTTCAGCTGGCCGGGCCGGCAAAACTGGCCACCCTTGTGGTCATTTCATCGCTGTTCCAGTTTCTTTTGGCGGCTCGGCTGTCCCTGCTCCGCCGGATCTTCACACCCACGGTCGCGGGCGTGGTCATAATGCTCATAACCGCCACCGTTACGCCGGTCATCTTCGATTCGCTGACGCAGGTGCCCGAAGGCACGGACAAAGCGGCTGCTCCCCTGGCTGCCGGTGCCACGCTGCTGGTGGTCGCGGGACTGATACTTCGAGGGCCGCCGTCCCTGCGCCTGTGGTCGCCCGTGCTGGGAGTCGCGGCGGGCTGCGCGGTCGGCGCGCCATTCGGCTTGTACGACACGGGCACTGTTCAGGACGCTTCGTGGTTCGGTGCTCCTCTGGCCGACTGGCCCGGCTTCGATCTGAAGCCGGATGCGGCATTCTGGGCGCTTCTTCCCGCCTTTGCCGTGGTGACGCTCGTGGGCGCTATCGAGACCATAGGCGATGGCGTTGCCATCCAGAGGGTGTCGCGCCGCCGCCCGCCGGCCACCGATTTCCAGGTTGTGCAGGGCGCTCTAAACGCGGACGGCACGGGCAATCTGCTTTCGGGACTGGCCGGCACCCTGCCCAATACGACGTACTCCACGAGCATATCCCTCGCGGAGGTGACGGGCATCGGAGCAAGGCGCGTGGGCATCATCATCGGTGCGATCATCTTCGCCCTGGCGTTCTTCCCCAAGATTGCGGCGCTGCTCATAGCCATACCTTCGCCCGTTGCGGCCGCGTACATCATGATCCTGCTTGCCCTTCTCTTCGTGCAGGGAATGCGCATCGTAATCCAGGACGGCGTGGACCATCGCAAGGCCCTTGTCGCCGGACTGAGCTTCTGGCTGGGCGTGGGGTTCCAGAACGGTTGGATCTTCCCCGATCTCCTGGGCGACGGCTTTCTGGCGATTCTGCTGGGCAACGGCATGACCTCCGGCGCTATCGCGGCGGTGATCATGATGCTGTTCCTGGAGCTCACCGGGCCAAGGAGGAAGCGACTGCGGGTTGAACTCGACGACGAGACCCTGCCGCGCGTGAGCGATTTCCTGCGAGATTTTGCGATAGGCGCCGGGTGGAATGCCTCCGCGGCCGAGCGGCTGGTGCTCGTGGGCGAGGAGACCCTCCGCAGCATGTCGTCGGAGGACCAGGATATGCCTGCGGGCCGCCGGCTGGTCGCGACGGCACGCAGCCTGGGGCGCGAAGCCGAGGTGGAGTTCATCGCCGCGGCCGGGGGCGAGAACCTGGAGGACAGGCTCGCCTACCTGGGCGAGGCGCCGGAAGTCACAGACGAACGCGAGATCTCCTTCCGCCTGCTGCGCCACCTGTCAACCTCGGTGAGCCACCAGAAGTACCACGACGTAGAAATCGTGTCCGTGAGGGTGGCAGCCGGCCGGGGAGGGGAGCAGCCCGAAGCGCATTCGTGATGCGCCCCGCCAGGGCCTTCTACCGCATCAATACGCGCCGCCTACTCGAAAGTGGATGAGCCCTCACCCACCCACTTGACCAGGAGCGTGTTCAGAGAGCCGTCAGCCTTCATCGACGCTAGGGCCTCGTCGAGCTTTTCCTTCAGCCCGCCGCCCTTGCGGACGCCGATCCCGAGGCCCCTGTCGAGCGAAACTTCCGGCCCAACGATTGCTATTTGGCCCTCGTACTCGGCGAGCTTTTCCACGGCGTAACCGTGGTCCACGAGAGAGGCGTCTACTACGCCGCTTAGCAGCGCATCCGCCAGGTCTGTCGAGCCATCCAGTGACACGAAGGGAGTGCCCTGCTCGGTGAAGTAGTCTGAGTAGATAGTGTTGGCGGTTGCCCCAATCGTTCCCTGGATTGCGGCATCGCCTTCGCCGGCCCTCGCCAGGTACACCGATGGCGTCGGCGGGTAGTAGGCTTCCGTAAAATCGATCCTCTCCTCCCGTTCGGCGGTGATGCTCATGCCGGCCAGGATAGCGTCGAACTCTTCCGCCACAAGGTCGGGGATCATGGTCTCCCAGTCGTTCAGCACCCACTCGCACGCCAGGTCGGCGCGACGGCACAGCTCCTCACCCATCTCACGCTCCAGGCCGTCTATCTCACCATCGTCGTTGACGAAGTTGAAGGGATGGTAGTCGCCGCTGGTGGCGATCACAACCAGCTCGGGTTCGCTGCAAGCGGCCAGCGATAACGCGAGCGCGGCCGACAGCAGAATGGCTCCGAAGTAGAGGGTGACCCGGTGTTTCAAGTGCATCTTAACGTCACCTGGGCGATTCCACCGCTCGCCTGTAAGGATTGGGCGCCACATCGAGACCCGAAGGCTTCTCGTATGATTGCACCTATGCCAACGATTGTATATCGCAGCAGGCGGGGCGTTCAACCGCCCGCACTTGCCGTAGGACCTAATACCATACGAGATACTGGCGCAACGCCAGTCCAGACGCCCTATTCCAGCGACTCGCGGAACAGGATTACGAAATTTGTCACGCCTAAAGCCTGAATGGTATAATGCGAGCGTAGCGGAATGCTTGGGGGTGGTTTATGGCATCCGGCAGGGAACGAAGACAAGGACCTGCGTCAGTAGCATCGGAGCGAGGCACGGGCATAACGTTGAGCCTGCCCGATGAATTGATCCTGATGCTCCTCAACGAGGAGAACGGCTACTTCCATCAGGTGCCGGGCTGGAACCTGAATTGCGTCGTCATCGGCTCCGTGCTTGCGGAACTGTCGCTCATGAACCGCATAGACACGGATCTGGAGTCGCTGTTCCTGATAGACAAGACGGAGACGGGCAACCCGACCCTCGATCCCGCCCTGGAAGCTATCGCCGCCGAACCGGGCCACCACACCACACAGTACTGGATTGAGCGGCTCGCTCCCCTTGCGGATTCGGTCATCGAGCACACCCTTGACCGGCTCGTGGATCTGAACATTCTTCAGCACTATGAGGGCGACTTCTGGACTCTGTCTCGCGCCACGCTCCGCGGAGAGACCGGCAACTCCGCATCGGACTTCTCGGCGGCTGACTTCGTCAAGAATCGCATCACCGTTGCAATCTTCAACAACGAGATCCCGGACCCCAGGGACATCATCCTCATCTGCCTGATCAATACCTGCGACATCTTCCGCTTCATCTTCCCGCTTGAGGCCGAGGACGAAGAGCGTATCGCCTTCATCTGTAATTTGGACGTGATTGGCAGGTCGCTCGCGCAGGCGGTGTCCCACAACCTTGCGCCACCGTACCTCAGGCACAGCGGCTTGACCAAGAGGATCCCTTCTATTTCCGTCCGGCGTCTGCTGACCAGGCCTCAGCTGAGGAACGGCAACCTGCCGTCGCTGTTCGCAGACCTTGCGAAGGAATACGGCCCTGTCTTCAAGATAAACATCCCTTTCAAAGAACCTCTCGTCTTCATAGCAGGGCCGGAGACCAACCACTGGGCCCATCGACAGGGCCGCATGTACCTGAGAACCAGGGACTACTTCCACGACTTCGAGCAGGTCTACGGCGCGGCGGGTGTGCTGCCGTCTCTGGACGGCGCGGACCACTTCAGGCTCCGGAAGTCGCTGCAGCCGGCCTATTCGCGTGAGCGGCTGGAGGTGCAGCTGGACAAAGTCTGCAATAACGGTCGAGCAGTAATGGCGAATTGGAATGTCGGCGACGCGCTGCCTGCAAGCAGAACGTCCCGACACGTGGTCAACGCGCAGCTATCACCGCTCTTCGTGGGCGTCGAGTCCCAGGACCTCATAGACGACCTGTTGAAGTACAAGGAACGCGCTCTCAGTGTTTACATCGTAAAGTCACTGCCCAAACTGCTGCTCAATACCCCGGGAATGAGGCGCCGAGCAGGGGCCATCGATGTGCTGATGGAAAGGGTTCAGTCCGTCCATACACCCGCCCAGCGGGCGAACCAGGTGCGCGACCTTGCAGACGACTTCCTCAGCCTGCACGCCAGCGACCCGCAGTTCATGCCGGAGTCCAACTTCAAGTTCGTCTTTTCGGCAGCTCTGATTGCCAGCGCCTACCTCGGCGACATGATGAGCTTCTGCTGGTACGCGCTTGCCGCGCATCCGGAGCTGCACGCAGAGATCCGGCGCGAGGCCGACGCTCTGTTCGCCAATGGCGACCCTTCCGGTGAGGACATCACGCCTGACGCCGTTGACGTCACGCGCCGCTTCATGATGGAGTGCCTGAGGCTCTACCCCATTGTGCCCATGTCCATGCGTAACGTGATGAACACGTGCGTGGTGGAGGGATACGAGCTGCCGGTGGGCACACGCCTGCACATCGCGCAGTCGGCCACCCACTACATGGACAGCGTCTTCCCGAACGCGACGAAGTTCGACATTGACCGCTACCTGCCGCCGCGGAATGAGCACCACGGCTCCAGCTACGCTCCTTACGGCCTGGGCACGCACAGCTGTCTGGGCTCGCGGTGGATGGAGCTGCAGCTGACCACCAACATTCTGATGCTGGCGCGACACTTCACGTTTGAGGTCACACCGCGCAAGTACCAGGACATGGATAAGCTCAAGATCAGCCCCTTGCCTTCGCTGAAGCCTCACAAGTCCGTGAAGCTTGTGGTAGCCGAAAAGCGCGGTCTCTAGGACCCCTGCTCGTGGCGCCGGTGCACGGCGTCGATGGCCATGTCCAGCTCGTCTGCCCAGTTCTGCACCATCGAGCGCAGCCGCATGTTCTGGTACGCGCCCCAGACCGTCATGGCGGGCGGCACCAGCACGGTCGACACAATCAGCGAGTAGGCGATCGTGATGGCTGCCGTGAAGCCGAACTGCTGTGAAGCAGCGAGAGGCGAGGCGACCAGCACTCCCAGCCCAAGCGCCGTTGTCATCGCAGACCCCAGCAAGGCCGAACCCGTTATCGCCAGCGTTCGGATAGCCGCCTGCTCCGGGTTGCGCTCCAGGGCGTACTCCTCACGGTAGCGGTGGATCATGTGGATCGTGTAGTCGACGCCTATGCCGATCGAAAGCGCCGTGATGATCGAGGTGATGAGGGTGTAGGGAATGCCCAGGAGGGCCATTGTGCCCAGCACGGAGATCAGCACGAGAACAATCGGCCCTACGGCAATGACCGCAAGCCCGGGCTGCCTCAGCGTCACCCAGAAGAACAGGGCGAGGACGCTTAGAGCCACCACTATCGTCGCGCTGATCGCCTCCGTCTGACGCTCTGTAATCGCATCCGTTACGGTGACCGAAATGATGCTGTCTGACGTCGCAGTCAAGCTGCCGTCGTCTCCCCGCCACAGGGCCTCGATGTCGCTCTGAAGCGCCTTGGTGAGCGCAGGTACGCCCGAGAACGTCGGGAACTCGACCAGGATGACGTCGATACCGTCCGGGTTGTTCCTGAGAACCCGCTCCAATGCGGGGTCAACGGTACCCATCCTGTCGAGGAGTTCCTGCATCAAGCCCTGGTCCAGCTCTATGCCCGCGGAGGCTTCGCGAAAGAGCTCGGCAAGGTCGGCATCGTACTTGTCACCGGGCTCACCGCTGTCGGTCGTCCAGTCCTCAATGAGCAGGGCGTAGGAGGCTTGAACCGGCCCTGCAGCCGCTCTCGGACGGCGTCCTTCGTCCAGGAAGGCGTCAGTGAGGTCCTCAAGGTTCAGCAGCGTCCGCGTCTCCGTGGCCTCCGCCTTTATCAGTACGCTGGCAAGCTCCGTGGAGCCGCCGACGGCCGCATCGAGCGTGTCCATGTCCTGCAGCAGTTCGCCTCCTCTGGGCAGAATGTCGCGGATGCTGAACTCCGACTCAAGGTTCGTGGCGAAGAACCCAAGCGTCGCGGTAACAAAGAGAACGGCAACGATGTAGGGGGCCGGCCTGCGCGTGACCCCTCTGCCCAGCGTCTGCGCCACCCTTCCCACTCCGGGCAGCGCGGTGGCTATCGGCCGCGGCTGAGTCAGTGTGCCTCGCGCCTCCCGCCGACGGTCGATAATCGTCCGGCCGGCCGGCAACAACGTCAGCATGATTATCAGGCTCAGGCCCACGCCCAGTCCTGCGTTGACGCCGAAATCGCCAACGATGCCAATCGGCGAGAAGAGGCTGGCCAGCAGGCTTACTATCGTCGTGACGGCGGCCAGAATGAGCGGAACGGTCACGTTGCGCAGTCCGACGCTGGCGGCGTCCGTCACCGGCAGGCCGGCTATGCGCTGCTCGCGGTAGTGCGACACTATCTGGATCGCGTAGTCCACGGTGAGTCCTATGATGATGACCGGCGTCAGAGCGGTCAGCGAGTTGGGGGGGCCGGTGAGGGCCAGGCCGTTGGGGCCAAGCCAGCCCTCTATCCCGACGGTGGCCGTAAGAGCCAGGACAAGCCCCAGGAGGGTGAGAAGCAGGTCGGCGATGGTTCGCATGAACAGCAGTAGTATTCCCGCGATCAGCAGCAGCGCCAGCCAGACCAGTGGCGCCATGCCCTCTTCAGTGGCTCGCTTGTACTCATCCTCGACGATCACCGGCGAGATGCTGGTAACCTGAAGCGGGCCCTCATCCGCGGCCGCCAGCTCAGCGATCCACCTCTCCGCTTCCGCCACGCGCTCGTCGCCAGTATCCCGCAGGCGGATCACGGCGATGGCAACCTCCGTGCCGTCCGTGTCCGTGCCCGTTAGAGCGTCGAGCGCTGCCCGCAGCTCGGGAGGCGCGGGGGCGCCGTCTACCTGCTGCCGCGTGACCGACTCGAAGCTGTCCACCTGAAGCATGGCCTGGACGAGAAACGTAGGCGCTGCAACCGGGTTGTCGTGGGCAAGCAGCTCGCCGACAGTCGGGTCGGTGATGACCCGATTGAGGAGGTCCGCCATCTGGGACAGGCCGCCGGGCGTGATCGCGTCCCCCCGGAACAGGAGCGTGACGACTCGTCCCGCGCCGAACTCGCCGAAGTACTCGTCGATTTCGTCAAGCGCCTGAGCCACCGGCCCACCCTCCGGCAGAGTATCAGCCGTCTCCGGCAGAGGCGCCCGGAGCGACCCTCCCGCGCCTAGCCCGACAACGACAACGAACATCACCAGCAGCGCAAGAACAGGATGGGCCGTGACCAGCCTGCTGAAGTTGCTCAGAATCGCGTTCATCAGGAAAGCGTCCCTCTCTCCCGTGGAGACTGACTGGTCAGGCAGGAACGGCCGGGACTCTCACACACGGCTGGAATCGCTATCGCTCCGCACCGTCGGTCCGGCTGGGAGCGGGCGCGCCGGATGCCTCGGGAGCGGGGTAGAACTGGCGGCAGTACCTTCTGTAGGGCATTATGTCGCCGTCGAGCCTGAACAAGCGCGGTTGGGACCTGTACTTCTTGTGGCCCCAGATGACGACATCCTTCTTTATGTCCCTGATCTGCTGCGAAGCGACGAACTTGTTTATGATTGGCGCGCGCATCTTGCTGGGGAGAAAGCCCAGTCCGGTGAAGAGTCGCTTTGGTCTGCGAATCTCCCTCACCTGCGACAGGATCGAAAGGTCGATGAGCGTGCCGTCCACCGGCGTCGCAAAGACCCAGAGGCGCATGTCCATGCCCACGGAGTGCTCACGTATGTCAACCTGGGAGATGCCGAGCCCGTACACGAGCGTAGTGGCGGAGATATCGTAGGTTACCGGAAACAGGCCGACGACCTTCTTGGTGGTATGGAAGTCGAAGCGACTCTCAAGGCGGTGACCCTCTACGACCAGAGGCGCGGCGCGGGTCACATCGCCAAAGCCGTGGACGTAGTTAAGATGAGAAAAGTCGACGGAGTTTTCAGTTGTCTCCTGCGGGTGGCCGATGAAGCGCAGGCTCCTGAACTCCGTGGACTGCCAGCCCTCCGGATACTCCTGCGGCTCGGGCATGGGCCACTGGGGTTCGCGCCCGTCGAGTCCCCACCAGGCGAAGACCAGTCCCATCAGCTCCCTGGTCTCGAACACGCGCAGCCGCGCGGTCGGCGGCGGGTCGCCGTAGGGGGTGTTGACGCACTGGCCTGTCGTATCGTATTCGAAGCCGTGGAACGGGCAGACGAGCCGCCCATCGACGATACGCCCGCCCACGTCGGGGCAGAGAGACGCGCCCAGGTGCGGACAGAACGCCTCCGCCAGGCACATGCGATCGCTCCTGTCGATCCAGGCAATGATCTTCTCGCCCATCCACTCTCGATGGAAGAGCCCTGCCTGCTCGATCACCCGGCGGGGTGCAATGAGATACCAGCCCTCGGGGAATGGGGACGGCAGAGGGGCGTCCGGAAGCTCTCTACGACGCGTTGTCATGGATCACCGGTCCGCCAGCGACTTCCTCGCGGCAACTGAGGCGAGATTCCCTGCATTCGCTTGGTCTCTGCTCATTCAGCCGAATTCAGATACGAATGTCACTATATCCCCTTGCTCTCACATAGGTCAAGCTGACTGGCACACCCGCGCACATTCGGCCATAATGGCGAGAAGCGGTGTCCGTCACAGACCGGCCTGGCGCCTTCTCCTCGGCGCCACGTCTAGCACGAAAGGAGACACACATGAATCTCGGCGCATTCTCCGTCAGCCTGGCCGTTGCCGACCTCGCCGCTTCACGCGACTTCTACGAGAAGCTCGGCTTCGAGGTCGTAGGCGGCAGCGCCGATGAGAACTGGCTGATCCTCAGGAACCGTCACCACACCATTGGCCTGTTCCACGGCATGTTCGACAAGAACATCCTCACCTTCAACCCCGGCTGGGACGACTTCGCACAGCCCGTCGATGAGTTCACGGACGTGCGCGAGCTGCAGCGCCGCCTCATGTCGCAGGGCGTGAGCATGGCGATGGAAGCGGACGAGACGACCACCGGACCGGGCAGCTTCGTGGTGGTGGACCCGGACGGCAACCCCATCCTGGTCGACCAGCACGTCTGAGCCTGCGGCTCGGCGGGCCGCCACTGCAACGTGTACTGAGGAGTAGCGATAGTGGAAATCCTGAACCTGCGAGCCGCGGGGATGGTCGTGGGTGCGGTCGGAGCCGTGGCGGGCATAGCCGGCGTAGCAACCGCCCTAACGCGAAGCGAACCCGGCGTCGCGCCCGGCCCCGGCGACGCGGGCACGCTGTCGTTGTGGGCGGTGGCGGCCCTCTGCGCCTACGCCGTCGGGCTGCTGGGCGCGGTGGTGTCCAACAGCCAGCCTCGACTGGCGGTAGCGTTCATGCTGCTGGGCGCGGCCGGCGGGATGGCAGTGCCCAACGTACCGGCGATGGCGCTGCTGGTGCTCGGCGCAATCCTGACGTTCTCAGGCCGGGATGACGGATAGGGGTAGGGTGCGCGAGTCTGAATCGTCATCGACCACCCCAATCGTCAGCGTGCCCCCACGTATTGCGCCCTCCGCCTGTGTGGTTGTACTATGAACTGTGCGGCATCGGCGCGAGCCGAGCCCGGCCACCCAAAGCCGAAGTGGCGGAACGGCAGACGCGCTGCGTTCAGGGCGCAGTGTCCCTTGCGGACGTGGGAGTTCAAATCTCCCCTTCGGCACCATCATCCACTCGCATTCCATGAAGCCATGTCTCCCGCTCAAGCGTAACCGCCATCGCCAAGCTCCACCGCCTTCAGGCATATGATATGATCAGACCATCACCATGAGCAGCAAAGTCGTAAGGTCGGACCCGCAGAGCCTCTGGCTGAAGTCGGGCGACCTCAACATACACTACCAGGACTGGGGCGGCACGAGGCAGCCCCTCGTCGCGCTTCACGGCGCGGCTTCATCGAGCCACTGGTACGACCTCGTCATCCCGCACCTGGACGGCGACATACGCGTCGTCGCGCCTGATCAGCGCGCCCACGGCAAGACCGACCAGCCCTCGACAGGATACGACTGGCGTACCCTGGCCGGCGACGTGGTGGGCGCCCTCGACCAACTCGGAATCGAGAAGGCCGCTGTGATGGGCCACTCCTGGGGCGCAAGCACGGCCCTGGCCGTCGCCGCTTACCACCCGGACCGGACGCAGGGCCTGATCATGGTCGACGGCGGTTTCGGAGGGCGGCGCTCGCCGGAGATGACCTGGGAGGAGTTCAGAGACAGGCTCAGCCCCAGGGACATCTACGGCCCAAGGGAGCGTTACCTGGGCGCACTGAGGCAGCAGTTCGAGCACTGCTGGAGCGACAAGCTGGAGCAGATGGTGATGAGCATGGTGAGGGTGGACCCCGACGGAAGCGTCCACGAGCGCCTGGAGCTGTCCAACCAGCAGCAAATGCTGTGGGCCATGTGGTCGGAGCCGACCAGCGATCTGATGCCGCTCGTCAAGTGTCCCACCCTGATGGTCGCCGCGGCGGGCCGACGCCCCGTCGCCAACCCGGAGATGCTGGAGCGACGCCGCGCGAACGTGGAGGCGGCGCAGGCTGCCATGCCCAACGCGAGAGTGGCGTGGATCCAGGACACGGGCCACGACATCGGCTACGAGAAGCCGGAGGAGCTGGCTGCCGTCATCGGGGAGTTCCTTACAACTATCTGAACGAACACGCCGTCGAGAAGCGCTCAGGCGTCACCGGCGACAGCTAACTTTGCTTTCCGGCACACTTTGGAGTAAGATAAATCTGTGCTGTGCGAAAAGCACAGCCGATATGGGTGTCCAATGAACAGTCAGTGGCTGAGAAACAGCTTCGTATACCTCCTCATCATCGTGGCGGTGGTGGCCATCTTCTTCACCTTTGTCCAGGCGCCGTCGGGCTCTCGCGACATACCCCTGAGCCAGGTGATACAGATGGCCAAGGGCCTGCAGATCCGCTCCATAGAGGTCAACGAGGACTCCCTCAAGATCACTGACAACGGCGGCGACACCTTCCGGTCTCGCAAGGAGAGCAGCGCCAGCATCGTCGAGGTGCTGACCGACGCCGGGGTGGACGTCACCACTCTGGAGATCAAGGTGCAAGGCTCCAGCGGGCTGGGGAGCCTCTTCGGTCTGTTCATCAACTTCCTGCCCATCATCTTCTTCGGGGCCATCATCCTGTTCATGATGCGGCAGGCCCAGGGCAGCAGCAACCAGACCATGAGCTTCGGGCGCAGCCGCGCGCGCATGTTCGTGGGCAACAAGCCAAGCATCACATTCCAGGACGTGGCCGGCATAGAGGAGGCCAAGCAGGAGCTGCACGAGGTGGTGGAGTTCCTCCGCTTCCCGGAGCGGTTCGTCGCGCTGGGTGCAAAGATACCAAAGGGCGTGCTGCTCGTGGGGCCGCCGGGCACCGGCAAGACGCTGCTGGGCAAGGCCGTTGCCGGCGAGGCAGGCGTGCCGTTCTTCAGCATCAGCGGCAGCGAGTTTGTTGAGATGTTCGTGGGAGTGGGCGCGTCCAGGGTGCGCGACCTGTTCGACCAGGCCAAGCGCAACTCGCCCTGCATCATCTTCATCGACGAGATTGACGCCGTTGGCCGTCACAGAGGCGCGGGCCTCGGCGGAGGCCACGACGAGAGAGAGCAGACGCTCAACCAGATCCTGGTGGAGATGGACGGCTTCGACACGGGCGTGAACGTCATCGTGCTGGCGGCCACAAACCGCCCAGATATCCTGGACCCCGCGCTCCTGAGGCCCGGCCGGTTCGACAGGCGCGTGGTGCTGGACTCGCCGGACATCAACGGACGATACGCAATTCTCCAGGTACACGCACGGGGCAAGCCCATTGCCGCGGAGGTCAGCCTGAACACCGTGGCGCAGCAGACGCCCGGATTCAGCGGCGCCGACCTCGAAAATCTAATCAACGAGGCTGCGATCCTCACCGCACGGCGCGGCAAGAAGGAGCTGGGCAGGGATGAGTTCGCCGAGGCCATAGACCGCGTTATCGCCGGACCGGAGCGCAAGAGCCGCGTGATCAGCGTCAGGGAGAAGGAGGTCACCGCCTACCACGAGGCGGGCCACGCCCTGGTCGCTCACCTGCTGCCCAATGCAGACCCTGTGCACAAGATTTCCATCATCGCAAGGGGAAGCATGGGCGGCTACACACGCATGCTGCCCACCGAAGAGCGCTATCTCATTACCAAGGACCAGTTCACGGACAGGCTGGCCACATTCCTGGGCGGGCGCGTGGCGGAGGAACTCACCTTCAATCTGGTCACAACGGGAGCCAGCAACGACCTGGAGCAGGCCACCAGCCTTGCACGCATGATGGTGACGCGCCTCGGCATGAGTGAGCGCCTGGGGCCTCGCACCTTCGGCAAGAGGGAGGAGCTGGTGTTCCTGGGCCGCGAGATCTCAGAGCAACGGGACTACAGCGACGAAATTGCCAGAATCATCGATGAAGAGGTGCACAACCTCATAGACACCGCCTACTCCACCGCAACACAGCTGCTGACCGACAGCCGGCCAAAGCTGGTCCAGATCGCCGACTACCTCATTGAGAAAGAGACGGTGGAAGGCAAGGAGCTGGAGGAGCTCTTCGGCGCGGAGCCGCAGGACGCGCTGCCACGGGAGCCGGTAGTGATGGAAGCGGAGACCAGGCAGCCTGATAAGATCGGGCCTGAGGACAAGGGTACGGAGCCTGACGAGCCACATGACCCTATGGATCCGGCCCCCACGTCGCCAACTCCCACACCGCAGGCGGGATAACCCAGTGAAGCCGAAAAGGCTCCGCATCGGGGATGCGGAGCCTTTTCTTATGCCTGCTGCACCTGTTCGCCCTCTTCCTGCGGCTCAAGGGGCCGGGGCCGATAGTAGAGGCCCCATCGCTGCATCAGCTGTCTGACGGCAGGATCGCCCATCTCAAGGAGCTCACGGAAGAAGCCCGCGATGGCGTGGGCGTGGAGATGCTCCGGCTGACAGACCCAGCTGGCCTCGGCAGGGACCGCATAGAACAGCCCGCTCTGGTGAGAGCACTGGACCTCCACACGGACGCTGCCGGCATCCTCCTTGACGGTCACACCGTAGGGCATGTATATCCTCCCCAGTTGGGCTTGAGCATCCCGGAAAATCGCGTGCGGTATTTGGCGCTCCGCACGTTCCGAGTTGCCCCGCAACCTGGATTATAGCAGACCCTGCGTTGACACCCATTTGGGCGACACCTACAATGTACAAAACAGCCAGATTTGAGGAGGCCCAGGTCCAACGAAATGCAGACCCAATCGCTACCGGTTTCGGAGGCACTCGCCCAGTACCTTTCGGCCAGACGCTCGGCCGCGGCTCAGGAGGCTCTGCAGGAGCTAAACAGGTTCGTCCGCTGGATTGGGCGAGACCGAAGCTTGATCGGGCTGACGCCCCAGGAGGCCGCCTCCTACGGCGAGTACATGTCCGAGTCGGCAGGGGCGCAGGACACTACGGCCCGTGCACAGATCGTAAAGGACTTCCTCAACTACTGCTACAAGAGCAGCCTGACCACCACATCGCTCGCCAAGCACGTGCGGGTGAGAAGGGTGGTGCAGCGATCCCGGGCCGCGGAGAAGGCTCCTGAGCCCATGGACATTACCGCGGAGGGCTACCAGGGCCTGACCGAGGAGCTGGCATCCCTGCGCGACGAGCGGGTGGTGATCGCACAGGAGATCAGGCGGGCCGCCGCCGACAAGGACTTCCGCGAGAACGCGCCGCTGGACGCCGCACGCGAGAAGCAGGGCATGCTGGAGGCACGCATACGCGAGCTTGAAGACGGCATCAGGCGAGCTCGTATCGTCGACACGGACTCACAGGCGTCCGCCTCGCTCGGCGAGCGGCGGGTCAAGCTGGGCAGCACGGTCAGGCTTGTGGACCCGGCGTCCAGGGAAGAAATGACCTATACCCTGGTCAACGCATCGGAGGCCAGCCCAATGGACTTCAAGATGTCAGTCGCCTCTCCGGTGGGCAGAGCGCTTATGGACCACAAGGTGGGCGACGAAGTCGAGGTGGTCACACCCCGTGGCAACCTCCGCTATAGAATCGAGGAGGTGGACTGAGCTGTCCACGATCCCTCGATTGCCGCGCCGGCGTCACGGAATGGGACTATGGTAGACGCGAAACATGACCTTGGCCTCGTGGACGCCGTGAAGGCTGAGGCCATAGGCGTACCCGGTCAGCGGCGGTTTCGACTTCTGCTGGAGAGCCCCGGAGGCAGCGCCTGCCTCTGGCTTGAGAAGGGCCAGCTATTCCAGCTCTCCCTGGCCATTCGGCAGATGCTCGCCCGGGCCGACGCTACGGAGGCCGAGCAGGGGGAGCAGACCGACCACAACCCTCCACCATCCAGTCACGCATCCCTGGAGTTCGAGGTGGGAAACCTGAGCCTGGGCCACGAGCCCGCCGGCGATCTGTTCGTCATCGAGGCCTTCGACCGGGACGACGATGAAGATGAGCCTCTGCTTGGCTTTTGGGCTTCCCGCACACAGATGGAGGAGCTGGCGGAGGAGGCACAGGCTGTTTGCGCGGCCGGCCGGCCCATATGCCCTCTTTGCAATGGCCCTATAGACGCCGAAGGCCACATGTGTGTGCGCACCGACGGCCACCAGCCCATGTGAGCCTCCGGGCGCTCTTTGCGCGCCTGCGTCACGCTCCTGCCGGGTGAGTCATGGTATCGGACAACGACCCCAAGGTCACAGCCGCCCAGGTTCGAAGGGTGCTCCTGGAAGGCGAGATGTCACCGCCTGCGCTGGTGCCCCAAGGCTCCAACTACACCTTCCTAGTTAAAGTCACCCTAGGCTCCCAGTCCATCGATGCCATCTACAAGCCTCGCGACGGGGAGCGCCCTCTCTGGGACTTCCCGCCGGGCACATTGTACCTCCGGGAGTACGCGGCCTACCTGGTCTCCCAAGGGCTGTCATGGGACTTCATCCCGTGCACCGTCATAAGAAGCGGTCCATACGGCGTTGGGTCCGTTCAGCAGTTCATCGAAATTGACCCGTACTCCAGCTACTTCACCATACGGGAGGAGGCGCCGGAGGAGCTTGAGCCTATTGCGCTTTTCGACTGCCTGTCCAACAACGCGGACAGGAAGGCGAGCCACTGCTTCCGCGACACCGCCGGATCGATCTGGTCGATCGACCACGGCCTCACCTTCCACCCGGATCCCAAGCTGCGCACGGTGATATGGGACTTCGAGGATGAACCCATATCGGCTTCCCTGCTCGAGCAGATGGAGCGATTCGTGGACAGCCTCCACTCCGAGAGCGGCGTAGCGCCCCAGCTGCATCGGCTGCTGGACGCCGAAGAACTGTCAGCGTTGAGTAGCCGCATCCGGTCTCTACTCAGAACGGGCCGGTTTCCGCCGCAGGACCCCTACCGCCGCAACGTGCCCTGGCCGTGGTTCTAGCCACAAGGCCGCATACCCCTGCGCTATCGCCGGGTCGCCTTATTCCACGTACCCGAAACAGCTCAGACCGCTGCCAACCGTTCATGCGAGCTAACCGGCGATTCCGCCACCTTATCCTTGACATTAGTAACGCCATGCGATACTATTGTCCCAGTGAAACTGTTCAGGAACGACGTTGCAGAACGGCTCTTCGCTGGAGAGTCGGTCAGACAGCTTCCGGCCGACATTCAGCGTCGAGCGAGAATGAGAGCCCAGCGCGTGTTGGCGGCAATGGCGTTAACTGACCTTCTGGTTCCGCCGTCTCACCGACTCGAATCTCTTAGGGGAGATCGTGAGGGCCAATTCAGCATCCGCATCAACGATCAGTGGCGGGTGTGCTTCATCTGGACCGATGAGGGCGCGATGGAGATTGAAGTCACCGACTATCACTAAGGAGGAGAACCACTATGGCTGCCGCAGCACCCATACACCCCGGAGAGCACCTAGCGGAGATGCTGGAGGAACTCGGCGTCACGCAATACCGCTTGGCCAAGACTATCGGGGTTCCACAGATACGCATTCACGATATCGTCCATTGCCGCCGGTCCATAACAGCGGACACGGCCCTGCGAATCGGGCAGGCGCTTGGCATGACCCCCGACTTCTGGCTGAACCTGCAGCGCATGTACGATCTGGAAGTGGCGCGCGCTACTACTGACGTGAGTGGGATCGAGCGGCTGGTGGATGTCTCTGCCTGACAGGCTGCCGCGCCTTCCGCAAGATTGCTCCTCCAACTCCCGCTCCCCCGTGCCTGAAACGGGCATTCAGAGGCAATCTGTGTCGTACCCTTGACAAATACGTACACTTGTTCTATCCTGTCCTTCATCAACAGCCAGGAGGCACAACGATGGAGTTGCACCCGGATGACAAGTACCAGCTGATGAAGGCGCAGATGGACGCGGACAGGCGAGCCCTCGAGGCAAGAAAGGCCCAGCAGGACCTGGAACGCCTGGTCCTGGAAATGGAGCACAGGTACGGCCTAATTGCGGATGGCCGTAGCATAGATCCGAGGTCGGCCTCGGTCAACAGCTCCGAGGACGAGTCGACGCCCGCACGCAAGACGAACGGCAAGGAGACGCAGGAGGCGCTGGAGTCGTCGATACTGGAGCAGGCCGCGGCGGGCTAGGAATCCCGCTCCCTAGCGATGGCCTCTTCGGCCTGAGCGCCGCAGTCCAAGCCGCCTCGCCAGGGTCACTACAAGCGGCCTCTGCCGTGGCCTCACCCGCGATGCCACGTGCGCCGCGATGCCACGGCCTCCGGCCAGCATGGGATAACTCGGCCCGCGCAGCCCTCTACGCGGGTCGCGGCCTCCCTCCGGAGGCGAAACCGGAAACCGCTCAAAGGACCTCCAGTCGCCGTCTCGCCAGACCAACACCTCGCCGCCGGCCTCCTGCACCAGCAGCACGCCGGCGGCCACGTCCCACACCCGCGGCGAGGTCAGCAGCGAGTATTGCAGCACGCCCCTGGCCACCAGTGCAAGCTCGCAGGCTATGCTGCCCATGATGCGAGGCTCTCCCAGCCCTCCTCCACCCTGTCTTGTGACGCTGAACGCTCTCGCAAAGCCGGACGGGACACCGACCAGGCCGGATGGCCTTGGCGCGGAGCCGGTCAGCGCGGTGAGCGGGCCGTTTTCGTCAAAGGCGCCTCCGCCCGCGCGTGCGCTGAGTACGCCGTCACCGGCCAGCGTGTTGGGCAGGAACATGCTGCTCACCACCGGCCTCCCGCCATGTAGCAGCCCGATCGAGACCGCGAAGAAAGGCACGCCCGCCGCGAAGTTCGCTGTGCCGTCCACCGGATCGATGGCCCACACGTATTCGGCGTCATGGGTGGCCGGGGACTCCTCGCTCTCCTCCGCTACGATTGCGTGGCCGGGAAACTCCTTGGTGATGCGGTCCCTGAGGTACTCCTCCACCCGCAGGTCGGCCTCCGTGACCGGGTCTGTATCTCCCTTGCCCTTGAAGTCGACGTGCGTTGAGCCCGGCCGGTACCGCAGCAGCACCTCGCCTGCGCCCCGCGCCAGGTTGACCGACGCCTCCCACAACTCCTTCAGGGTCGCATCGTCAGGCAAGCTCTCGTTCATATTCGCATCTTGTAAGGCAACCAGGCAGCTGTCGTGTGAGCCGGGGTACTGCCCGGCGTTTTGACACCCCCAGGGGGCGATGCTATCATTGGGCACAAGCTGATGGGTGCTCAGACTCTCCCCTACGGCCCCTCTCCCAACTGTGACCTGCCCCCGCGCTCCTATATTGCCACGAATGTCAGGCCGGCGCCAGCCCGCGTGCCCGCGGGACACAGTCGCCCCGCCGGCCGCGCTTCCGGTCCGCAACTCTAGTCCGCACCAGGAGAACGCAAGACGGCCTTCAGGCCGCATAGGTGTACTGCAATGGATCACGTATCGACCCTCTACCTCGCCCTGTTAGTCCCATCCCTGCTGCTCTCGGCATTCTTCTCCAGCTCGGAGGCCGCCTTCCTCTCGCTTCGGAAGGTGCGCATCCGGCGCCTGGTGGAGGATGGCGTTCCCGGCGCCGAAAGGGTGGCGCGCATGGTGGACGAGCCCGCCAAGGTCCTGCCCACCATCCTGCTTGGCAACAACCTCGTCAACACCGCCTTCGCCGCGCTGGCCACCGTCATCATGGTGGCGCTCATCGGGGAAGGACGGGGTGTGGCGGCTGCAACCGCAGCGAGCACCATCGTGCTGCTGGTGCTCGGCGAGACGCTGCCCAAGACAGTGGCCATCAGGCACTCGGAGAGGCTCTTCTTCCTGTATGCAAGGCCGCTCCAGCTAGTCGAGCTGCTGCTCCTTCCCTTTGCGGCCACGCTGCAGCTGGTCAATCGCTTCCTCGCGGCGCGTCTTGGCGGCAACGCCGGGGCACTCTTCACCGAGGAGGAGATCAAGACCGCGATCTCCATCGGCATGGAGGAGGGATCGGTGGAGGAGGAGGAAGCCGAGATGCTGGAAAACGTCTTCAGATTCGGCGACCGGCACGTGCGCGAGGTGATGACGCCACGAACGGAGATCGTCCAGCTGGAGTCGGGCACAACGCTCAGGCAGTTCCTGTCCGTGTACCGGGACCACTATCACACGAGATTCCCGGTGTTCGAGGGCGACATGGAGAACGTAGTGGGAATCCTGTCCGTGAAGGATGTGGTCACCGCGCTGGCGCGGGATGATGTGTCGAGCGACACGCCCGTGACCAAGCTCCTGCGCCCGGTGGTCTTCGTGCCGGACACCAAGCTGGCCGGCCAGCTCTTCCGCGAGATGCGCGGCGCGGGTAACCAGATGGTGATGGCCGTGGACGAGTACGGAGGCATCGCCGGACTGGTCACACTCAAGCAGCTCATCGAGGAGGTCGTCGGCCCCGTTGGCGAGGAGGGCAGGCAGCCAGAGGTTGAGTACGAGGCCATCGACGAGAACACCTACCACATCGACGGCGGGATGCAGATTGACGAGGCGAACGACGAGCTTGACCTGGGCCTCCCCAGGGGTGACTACAACACGGTCGCCGGCTTCATCCTGGAAGCGCTTGGACGCATTCCCACCGAGGGCGACCACTTCCACCACGACGGCCTGCGCCTGGAGGTGACCCACGTGCGCGGTATGCGCATCGAAAAGGTGATGGTAACGCGGGAGCAGGCAGCCCTCGAGGGCTGAAGCCCAAGCCCGGCGGTTGACCGTGAACGACGCCCACCGCGGCGGCCCGTCACCGGAGCGGCGGCTCCTCGACAGCGTGGAGCGCACGCTGACCCGATTGCTGCCGGGGCTCGCCACGCGCCGCATAGTAGCCGCTGTCTCGGGCGGCCCGGACTCGATGGCTCTGTTGCTTCTCCTCGACCGGCTCCGTGAAACCCTTGACTTCGATCTCCACGTAGCGCACGCGGACCACAGCCTGCGCGGGGAAGAAGCCAGAGAGGACGCCCGCTTCGTGGAAGACGCGGCGCAGGATTTGGGTCTGCCTGTGACGCTCGGCCGCCTGGACGTGAACGCGCTGCGAGCCGGCAGACGGATGTCGTTGGAGGAGGCGGCGCGGGAGGCGCGGTACGCGTTCCTGGTCGAGACGGCCTCCACCATTGGAGCCTCCGCCATCGCCGTAGGTCACACCGCCGACGACCAGGTGGAGACCGTGCTCATGCACCTGATCCGCGGCAGCGGCGCGTCAGGGCTCGCAGGAATGCCGGCCATCTCGCACCTGCAGGCCGCGTGCAGTGGCGAAGGCGTGGCGCTGGTGCGGCCATTGCTGGACTTCACGAAAGCGGAGACCCGCGCCTACTGCATGCTGAGGGGCGTAACACCCAGGGAGGACTCATCCAACAGCTCACTCGAGATCACCCGCAACCGGGTGAGGCTTGAGCTGGTGCCCACGCTTGAGCGGTACAACCCCCGCATCCGCCAAGCGCTGCTGCGCATGAGCTCGTCGGCGGCCCACGATCTTGATTTCCTGGAGCAGGCCGCCGGCGATGCCCTCCGGAGACTCGAAGTCGCGGCCGAGCACGACATAACAGTCTCTCGTGCGGGTTTCGGAGAGCTGCACCCCGCCGTCCAGCGCCACCTTCTGCGCCTGGCATACCGTGAGCTCGCCGGCGCGGCGAAGGAACTCACACACCGTCACGTGGAGGACATGGTGCGCCTATCCAGCGGCAGGACAGGAGCCAAATTGGAGCTGCCAGGCGGCATCAGGTTTGAAGTCGGCTACGACACGCTTCGCCTGGCGCCTGTCGGCGCCGAGTTTCCTGCTGTTCCTCCCATCGAAGGTGAATACGAGATTTCGGTACCCGGTGAGACCTGCATTGGCGCATGGTGTGTCCGGGCGGAGCTGCTCCCTCCCGTACGAGACTCGGCGGCGGTTGGCAGCCACCAGGCGGTGCTGGACGCCGACCGCGCGGGCAGGCGACTATGCGTCCGGTCGAGGCGGCCCGGGGACCGCATAGCGCCTCTCGGCATGACAGGCACCCGCAAGGTGCAGGACGTGATGGTCGACGAAAAGATACCGGCGGCGGAGCGAGATGGCGTCCCGTTGGTGGCGTCGGAGAACGGCGTGGTGTGGGTCGTGGGACACCGGATGGCTCACTGGGCCAGAGTGAGGGAGGATACGGAGCGAGTGCTGCGCCTGGACTTCCGGCCGGTCGACGCTAGATGAGCTCCACCAGCCTGGAGTTCTCCGTGACGCCCGGTATCTGCCCGCGCCTTGCCATCGGCCTGCCGTCCACCTCGTGAATGTCGGCTCGGAACCCGATGGGCGGAGCACAGCTGATGTAGCCTCCCACCTCGAACGCGGTCACGGGCGCGCCGGACTCCACGAATGCCCTTAACTGGCTGCTGCCCAACTCCCCGCTCACAAAGATCTCCACGTGAGAGAATCCGGCTTGGTCCAGTCGGGCACGGACCTCCTTCACCATGTGTGGGCTGACCTCGTCGTGAGTCCGCATGGCGTCCAGCACCACGCCCCGCAGGCGCAGCCTGAGCGACCTTGCCAAGGCTATGGCTTCCTCCGCCTCATCCTTCATCACGTTAACTGGGGCGACTCGCGAGACCTCCTGGGGCAGGTGCCGGTCGAAAGCCTGCATGGCCCTGAGCGAGTCTCCGAAGATCAGCACTACGTCCGGCGAAATGGAGCTGGCGGGCGTTGTTCCCGCGAGCTTGGAGCCTATCGGGGTCGAGCATGAAACACACCCCCCCACGGTGGCTGCGTAGTCCATGACGCCTGCCACGCCGGGGTGGACGTAGCGCGCGCCGGTCGATATGACCGGAATGCCACCGGCGGCGGTCACGCATTCGTGGCTGGCAGTAGCCCAGCCGGTGCAGTGGGACAGCGTACCGCAGATGGCAGTCTCGTAGAGGGCGAGTGTGCCGTAGGGCGCAGTGACCCGCAGCGCAACCTCGCCGGCCGAAACCGTGTCGCCCTCCTCCAGTGCCCAAGCATCGCGGCTCGCCTCAGGCAGCACCCTCTGCAGCAGCGCCTTCACCTCGCGGATGCCGCAGAAGATCCCTCTGCCTTCCGCCGAGAACTCCACCGTCACGACCGGGTTGACCCCCTCACTTCGCAGGACAGTCAGTCCTCGATGGAGTCTCACGTCTGCCGTGTCTCCTATCTGGACCGAAGGTCTTACCTCGAATTCAGGATCCGCCATTGCTCTCCTCTTGGATGTTCAGTAAGGAGTGGGCCGCGTGTGAACCGGTTCGGCATACAGGTCTGGCCGCGCCCCTCCACGTAGTGACCGCCGAAAGCAGAAGCGCCATCTACGCCAGGCTGGCTCCCAGAATGCTCTCCATGTGCTTCAGAGCCCACCTGTGCGCCTCCTCGTCGAAGGACGCCACCGCGCCAGTGGGCACCTCGACGGAGTAGTCTCTGTTGCGCGCGTCCGCCGTGGTGTGCAGCACGCATATGTCGGTGCAGACGCCGCAGACGATGATGCGGTCTGGGGCCAGCTCCCGGAGTCGCTGCTCCAGGTCCGTGTTGTAGAATGCGCTGTACCGCTGCTTGCTGATGCGCTCGCCGGGATAGGCGTCCAGCTCAGGGATGACCTCGCACTCGGCGGTCCCCTTCACGCAGTGAACGGGAAACATCTTGAACTCCAGGTCGTCCGGCTCGTGGGTGTCGCAGACGTAGAAGATGCTGGACCCGCGGGCCGTTTCGCGTTCAAGTATAGCCTGCACCTCCGGAATGATCCCGCGAGCGCCGTCACCGCAGTAGAGGTTGTGCCCCTCTTCCAGGAAGCCCCTCAACATGTCCACCACTAGCACTACGTTCGGCATGGACTCACACCTCGTCACATACTCGCCTGGGCCTATATTACCCAAGAGGATGCGCAGATTCAAGGTGGGATTGCCGGCGACAGTGAGCTATCGACCCTCTAGCGGCGCGTGGTCCGGTGCGGATCCGGCAAACGCGGCGAGGCCGTCGCGGAAGGCCAGCGGCGGATGCGCCGCGTCCAGCAGCGCCTCCACGCGCGCGCCGACATCCAGGGGGTGCGCGTGGCTGCCCAGGCTGTGCACCACCGCGCCGGAGTCCAGCGCCATCCGGTACAGGTAGAATGCCCCCTGAAACCTGCGCTCCACAATCACACCGCTGCCGGTCTCGGAAGGACGCAGGACGACGTCGTCCGGGCGTACCATCGCCTCCAGGCCGTCCTCGTCCGGCGCAGGCTGCGGAAGGGGAGCGCTGCCCAGCTCGGTCCGTATTGCGCCGTCTCTCACAATCGCCGGTATGAAATCCGCGAGGCCCATGAAGGCGGCGACGAATCGATTGGACGGCGCGTGGAATATCCGCTCGGGCGTGTCCACCTGCTCGATGCGGCCCCGGTGCATCAAAGCGATCTCGTCGCCAATGACCATTGCATCCTCCCGCGAATGCGTCACGAAGACACAGGTAGCTCCACCGGCTTTCAGGATCTCCGCCGTGTCCCGGCGCACCTGGTCCCGGAGAGCAGGATCCAGATTGGAGAACGGCTCGTCCAGCAGGAGCACCTGCGGCCTCGGCGCCAGCGCCCGGGCAAGCGCAACCCTCTGCTGCTGACCGCCGGAAAGCTCGTGCGGCATCCGGTCGGCCAGTCCCCGTAGGCCGGTCAGGGCCACCATCTCCTCCACGCGGCCGTCTCGGTCCGAGCCGCGGGGCAGCCCGTAGGCGATGTTGCCCTTTACGCTCATGTGCGGGAACAGTGCGAAGTCCTGGAACACCATTCCGGCGCTTCGCTTTTCCGGGGCCAGCGACGACTCCGGCGTGGCGACCATCCGGCCCCCCACCTCCACGCTCCCCGCGTCCGGCGTCTCCAGCCCGGCGATCAGGCGCAGCAGCGTGGTCTTACCGCAGCCGCTGGGCCCCAGCAGCGCCAGCACCTGCCCGCGCTCCACAGTCAGGTCGACGCCGTCCACCGCGATCGTTGAGCCGAACGCCTTGGCTACTCCAGTGCAGATGACAGCCGCCGTGTTCATCGCTCGCGCACCTCGCTTCGCAGCACCAGGAATGCCATCGGGACCCAGGAAGCCAGCAACAGGAGCACGCTTTCCACGGCAGCCCTCGCGAAGAACGCCTCGCTGGCAGCGCCCCAGATGGACACCGCAAGCGTCTCGAACCCTATCGGGCTGAGTATGAGCGTGGCCGGCAGCTCCTTCATCACAAGCAGGAACACCAGCGCCCCGCCGGCCAGCGCGCCCGAACGTACCAGCGGGATCGTCACACTGAAGACGGCTCGCAGTTGCGTGGCGCCCAGGCTCCTGGCGGCCTCCTCGAGTGCTGGACTCACCTGCAAGAGCGACGCCCTGACAGACCCCAGCGCAGTGGGCAGGAACAGGACCACGTAGGCAAATACGAGCATGGCCAGTGTCTGGTATAGGGGAGTGGCGAATCGCACGCCAAGAAACACCAGTGCGAGCGCTACGGCGATGCCGGGCAAGGCGAATCCCACATAGCTGACGCGCTCCAGCAGCCTGCCCAGTCCTCCCGGGTAGCGGACCGCCAGCAGCGCTACGGGTAGCGCGGCCGCCACGGTCACAGCGGCGGCCAGGCCGGAGACGAACAGCGAGTTCCAGGCGCGGCTCCACACCAGTGGGAGCGTCTCGCCGGCGATGAAGCCACGCGCCGCCCAGTAGGCCAGTACCCCCGCGGGCATGGCCAGCGCAAGGGCCACAACAGCGGCGCAGAGAGCAACAGCCGGCCATCGCCATCTGCCAAGGCGCACCACTGTCGGGGGACGACCACCTCCAGTGTCTGTGCTGTCGTAGCGGGAGCGCCCCCTCGTCCTCGACTCCACCACCAGTATGCCGAGCGCTAGCGCTGCGAGCATGAGTGATAGAACGGCGGCCGAGTCTCGCGCAAACGATCCGTACTGCACGTAGATGGCCCAAGTGAATGTCTCGAAGCGGAGCAGCGATACGGCCCCAAAGTCGCTCAGCGTGTAGAGCGCAACGAGCAGGGCACCCGCCGCTATGGCGGGCTTTAGCAGGGGCAGTGTCACCAGCAGGAAGGTCTGCCACGCGCTCCTGCCCAGTGACCGGGACGACTCCTCCAGAGCCGCGTCCATCCGCGCCAGCGCAGCCCGCACGGGCAGCAGCACGTACGGATAGCTGAGCAGCGTAAGGACCAGCCACGCGCCGGCGAATCCGTATATCGACGGCAGGCGCTCGACGCCAATGGGCGCAAGCCACCCCTGCAGCAACCCCTTCGGCCCGATCGCGGTGACCACGAGAAACGCGCCCAGGTAGCTTGGAATCACCAGTGGCAGCGCAGTGAGTACGGACCACAGGCCTCGCAGCGGCAGGTCGGTCCGAACCGTGAGCCATGCCAGCGGCACCGCAATTGCCACCGACGCCGCGGTAACCGTGGCCGCCAGCAGCAACGAACGCGCCAGGATGGCGAGCGTGCGCGGACGGAGCAGCAGGTCCCAGGTTTCGGTGCCCGCCTCAAGGGAGCGCAGCGCGAGATAGGCCACGGGCAGCAGCACGGCTGCTCCCACGAGCGCCGCGGGAATAAGAAGAACAGCCGGCGGCCGCGAACTGCGGCCCCGGCTTCCCTCGTAGACCCTCGGCTGCAATCCGGCCAGTTCGCCTAGCGCCAAATCCGACGGCCTCTATGTCCAATTGCAGCTATGGGAGCACCCCCGTCTCCTGTAGAAGCTTCACCGTGCCTTCCAGGTCCGACATGTCCTGCGGCAGGACATCGGGCCGGTTTATCTCCTCCAGCGGCACCAGCAGCCTGCTGGTCTTGACGCCCTCCACGAGCGGGTACTCGAAGGTCTGTCCCGCGAAGTACTGCTGCGCCACCTGTGAGAGCATGAAGTCCACGAACTTTTCGGCATTGTCCCTGTTCTTCGACGTTTCAAGGATGCCCGCGCCGGCCACCATGACCACCGCGCCCGGACCTCCGTCCCTGAGGTGGTAGTTGCGGGCCGGGAAGGAGTCACCCTCCTCAGCGAGGAAACGGAACAGATAGTAGTGGTTGACCATGCCGACGTCAATCTCCCCCGCAGCCGCAGCGGCCACTTGGGGCGTGTTCTTGGGATACACTATAGGGTCGTTGGCCTGAACGGCCTCCAGCCACTCCCTGGTCCTATCCTCGCCCCAAACTGCCCTCATGGCGGTGACCATGGCCTGGAAGGAGGCGTTGGTGGGCGCCCACCCGATGCGTCCCTTCCATCGCGGCTCAGTCAGACCCCAGACGTCATCCGGAAGGTCGGACTCTGAAAGCGAGGCAGAATTGTACACCAGCGTCCTGGCGCGGCCGGATATGCCCACCCACCGGCCGTCTGGGGAGCGCGTCCACTCCGGGACTCGATCCAGGAGAGAGGCCGGCAGCGGGGCGAACATGTCCTCGACGGCTCCCAAGCCTCCGGGGTCCTGCGCGAAGAACACGTCTGCCGGGCTCCTACCGCCCTCCTCCAGCAGCGTCGATGCCAGCTCCGCCGTGCCGCCGTACTTGACCTCCACGTCAA
This sequence comes from Chloroflexota bacterium, assembly GCA_028877205.1. Classification (GTDB taxonomy): domain Bacteria; phylum Chloroflexota; class Dehalococcoidia; order Lucifugimonadales; family UBA2985; genus JAPPHY01. The sequence continues at coordinate 42,494 of JAPPHY010000003.1, read as the reverse complement.
TGCCGGTAAGGTCCGCAAACTCCTCGATTATTGGGCCCACCAGGCTCTCTCCCCTGCCCACGTAGAGAATGAGTTTCCCGGGCGAAACGGCCACTTCCACGATGCGCGCCGTTGGCGTTGGCCCCACTGTGGCAGTCGGTTTCGCGGTTGCCGTCGGTATCACGGTGGCCGTCGGCGATTCGCCACTGCAAGCGATCATGACCACGGTCGCCACGAAAGCAACTGCTGCTAGCAGTGGTATCCCTGCAAGCCTCCTTGGCGCTATTCTGAAGGGAGTCACTTTCGCAGGTACCTCCTATTGCTGTTTGCATGTCCTACCATATCGTTGCGCATTCACGATGTGCGCTGTAGTCGTCCCACACCACATTCAAGTTAGTATGCACTAAGCCATAGATGTATACCACCCTAATTCGCCGCTGTCAATACCTGCGCCGGCGTATTGACGCGAACGCCTGCGCGGGCTATCTTTAGGAACGAGGCCGCGCATGACGAACTCAAGCGAAAGAGCACAGCACGGCTCCCACTCAAACACTGAGCGCCTGTCGCAGGTGGCGGAGAACTATCTGCTCTCGCTCTATGTGCTCGGCGAGGAGGGAACGCGGGCCACCGCCGGCCACCTTGCTGAGTTCATCAGGACCATTCCCGCCGGCGAGGGCCTGGGCACCACGCTTCCGTCCGTGCTGGGCATGCTTCGAAGGATGGCGCGGGAGGGCCTCGTGGTGCTGACCTCCGACAAGGAGGTCAAACTGACCCCGCGCGGGCTGGAGCTAGCCGAGGGCATGGTGCGGCGGCATCGCCTGGCGGAGCGCATGGTGGTGGACCTGCTTGGACTCGAACTGCACAAGGCACACGAGGAGGCACACCGGCTGGAGCACGCCATCTCTGCAGACCTTGAGGTGAAGATCCGCGAAAGGCTGGGCAACCCGGCAACCTGCCCGTTCGGCAGGCCCATTCCCGGCAGCGGCCACGCTCCGCCGGCAGGTCCCAGGCTATCCCTGGACCAGGTCAAGCCAGGCGTACCCCACACCGTCGACCGCGTTCCTGAGGAGGACACCGAGCTGCTCAGGTTCCTGGTGGAACTGTGCGTTCTGCCGGACCGGAGCATCACAGTGGTAGACGCCAGCCAGTCTCGCGGCGTCATATCCGTGAGGACGGAGCAAGGCGAGGGCGCATTCGGTTACTCGGTGGCCGCCCGCATCTGGGTGCGCCAGGACTCCGCCCAAGCATGAGGCTTTCGCGGCTACACACTGCGTGGGCGGCCGTGGAGCTTCAGCGTCGAGCCGGCCGGCACGCCGGACTTCTCCTGTTGCTGGCCGCGGCCGCCAACCTCGTGATGGTGATCACGCGCGTCCTGGCCGATGCCGACCAGCCCACCCTCGCCGAATCGCTGGCAGCCATCGCAGAGAGCCAAGTCGTGTACGGTATGACGGGCGCGGCTAGGCTTGCGTCGGGTATCCTGCTGGCAGGCGCCGCGCTGTACCTGTGGAAGGCGTGGGCTGCGCCCTTGGGAATCGCGACGCTCGCCGTGATTTTGCTCGTTGCCTCTGGCGCGATCACAGCCGTGAGCGGCGGCTGCGCGCTGGTACTGGCCGCGGCCGCCTCGGGCGCTGTCGATGACCTGATTGAGACGGTCGCCTACCTGCGGCAGCTCACTGGCAGCCTGGGATTTGCAATGGCGGGACTAGGCCTGGTGGCTGTTGCGCTAAGGCGGGTCCAGCCCGGCGACCCCCATCGCCTGTTTCCGCCGGCGGCGCTGGCGATCGGCATCGCAATGCAGTTCATCTGGGTGGACGCGGCCACGCTGCTCCACCGCATCGTTGGCGCCGCGTTCTTCCTCTGGCTCCTGGCTGCCGGCATCGCGCTGGAGAGAAGAGGCGCGAACCGCGGCGGCTACCCAGGCCGCTAAGGCGGCACTCCCTGAAATCGGATCGAGAGCTCTCACTAGCTCTGACGGGCATTCTCGCACTGTTATGCGCTTGTCAGCATAACTACGCGGCGAGTGGCGTTTGAGAGACGGCCCGGCAACTAAGGCCCCCGTCACTCTTCCGGCCACGGAGCCTCGATCTCGCCGCTGCGTAGCCACTCGCCCACAGGCGCGTTTGCCGAAATGAAGCGCACATTTGCCCGGCGTCCCGGCCGCCGGCGGCGTTGCTGGACTCGTGCGCTCTAGCTCGCCTCGCGTAGTCACATGGACAATCGCGCCGAGGTCGGCGAGCACGTCCGAGCGTCCTGTGTTGCCTGCGCGATAGTGAACAACCACCGGCTGGCCGGCAACGACAACTTCAGGAATGACCAGCGCTTCAACCCTGGGAAGGTTGCCTGGGCGGCGGCTGTCCTCTCGACCGAGACTGGCGCGCGTGTCACCGTCGTCAACCTTGGCACAATGCCGAGATTATTCCAATATTTTCCTCGCCGCTTTGAACTTTCTGTAGATGGTCTGAGCAGGGAAGAACGCGGATTTCGCAACGTTCCCTCAATGGAGGGAGATTCGAAACAACACGCCCCGCATAACTGCCGAAAGGCCTGGTCGAAGGAGTATGAAACATGGCCCGTGACACTGAATCCAACTTGGGACGAGACAAAGAGGAGCGCGTTGGAGTCCTGAAGCACATCGACAGCCACATTCAGGGACGGATGGTAGCCGGGCTGGTATACCTTCTCCCCACGCTGATAACCATTGTGGTGATGCTCTTTCTCATCGGCAGCGCCGACAGCCTTGTCAGGCCTCTTCCATTTATCTCAGGCGAGCCGTGGGACTTTCCGGGCATCGGCGTGGTGGTCCTGGTAGTGTTGATATACCTCGTGGGGCTGCTGGTGTGGGTGAAACCGGGAACAAAGCTGCTGGAACTGATGAACATGCTCCTGAGCCACACGCCCATAGTGAAGAGCGTTTTCGGCGTGTCGCAGCAGGCGGTGGCCGCGTTCGCATCGCAGTACAACTTCAGCCGCGTCGTCTTCGTGGAGTGGCCCAGGGAAGGCATGATCGCCATGGGATTCGTTACGGGACGCATATACGCGCCCTCAAGGGACTGGTCTGTAGTCGCCGTCTACATACCCACAGTTCCCAATCCTACCTCAGGGAACATGGCCTTCGTCATCGAGAACGACGTCATTGAGACCGACCTTACGGTGGATGGGGCCATGAAACTTGTCTTCTCCGGAGGCATAGTGCTGCCGGAATATCTGACGCTGGCAAGAGTGCCCCGGGATCCGGACACCGAACCCTTGAGGATGATCGGCCGCTTCGAGTCGGAACGCTAGAGGCGCGGGCCGCTATCGGTTGAGCTTCCGCGTGGGGCTAGGCCGAGGGCGACTCCTCCTCATCTTCGCCGTCGCCGTCGTCCTCGGCGCTTGCATCGTCTTCGTCATCGATCTCGTCAGCCGGTTCTTCCTCGTCTTCCGTCTTTGCAGGCATCACAAAAGGCAGTGCCACGGTCATCTCGGTGAACTGGCCCGGCTCCGACTCCACGCTGATGGTGCCCCCGTGCTGGCGCACGATGTCACTCGATATCGCCAGTCCAAGGCCCGTACCTTGGTTCGTCGGCTTGGTGGTGAAGAAGGGATTGAAGATCTTCTCCACTATGTCATCCGGTATGCCGCTGCCGTTGTCCCGAATGCGGACCTGCACCATGTCGCCCTCCCGGCGCGTGGTGAGCGTTATCGTCGGGATGTAGTCCCAGACGCCGTTGCCGGCCTCCAGGGAGGCGCGTCTCCTCTGGTCGGTTGCGTGGCAGGCATTGCTCACGATGTTGAGGAAGACGCGGCCCAGGTCCTGGGGAATGGCCTCTATGTCAGCAATGTCCTCTTCCAGATCCCGCTCTATGGTGAGCTGGAAGTCGGGATCCGTGGCTCGGGCGCTGTGGTAGGCCAGTGTGGCAAACTCGTTTAGGAGGTTATTGATGTTGGTGGGCTGGTGATCGCCGCCGCCGCGTCCCATCTGGAGCATGTCGTTTACAATGCGATTGGCGCGGCCTCCGTGGCTCTGAATGCGTTCCAGATTGCCGTTAAGGTCGTCCGATATCTCCTGAATGTAGCTCCGATCCTCCGGTCCCAGCTCGCCGCCCTTCTCCAGCACCTCCCTCAGCTCTTCCAGCAGCTCGGCGGACACCTCCGAGAAGTTATTGATGAAGTTGAGCGGGTTCCTGATCTCGTGGGCCACGCCTGCCGTCAGCTCACCAAGCGCGGCCAGCTTCTCACGCATGACTATCTGGTCCTGGGCTACCTGGAGGTCCGCGAGTACGCTCTCCAGTTCGTCGTTCTTCCCCTGCAGCTCCTCCGCTAGCATCTCCACCAGATTCAGGCGCTGGACCTCCAGCGCGTGCTGCCGGAAGATCTCCAGGGCCGCCGCCATATCGGCGACCTCGTCCTTCCCGCTGATCTCCACCTTGGTTTCCAGATCGCCCCTGGCCATGCTGCGCATCCGGTTGGAAAGTATTTGCAGACGGCTCAGCAGCACGCGTCCCACGTACTGCCATGCCAGCAGCAACGCGGCGAGGACGGAAGCGGCGCCAATGGCGATCAGAAGCACGCGACCCGTGAAGATGGCCTGCGTGGAGGCCTCAGTGGCCTCCTGAACGTTGGCGTTGGCGGAGTTGACCAGGCCGTCCACCTTGTCCACCAGCCCGATGTTGAGCTCGCTGTTGGCGTCGAGAAGCTCCTGCTGCCGCTCCAGTATGCCGAGCTCGCGCGCGCGCAGCTCGAATCCGTTGGCCTCACCCATGCCCAGCTCAAAGAGCCAGTCGAAAGTCGGGTTCAGCTGGCCACGGAGTTCCGGGTCCCGAATGTCACCCAGTCGTCGCTTGATGCGTGCGGCGACGGTCTCGAACCGCTCAAGGAGCGGCTCGATCAACGCCTGCTCGGAGATGCTGAATGCGCTCACCAGCAGCTGTACCGCTATGTTCACCTCCGCCTGAATCTCGGAGAGATTGCGATAGAGGGTCACCTGGCTATTGGAGAAGTAGAGCGCCGGGTCATCCGGCGGCCGGTCCAGACTGCGGAATCCGGTTATGGTATAGAAGTACTGGTCATCCACCGCCGGCACAACCGTTGCGTCCAGCCGAGTGTTGACGGTGGTGAGCTGGTCCCTGAGCCCCTGAACGTCCGCCGCGGCGGCGAAGAGCTCCTCCATAGAGACCTCGATTTCCTCGATGTTGTTCACCAGGGCGTTAGACCGCTCTCGTATTGGCTCGATCCTCTCGCGACTGGTGCCGCTCTGCTCTAGCGAAGCAATTTCATCTTCGAGAGCCATGTACGCGTTTGCGATCAGCAACTCCACCACGGCCAGGTCGCTGAAGTTGGCTGCGGAGACCAGCCTGGGGGCGGCCGTGACCAGCGTGTTGCTGTGCTGCGCAATGCGGAAGGCGGCCTCCAGCTCCGGAACGCTGCCATCGGTAACGCGGGACTGGACCTCTCCCACTCGGCTGAACGAGAACCAGCCCACGAGACTGGCAGCCACGGTGAGTGCGACGGCGCCTCCAAGCACCACGTAGAGCTGCGTGGAGATCAGGAAGCGCAGGGCAAGCAGTCTGCCTATCATGGCACCGGGTCCCCCAGTGAGGCGGCCGCGTGGACGCCTCCATCCTGCCCTATGACAGTCAGGAATACGGTATCCGATCCCTGGTTGTCACCGCTGCCGTAAAGAAGGCTGAATCCGTCAATGTCGATATCTCCGGCGTTGCGTATAGCGTCAAGGAAGCATTCGCGGCTCACTTCCGTTCCGCAGAGCTCGAGCCCGGAGATTGCAAGCCTGCCCGCCAGGTAGCCCTCCAGGGACACGAATCCGGGAACGGCCTCGGAGTCGTAGGCGGCCAGCGCCTCCAGGTAGGACGCAACCACGGGGAGCGAGTCGTCCGTCGGGTACGGCACCACCTGCGTCACGAATACGCCCGCGCCGTCGTCCCCAAGCTCCTCCGCAAGGGCGTTGCTCCCCACAAAGGATACATTCATGAACACGGACTCCATCCCGATGCGCAACGCCCAGGACACCGCCCTCGCGACCGGCTCGTAGGCGCCTATCATGATGACTGCCTGGGGGTTTCCCCGCTGCAGGTCCAGAACCGCCGTCTTGACCGCCGTGGTGTTCCGAGGGTACACGCCAATGGACACGGGCTCCATGCCTCGCCGCTCCAGCGCGAGCAGCGCGCCCTGGTATCCCGCGCGTCCGTAGGAGTCGTCCTGGTGCAGCACTGCAATTCTGGTGAAGCCGAGCTCGCTAGTGAGCCGCGCCACCATCTCCTCGGTTTCCTGGTAGTAGGATGCTCGCAGGTTGATCACGTTGTCCAGGTCCGCCCCGCGGAGGAACTCCGCGCCGGTAAAGGGGGCGATGTATGGTACGCCGGCCGACTTGGCAATGGGAGTGGCAGAGCGAGACGTGGGTGTGCCAACGGCCCCTATCAGCGCGAACACCTCCTCAGCCTCGATCAAGTGGAGGGTCCTCTGAATGGCCAACTCCGGCTCGTATGTGTCGTCAAGCGATACAAGGTCTATCCGCCTTCCGTTTACGCCGCCGCTCTCGTTCACCTCCTGGAAGGCAGCTCGAATTCCGAGCCTCATGCCTCTGCCAAGCTCCTGCGCCGGCCCGCTGAAGGCGGCCGACTGGCCGAACAGCACCGCGTCGTCGGTGACGCCGGGCGTCTCCGTCGCAGAGACGACAACGGGGGGAGTGGGAGTGGCGGCGCCGCTGCTTGTGGGTGTAACCTCCGCGCCGTTGCACGCCACCACTGCCGCGCAGGCCAGGATAGCAAGTGCCTTCCAAGCCGTCCTCCACCCGGATGCCAACGCGGCTGACCGCGTTCTGTATTCCATCAGATCCAAGTGTGCAACCGTGCGGGGCCGCTGCTCTATCGCGCCCCATAGCAATTCGACCGCCTCCGGAGAGGCCGTACAGGATTTCGGGCGTAGGATACAACATCTCGCAGCAAGAGGGCAACGCCCGACGCCGCACGCGCAAAGTCCCGCGCCCGCCCACTCCGTTCGAGTCAAGTGGCGTGTCCTCCAGGGACGGCGTCCGAAACACCACTCCCCTTGTGGCGTATCGAGCGTCGGTGTATCCTTCCAGTGACCGCGCTGCTTGCCAGTCAGCGTGTTCTCCGGGCGGAGTCCGTATATGATGAGACCGATTATGAGAAGGCAAGAAGGTGTGCTGGACTCGGACGTTGCGACTCCGAAGCACTGGGCGCTTCCTGATCTCAGGACCCTTGAGCAGGCGTCCGCCGATGGCCATGTCCCGCGGCCTCCCACGGCGGTCATTGACATCGGCTCCGGCTCTGCGCGCGCTGTGGTCGTGCAGGTCAACGGCGGTGGAGTGGAAATCCTGGCGCAGGAGCGTCTGGCCCTCAACCTGATGAGCCACGTGGACGAGCACGGCGCCCTTGACAATGAGGGTGTGGACGGCACGCTGGACGCCATCGAGGACTTCGTGGAGGTGTGCCGCGGCTACGGCGTCACCACCCTGCACGCGGTGGGCACGGAGGCGCTGCGAGCCTCGCGCAACGCAGAGCACATTGCGCGGGAAGCCCACCGACGTTATGGCGTCACTCTGCGCGTCATCAGCGGCTACGAGGAGGCCGGCTACTGCTTCATCGGCGCCGTGCAGGGCCTACCCGTGACTCACGGCCTGCTGGCAGACCTTGGCGGGGGCAGCATGGAGGTCGTGGGCTTCTCGGACCGGCGCATGGACACTCGGGACACGCTGCCGCTGGGCAGTCTGCGCATCTCCAACGCCTTCCGCTTGACGAACCGGCCCAATGCAGACGATCTGGCCTCCGCCTACGACCACACCTTGCGGCTCCTGTCCGAGTCGGCTCTACCCGCGCTCTCCCCCGACGACACGCTGGTGGGATCCGGAGGCTCCTTCCGCCTGCTCTGCAAGCTGGACAGGCAGCGAAAGCCCTACCCCATGCGTACGCTGCACGGCTACTGCATGGACGCCGACGGGCTGTCCCGCCTGCTCGACGAGCTGGCTTCGTGCGATCTTGAGGAGCGCGCGCTCATACCCGGCATGAACCCGGAGCGCACACACTCGATTGTGGGCGGAGCGGTGGTTGCACAGGCTCTCCTGCGGCACACCGGTGCGTCGAGCGTGATGCTCTCCGGCCAGGGCCTGCGCGAAGGGCTTGCCCAGCAGACCGAGCCTCTGCCGGAGGACGAAAGCGTCTCACTCTCGCCCATCACCGACGTGCGATGGGGCACATTGAAGGACATGATGGACAGGTTCGCGCCGCGGTATACCCGCAGAGGGCCCCGCCGAGCGGCGCTGGCGCGCCGCATAGGTCGCGCCGTGTGGGACGGAGAGCGCAGGCACCTGACGGCGCTGGTGGAGTGCGCGGCCCTGATCCTGGACGTCGGCAGCGCTGTGGACTACTACAACCGGCTCAACCGCGCCGCTTCCATCCTTTCGTGGACGGACATGCCGGGGTTCACCCATCGCGAGTCGGCAATGCTGGCGGCCATGCTGCTGTTGGCGGAGGGCGACGAGCTGCCCAAGCGGTTCCGCAATTCGCAGCTTCTCACCGGCGGCGACCGGCGGCGATTGCGGCAGGCCGCGCTTGTGCTCCTCCTGGCGGACGAGCTGGAACGGCGGCTCCCTCCACAAACTGAAGTGGAATCTGTTACCATTGCGCTGGGCAGCGGCGGCCTGGAGGTCAGCACCCCTGCGTGGGCGGAGGCGTCGGCCGCGGCGCTCAAGTTCCGCTGGAGGAGTGAGTTCGGTCAGCCCATTCTGATCAGTCGAGGTGAGCTATGACAAGCAACGGCAACGCAAGCTTCCCCATGGGCGCCCGATACGGCAGCCACCCACTGGATGACGCCTACCCCGGCCGCCTCATCATCGTGGAGGGGATCGACGGCTCCGGCAAGAGCACGCAGATCGACCTGCTGGCCAAGTGGCTTACCAGTTTGGGCTACGTGACCGTATTCACCGAGTGGAACTCCTCGCCCATTGTGCGGCGCACAACGCGGCAGGGCAAGGAATCGCGGCTCCTCACGCCCATGTCCTTCAGCCTGATCCACGCCGCCGACTTTGCCAACCGGGTATTCACGCAGATACTCCCCGCTCTAAAGGCGGGCACCATAGTCCTGGCGGACCGCTACGTCTACACCGCATTCGCTCGTGATGGAGCACGCGGCGTCAACAAGGACTGGCTGAGGCGTCTCTACGCCTTCGCAATAAGGCCGTCGCTCGCGCTCTACTTCAGGGTGCCACTGGACGAGTCCATTCGGCGCATAGTCACCGGCCGCTCGGAGCTGGGCTTCTACGAATCGGGCCAGGACGTCCAGCCCAACACCGGCCGAGAGGCGGCATTCCGCCAGTTCCAGGGCATGATCATGGATGAGTACGACCAGCTTGCCGAGGAGTTCGGAATTGTGACGATGGACGCCACGCAGCCCATCCACGACCAGCAGCAGAGGGTGCGCGAACTGGTCGAGCCTCTGCTGCCTGGAGTGATGCGGAAGCGGGGGCCGGACGTCACGGACGTCCTCAGCAGCACCGGCCTCACCGGGCGATACATCACGAAGTCCGGTTCACGCCGGATGTCGGATCTCCAGCCCCCCACGGACGGCTGACACCAAACCCGGCCGAAAGGAGGATGGCCAATGAACACGCCCAGATTCTACGGACACACGCCCATGGACCTGGCAGCGTCCAACATGCCCGGCCACCTGATCGTCATCGAGGGTACGGACGGTGTGGGACGCTCCACGCAGATAGCCCTGCTCAAGGAGTGGCTGGAGGCTTTCGGCTACGCCGTCATGGACACCGGCTTCCGCCGCTCGGCACTGACGGGAGAAGGCATCGACCGGGCGATGCGCGGCAACACGCTCGACAACTTCACGCTCAACCTCTTCTATGCTACCGACTTCTGGGACCGCATGGAAAAGGGCATTGTGCCGGCGCTTCGCGCAGGAATGGTTGTGCTCGCAGATCGCTACATCTATACCCTGATGGCACGAGCCAGGGTTCGGGGCGTGCCCGCCAGGTGGCTGGACGACATGCTGGAGTTCGCGATCATCCCGACCAAGGTGTTCTACCTGGATATAGACGTGGAGAACCTGCTGACCCGAGTGCTCGCCACCCGCGAGCTGGACCACTGGGAGTCCGGCGAGGACTTCCTGCGGGAGGCGGACCGGCACGACAGCTTCGTGAAATACCAGAACGCCATGCTGGGGGAGTTCCGGAGCCTGGCCAGCCAGTACAGATTCGAGACTGTGGACGCCCGGCAGAGTGTTGGAGAGGTGTTCGAGACTCTGCAAGCGGGAATTCGCGCCGCCCTTGTGGGTGAGTAGACGGGCCGCACGAGCGCACCTTCCGTACTTCGACAAGCTCAGCACGAACGGGCTGTAGTAGTGAGGCCGCTCCCCTTCCCCCACTCCCGCGCCCCAGCGGGAGTCCACCCCTCGCACGCGCCGGGTAACGAAGACGCGCCGCCTGCTCGTTGTGGGTTGCCGTGTCTAGGTGTATGCTTCATTGCGGCCTCCGTTCCGAATACCATCGCACGGGGCCGGGCGGCGTGAACCTGGCTATCTCACCTGAGTAGCGATACCGGCATATGCAAGCAGACTCCCCACGCGGCTCCTTCCCGGAAGTGCTTCTGGCCTTCCTTCGTCTCGGACTGACGTCGTTCGGCGGGCCGGTGGCGCACCTGGGCTACTTCCGTCAGGAGTTCGTGGAGCGCCGGAAGTGGCTGGACGAGAACACGTACTCCGACATGGTGGCGCTCTGCCAGTTCCTTCCCGGCCCGGCCAGCAGCCAGGTGGGCATCTCCCTGGGCATTCGTAGGGCAGGACTGCTCGGGGGGCTGGCGGCGTGGCTCGGCTTCACGCTGCCGTCGGCCGCCGCCCTGATCCTCTTCGCGTACGGTGTCACGGCGATCGGAGACGTGGCCGAGTCCGGCTGGCTCCGCGGGCTGAAGATCGCAGCCGTGGCCGTTGTCGCGCTGGCCCTGTGGGGCATGGCGCGCAACCTGGCCCCGGACAAGCCGAGGGCTACGCTCGCCATCGCCGCCGCCATTGCCATGCTCGCTTGGCCCACCGCGCTGGGGCAGGTCATTGCCATCGCGGTCGCCGGAGCGATAGGCTGGCGCCTGCTACGGGAGGATCGCGCATTCGAGCAGCCTGCGCAGCGGTTCCCCGTGGGGCGTCGCGTGGCCGTGGTGTCGCTGGCGCTGTTCTTCGTGCTGCTGATCGGCCTTCCGGCGCTTTCGCAGGCGCTGCCCGACGAGAGACTGGAGGTGTTCGACAGCTTCTATCGAGCGGGCTCGCTAGTGTTCGGCGGAGGCCACGTTGTGCTGCCGCTGCTGCAGACGCAGGTGGTGCCTCCGGGGTGGGTTGGCAACGAGGAGTTCATCGCCGGCTACGGGGCGGCACAGGCCGTACCGGGCCCGCTGTTCACTTTCTCCGCCTACCTTGGCACGGTCGCATTCCAGGACAGGACCGCCTGGGTGGGCGGTATGTTCACGCTTGCGGCCATCTACGTGCCTTCGTTCCTGCTGGTGATCGGGGCCATGCCCTTCTGGGACCGTCTGCGCAGCCAGAGCGGCTTCCGCGGTGCGAGCCGGGGCATCGGTGCGGCCGTGGTGGGCCTGCTGGTCGCGGCGCTCTACAACCCCGTGTGGACCAGCGCCGTCCACACGCGTGAGGACTTCGGGCTTGCGCTGGCCGCGTTCGGCCTGCTTGCGTTCTGGAGGGTACCGCCGTGGCTGGTGGTCGCCCTCTCCGCAGGGGGCGGCCAGGCGATTGCGATGCTCACGTAGCGGACGGAGCGCGGCGTCCTATTCTGCTATACTTCCCCATCATGCCTGTCCGTGGGACGGTCGAATTGAGACACCGGTGTAAGACAATCGAGTCCGGACAGTTGGCGGCGTAAGGAGATGACCTGGACCAGGGTGCTATTCTGGCTGCTCCCCAGGCGTCTCCGCTCCTCATGGATGCTGCTTGCCGTCTCGTCGTTCGGCATCCTGACGGCCGTTACGCTGATGGCCCTCGGCGCGCTCTACTCGCAGGCGCTGGCCGAGGGCGGGCTGCGTCACACACTGGCACTCACGCCACGCGTGGCTCTGAACGCACAGGTGGCCGTGCAGAACCGCCCGCTTGGCCCAGCCGACTACGACGAGCTGCGCAACACGATGGAACCCGCGCTGCACGAGGCCCTGGGCCACCTGATCCATGACGTGCAGAGGTCCGGACGCGCGCAGGCCAACCTGCCTATCACCCTGACGGAGGACGCCAACCCGCCGCGCGTTGGAGGCCGCGCGGGACAGCCCTTCTTCCTGACCGGATTCCGTGAGCATACCAGGCTTGTCGAGGGCCGGTGGCCGGAGGCCGCTCCCGTCGTTCACGAGTCCGGCATCCACTTGGAGACCGTGGTGGGCAGGCAGACCGCGGCCAACATGGGGTTCGAGATCGGCCAGGACGTGTACCTGGTTCCCTTCCTCGCCGACCCGACGGAGCGGGTCAGGTTTACCGTAGTCGGCATTGTGGAACCGGTCGATCCCACCGAGGAGTACTGGATGACCTGGAGTACCTACTACTTCACGACGCAGGACAGGGACCCGTGGACCGTCGCTCCCATCTACATGTCGGAGGAGCACTACTTCAACGCGCTGGGCGCGCGCTACTCATCCCTCCTCGGCGACTACTGGTGGTTCCTGTACCTGGACACGGGCGCGCTCACGGCGGACACCGCCGGCCCCACTCGCGACGCCGTGCTGAGCCTGGAGAAGCAGCTCAACATCCTGTACCCGCGCTCGCTGGTGCTCAGCTCGCTGGGCGAGACCATTGACGACTACCGGCAGGAGCTGACACTGGCCCGCGTCCCGCTTTTCCTGTTCCTGTCGCTGGTGGTTGCGGTAGTCGTGTACTTCCTGCTACTCGTGCTGGGGCTGCTGGCGCGCACTCAGAGCGATACGGCGAACGTGCTGAGGAGCCGGGGCGCGAGCATGGCGCAGGTCAGCGGCCTGTTCGCTCTTGGTGAGGGCATCGTGGTGCTGGCGTCGCTGGCAGTCGGGCCGCTGCTGGCGCTGGCAATCGTCAAGCTGCTGCTCGTGCGAACGATCGACCCCGCGGGCGCAGGAGGCCCCGTGCCGGTGCAGCTTTCCGCGAACGCGTTCCTGATGGGAGCAATCGGCGGCCTGCTGAGCCTGGTGGTGCTGGGCACGTCCGGCGTGGGACTGGCGCGGCTGGGCATTGTGGAATTCCTGCGCGTGCGCTCGCGGCCCGCCACCGTGCCACTGCTGCACAGGTACTACGTCGACGTGCTGGTCATCGCAGTCCTGGCCCTGGTCTGGTGGCAGGTGGAGCAACGCGGAGGCTTCGTGCAGCGAGAGCTGGCGGGCGGCGGGCTGGAGCAGGTCGATCTGAGCATGCTCCTTGGACCTGTGCTGGCGCTGCTGGCCGTGGCCTTCCTTATTCCCAGGCTGCTGCCTTGGCTCATGCGCGGGCTGGCGTGGGCAAGCGGCCTGGCGGCTCCTGCGTGGATCGCGCTCACGCTGACGAGGATGGCGCGAGACCCTCTGCCCCACAGCTCGCTGGTCATAGTGGTCATGATGGTCACTGCGCTCGGCGTGTTCGGCGCGTCCTTCCAGTCCACGCTGGTGCAGAGCCAAGAGGAACAGGCCGGCTTTCGCGTCGGGGGTGACCTGGTAGTCCGGGGCGCCTCTCTGGACGACCGCGTGCTGGGTGAGATCGCGGCCCTTCCCGGAGTGACCGCGGTCACCCCGGTGTCACGCGAGGTTGGCGCGCTGGTGCGCGTCGATCCGGCGGCCCTGCCACACGCCACCTGGCGCAGGACGGGAGGCGACGACGGCGGCCTCGCGGCGGGGACTGCGCAGCTGCTCAACACAGACGAAGGATCACCCGGCGTGGCGCTTCCGGAGGACGCTGATACCCTGGGCGTCTGGGTGCGCGTGAATGAGTTCGACCCGTCGCAGGTGGGCCGCCCGCAGCGTCTTGGCGCACGCCTCGTCGACCGCTCCGGCAGGCACCACGAAGTATCCCTTGGCGAGCTGCCGCTCGGCAGCCCGTCCGACGAGTGGACCTTCCTGGAGGCGGCGCTTCCGCTGGATAGAGCTACGCCGCCGTTCAGGCTCGTGTCCATCTACAACACCCGGAGTTTCAGTGGTTCGCTCGGCGGCGTTCAGCCCGGCAGCATCAGCCTGGACGACGTGACCGCCCGGGGGCCGTCCACTCCACCGGAGGGCGTCGTCGTTGAGGGTTTCGAACAGCCGCCCGGACAGGAGCTGTGGGTCACACTCCCCAACCCCGATTCCATCTCCGACAGTGTGCACCGCAGCCGGAGCGCCGCCCACACGGGCGGGATGGGCCTGACCTTCGCATGGAGGAACTCGGTAGGGCCGTCGCCCAGGGGCATACTCCTGCCGGCCGGCCCATTTCCCCTGCCGGCGGTTGGCGGGCCCACGTTCGAGGTCGGGCAGAGGCCGCGCGTGGTGGCCGACGGCCTGGTTATTCCCGTCGAGGTGGTGGACGTGATCGAGCGGTTCCCAACCATCGAGGAGCCTACCACTCCCTTCATGCTGGTGAACATCGCAGACTACGGGAGTCATGTAGCGCGGGTACCCGGATCGGAGAGGCCTGCGCCGCTGAGGGAGGCGTGGGTCGCGCTCAACGACTCCGTGGCGCGCAGCAGCGCCATACTAGCCGTGCGACGCGTGGAAGGGATCTCATCAGTGGAGGACAGGGAGGCCGCGATAGACCTGGCGCGGCGCAACCCTCTGGCCGGCGGCGGCTGGAACGGCCTGACCATACTGAGCATGGCGGCGCTCACTGTCGCCGCAGCAATGGCCCTGGGCGCGCATTCAGTGGTGTCCATACAGGCCGGGCGCATCGACCTGACGCTGAGCGAGGCGCTCGGCCTCACCCGCCTGGAGGTGCTCCTTTCGCTGGTGTTCGAGCGCGTCATAGTGGCATCGATTGGCGCGGTTATAGGCAGCGGCGTGGGGCTGTGGCTCGGCCGCTGGGTGCTGGGCTTTCTGGACGTGACCTCAGACGGCAGCCCAGTCGTCCCTCCGATGATCATCACAACCAGCGGAGCGCTGGCTGCGCTGGTTTTCGTCTGCCTTGCGGCGGCGCTATCGACAGCCATTCTGGCCACGCTGGTCTCCCTGCGGCGGCTCAGGGCGCCGGACGTGCTGAGAACGGGGGCATAGCGGGAACACGGCATCATGTCACTGCTGAGACTTGCACACCTGATAGCGCTTCGCAGGATCGCCACCGGCTGGAGGCTCGAGGCGGTGCTGTTCCTTGGTATGCTGCTGGCGGTCTCGCTGATGGCCAGCGGCGTCATATTCTCCAACCTGCTGGAGGAGGCAGCCCTCCGCCGTACATTGGACGGGCTACCGCCGGAGAAGGTGCACGTCTCCGCACGCACATACGGCGCACTGGAGGAGCCTTCCGCGGTCGCCAGGCAGAACACCTTCTACGACAGGGGATTGGTCGTTATGGACCGGGAGGTCGGCGAGGCCTACTCCGACTACGTTCAGGAAGAGGCGCACCTGTTCCAGACCATTTCGTTCTACTTCACCGGTCGACCGGAGCTTGAACTGGATGACCAGGTGCGTCCCCGCGGGAAGGTGAGCTACATGTCCGGAATGTTCCCGGACCGCGCGGAGGTTGTGGCGGGCAGGTGGCCCTACTCCGACGGCCGCCCGGTGGACGCAAGCGCGCCCCTTGAAGTGGCACTGGACGTGACGGGCGGCGAGATGCTGCAACTCACCCCGGGCGACGAGATAGAGGCGTACCCGGCCGTGGACGGCACGCCGGAGGACTCGATGCGCGTGAGAGTCGTAGGGCTGTTCAGCCGGACAGAGCCCGCCGACGAGTTCTGGTACGGCGTCAGGCGCACGTTCAGCCACGTCGAGGACGGCGTGCCCATCGTGCCGCTGTTCACCACGGAGAACGCCATCCTTGAGCACGTGGCGCGCATCTATCCAAACTCCTACGCCGACGTTCGGTGGTTCTACATCCTGGACAGGCACGCCGTGAGGGCCGGGGACGTGGAGAGGCTTCGCAGCACCATCGCGCAGGTGAGGGAGCGGCTGCCCCGGAGACTGGAGAACGCCTCCTCCACCGCCAACATCGACGACGCGCTGCACGAGTTCCAGGAGCAGGTGCTCCTGTCACGCATCCCGCTCTACCTCATGGTCTCGCTCACCACGGGCATCCTCGTGTACTACCTGGCGCTCATATCGGGGCTTGTGGTGAAGTCGCGGGCGCGTGAGACGGCGATCCTCAAGAGCAGGGGCGTCACCACGCCTCAGCTGGGCCTGTTTGCGCTGGTGGAGGGAGTGCTTCTGGCGGCCCCGGCCATCGCATTTGGTCCCGTGCTCGCGCTCGCATTCTCCAGAGCGCTGGGCAGGGTGTTTGTGGAGGCCGACCTGGGGAGCGGCCCCATCCCCGTCTCGCTGCCTTCGCAGGCCTTCATCCTGGGAGCGGCTGGGGCGGTGCTTGCGGCCGCCGTGCTCACCGTGTCCACGTTGATGGCGTCGCGGCAGGGGATGGTGGAGTTCCGCGAGACCGGCGCAAGGCCCCCGAGGGCGCCCTTCATCCATCGCAGCTATCTAGACCTGCTGGCTCTCGCGCTTATCGGTCTCTTGTGGTGGCAGATCCAGGCCAGGGGCTCGTTCCTGGTGCGCTCCCTGGGCACCGGCGAGCTCGAGGTGGACGTCTCGCTGCTGCTCGGGCCGGTGCTGGGCCTGCTGGCTCTGGGGCTGCTGGTCATGCGCCTGTTTCCGCTTGGCGTCTCGCTGGTGGCGCGTGCAGCGGAGACGGTGGGGCCGGTGTGGCTGGTGCAGGGATTGCGCCGCGTGTCCCGCGACCCCATCATGCCCGGCTCGCTGGTCGTGCTCCTCATGCTCACCACCGCCCTCGGCGTCATGGGCAGCACGCTCAGCTCCACGATCGAGCGCAACCAGCGCGACCGCGCGCTCTACGACTCCGGCGCGAACCTGCGCATAGAGCACAGCGTCGGCAGGGCGCCGGTGTCCATGCTGGGCATGTCCAATCTTGTCCAGCGCCTCGAAGGCGTGGAGACGATCTCGGAGGTGCTGCGCACCAACGGCACGCTGTCCGCGGGCGCGTTCGACCAGACTCACATGTCTATCGTGGCGGTCGACACCGACAGCTTCGCCGACGTGGCATGGTACCGCAACGACTTCACCGACGGCGAGACGCTGCCGTCGCTGACGGAGGCAATCAGCATTGACCCGTCCGTCTCCATCCTGAGCGACGGCATCCAGCTGCCACCGCAGTCCACGTCGATTGTGCTGTGGGTGAACCCGGGCACCACTGACCCAAGCACCTTCCTGGTGGGTCGCGTTCGGGACGATACGGGCTACTACTTCGACGTCCCGTTCGGCTCGATGGACTTCGAGGACTGGGAGCTGGACTCGCAGGGGTGGGTTCGGGTGGACGCAGACCTCTTCCCGCCTGCACCGCGGAGGTCTCGCCGCCCGCTGCGCGTGGACAGCCGCGGCTGGCTAGACTCGGTTGGCGCTGTTCCTCCGTTCACGCTTCTGTCAATCCGATTGGGCACCAGGTCAACCATACGGCAGCCCGGGGCAATCTTCCTGGGCGACCTGTCCGTGGGGTCGGAGCTGTTCGGCGAGGAGCCGCTTGGAGACTACCGGGGGTTCCTGGAAGGCTGGCACATGGTGGAGGACTACGACGTCCCAGGCCTCTACGCGCTGGAGGCAAGCTCGGCGGTTGCCCAACCCGGCACGGACGGCTCGGCCGCCATGAGCTGGATACCAGGCGGCCTGGGCCTGCCAACCCTGCGCGTTGGCAAGCCGGAGACGCCCATTCCCGCAGTGGTGAGCCGGGACGTGCTCGACGTTGCGGGAGTGGCACTGGGCGACGTGTTCGCGGTAGGCACCATCGATGCCACCGTGCCTGTTCGAGCAGTCGCTGTCGCCGACTACTTCCCGACCCTGGACCCCCGCGAAGGGCCGTTCGTGGTCGTGGACCTGCGCACCTTCAACCACTACACAAACCTCCACGGCCAGGGCCTCGTGGGCGGCAGCAACGAGATGTGGACGAGCCTGGACCCGGTGGAAGGTGACGCCGACACCGTGGTAGGCGACCTCCGCGGCTTCGGGATAAACACCGGAGACGTGTTTGTGGCCTCCGACCTGGAGGAGCAGCGAGTGCAGCAACCCCTGGTCAGCGCAGGATGGGGCGGCCTGCTGATCCTCATGTTCCTTGCGCTGACCCTTGCGAGCGCCTCAGGTGTGATGCTCTACTCCTTCACCGACGCCAGGGAGCGCAGCTCGGAGTTCGCTCTGCTTCGTACGCTGGGGTTCTCCAGGTTGCAGCTGCACGGCGTAGTCTGGTTCAACCTGCTTCTGGTAGCGGCGTGCGGCGTGGGTCTTGGGACGTGGGCGGGACAGCAGATCACGGCCAGCGTCCTTCCCATCCTGGAGATCGCGGAGGAGGGCGTGAGGGTGACGCCGCCCATGGTGGTCCGCATCAACTGGGGTGTGCTGGCGGGTACCTACGCCGTGCTGGCGGTTGTGGCCGCGGTCACCGTTGTGTGGCTGGCGCTGGTGACCGCTCGGCTGGAGGTACAGCGTGTCCTGCGCATCGGCGAGGCTTGACCGCGACAACGCGATGGGGTATAGAGTTGCACAAGGAGCGCTCGATGGATGACCGGTGGAGACGACCCGAATCACGGGGCCACAACAGGGCTAGGACGGCCGCGGATGCGAACGCGGAGCCGTACATCGAGTGCCGCGACCTGTTCAAGATATTCAAGAAGGCCGAGCTGGAGGTGGTGGCCCTGCGCGGCCTTGATCTGGAGGTGCTGCCCGCCGAGATGGTGGCCATCGTCGGAGCGAGCGGCAGCGGCAAGAGCACGCTGCTGAACATCCTATCCGGGCTGGACCGGCCGTCTGCCGGCCAGGTGCGAGTGGGAAACCGTGACCTGCTGAACATCTCGGACCAGGAGCTTGTGCAGTACCGGCGGTTGGAGGTCGGGTTCGTCTGGCAGGCCACCGCCCGCAACCTAGTGCCTTACCTTTCGGCCAGGGACAACATAGAGCTGCCGCAGGCCATCGCAGGCGTTGGCTCAAGGGCCCGCAGGGAGCGAAGCCTGGAGCTGCTGGCCGTGCTGGGCATCGAGGACAAGGCAGAGCGCAGGATCGAGCAACTCTCCGGCGGCGAGCAGCAGCGTCTGGCGATAGCCGTCGGCATGGCCAACAGCCCGCCGCTCCTCCTCGCAGACGAGCCAACCGGTGAGCTGGACACGCAGACAGCCGTGCAGGTCTTCGAGTTGCTGAAGGACGTCAACCGCATTTACGGCGTGACTGTCGTGGTGGTGACCCACTATCCGGGCGTGGCGGAGCACATGGACCGCGTGCTCCACATACGGGACGGCCGCATCAGCTCGGAGAGCCGCGCGGACGCGGACGGAGCGGACGCAGCAGCCACCGAGGAGTTCCTGGTGGTGGACAGGGTGGGCCGGCTGCAGCTCCCACAGGAGTACGTGGACAGGCTGAACATGCACGGGCTGGCGAAAGCGGACATCGCGGGCCAGGAGGTCAACATCAGGCCGGCCTCTCCCGGAAGCGGCCGGCGGTCGAGTGAGCAGGCGCCTTGAGAAACGCTGCAACGCGTGATCCCGCAACGCTGGGCCGGGCAGGGCAGCCCCTGATATCCGTGCGCGGGCTCGTCCGGGTATTCGGCTCGGGGGACTCCGCAGTCGCCGCGGTGGACGGCATTGACATGGACGTGTACGGCCAGGAGTTCCTGGCGGTGATGGGTCGCTCCGGCTCCGGGAAGACCACCCTGCTAAATCTCATGGCCGGGCTGGACAGGCCCACTGCGGGGTCCGTGGTACTTGACGGCCTGAGCCTTCCGGAGCTGCGAGAATCGGAGCTTGTAGAGCTGCGCAGGAGGCTCATCGGCTTCGTGTTCCAGTCCTTCGGCCTGATGCCGCTGCTCTCCGCGCAGGAGAACGTGGAGCTTCCTCTGCACATCGGCGGCGTTGGATGGCGGGAGCGGCGCCAGCGGGCCGCGGAGGCGCTGGACACGGTCGGCCTCGGCCCGCGGGCGCGCCACCGGCCATACGAGATGTCGGGAGGCGAGCAGCAGAGAGTCGCGATAGCGAGGGCGCTGGTGACCGGCCCTGCGGTGATCTTCGCCGACGAGCCCACAGGCGAGCTGGACAGCGCGACGGCCATGTCCATCATCGAGATTCTGCGGGACACGGCCCACAACCGGCAGGTTACCGTGGTCGTGGCCACCCACGACCTCACGCTGGCGAGGACGGCGGACAGGACCCTGAACCTGGTGGACGGCCGCGTGGACGAGTCAGGCGCCAGCGCAGCGGACTGAAGGGATGATCGAGGTCCACGAGCGACGATCAGACGCCTCCCTCTACTGTCATTTCGAGCGGAGCCGAGAAATCCAAGACGTGCCGCCTGCGTACGCCCCCCTCTACCCGCGTCTTGAGTTGGTTGGACGGTGGGGCGTGTGGCATTGGGTGACCCCCTAGATTCCTCGGCTGCGCCTCGCTTGCGCTCGGCTCCGCTCGGAATGACGGTGGTGGCAAGCGGCCGCTCGCTCAGGTCATTCGACCGGCTCGTGGTGAGCGGCCCATCGACCACCTCAACCCCCGTGTGCGGCAATCTGCGAAACTCTGTATAATGCACGCGCCGGCCGCGCCGCATCTAAGCAGGGGGTGACAGCCATGAACGTAACGGAGACCATCGCAAGCATCCTGAAGTCGGAGGGCGTGGAGTGGATGGCCTGCTTTCCGTCCAACCCACTCATCGAGGCCGTGGCCAAGGAGGGCATACGCCCCATCTCGTTCCGCCACGAGCGCGGGGCCGTGATGGCCGCCGACGGCTTCAGCCGCATGAACGACCGCCAGAAGTTCGGCGTTGTGGCCGTGCAGGACCAGGCAGGAGCCGAGAACGCGATGGGCGGCATCAGCCAGGCCTTTGCCGACAACGTGCCGATCCTGGTGCTGCCACGAGGGTCCGGCCTGGAGCGCACCGCAGTCCGGCCCTACTTCTCCGCTTTCAAGACCTACGAGCCAATCTCCAAGCACGCCGAGGTGATAACCCGGCCGGACATGGTTGGCGCGGTCATGCGCAGGGCCTTCCACGCACTGCGAAACGGCCGCCCCGGCCCGGTGGTGGTCGAGATGCCCGCGGACGTGTGCGATCAGCAGGTGCCGGAGGACGCGACACCCTACCACTCCCCCGGCGTATACGTGCAGTCGCCGTCCCCGTCCGACGTCAAAGATGCCGTGGGCGCCCTGCTCGACGCTGCCCGCCCAGTGATCTGGGCTGGCATGGGCGTGCTGCTTGGCGGGGCCACAGCTGAGCTGAGGGAGTTTGCGGAGCTAACCGAGATTCCGGTGTACACCACCATGCCAGGCAAGTCCGGCTTCGACGAGCGGCATCCGCTGGCGCTCGGCGGTGGCAGCGGCTCCACCACCCGCGCGGCAAGACAGTGGCTACAAGAGTCGGACACTCTGTTCGCCATCGGGTCCAGCATGACCAGGACTGGCTACGGGCAGCCGATTCCACCCGGCAAGACCATCATTCACAGCGTGGGCAGCATTGAGGACATAAACAAGGACTTCCCCGTGGACATCGCCCTGCCCGGCGACGCGAAGGCCACGTTGCAGGCCATGATCGACGAGGTGAAGTCGCGGCTGGGAGAACACGGCCGCAGGGGCGAGACCAGCGCGCCTTCGCAGATCGCCTCCGTGAGGGAGGACTGGCTGAACGCGTGGATGCCCGTCCTTACTGACGACGAGGAGCCCATCAACCCCTACAGGGTTATCTGGGAGCTGAACCAGAACCTGGACCTGGAGAACAGCGTTGTCACCCACGACGCCGGGTCTCCGCGGGACATGATGGTGCCGTTCTTCACGGCCACCGCGCCCCACACCTACATAGGCTGGGGCAAGTCGACTCACCTTGGCTACGGCATACCGCTAATGATAGGCGTGAAGATGGCCTACCCGGACCGGTTCTGCCTCAACTTCATGGGGGACGCAGCGTTCGGCATGTCCGGCCTGGACATCGAGACCGCGGCCAGGACCGGCGTGGCCATCACCACGCTGGTGCTCAACAACGGCGGCATGGCCACATACCCCGGCGGATTCCCCACTGCGCGCCTGCAGTACGGCGTGTCGCACATGTACGGAGACTACGCCAAGATTGCCGAGGGCATGGGCGCGGTGGGAATCACCGTCGTCAAGCCGTCGGAGCTTGGGCCCGCCATCATGCGCGCCCGGGAGCTCAACGCGGAGGGCAAGACGGTACTGCTTGACGTGCACACCAAGTTCGAGGACCGGAGGTCGCCCAGGGACCTTTAGGCGCTATCCGCTCCGACCTAAACGGGTGAACTAGCCGCTCGCGAGGAGGCGAAAGATGTCGATCGACTTCGTGACCATCCAGGAGATGGTCCAGGCAGCAAGACACAACCTGAATCAGGGTACGTGGGGCTACCTGTCCGGCGGCTCGGAGTCGGAGACCACCCTGCGCCGCAACCGGCACGCCTTCGACACGCTGGCGTTCCGACCACGGGTGCTTGTGGACGTGTCCGACGTCGATACGTCCGGTACCCTGCTCGGCCACGCTCTGCGCATCCCCGTCCTGCTGGCGCCCATCGGCTCCCAGCAGGTGTTCTTCTCGGAGGGCGGCGCCGCAGCCACCAGGGCTGCGGACGAGTTCGGGATTCTGGACGTCATCAGCTCCGTAACTGAGCCCAGCCTGGAGGACATCGCCTCAACCGCCGGCAACCCAAAGGTGTACCAGCTCTACCTCAACGGCGACTGGGAGTGGGTCAAGGAGATGATCGCCCGCGTCCGTGCGGCCGGTTACGCGGCCCTCTGCATCACCGTGGACACCGCACGACCCAGCCGGAGGGACAGGACGCTGCTGGCCAGGTGGACTCCCCGCGCGGACTTTCTCGGGAGCGTCGCGCCCAGCAGGCACCAGGTGACAGGCAGGATGGGAGGCCACGCGTCGAGGGTCACTTGGGAGACCATCGGCAGGATAAAGGACGAGGCACGGCTTCCCATGCTGCTCAAGGGCATCGCCACGGCCGAGGACGCGGCGCTTGCCGTGGAGCACGGGATCGACGTGGTATGGGTGTCCAACCACGGCGGACGACAGCTTGACCACGGGCTGGCCACCATGGACGTGCTGCCGGAGGTGGTCGAGGCGGTTGGCGGCAAGGCGGAGATCGTGCTGGACGGCGGCATTCAGCGGGGCAGCGACGTTATGAAGGCCATCGCGCTGGGGGCCAATGCCACGGCAGTCGGGAAGCTCCAGTGCTGGGGTCTGGCGGCCGGCGGTACGCCTGGGCTTGTGCGGGCGCTGGAGATTCTGGAGGACGAGATGATCTCATCGATGGCGCTTCTCGGCGTCACGTCCCTGGCCGAGCTCACGCCCGCCTACGTGCGGAAGGCCGAGGCGGTCACCGCGCCCAGCGAAATGAGCTCCTGGGTCAACATGCCGGGCGGGCGGCTCCTGTAGAAGGCTCCACAAGAAGACCGCCCGCCTGCTCAGATTCCGAATAAGCGTAGGCCGGGCCGACAAAGGCCGGGAGCCTATCAGCCTTCCTGGAAATTGGCCGGGTCGTAGATCTCTACCACGGAGACGCCGGTCAGCCTGCCTCCGTCATCCTCTTCCTGTCCCCCAACCAGCAGTACCCTTCCGTCCTGGAGTACGGTTGCCGTATAGTATGTGCCCCGCTCCTGTGACATCTTGCCCGCAGAGGCCCACATGTCCGTCGAGGGGTTGTACATCTGGAGCTCCCTTGTAGCCACCAACAACACGTTCCCGTTGTTGAGCAGAACGGCTGCGTGGCGGGTGCGGGCGTCGTTCATATCTGCGACGCGAGTCCACGCTTCCGTGGTTGGGTCATACAGCTCCACGTTCCGGATGGGATCGGCGCCGGCCCGCCTTCGCTGCTTGAACTCCCCTCCGGGCACCATGACCCTGCCATCGCTCAGGAGAACAACCGGGTATCCGCCCGTGCGCTCACGCAGTGGTTCACCGGCAGCGGCCCACGTGTCCGTTTCGCTGTCGTAGATCTCCGAAAGGTCGGCTCCGGCTATCAGGACTCTGCTGTCCTGCAACAGAACTGCGCCGTGCGCGTAGTTCTCGTTTAGCAAGTCGCCCGCCGCAGTCCACTCGCCGGTGGCCGGGTCGAAGATCTCAGTCGAGGCAAGCGGGTCTTGACCGGCCTTGGTGGCGTCCCCGCCGCCGGTCACCATCACACGGCCGTCCGCCATCAAGGTAGAAGTGGCGGCGTTCCGTGGCTCGATCATAACGCCCGCCTGCGACCATTGACCGTTGGAGGGATCGTATATCTCCGCGATCGCCTCATCGCTGTCCCCGGTGACGAGCACGCGGCCGTCGCTGAGCCGCGTAGCCCTGTGGCCCACGCCGCGTGCCACGGACATGCTGCCGGCTGACGACCATGCGTCGGCGGCGGGATCGTAAATCTCGGCTGTGGCCAGCTTGCCTGACGGACTCTCCTGGCCGCCGACAACCAGTACACGTCCGTCCTCCAGCAAGGTCGCAGTGTGGCCCCAGCGCCCCGTGGAGATGCTGGCTCCCTCCAGAGCGTCGGGCTCACCGCCGCCGCAGCCTGCGAAGGCGGCCAGCATAACCGCCAAGCCAACTAGAGCCAGAAGTCTTCCGGTTGCACTGGTTGCCATCTCGTACCTCCTAGGGGTCAACCCTTCGGGGTCGACCGCGGGAGAAATCTGTTGTGTTGGTCTTCCACGCCTGGGCGAGAGAGTGGAGTGAGCGCGGCGTCCAGTCGTCCCTCTGTCCTACCAGCCTTCGACTGCGTCGTAGATCTCTACGACATTCACGCCCCTGAAGCCTTCGTCCGTCTCAATCCTGCCGCCCACCACAATCACCCTGCCATCCGGCAGCAGGGAGGCCGTGGACAGAATGCCGTGAGACTCCTTCAGCTTGCCGGAGGAGGTCCATTCGCCGGTGGCGGGGTCGAAGATCTCCGTCTCACTGTCGCCAATAACCATGACCCTGCCATCATTGAGCCTGACCGAAGCGTGGTCCTCACGAGGCTCAGACATGGATGCAGCCTCTGCCCACGTGTTCGACGCAGGGTTGTACGTTTCCGCGGTCCTTACGGGCACAATGGCGCCAGACCATCCGCCCTGCTGGAACCGGCCTCCGGTGACCAGCACCCTTCCGTCCGGCAGCACGTCCGCCGTTGCACCCAATGACCTCTCCCTCGTGGGAGTTCCGCCCGCTGCCCAAGTCTCGGCTTCATGGTCGAATAGCTCGCCCATGTACCTACCCACCACCAGCACCTTGCCATCCTCCAGCACAACGGCGCCGTGGCCTGCGTGCACCTGCTCCATGGGAGTGGTCTCCGACCACTCCAGCGTGGCCGGATCGAATATCTCCGCCGACATCAGCTCCTCCCGTCCAGCCTTGGTGGCATCCAGTCCGCCCGCCACCAGTACACGGCCGTCTGTGAGCAGGGTTGCGGACGCCCACGTCCTGGCCTGCACCAGGGCGCCGGCGGCAGACCACTGGTCCGTGGCTGGGTCGTAGATCTCGGCGGCACCGTCGTCGTTCTCGCCCAGTGCGAGCACGCGGCCATCCTGAAGCAGTACCGCCCTGTGCCCCGAGCTGCGCGTGTGGGACATGCTGGCGGCGGAGGACCACATCTCCGTAGCCGGATCGAAAATCTCCACGGAGGCCAGCTTGCGGGACGGGGTTGACTGACCCCCGATCACAAGGATGCGGCCGTCCTCCAGCGCGATGGCCGTGTGCCCCCAGCGTCCCTCCGCCAGTGGGGCAGTATCCGAGCCCCCATCGCCACCGCAACCGGCGGCAAGTCCAGCCAGTAGCACGAAGGCCGATGCCAGGAGATACCGAATCATTCTGCTCATTGCCACTAGGCCCTCCCGTGCACGGCCTAAGCGCCGTACCGCTAGTCTGCTCTATGAAATAGCCTGACCCACCGGCTCAGCGACTGTGCCCGGATTCGGGTCCTACTCAGCAGCCTCGAACGTGGCCGGGTCGTATATCTCAACCGCTGCGAGGCCTCTCGCTCTCTCGTCGACCTCCCCTTTGCCGCCGACAATCAGTACCGTTCCGTCACTCAGCACTGTTGCCGTGAGGAGGGGCTCGTCGAGGTCCCGCTCAGTCATCAGCTTGCCGGCCAGCGTCCAGGTGTCGCTGCCTGGGTCATACATTTCGAGCTCAGAGCCCGCTATCACAAGCACCTTTCCGTCCTTGAGCAGCGCCGAAGCGTGGTCGCCGCGAGGCTCATTCATGTCGGCCTTTCTCTCCCACGCGCCAGTGTCAAAGTCATAAATCTCCGCGTTTCTGATGGGCGCGCTGGGTATGCCCTGCCAGCCGCCGCGCAGGAACACTCCGCCGGTCACCAGGATTCTCCCGTCGTTCAACAGGTCCGCAGTGTAGCCCCACGACCGCTCGCGGTCGGGAGTTCCTGCGTCTGACCAGGAGTCCGTCTCCGGGTCGTAGATCTCCGTCTTCATCCCTCCGGCGAGCAAGACTCTCCCGTCGCCTAGCAGGATCGCCTTGTGGTTGGAGTTTACGTTGGCCATGCTGGCTGCCAGTGTCCACTCACCGGTAGCAGGGTCAAATATCTCTGCGGAATCCACCTGCTCGCGTCCCGCCTTGGTAGCGTCCAGGCCGCCGGCCACCAGTACGCGGCCGTCTGCCAGCAGCGTGCCTGAAGCCGCTTCTCGCGCAAAGTTCAGATTCGCCACCGTTGACCACTGGTTGGTGGCAGGATCATAGATGTCCGCGGTCGGCTCGTCCGTCTCGCCGAAAACAAGGACGCGGCCGTCGCTCAGGAGCGTGGCGGTGTGACCCTCGCCCCGCTTGTCCGACATGCTGCCCGCAGACGACCACGTCCCGGAGGCGGGGTCGTAGATCTCGGCGGAATCCAGCTTGCCTGATGCTGACATGTTTCCGCCCACAATCAGCACGCGGCCATCCTCCAGAAGTGTAGCGGTGTGGGCCCACCGGCCCTGCGATATGCTGGGGGCCTCCGTGGTATCGGGGTCGCCGCCGCCGCAGCCCGCAAAGACGGCCAGCATGAGTGCCGCTGCCGTTAGCGCAAAGTATCGAGTCATCGCCAAGCGTCCCATGCTTGAGACCTCCAGTCTCCTGTCATTCGTTAAGCAAAACAGACCATGGCCGCTGGGCGGCCGTGATTCACCATATGGTATTGTCATTCGGTAGGGTAGTCAATCCCCCGTCACGTTCCTGTAAAGGCGCGGCTTTTCCAACAGACCCGAGGCCGGGCAAGCGGTCTATCATCCCGCGCCGGAGTGTATTAGAATTGCAGTATGCGGCCCGCTCCCCGTGGTAGGGCCATCAAGCTAGTCAAGCTAAGGAGGCGACCATGCCATCTACACCTTCCTTTGAGGGCTACCCCAAGAGCTTCTCTCTCAACGACGGCACGGAGGTGGAGATCAGACCCCTGGCCTCAGGTGACAACGAAGCGCTGCTCAGCCTCTTCCAGCGCGTTCCGGAGGAGGACCTGTACTACCTGAAGGATACGGTGACCGACCCGGAAGTGATCAACGGCTGGACGCAGGACATCAACCTGGAGCGCGTAATCCCAATCGAGGCCCTCCACGGCGACAGGGTCATTGCGGATGCCACGCTTCACAGGAGCCGCGTCTTTGCCCGCAGGCACATCGGCGAGCTTCGCCTGGTGGTGGACCCGGAATTCAGGGGCAAGGGCCTGGGCCGCAGGCTCATGCGTGAGCTTCTGGACATCGCCGCCGAGCTGGAGCTGTACAGGGTGGTGATGGAGCTGGTGCCGGAGCGCGAGGACGCCGCAATCGAGGTTGCCGAGAGGATGGGATTCGAGAAGGTGGCCACGCTGCCTGCCCGCATCAGGGACTACTTCGGTAGCTACAAGGACCTGGTGGTCCTGGAGATCTCGCTGTCCGATCGCTCATCGTGGTGGGAGGAGTAGGCCACTCCTCGGGAGCCGCCTCGGATGAGCGCGGCCACACACCCAGAGTAAACGCGTTGGACTTCCGGTTCAGCCCTGAGCAAGTGGCCCTCCGCTCGGAGGTGGAGCGCTTCATCCGCGACTGCATGCCGGAGGAGCTGCGCTGGTGCGAGCGTGACGCCTTCTCGGATGCGCTCTGGCCGCTGGTGACGGAGGCCCGCCGTGAACTGGCCCGCCTAGGGTGGACCACCATCCACTGGCCCTCTGAGCACGGCGGTCGCGGCGCATCACGCGTCACCCATACACTCATCGTGGAGGCGATGTCGTACCGGGGTGTGCCACAGGTCGTCGCCTTCGACGACGGGCCGAACATTATCGGCCCCGTCCTGATGCGGTTCGGCTCTGAGCAGCAAAAGCGCATACACCTGCCCGCCATAGCCCGCGCCGACGTGTTCTGGTGCCAGGCATACACCGAGCCGGAGGCAGGTTCCGACATGGCCGCGATGTCCACAACCGCCACGCTGAATGGCGACCACTACGTGCTCAGCGGCCGCAAGAAGTTCGTGGGCGGCGCAGCCCGCGCCGACTGGGCCCACGTGCTGGCACGTACAGGCCCGGAGGAGCACAGGCACCACAACCTCGGCTACTTCCTCGTGGACATGCGCTCCCCCGGAATCAGCCTGAAGCCCATCGAGGAGTCCCACGGCAGGTACGGCATGCTCAACGAGGTGGTGTTCGACGACGTGCGCGTACCCACCGAGAATCTCCTGGGCGGCCACGACGAGGGCTGGCAGGTGGCTATGAGCGCCCTTGACCTGGAGCGATCCGGCATCGAGAACGTGGGCCGCGCCCAGGGGCTGCTGGAAGACGTGATCGAGTACGCGCAGGCGTCCGGGCGCAGTGGCGGCCGCTCGCTACTGGACGACCCGGCGGTGCGCCAGCGGCTTGCGGATGCTTCGGTGAAGGTGGAGACGAGCCGCCTCGCGGCGTACAAAGTTGCCTGGCTCAGCGACCAAGGTCTGCCCATCACGCACCAGTCCTCCATGAGCAAGCTGATGACCAGTGAGACGTGGCAGCACGTGGCCGCCGTCGCCCTGCGCACGCTGGGCCCCGACGCCCTCCTCCTTCCAGACGCCGATCGTTTACCCCTCCGGGGTAGGATTGCGTTGGGGGACGTCAGCTCGCTTTCGGAGACAATCTACGAGGGCGCCTCCGAGATCCAGCGAAACATCATCGCCCAGCGCGGCCTTGGACTGCCCCGGTGATGGACTTCGGCCTGACCGAGCAACAGGAAGCGCTCCGCTCCACCGTCAGCGAGCTGCTGGCCCGCGAGTGGCCCGAGTCGCTCCTGATGGCAGCGCAGTACGACGAGAACCCGCTCCCCCAATCGGCGTGGCACAGCCTGTCCGCCAAGGGCTTGCTGGGGCTGACAGTACCGCAGCTCTACGGAGGCGCGGGGCTGGGATTCGCGGAGCTTGCGGTCGTGCTTGAGGAGATGGGGCGCAGCCTGCTGCCCGGGCCGTTTCTCGCCACTTCCGTGTGCGCGCTCGCCGTTCTAGGCTCAGGCACGGCGGAGCAGAGAAAGGAGCTCCTGCCGCGAATAGCCTCCGGCGAGCTCACGATGGCTCTCGCCCTGCGCGAGCCGGGCGGTTCCCACGGCGCGGAAGGCGTGGAACTGCAGGCCGAACCATCTGCGGGCGGCTACGTGCTCAACGGCGTCAAGACGCTTGTGCCCTCCCCCGCCGACCGGCTGATAGTGGTTGCCAAGACCATCGATACCGGCGGGCCTTCAGACGGCCTGTCGCTGTTCGTGGTCGATGCAGGTAGCCCCGGCGTTGCCGTGACGCGGCTGCCGGTTATGGGAATCGACAGGTTTTGCGAGGTTGAGTTTCGGGACACATGGACACCGGCGCAGAGCCTGCTCGGCCTGGCGAACTACGGCGGTCCTCTCGTGAACCGGATGATGGTGTGGGAGGGCATAGGCCGCTGCGCCGAGCTGGTCGGCGGAGCGCAGGCGGCGCTGGACATGACCGTCGAGTACGTCAAGGAGCGGCACGCCTTCGGGCGGCCCGTCGGCAGCTTCCAGGCCATCCAGCACCACTGCGCCAACATGCTTGCGGACGTGGAGTCGGCGCGCCACCTGACGCAACAGGCGGCCTGGCTGGTCTCGAACGGGCATTCCGACGCTCCGCAAGTTTCGATGGCCCAGGCGTGGACGGCCGAGGCCGCTCGCAAGGTGACCGCGACGGCCCACCAGTGCCACGGCGCCATCGGCTTCACCACAGAGCTGAGCTTGCACCTGTACCACAAGCGGGCCATCGCGGGCGAGATGCTGCTGGGAGGCGCCGCGTACCACCACGAGCGGATCGCCGCGTCGTGGGACGAGCCCCGGATTCGTGTATAATGTCACAATCACATTGACCGCAGGAGAGGAGCACCATACATGCAGTACAGGCGCATGGGTTCGTCCGGCCTTCACGTCTCGGTCGTCGGGCTGGGCACCAACAACTTTGGTTTCAGGATGGATGAGGAGAGCTCCATAAGGGTATTCCGTCACGCCGTGGACGAGGGGATCAACTTCATCGACACGGCGGACAGCTACGGCAACGGCCTGTCCGAGGAGCGAATCGGGCTGGCGCTCAAGGGCAACCGCCACGACGTCATCATCGCCAGCAAGGCCGGCAACCCCGTGGGTGAAGGCCCCAACAGGCGAGGCGCGTCCCGCAACCACATCATGAACCAGGTTGAGGCCAGCCTCCGCTTCCTCCAGACCGACTACATCGACCTCTACCAGATCCACCGGCCGGACCCCAACACGCCGATCGAGGAGACCATGCGCGCCCTCGACGACCTGGTGCACCAAGGCAAGGTGCGCTACATCGGCTGCTCGAACTTCGCCGCATGGCAGGTCAGCGAAGCCAACTGGCTGGCCCGCGCCAACAGCCTCAACCAGTTCGTCACCGTGCAGCCCGAGTACAACATGCTCAACCGCTCCGTCGAGCGGGAGCTGGTGCCCTTCTGCCACGAGTACAGCATTGGCATTCTGCCCTTCTACCCGCTGGCCAGCGGTTTCCTGACCGGCAAGTACCGGCAGGGCGAAGCTCTGCCGGAGGGCGCTCGGCTGACCGGCAACGAGCGCGCCCAAGCCAACACCCTGACGGAGAAGAACTACGCCATGCTTGGCAAGCTGGAGACGTTTGCCGAGGAGCGGGGCCATCCGATGGTAGAGCTGGCGATTGCGTGGCTTCTAGGCAACTCCGCCGTATGCTCAGTGATTGCGGGCGCAACGAAGAACGAGCAGGTGACCGCAAACGTCAAGGCCGCCGACTGGGTGCTCACGCCGGAGGACATGACGGAGATCGACGAGATTCTCCGCAGCGGGGACTAGGGCGCAGGTCTCAGAACGAACCAGCGGGACGGCGCAGCCTTGCAGCAGCCCGTTCTCGAATCGGCGCAGCTAGCTGGTCGTGCTTGACTCCCGCTCGCGCCGGCGCTGCTCCCGGGAGTTTATCAGCTGGATGGCTTCCTCGGCTGACATGCGGCCCACCGGACCGGATGCGTACATGGAGCCGAGAACCACGCCGCCGCGTCCCAGGAGAAACTCCGCCGGCTGAATGTGACCGCCGTGGCCGTCGTCCCACCAGGCGTCGATCAGGTCGGCGTCCTCGCGGGTCGCACCATAGGCGATAGGGAATGTCAGGCCGCGTTCGGCCACTTCCTGCGACTGCTCAAGGGTATCCACGCTGACGGCGTAGACGGTGGCGCCCAACTCCTCCAGCTCCGCCTTGCGCTCCTCCCACGCGGCCAACTGCCGCTTGCAGTAGCCTCACCAGTGGCCGCGGTAGAAGAGCACTGCGGCATAGCGGCTGGGCATGCCGTCCGGCAAGGTAACGCTCTCGCCGCTGGTCAGCCTCAGCGCGATCGATGGAAATCTATCGCCCTGCTTCAGTTTCTGGCCCATGTTCCCTCCCACGAGGCGATGAAGTAGCCTGTTTGGTATTCCTACATCTAAGCGTACCATACCAAGCTTGTCTCTCAAAGCTCCCAGGCCAGCTTCCGTCTATCAGGATAGGCCGTCCTCACGGCCGCGGCGACACTGAGCAGCTTGGGATAAGTGAAGAGGCGAACGCAGTGTTGTTGAAGAGAAAGCAAGCTGGCTGCCGAGCCTGGATTCGAACCAGGGTTACCTGATCCAGAGTCAGGCGTGCTACCGCTACACCACTCGGCAACGCGGGCGTCTATCAAGTTTAGTACACCGCGCAGTGGTGGTCAAACGCGCTATGGCGCAAGCAGTCCCATCTCCCGAAGGCTGGGAGAGCCCTCACGGTCCGGGTGGAGGTCGGAAACAAGCCTGCTTGTCGCAATCTCCTTGATGGTCTCGCCGTGCGTCGGGATCGACTGCGCCCTGGCCTGCACATACGCCTCCACGGACTCCGCGGGCAGGGCCACCAGGTAGTCGTACAGCTCCAGCGAGGCGTCGCGACCCAGCCGCCCCTGGGACGTCAGCTCCTCCTTGAGGTGCACCAGGTTCGGGTCGCCCAGCACGGACAGCCACTGGATCAGGAACCCGAATGTGTGCACGCTCACGTCCGGCTCGGCGAACCAGGTATCAAAGCCAAAGCTGATGAGGTCGTTCAGCCCGGGGTGGTCCGGAAAGGAGAGGAGCTCCAGGCCGGTGAATCGCTCCATCTCCAGCCAGAAGGCCCGCTCGAACTGCTGCGCCTGAGCCTCCTTCAGGGCATCCGGATCGCGTGACGAAGTTCCCCGGCCCTGGTTGGGGTTGAGCAGGGACTGTCGCATGTGGCCCAGCTCGTGCATCAGCGAGCCGATGACCTCCGCCATGCCGCGCTCTGCGTCGACCGCCACAGCGATCTTGCCGTAGCGTGGCAGCTTCAGCCCGCCCGAGTGCTCCAGCACGTAGTCCCGCTCGACCAGGATTGCGGCCCGGTCCGCGCCGTCGGTAAGCGCCAGCCGCTCGATGTAGTGGTCGTCGATCCAGTCAATGTACTCGCGCTGGTTGAGCAGGTAGACGTCCACGCGCTCGTCGCGGAGGCTAGTGCCGGTGAGCAGGTAGTAGCCCGCCTCCGCCACCCGGAGCACGTCCCCGGTATTGTCGCGAACTCCGGGCTCAAGGACCGGCTCCCGGTTGTCCACCAACTCCTGCAGGTCGGAGAGCATCGCGCGCAGCTCATCCTGCGTGTACGTGGTGGGCGACGGCTCGGGCAATGGGCCGCTGATCCAGCTCAGCGTGACCTCGTATTCGTTGTCTGCCTCGTTGGCCTCGACCACCCGGTTGTCGGGATCGATGACCATCCTCAGCGTGTGCTCGCCTGGAGTGACACCGGCCTCGCCGCCGAGGCCGTCCCAGTCCGCCGACCACCACAGCGCGTTGGGGTGCATGGCATCCTCGAAGTCGAAGGAGTGTGCCAGCGCTCCGTCCAGGTAGAGGTCGACCGTGAATGGCAACGTTGCCGCCACAGTGCTCTCGTTGTGGACAACCACATCCACGTGGGGGACCATGTCTGTGGTTAGCGGGCTATTGCGGAATGTGCCCAGCTCGTGCGAGACCATGATGGGGCCGTCCCAGTCAAGCCGCCAGCCTGGCACCAGGTTGGGCAGCGTGAGAGGCTCGGGTATGAAGCGCGGCGTTGGCGTTGGGCCGGGCGTCATCGGCGCGACGGCGCCCTGACCCCACATGAACAGTTTCTCGATGGAGTTGTTGCTTTCGTCCGCCTCTTCGATCAGGTTGGTCGCGTCCAGCTCCAGGCGTAGCTTGTGCACACCCGGCGTCAGGTTGATCGAGTCGAGCAGGCCGACCCATTGGGCGCTGCCGACCGTCTCCTCGGCCAGCAGGCCCACGCCAACCTGAGCGGACACCAGCACGTCGTCCAGGTACAGGTACACCCACGACCTCTCCTCGAAGCTGGCGAGGCCCTCGTTGCGAAAGCCGTAGCTGATGTACGTGGGGACGTTCACGGACAGAGGCCCGTCCGTCCTGTCGCCGCTGTATGACGTTGCAATGAGCGAGTCTGTCCAGCCGTCCGGGATCGCCGGAGCCAGGTCCGGCAGCCGGTTCGGTGGAGCTGCCGGCGTGGCCGCGGGCTCGGACGGAGCCTCCCAGGTGAACTGCACCTCGTACACGTTGTCGTTCTCGTCCAGCTCCGGCACCAGGTCGGTCGGGTCCACAACCAGTCTCAGCGTGTGGCTGCCCGGATCCAGCCTTATCCTCTCTTTGAGCTTCTCCCAGTCCGTCAGGGCGATGACCTCGTCTGCTCCCAGGCCCGGCATAGACCACCGCTCAGCCAGGACGCCGTCAAGGTACACGTCCACGAAGAAGGGGTAGTCCACGCTTCCCAACGCGTCGTTGCCAACTGCCCAGCTGATGTATGTGTCGGAGTCCACGGAGAGTACGTCGACTCTCTGCGAGCCGAGAGTGGGCGCGGCCACTAGCGGGTACGTCCACGAGCGCGGCCTGAACGGGGCAAGGTTGGCGTTCCGCTCCCTGACCGGTGTGGGCTGGAGCGTCGGTATGGGGGTTGCCGTGGGCAACGGCGTTTGCGTCGGCGCGGCCGTGGCCGTCGGTGTCGGGACGGTCGTTGGACTGGGAGTGGGCGCCGGCGGTGGTGTCGCGGACGGCGAAGGGATCGGACTTGGCGTAGGCTGTGCCTGCGTGCAGGCTACGGCCAGCAGAGCCGCGAGCAGGCCCATTGCGAGTCGCGCGTGCCAGTTGTCGTAGGAACGCATGTGGTAAGTCTAGCAGAACGAGAGACGGCTCTGAACTGCCCAAGTTCGCAGCACCCGCGCGCCCAGCCGACGCTTTACCTCACCCGCCGTCCGCGGGTACAATTGCGGTGGAGGCAAGACACCATGATCCTTCTGATCGACAACTACGACAGCTTCACTTACAACCTCTACCAGTACCTGTGCGAGCTTGGCGCAGACGTGGAGGTTGTGCGCAACGACCAGGCCACCCTCGAGGACGTGGAGCTCATGGCGCCGGAGAAGATCGTCATCTCCCCCGGGCCGTGCACGCCCAGGGAGGCCGGCATCTCCAATGAGCTCATTCGCCACTTCGAGGGCCGCACGCCCATCCTTGGCGTATGCCTGGGCCACCAGTGCATCGGCTTCAGCCACGGCGGCACCGTCGACAGGGCGGGCGAGATCATGCACGGCAAGACCTCGGTCATCCACCACGACGGCAGGGGCCTGTTCGCCGGGCTGCCCAATCCGTTCGAGGCCATTCGATACCACTCCCTCGCCATCTACCGCGACGACCTGCCGGACACGCTGGAGGTCACCGCCTGGACGGACAACGGCCTCATCATGGGCGTGCGCCACAAGGAGTACGCCGTGGAGGGCGTCCAGTTCCATCCGGAGTCGATACTGACCACGGTGGGCAAGGACCTGTTGCGCAACTTCCTGAGGATGTAGGGGCCGCGCATGGACCGCACTCGACGGCGCAAGGGGACCCAGACAAGCTCATTCGGCACCAGCGGACGCATCGGACACGACTCGGCGAAGTTCTACGCCGGCCGCCTCTACGAGGGCCTGCCAACCGAGTCCCGCGTGCGCTACGAGGAGAACCCGCTGCCCGACGGCGTCGCGAATCAAGTATTCCAGCACACCAGCGAGAGCATGAGGGAGCTGCCGGATCGCAGCGTACACCTCATGGTCACCTCGCCGCCGTACAACGTCGGCAAGGATTACGACGAGGACCTGACGCTGGACCAGTATCGGGCGTTCCTCAAGCGGGTGATGGCGGAGGTGCACCGCGTGCTGGTGCCCGGCGGCAGGGCGTGCATCAACATCGCCAACCTGGGCCGGCGGCCGTACCTGCCGCTCCACGCCTTCATCATCGAGGACATGCTGGACCTCGGCTTCCTCATGCGTGGCGAGATCATCTGGGACAAGGCCGCAAGCGCAAGTCCATCGACCGCGTGGGGCAGCTGGATGTCGGCCGCCAACCCCACGCTCCGCGACATCCACGAGTACATCCTGGTATTCTCCAAGGAGACCTTCAGCCGGCCCAAGGTTGACGGGCGGGAACCGACGATGGCATCGGAGGAGTTCCTGGAGCTGACCCGCAGCGTGTGGAGCTTCCCGGCGGAGTCCGCCCGGCGCGTCGGACACCCTGCGCCCTTCCCCGTGGAGCTGCCGCAGAGGTGCATTCAGCTATACACATACGCCGGCGAGGTTGTGCTCGACCCGTTCATGGGCAGCGGGAGCACGGCCGTGGCGGCGGTGCGCGCTGGGCGGTTGTTCGTGGGCTACGAGACCAACACCGACTACTGCGAGGCAGCGGCGCAGCGCGCCCTGGAAGCGCGCCTCCCGGCCTTGCAGCCGCAGCTCGACCTTGAAGCGAGCCTGACTACGTGACCCGCGTGGCAGCCCGTCCGGCGACACTCTACCCAGGAGCGAACGAGAAATGGTGCAGCAAGCTATAGCCGACCTGGTCGCGGGCAGGGACCTGTCCGCGGACGACGCCTCCGGCGTCATGGAGCTAATCATGACTGGCGAGGCCACGCCCGCCCAGTTCGGCGCATTCGTGACCGCCCTGCGCATCAAGGGCGAGACCGCCGAGGAGATCGCAGGCATGGCTCGCGTTATGCGAGACAAGGCCCTGCGCGTCAGCATCGACGACGACCTGGTGGACACCTGCGGCACCGGTGGCGACGGCACCCACTCCATCAACGTCTCCACCATCGCAGCGTTGGTGGCCGTCGGCGCGGGCATGCGTGTCGCCAAGCACGGCAACCGAGCCATCACCAGCGCGGCAGGCAGCGCCGACGTGCTGGAGGCCGCAGGCGTCAAGATCGATCTTGGACCGGAGGGCGTTGAGCGGTGCCTCCGCGAGGTGGGCGTAGGCTTCATGTTCGCTCCCACGTTCCATCCCGCCATGCGGTTCGCGGGCCCGCCCCGCAGGGAGATCGGCATACGCACCGTGTTCAACATCCTCGGCCCGCTCACCAATCCCGCGGGCGCGCAGCGGCAGGTGCTGGGCGTGGCCGACGGGGCGCTTGGCGAGAAGATGGCGCAGGTGCTGCGACTTCTCGGCTCGCAGCACGCTCTCGTCGTTCACGGCGAGGACGGCATGGACGAGGTCTCGATCTCCGCTCCGACGCAGGTGTGGGAGCTGAAGGACGGCGACATCCAAGCCTTCACCATAACGCCGGAGGACGCGGGCCTGTCCCGCGCCTCGCCGGAGGCCATTCGCGGCGGCACCGCGCAGGAAAACGCGGCCGCAATGGAGCGCGTGCTGTCCGGCGAGCCGGGCCCGCACCGTGACGTGGTGGTCCTGAACGCGGCCGCAGCACTCGTGGCCGGCGATGCCGCGTCAGACCTCGCTAACGGAGCTGCCCTCGCAGCCGAGTCCATCGACAGCGGCCGGGCGCTGGCAAAGCTCCGAGCCTGGGTGGAGCTCAGCAGCAGTCTGGAGTAGACGAAACGCCATGTCAACGATTCTCGACCGCATCGTGGAGGTCAAGCGGCTGGAGGTGGAGCGTCACAGGGCGCAGACGCCCTTAGCAGCGCTGGAGGAGCGAATCGGCGGCCTCCCGGTTCCCCTGAACCTGTCCGGTGCGCTCATGGGCGATGGCCCGCGCCTCATCGCCGAGTGCAAGAAGGCGTCGCCGTCGCGCGGTCTCCTGCGCGACGACTACGACCCCGTGGCGCTCGCGACGGCCTACGCCGAGAACGGCGCGGCCGCCATATCGGTGCTCACGGAGCGCGACCACTTCCAGGGCGGCCTGGAGCACATGCAGGCGGTGAAAGAGTCGACCGGCTCGTGGGCGACTCCGGTGCTGCGCAAGGACTTCCTCTTCGACCCCTACCAGGTCTACGAGGCGCGGGCAAACGGCGCGGACGCAGTCCTGCTGATCGCGGCCATCCTCGCGCCGGAGCAGCTGAGCGAGCTCCTGGGCGTCTGCCGGAGCCTGTGGATGCAGGCGCTGACGGAGGTGCACACGGAGGAGGAGATGGACGCGGCGGTCGCGGCCGGCGCGGAGATCATCGGCATCAACAACCGTGACCTGCACACCTTCACGACCGACATATCACTGACGGAGCGGCTGGCGTCACGCGCGCAGCAGGGCCGCATTCTGGTCAGCGAGAGCGGCATCCACAGCCGCGACGACGTGGTCAGGCTCGGTCGCGCGGGCGTGCACGCCGTGCTCGTGGGCGAGGCGCTGGTCACGGCGCCGGACCCGGGCGCCGCGGCCAAGGCGCTGCTGGGCGGCTGATGCGGCCTGCCACTGTCATTTCGAGCGAGGCGTAGCCGAGTCGAGAAACCTCGGGCATGTTGCTGATCGTGCCACATCCCACCACCCCGTGGACGCGCGCCTCATTGGGGGCGGGGCATGGTACAACTGCGGAGGCCCTAGATTCTTCGGCTCCGCTGCGCTGCGCTCAGAATGACAGCTGCAGGAGCTCGGCGGCCGTGTCCTCCAGCCCGCTCACCCCAAGCGTGTCGAAGGGCGAGCGGAGAACTGCTCCGTCGTTCCTGCGAAAGCAGGAACCTATTACCTGGTGGGGTGGCGGGCAGTCCACCACCACGCCCTTGGGCTAGACCCCCGCTCCCGCATCAGGTGAGGGACAAGCTTCGCGAGGGTGACGGTTGTGGTAGGCCGACGCGCGTTTCCGCTCGCTCATGGTTCGACGGGCTCACCACGAGCGGGCCGGAAGGCGTCCGCTCGCCGCGCCGCTAGACCACGCCGCTTTCAGCCAGGACTGCAAGCGCCGCCCGCGAGAGGCCCAGCTCCCCGCACAGGACCTCCTCGTTGTGCTCGCCGATAAGAGGCGCGCGGCGGGAGATGCCCCATGGCGAGTCGCTCCAGATGGCGGCCGCACCGGGGTACGTGAAGGTCTCCTCCAGGTCCGGGTGTTCAACCTGCACCCAGAATCCGCGGTCGTTTAGCTGGCCGTCGTCCGGCAGCTCATCGTGCGCTCGTACCGCGCCCCACGAAAAGCCCATCTCCTGCGCGCCCGCGTACACCTCATCCCGGGTCATGTTGTTTATGAAGCTGCGCACGGCTTCGCTGATGTGGTCGGCCTGCTCCTGAATCACCGCCGTGTCCTGGTACTTCTCGTCCAGCAGGTCGTCCGCCATGCCGTACCGATCCATCCATTCGCCTAGTTGTCGCACTTGGGCCGGCGACAGCCTGAAGGCGAGAAGCTGGATGTTGACGTACTTGCCGTCCTTGCACAGCGTCTGCGTTGGCGCCGAGGGGGTCATGCCGGCGTGGCGCCCGGTCTGCCGGATCATGGTCTTGCCGTTGTAGATCCAGGATGCCATTGCGCCCTCCGTTGTGAGCGCACAGGACTCGTGGACTGAGACGTCGATATACTGGCCTACGCCTGTGTTGCCGCGGTGTATCAGGGCCGCGGTTATGGCCATGCAGGCGTAGTGTCCGCCCATGTGCCACGCCTGTCCGCCGCCGGGAGCGATTGGGGGCGCATCCGGCACGTCATCGTAGCCGCACGACCCCATCTGACCGCCGACCGAGAGGTGCAGCAGGTCGCTCGTCAGGAAGTCGCGCCAGGGCCCCGTCTGGCCGAACGGCGTGATGGAGCACACGATTATGCGCGGGTTCAGCTCCTTTAGGTCGTCGTAGCCCAGGCCAAGCGACGGCATGTAGCCCGGCGGGAAGGACTCGATCACCAGGTCTGCGCCGGCGGCCAGCTGCCGGAACAGCCCGCGGCCGCCCTCCGATGCCAGGTCCAGCGTGATGCCGCGCTTGGAGGTGTTGTAGTGCCAGAAGCTGAGGCTCCGCTCCGGCCCGAAGCTGTCCTGGTAGAAAGGGCCGACCGTACGGGTAGACTCGCCGCCGGGCGGCTCGATCTTGATCACGTCCGCGCCCAGGTCTCCGAGGAGCTTGCCGCACCACTGTCCCTTCTCGTCGGCTAGCTCCAGCACTCGTACACCTGTAAACGGGCCGCCTGCGCTGTTCTGAGTAGTCATTGCAGCAGCTCCTTCTGGTAGGGATAGAGGTCCATCGAGTCGGGCCAGAACGTTCCGTCGCTGTAGCCGGACACCAGCTCCTCGCGGCTCATACCCAGGATGCCGGTGATGATCTCCTCGTTGTCCTGGCCGATGAGCGGCGCGTGTCGATGGTTCCTAGCGGGAGACTCCGAGAGCACGAACGGGGCGTTCTGCATACGCCTCGTCCCCAGCTCAGGATGGTCGACCTCGCGAAGCAGGCCACGCTCACGCAGCTGTGGGTCGTGCTCCGCCCGGTCCTCGTTGCTCTGCACGGGCATGGCGCGTACGCCTGCCGCCTGGCACTTGTGCATGAGGTCGTACTTCTCCAGCGTGAGCGTCCACTCCTCGATGCACCGGTCCATCTCCTCCTGATTTTGAAGCCTGCCCTGCAGCGTGGCAAGCTTGGCGTCGGTGGCCCAGTCCGGGCTGCCCATCAGGCACACAAGGTTGCGCCACTCCTCGTCCGAGAAGCAGGCGATGGTGCACCAGTCGTTGTAGCCGCCTCCCAGCGTGCGATAGCTGTTGTGAGGCGCAACCGTGCGGCCGCGGTAGCCGCTCACCAGCGGCGTGCCGGGCCAGTGCGCGCGGTTGCCCGGCGGGTAGCCCTCCCGCGTGGAGGAGCGGCCGTTGATGGTGACGTCCAGCAGCGCCGAGCCGTTGAGGGTTGCGCCCATGATCATCTGGCCCATGTCCACGTGCTGGCCGCGGCCGGTGGTCTGCCTGTGGAACAGGGCTGCCAGGGTGTAGAAGGCGATGTACATGCCTCCGGAGTCGTCCAAGTACGACCAGCCCCAGCCGGCCGGCGGCTTGTCGGGCAGCCCGGATGCGAACGTCATGCCGGACAACGCCTGCGCGGACGGGCCGAACGTGGTGTAGTGCTTGTGGCGGCCGGAGTGGCCGAAGCCGGACATGGACACGTAGACGATGTCCTCTCTCAGCTTCTTGAGCTCCTCGTAGCCAAGGCCCCAGTTCTCGAGCACCGACGCGCTGTAGTTCTCCACCACGGCGTCCGAGACGGAGATGAGCCTGCGGATGATGTCCATGCCGCGCGGGCTGCGCACGTTGAGGGACAGGCTCATCTTGTTGGCGTTGGTGTCGTTGAAGTTTCCGCCTGTGTTGAGGGTGGGCGTGATGCCGGGCGGCGCAGCGGCGGCGCCTCCTGCTCTGCCGAATTCTCGCAGCGGCCATTCGATCTTGATGACCTGCGCGCCGAGCGCGCCAAGCCATCGCGTGGCCCAGGGACCGGCACGCACCCACGTGAAGTCGACGATGCGGATGCCGTCCAGCGGCCTGGGGTTGATCTTGGTCTCAGTCGTGGTTTGGGTCATGGGCACCTCCGTGGCTTGAGCGCTATTCGCCGTTTCGACTTACGTTGTGTGCGGTATTCGTTGAAGTGTGGGGGTTAAACGGCTAAGGCAATTCTATGTATCAGAGGTAGGGGTGTCAATTGTCCGACGCGCCGCGGGTTGGCCGCGGTCGGCCCGGATGGGAATGCGATTGGGGCGGGCTTCACGGAATGCGCCAAAAGAAGAGCGCCGCCTGCACGGTTGGGAGGCGGCGCACCTTGACGACTGAATAGCGGAAGGAAGGCAAATGGCCAATGGTAAGCAGTGGGTTCTCTCGGGGCTTGCGCCCCGAACGGTCCCCGTCGTGTGAGAGCTCCCTCCGTACCCCGAAGGGTCCGGGTCATGCTTCGACCACACGGCCGGGGGCCAATCACCCACCGATCGAACTGGGATCCCGGTAGGAGGGGCGATATGCTCCTCCGTTGGGCTCCTTAGAAAGGAGGTGATCCAGCCGCACCTTCCGGTACAGCTACCTTGTTACGACTTCGTCCCAGTCACCGGCCCCACCCTCGGCCGCTGCCTCCCTTGCGGGTTAGCCCACGGACTTCAGGCATTCTCGGCTTCCATGACGTGACGGGCGGTGTGTACAAGGCCCGGGAACGTATTCACCGCAGTATGCTGACCTGCGGTTACTAGCAACTCCTCGTTCATGCAGGCGGGTTGCAGCCTGCAATCCCCACTGAGGCCGGGTTTGATGGGATTGGCTCCACCTCGCGGTATCGCGACCCTCTGTCCCGACCATTGTAGCGTGTGTGTAGCCCAGGGCGTAAGGGCCATGCTGACTTGACGTCATCCCCACCTTCCTCCCCCTTGTTAGGGGCTGTCTCGCTAGAGAATTCAACTAGCGACGAGGGTTGCGCTCGTTGCGGGACTTAACCCAACACCTCACGGCACGAGCTGACGACAGCCATGCAGCACCTGTGAAGGCTTCCCGAGTTACCCCGGGATCGTTACCCTTTCGGGTTTCTACTACCAACATGTCAAGCCCTGGTAAGGTTCTTCGCTTAGCATCGAATTAAACCACACGCTCCACCGCTTGTGCGGGCCCCCGTCAATTCCTTTGAGTTTCAGCCTTGCGACCGTACTCCCCAGGCGGGGCACTTAATGCGTTAGCTTCGGCACTGAAGGGGTCAATACCTCCAACACCTAGTGCCCATCGTTTACGGCTAGGACTACCGGGGTATCTAATCCCGTTCGCTCCCCTAGCTTTCGCG